>JAXKCR010000005.1:0-376410 GCA_036552405.1 Eggerthellaceae bacterium | reverse complement strand
TTTTAAATGGCGACGTGGCCAAGTGGTAAGGCAGAGGCCTGCAAAGCCTTTACCCCCGGTTCGAATCCGGGCGTCGCCTCCAAATTCGCTTTTTCACCACCCTCTTGGGTGGTTTTTTGTTCCTGGTCCACATTTTCTTTCACGCTGATCGCACTAATGAGAGCACCGCTCCTCGCAATAGCATCGGGTGTTCTTGTTCAATCAGCTCATATCCAAACGAACTCCCATTCTCTGAACCTTAGTATTCGTCTAAAGATCATTTAGTGAGCCGAAACCCCTGGCAAATCACCAGCTACTCAAGCGATGAAAAAGTTTTCTAGAAATACCCCTTGCGCTCAGAACGTAAAGCGATATAATACTTTCTTGCGCGCGGACGTGGCTCAGCTGGTAGAGCACAACCTTGCCAAGGTTGGGGTCGCGGGTTCGAACCCCGTCGTCCGCTCCATTGATCATTAAAGCCGGCAGGATATTCATTCGGCCGGCTTTTTTAAATGGCGACGTGGCCAAGTGGTAAGGCAGAGGCCTGCAAAGCCTTTACCCCCGGTTCGAATCCGGGCGTCGCCTCCAAATTCGCTTTTTCACCACCCTCTTGGGTGGTTTTTTGATTCACTGGAGCAAATTCGACTCTCGCCATCCATCAAAGAAAAGGCGCGGACCGAACGATCCACGCCTCAAGTATCTCTCAGTCGAAGAACACGCGCTCCTAGCGCCTCTCATGCCGCCAGTGCCGTATTGAAGGTTACTGACGATAGTAAGAAAGAAAATCCCCCAACTTCCCCATCGCATCCTGCAGGATCTCAATACGAGGAAGATACACGATGCGGAAATGATCGGGCCTTTCCCAATTGAACCCGCTACCCGAAACGATCAGTATTTTCTTGTCGCGTAGCAAGTCGTAGGCGAAACGCTCGTCATTGGTGATATTGAACTTTTTCGCATCAATGCGAGGGAACGCATAGAAGGCGGCTTTCGGCTTCACTACGCTAATGCCAGGAATATCGTTAAGGGCGTTGTACACGTATTCACGCTGCTCATAAATACGACCACCGGGCACAATGTAGTCGTTCACGCTCTGATGTCCGCCCAACGCGGTCTGTACGATGGACTGAGCGGGAACATTCGAGCACAAACGCATATTGGAAAGCATGTTCAGACCCAGAATATAGTCTTTTGCAGCAGCCTTATTGCCCGACAAGATCATCCAGCCCACACGGAAGCCAGCGATCATATGCGATTTCGAAAGGCCGCTGAACGTAACACAGAACAGATCAGGCGCCAGAGAAGCAATGGATACATGCTCTTCCCCGTCCATGACGAGTCGATCGTAGATCTCGTCAGAGAAGATCATAAGCTGGTGCTCGCGAGCGATATCAACGATCTCCTGCAGCACTTCGCGTGGATACAGCGCACCGGTAGGATTGTTGGGGTTAATGATGACGATCGCCTTGGTGCGATCCGTTATCTTCTTTTTAATATCATCAATATCCGGATACCATTCAGCCTGCTCATCGCAGATATAGTGAACAGGATTGCCGCCCGCCAAAGTAGCGCATGCGGTCCAAAGCGGATAATCCGGAGACGGAAGCAAGATCTCGTCACCGTTGTCGAGCAGAGCCGACATACAGATATTGATAAGTTCGCTCACCCCATTGCCCGTATAGATATCTTCCATGGTCACATTGGGAATATGCTTCAACTGTGCGTACTGCATGATGGCCTTACGTGCGCTGAAGAGGCCCTTTGAATCCGAATACCCTTGACAGTCAGTCAACTGCTGACGCATGTCGTAAATGACCTCATCAGGGGTCGTGAATCCAAAAGGAGCGGGATTGCCGATATTGAGCTTCAAAATACGCGTTCCCGATTCCTCCATGCGTTTTGCCTCATCGACAACGGGACCACGTACGTCATAAAGAACGTTATCGAGCTTGGATGATTTCTTGAATTCACGCATTGGAGCACCTTCCATAGAAGTGTTTAGCTGGTCGTTTGTGCGGGATGGAGAGTCGAAGAACGCGTCGCGTCGTGCCGCCACATCACGTCCTGCTTGCACGGTAGGAGCAGGCATCGCGTCCGATACGGTCCCCTTTGTTAAAAGATCAACTGGATCATCGCTTATTTGCTGCTGATCCTGTTCGCGGGCTGAGAGATCCGATACAGCACCCGATTGTAGCCACGAAGCGTCTACCCCTAATACATCAGCCAAAAAGTTCAACGTATCTCTTCGAGGAGCGGTTTTTCCGCTGACATACTGGCTTATCTGACTTTTTCCCAGCTTCACGCCGCGTTTCGCAGCCTCACTCACCAGATCTACCTGTTTGATCTGCTTTTGAGCCATGGCCTGCTTCAAACGATAGGCAAAAGTATCCTGCCCCATATCATCCGCCTTATTCAAAAGTTCAAGTTGAACTTTTGCTTTACGAGAGTTCTCATCAACAAGTTCATTGTAATTGAACTTTTATATCAGATATTGAACTTTTGAACTTTTTCCTCGAACGGCTATGAAATGAGCTTCGACTCTTCGGCTTTACGAACATACCAGTCTAAGAAGGATATGAGCGGCTTCCTTAAAACAAAGCCCAGAAGGATGAACGGCACGGTGAAAGCAAGCAAGCAGCCTAGCTGTATCCAGAAATCGCCCTGATATAGCCCCATCATGGCGGCACGCAATGCATCGATCGCATGGGTCACCGGCAAGAACGGGCTTAGGTTCTGAACGAAATCGGGTAGCATCGGCAAGGGGAAGCTCCCCCCACTCGCTGAAACTTGAATGATCAGCAACAATACCGCTATGGCTTTTCCAAGATTGGCAAAAGACACCACAAGGGTGTAGATGATGAAGGTGAACACAAGGCCCGCCACCCAATAGCACAGCAAATAAAGCAATGGCTCCTGAACCTGCACTTGCAAGAAGAACATGTTACCCAATGCAAGAAGGCTCGACTGTACAAGCGATACCGCCGCAAAGGTCATAAAGCGCCCCATGAACACCTGGCGGAGCTTAGGGTACCCCGCATCGCTCTGCGCCTTAGGAGAGACCGTTACCTTAATGGCGACCACCAAGAGCAAAGATCCGATCCATAGACCCAACATGGTATACAGGGGAGCCATCTGCGAGCCGAAATTGTCCGCCGGGAACAACGCCACTCGGTCAATGGCGACCGGAGAAGCAAGAGATGCAGCAAGCTCTGTCGGATCACCCTTTAGAAGATCCTTGAGTTTTTCCATATCGCCAGAAGCAAGCGCTTCGTTCATGGTAGTGCTCAATGTAGACAGCTTATCCGCAGAAACAAGGAGATCATCTGCTGCAGCATTCAGGTTCTCCTGCGCTTGCGCCAATGACGCATCTAGCGAATCCGCCGATGAAGCAAGATCGCTTCCGACTGATTCAAGCTGTGTCGCGCTCTCCAATACCGATGTCGAGCTAGCGCTTACATACGCCTGCAGCTCTTCCATTTGGGGCTTAAGCGTCGTTTCATAGTCCTGGGAAAGATCGGAAACGCTCTTCTTGGCCTGCTGGGCAAGATCGGAGACCACCGCATGGTTCTGCTGTGCAGTACTGTTTTCCGTCCTGAGTGTTTCAGCTGCGCTTCGCAATCCTTCGCTCAAACGCTCCTGCGAATCAGCCGACGACTCCAACTGCGCCACAAGCGAATCGAGTGTTGCCTGGAACTCATCCGGCACCTGGCACGCGGCGAGCGTTTGTGCCAATGCGCGGAACTGAACCGCCTGCGCAGCCACCGCATCCGCCTGAGCCTCCAAACTCGACGCAGAAGTGGTAGCAGCCGAATCTGCCGAAGAGAACGCCGTGTCAATAGCTCCGGAAACACCTTCATATCCCGCCGCACTCGACGATAACGCCTCGGATAGCGCATCACTTGAAACGCTGAGTGCATCAGAAAGCGATGAAATAGCCTGCATACTATCTTGCGCTGAAGACACCACTTCCTGCGCCGATGCGCCCGTTTGCGACAGAAGATCCGCCGAACCAGAAATTACTCCACGGGTCGATTCGAGGATCGAAGCGTAGGCGGACACCACCTGCGACGCTTGGGTCATACGAGCGCTCATCGACTGAATATTATTCGCCAGCGTACCAAGCTGGCCTGAAACGCCGGCTGAATCCGAATAGTCGATCAGCGACGAAGCAACATTAAGGCCTATCTCCCCTACCTTTTCAGTGAATATTTGATTGATCTTATTCGACGCGTTGTCCGCCCCCTGCTCAGTAAGCTTAGGCGCGACCACGTTCTTCTTTTCGTTGGTGTAGTACTTGAGCTTCGCGTGTTCAACATCAGGAGAATATAACGTCATCATATCTTTACTGAAGCTCGGGGGAATAACGACTGCCGCGTAGTACTTTCCGGAATGAGCACCCTCAATGGCGTCCTCTTCATCAGTGAACACCCACTCCATTTCGTCATCTTCAAGAAGAGCCGAAAGAACCTGCTCACCCATATTCACCTTCAAGGGAACTAGATCGCTCAGATATCCCTCATCGGTGTTCGCAACCGCGACTTTCAGATTATCGGTATTGGCGAAAACATCCCAACAGGCCAGCACGTTATACCAACTGAATATCGAAGGCAGAAGAACCAGGCCCAGAACAATGATGACCGACACGACATTACTGAACAGGCGCTTTATGTCATCGCGGAAGATCTTGAACGCACTTCCCATTTATGACACCCCGCCTTCCGGCAAAGACCTGCAGTCCGAATCTTTAGTGCCTTTCTTGTTATTGAAGAGAACTTGAAGCTCCTGATCGCTCAACACGGTTAGTGACTTCTCATGTTCAAGGCGATCATGAATATGTTCGACGAGAAGAGTAGTGAACAGCAGAACGAGCAGCCACACTAGCCATACCGTCAAGATCAGGACCTTTCCCGCTCCTATCAACGACAGAATGATGCCGCTCGCGCACGCGACAGCTATACCAACGACCACGACCCAGCGCTTGAACAACGTATAACGACGGGAGAACGTTTCGATCGCCGAAACGATCTGAACGCGATACTCCTGTTTATCAGAAAGCGCCCCGAACAGCTTTTCCCAGCGATAACGACGAGGCGGAAGCTGTGCCTCTTCCCCGTTGAAGATATCGCTCTCCTTTATCTGCTGCGCGAACATTCTGTTCAGATTGACGAAATACGGTCGCAAGAGCGACCCGAGAGCCAAGAACACCCCCAAGAAAAGCAACAATACGCCCATATATATCAGCCACTGCGAGCCATAGAAGCCCGCTATGGTCTCACGCAGGGCGTTGATACCGTAGGTGAACGGGAAGAACGGATATATGCTCTGAAAGAACGCTGGGGTCATTTCAATGGGGTACAACCCTGTCGCCCCCGGGATCTGCACGAAGATCAATACAACGCACAGCCCCTTACCCACATGCTGGAACAGCACCGACAGACCATATTGGATGCTTAGGTAAGTAAGTGATGCAATGAGGGCCGTCAGGTAGAACAATCCGATATTGGCCACTTCGACCCCGAGGATCAGGTTCCCCGTGCAGCACACGATCGCCTGAAGCGATGCAAGTACCGCGAAGAAAAGCAATTTGCCTAGGTAACGCTGGCGTGCCGTAAGGCGCGCAATGCCCTCATCATCAACTTCCTGGCGAAGAATGACGAGCAGCATGAACACTCCGATCCATAAGGTCAGGTTCATGAAAAGCGGCGCCATGGCACTACCGTACGCATTCACTGAATACAGCGATACCGTTTCGATCTGAGTAGGAGACGACATGAAATCGGCGACCTTACCCGAATCTATCGACTCTTCCCCTAGCAGTTCCTGCAGAAGACTCGTAGTTCCCAAAGCAGATAGATCGGTCTGCACGGAGGAAAGATCATCCTGAAAACCCTGCAGGAGCCCATCAGTGGCGACAAGCGTCGAAGAGGTCTGCGCCAAGGCGCCCATCAATTGATCAAGAACATCGATGGCTTGCACAACGAGGATCTTCTGATTCGATACCGTCGTTGAAAGATCGTGCGTCGCCGAAGATAACTTCGTCGCCGTATCGTTTAAAGCGGGAAATGTTGAAGTTGTCAGCACCTGGCGATAATCACTTGATGCACTCAGGCTACCTTGGATGGCAGTATTAAGCGCATCAGAAGCGGTCGCGACATCGTTCGCCGCCGTTGCAATGCTTGTATACGACGATTCGACTCCATTGATCCCCGTAGTAAGGGATTCATTCTGTGCGCGAAGTGTGGCGATCGTCTGATTCAAAGCGTCCTTTTCGGCCCCATCAGGCAATGTTGCCGCGAACACCGTGAGCGATGCGATGATGCTTTCGTTCATCTGCACCATTGCCTTGCCTTGATCGACCGTACTTTCTATGGTTCCCTGCGCTTGCGATATCGAACCGGCGACTGAACCTACAGAAGCGTTTGTCTGCGACGCCGCCTGGGATGCGAGTGCCGATGACTGATCAAGGCTCGACATAAGAGACACAATGAAAGGCGCGAGTGCGTTCTGGGTCGAATCAAGCAGTTCGGAGGCTCGCTGTAATTCGGAACTAAGCGTGTCCAGATCGCCTTGAGAGGCCTGGAGCGTTTCCTTTGCACTCTGCGCTTTTTGGGAGGCGGTCTGCGCTGCATTGTTCAGATCAGCGACACTCGAGCGCGCTTGACCGAGAGATTCGCTTACCTCGCCTACCTGCTGCGCTGCACCGTTTCGGGCCTGATCGATATCAGATTGCGCCTTTCTGAATGCCTGATCGAGCGTTTGCGCCACCGTCGCACTCACGGTCGATGAGAACGTAGAATTGATCGTTTCGTCAAGCGTCGTAGCACCCGTATCGGTTATCTTCGTCGAAACACCACCGACTTTTTCATTGACGTAGTATTCCAGTTGCGGTTGCTCAAAATCACCCGTCAGAACCGTGAGGGTATCGCGAGAGAAATCCGAGGGAATGATGAAGGCCGCGTAGGCCTCACCCGAACGCACCTCTTCCATTGCATCGGTGCGATCAGTGAACACCCATCCTAATTGCGTATCATGAGAAAGCTCTTCAGTGATCTGGTCGCCCATGTTCAACGCACCGGTCAGATCAGATTCTGCACCCTGATCCTCATTGACCACGCACACACGAAGATCACCCGTATTGTCATAGGGGTTCCAGAACCCGGCAACATTGAACCAGGTATAGAACGAAGGTAGGAAAATGAGCGCAAGAACCACAATGAGCGCAGAAGGAGCGGTGATAAGGCGCGTAAAATCACGTCGTAACAGTCGCATAACGTTCTTCACGCCGCGCGCCTCCTTTCTTGCTGCTCGATCATGTTGAATCAGGTGCTTCATCATGATCATCTGACCTAAATAACGTGGCCCTTCGGCATTGTAGCGCGTCAAAGAGCGCATTCCATTATGCCTTATTGCAAAATATGTATTTCCCAAATGAGGAATAAGTAATATTCGTAGCGCTATTTATAAAGAAGCATCACAAAATAAACGTGAACGATTCACAACATTCAACCTGACAATGCCCTAAACAGCCCCTGTTCCATAAAATACTTCTCACAAGCGCTATCAGAGCGTGCAAAACGAACATGATGTCCATTTGTTGAAATATAATGAGCTCCTACGCTCAAAAACAAGGTTCGCTTTTCGCTGACATGATAAGCACAGCGAACTCGATTCCCTTACAGAAGCTACGAGAGATATCCCTCCGGAAAGGATGAAGCGCATGGCAGACGACAAGAACGCCGCTCCCGAAACCCAATCATCGAACGATCCTGTTTTTGCCACCGAACAAGCTCACCTTTCAGTAACATATCAAACGCTCGTCTCCATGGAAGAGCGTTTACTGCAGCGCATGCGCGAAACAGCCGAATCGGCTGAAGAATACAAGCGTGCGTCCGCAGATGAAGTGGCCTCGAATTTCGCAAGCGAGGGTGAAGCGCAGGAAACCTACGTTGAATATGCGAATATGAATAGCGTCATTGATGCATACAATCAACTTCAGCAGGCTGATGCGGGCAAGCTCTCGAATATCATGCTGCTCAAACCTCAGCCCTACTTCGCTAAAGTAGTGCTCCAATACAAGCCCGGCGCCGACCCCAAAGAGATCTATATCGGCAATGCGGGTATCTCCGACGATACCTATCATCGTCTTGTCGTGGACTGGCGCTCGCCTGTTGCCGAAGTGTATTACAACCAGTCTAATGGACCCACTTCTTACGAAGCCAATGGACGCACGATCAAGGTAGATATGAAACTGCGTCGCCAATTCGACATCGCCGACGATACGCTCAAAGCCTACTTCGACACCACGGTCGCCATCCAAGACGAACTCCTCTTAGCATCTCTTTCGCGCCAGCGATCTTCGCACATGCACGCTATCACGACCACCATCCAAAAAGAGCAGAACCTGATCATTCGCCACGAAGATGTACCAGCGCTCTTAGTGAACGGCATCGCGGGCAGCGGCAAAACCTCAGTATTGCTGCAGCGAATCGCCTACTTGTTCTATCAGCAACGTGAAAGCCTTGACCCCAATAACGTGTACCTGATCACTCCTAATCCCGTATTCCGCAATTACATCGACAATGTATTGCCCGATATGGGAGAACGTAACCCCCATATTCTTACCTGGGATGAATTCACTGGCCGTCTTGTTCCCGAGGGACGCACCTTCAATTCGTTCCATACTTCAATGGATGTTCTTGAGCGAATAGACCACGCGGTCGAAACCCTTTCCTTTACGGATAAAGATTTCCGCGACATCAAATATCAGGGCGTAACGCTCATCACTGCGCAGCAGATCAATCGTATCGCCGCACGCTACAAGAACGTTCCCGCCGGTCCGCGTCTCGTCACCCTGATGCGCGAAGAACTAGAGAACCGCTTGGAGAGCCGCTTAGGTCAGATGGCCGGCACCGAGCAGTTCCAGGACGAAGTTAACGCGCTCAGCTACAACCAACAATTAACGCTTTTCGGCGAACCTGCCTTAATGGATACCGACGAACAGGCAAAGGCCTATACGCTCCAGTATTTGAAGCTGCGTTTCGGGCAAGCGATCGAAACCATCCAGCTAGACCACTGGATCCGCGTCGACCGCATCGCTAAACGCATCGTAGGCATCGATGACCTATCTTTCCTCGAATGGCTCTATCTGAAGATCGCCTGCACTGGATTAGGCAACGAAGATGCGCGATTCGTCATGATCGACGAAGTGCAGGATTACTCCCCTGCCCAATTAGCGGTTCTTGCTCGCTACTACAAATATGCCCACTTCCTGTTACTGGGCGACGAGAACCAGGCTATCACCGAACATGCCTCATCATTCAATGAGGTAAAAGCAGTGTTCGAACAGCATCGAGGTGACGTAAGCGAATGCCACCTTCTTACCAGCTATCGCTCGACGCCCGCTATCACCGAACTGTTCGCCACCTTGGCATCAGGAGAGAACGCCATGCGCATCTCCTCTGTGCAACGCGATGACACGAAGCCAGAGTTCATAACATACCCTGACGACGCAGCATGCCGATCGGAACTCACTCGCATACTGTCCGATCTATCCACTGCCGATGGTATCACCGCCGTCATTGCCCACGACGATAAAGAAGCTCGTGATCTGTGGGGTACCTTGAATGACATCGTTTCAAATGATCAGCTGACCTATGTAGCGCAAGGAAGCACGCTCCCCGATCATGGTGTAGTTCTTATCACCTTGAAATTGGCAAAGGGCCTGGAATTCGACCACGTCATCATTCCCAATGCGAACGAGGGTCATTATCCCGCAACGCCCCTCGCCCAGCACCAGCTCTACACCGCGATCTCGCGTGCAACGAAGACCATATCCCTTTTGGCGAAGGAAGAATTCACTCCGCTTCTAAAGAAGGCCATATCCTAAAGAGTTCGCCAGCACGAATCCTATCAATACGACCCAAATACCCGACACCACAATGCGCACAACGGTGGGAACACGTAAGTTCTTACTCGGCACCATGAACATAGCGATGAACCCGCCAAGCGCACCACCCAAATGCCCGAAAACCGATACGCCAGGGCTAAGGAGCGTATACAGGATATTCACTCCGATCACCGCAAGCATCCCTTTGCTGTATTGAAGGAGAAATCCTCGGTTGTGCTTTGAAAGCACCCCAAGCAGTGCTACAGCAATGAACAAACCGAATACGCTCGTAGACGCACCCGCACTCACGACGAATTCACCCGTATACATATCAACGGCATAACACAGCACATTGCCGCTTATTCCCGCGATGAAATATAAGAGCAGGTAGTTCCAGCGACCCAATATACGCTCCAGTAAATATCCCACGCTGAACAGTGCCGCCATATTGAACAGCAGATGCATCACGTCAACATGCAAGAACATGGGCGTCACAAAGCGGTACCAATCCAGAGGCGATGCAATAGCAGGCGCGAACATAGCACCCATTTCATAGAGCACCTGAGTAGATATGGACGTGCGGAACCCTGATGCCAGCATTTCGACGATGAACACTATTACATTGATCGCGATAAGCGCATAGGTAACAAGATTGGACCCGTATTTTTCCATGAACGAAGGCTCGGCAGCCTTCATCATGCGCTTGAGCTCTTCATCATCGATGACCTTGCGCTCTCGAGGGGAAGATGACGTTTGATCTTGTGGGATATATTGATCGGACACGAAAATCCTCTCTATAGGTTTCGTAAATGTCTGTAGCATACCATTCGCAGAAGTCGTTCGAACATCGTCCAAGCCGAACCATCATTAAAACCGAATGTCCGCTGCTAAGCCGCAAAGCGATACAATGCTAACAGCCTCAATTGCGCGAAGGAGTCTTACATCAATGGCCTCATATCTTACTATCGAAGGATGCGCGAGCGCAGAAATAGAAGAAAAGAAAAGCCGTTTCATCGCGCAGATAGCGCATGTCGAAACCGAAGAAGCAGCTCTGGAGTTCCTTTCTGCCATCAAAGCGGAGCATCGCATGGCTCGCCATAATGTATATGCGTACATCCTTCGAGGATCAGGTGCGTCTGATCGTATTCGCTACTCCGACGACGGCGAACCCCAGAAAACAGCAGGGCTACCCACGCTACAAGTGCTTCAGCACGCCGAATTGACCGACGTCATCGCCGTTGTTACCCGATACTTCGGAGGCACCCTTCTTGGTACAGGGGGCCTTGTGCGCGCCTACACTCAGGCGACTCAAGCAGCGATCGAAGCAGCGATCGAAGCAGCGATCTTAGTGACCATCTCTCGCTGCATCGATATAAGCCTCACGATCCCTTATCAGCTCTACGACCAGATGGTACGTATCGCCGCTGACGAACAGGCTAAAACGATATCGACCACCTACACCGACACGGTGCACCTAGTGCTACGCATGTTGGAAGGAACGCAGGAGCCTCTTCTTAAAAAGGTGAGAGAGCTATGCCACGGCAATGAGCAGATAGAGCTCTCTGAAGTATTCGATGCGGCCTTTTAGGAAATAAGGACCTAGCGGCCTCATTATCCAGGAATCCAGTCGCCTGGCGATCTTGCGATCGAGGACTCTAGCGATTATCGATCTTTTCCGGATAGAGATCATGGTTTCTCAAACGATCCCATGCTACCTGTTCCCACCGCGTTCCTGGCTTGCCGTAATTGCAATAAGGATCAATGGAAATACCTCCACGAGGAGTGAACTTACCCCACACTTCAATATATTTAGGGTCCATAAGTTCGATGAGGTCCTTCATGATGATGTTCATGCAGTCCTCGTGAAAATCCCCATGATTACGGAAACTGAACAAGTACAGCTTCAGGCTCTTCGATTCGACCATGCGCACATCGGGGACGTATGAAATATAGACCGTCGCAAAATCAGGCTGGCCCGTAATTGGACAGAGACTCGTGAATTCCGGACAATTGAACTTCACGAAATAGTCGTTATCCTGATGCTTATTCACGAAGGTCTCCAGCACTTCAGGAGCATAATCGTCCGCATACTTAACGTCCTGCGATCCCAAAAGAGTCAGATCGGAAACCTGATCTGCGCTGCGCGATACGTTCTGCACCGTTATTCCTTTCCCGAAGACTTCATCAGGGGGTCCTGTACCCCATTCAGTTCAAATGCACGAATACGATCAAGACAAGTGGCGCACACGCCGCAGGGGTCATCCCCGCCCTCGTAGCACGACCACGTAAGCTCGTAAGGAACCTGCAAAGCAAGACCGCGCTTGACGATATCGGCCTTCGACCACTCTACGAACGGCGCTTCCATGCGCAGCTCCGCTCCCGTGCCCTCAACGATGGCGCGATTCATCGCTTCGACGAATTCTCTCGAACAATCGGGATAGGCGTTTCCCGCCCAATCGTCATGATGCGCCCCATAATACAGAACGGAGCACCCCAGCGATAGTGCCATTGAAGCCGCCGATGACAAGAACAATCCGTTACGGAACGGCACGTACGTGCTCACCGTGCCACCCGACGATCCCTCAAGCTGATCAGCGTAGCTCGATCGAGGAACCTCTTGTGATGAATGGGACAGAAGCGAACAATCGCTCTCTGCAAATATCGACGCCAGATCAAGAAAACGCTGTTCAACGCCGTAGGCCTGCGCAACGCGCCGGGCCGCTTCGATCTCTTTTTCGTGACGTTGCCCATAGAAAATACTCAACGCATAGGTGTTCTTCGCACCATACTTTTCCACTGCCATAGCAAGAAGCGTAGTTGAATCCACGCCTCCCGAACAAAGCACTAATGCTTTCTCTTCGATCGACACGCTGTTCCCTTCTTACACAACAAGATCATGCTCAATCGTAGCGCATACAGAACATGATCGAATACTACGTCGCTGCAAAATCAGCCGCCAATTACGGGTGCGCTTCTGTGCGTTACACACCCTTTTCAACATTGGGCCATATTATTTTATGCATTTGCAACTGAAGACGCACCTGGGACAGGTCGTTCGTTTCCATGAAATGCACGATATCAGCCGGCTCAATGCAACTGAACACCGGGCTGAAGAACACGTTGGTCGTAGCGCACAGATCCTGCTCACGCAGGAGCTCTGATGCTGCTTCGAGATCGACCTGAGAGGCGACCACGAATTTCACAGCGTCGTCATGAGAAAGAAACGCATAATTCGCCGTATTCATCTCGGAGGCCATGCCACTAGAGGGCAGCTTGCAATCGACCGTGAACGCCACAACGGTTTTGGGGCATGAGCTAGCAGATGACGCATGTTCCTGCCCTAGACGCACGCGAAGGTCGTGGAGATACGACAGATCAACCGATCCGTTCGTTTCGATCTCGATGATCCGCTCATCACCATTACCCCACGTATCCGATGTATAGAGCGCTTCCACCAACTGCGCAAGTCCCGGCTGAAGCGCCGGTTCGCCGCCGGTAAGCGTCACGCACGATACGCACGTTGCGCTTACCCATTCGACCAATTGCTCAGCACGCAGGTCATCCCTCGGACATGCCACTTCATTCGCCCACGAAGTATCGCACCACGAACAGGCCAGATTGCAACCTGCCATGCGAATAAAGGCTGCGAGACGTCCTGCTCGCAGCCCTTCACCATTTACTGAAACGAAGCGCTCTACGACAGGGAACGTAACCGCGTCCATTACGCGCGCTCTCCGTAGTAGATAGCGCAATTATTAGGCGTTTCATACACTTCGACCTGCGAAACTGGCAGATCGTGCTCAACAAGACGATCGTAAAAATAGCGAGCCAGATTCTCGGCCGTAGTACGGAACGGCATCATTGAAAGAACGAAGCCTTCCTTCTCCAGGCACGACAGCGTCTCAGGCGCGAGCGACCCCTCTTCTACGATAAAAGAATGGTCGAGCTCTTCGGTAAGCGCCCGCAATACCTGCTTGAATTCACCGAAATCAATGACCATATCTTTATGTGTACCCTCGCTCCACAGCGTTTCCTGGGAAAGGTACGCGACCACGCGCCAGCGATGCCCATGAAGGTTCTCGCATTTGCCGTGATAATCGGTCAAAAAATGAGCAGCATCAAAACTACTTTCGGTCTTTAATCCATACATTACTACCTACTTGCCATCATGTTCTCTATTCGTGCGACACCTTCCTTCGTAGCCTGGGCGTCCCCAAAAGCGGAGAGACGGATATAACCCTCTCCGGATGGACCGAATCCAGCACCTGGCGTTGTAATGACGTGTGCCTTTTCCAAAAGCAGCTCGAAGAAATCCCAAGAACCCATAGCATCAGGGGTCTTGCACCACACATACGGACTATTTACAGCACCATATACGCTCAGACCTGCGCGCTCAAGCCCTTCTTTGATAACACATGCATTCTTCCGATAATATTCGATGGTCTCATCGATCTGCGCGGATCCCTGTGGTGTATAGATCGCCTCCGCTCCTCGCTGAATGACATACGAAGCGCCATTGAACTTAGTGCACTGACGACGGTTCCATAATGCATGCAAGCTCTGCCCATCACGCACGAGCGCCTTCGGAACCACCGTGTATCCGCAACGCGCACCCGTGAAACCCGCGGTCTTAGAGAACGAACGGAACTCGATAGCGCACGTGTGCGCACCTTCGATCTCGTAGATAGAATGAGGAATGTCTTCTTCTGTGATGAAGCGTTCATACGCCGCGTCGAACATGATGATGGAACCGTTTTTGTTAGCATAGTCGACCCATGCCTTCAGCTGTTCGGCATTCAGAACCGTGCCAGTCGGGTTATTCGGGCTGCACAGATAGATGACATCGACTGGCGTCGTGGGCAGCGCGGGGACGAAATCGTTTTCCGCAGTCGTGGGCATATAGTAGATGTTGGTCCACTTTTGCGCCCCTTCATCGTATTCGCCCGCACGACCCGCCATTGCGTTGGTGTCGACATATACGGGATATACCGGATCGCATACCGCGATGACATTATCAACGGACAACACATCGCCAATATTGCCGCAATCAGATTTCGCACCATCGGAGACGAATATCTCATCTGCGTCGATCGCTACCCCGCGGCGCTGAAAATCATGTTCCGCGATAGCATCACGCAAGAAGCCATAACCCTGTTCTGGTCCATAGCCCTGAAAGGTATCCACGCGAGCAAGATCATCAACCGCCGCATGCATTGCTTCCACGACCGCAGGAGCCAAGGGGCGCGTCACATCGCCAATACCCATCTTGATCAGATCGACCTCAGGATGAGCCTCCGAAAAAGCCGCCGTCTTTTGGGCGATAGTGGAAAAAAGATAACTACCGGGTAATTTCGCATAGTTTTCATTTACGTGAGCCACGAATGTCCTCCTTCATAAATGCGCACGCTACGCAGAACGCATGATGTTGTACCAACACACCATAGCGAACAAAGGTCTTACTCGCGGAAATACGTAACAAAGAATTAAAAGCGATCCAATTCAACGATAAGGCTATCCATAAGCGAAACCGTCACCGTGGCCTTAAGCGCCAATTCCCCTTGCGGACGGCGGATCTCAACTTCTGAGATACCCACACGACGACCGGCCCTGAGCACCGTACCGATCACATCGATGTATTCATCATCAACATGAACAGGGCGAAGATAGTTAGTCGTGATCGACATAGTGGCATTTTCTCGTCCAAGCGTATCGATCGCGCCCGCACCGACGATGTCGACCAGCGCCAACAGGAACCCCCCGTGTACGGTACCAATATTGTTACCGCAATCCTTACCAGGATATGCCCTCACGACGAAGCGGCCCTCATCCGCTTCAAGAAGTTCCGAACGATCGAACCCGCGAATATCCACCACATCTTCTTCACAATACGCCTGAATGGTCGGATGAAGCATGATGAAACCCCCTTTCGGCAAAAAACCTACATGGGCAATGCCATGCAGTGATACCCTCATAATACCGTAAACTAGCACGTGAACTGCGCTTGACCGCTTGCTTCGCGAACAACTACGAGCGATCACGGCTACCCTGATCGCCATTGGCAAAACAGGGGGTCGCAACTTTTTCGACAAGGAGGACGCCCATGCGCGCATTGATACAACGAGTATCATCAGCCCAGGTCTCGACCGAACAGGAACCCGCTCGATCCATTGATCGCGGCTACGTGATCCTGTTAGGCATCGGGCCGAACGACACCGAAGAGATCGCGCAGGCCATGTGGGCGAAGATCAGCAAACTGCGCATATTCGAAGACGAACAGGGAAAGACCAACTTATCGCTTTTAGATGTCCAAGGAAGCGTGCTGCTGGTCTCCCAATTCACGCTGTACGCCGATTGCAAACGAGGCAACCGCCCCTCTTTCACCCGCGGTGCCGCCCCTCAGCAAGCAGAAGCGCTCTACGAATATTTCGGGACCCTCATTGAAAACAATGGCGTACCCGTAAGAACCGGTTGGTTCGGCGCCTACATGAGCGTCGATCTTACCAATGATGGACCGTTCACCATCTGGCTTGACAGTGATGAGCTCTTTCCGCATCTGTCCGAATGACCGTTCTCATTCGATCGATACCCATCCCCCAGCGATCCGCAAGGAGGCCTCCATGACACCCAACGACCCTCTCTTCATTGGCGTGAACGACCATGATATCGACCTATTCGAAGGACAATTCGAAGTGCCCAACGGCATGTCATATAACTCATACGTCATCATTGACGAAAAGATCGCCGTAATGGATAGCGTCGATGCTCACTTTTCCCGCGAGTGGCTCAGTAATCTCGAACGAGCACTCGCAGGTAAACAGCCTGATTACCTGGTCGTCCATCATATGTTGCCCGACCATTCAGGAAGCATCATGCAATTCATGGAAGCCTATCCCAATGCCACTATCGTCACGAACAGCAAGGGTGCGGCTATGATGAAGAACTTCTTCGAAACGACCTTCGAAGAAAGGGCCCTGCTGGTAAAGAACGGTGATGAACTCACATTGGGATCACAATCACTCACGTTCATTTTCGCGCCCATGGTCCACTGGCCTGAAGTAATGATGAGCTACAACAGCGCCACGAAAACGCTTTATTCAGCTGATGCGTTCGGAAAGTTCGGCGCGCTCGACACCGACGAAGAATGGGCCCACGAAGCGCGCCGCTACTATTTCGGCATTGTCGCGCCATATGGCAAGCAGGTGCAGGCCCTTTTGAAAAAAGTAACCGCCTTCGACATTAAAGCCATTTGCCCCCTCCATGGGCCGATGCTCTATCACGATCTTGCCAGCTATCTTTCGCTTTACGAGACCTGGTCAAGCTACGAACCAGAATGCGATGGCGTGGTCATAGCATACGCTTCGGTATATGGACATACGAAAAAAGCCGCAGAAGACCTTGCAGCACTGCTCAAGCAGCGCGGTACGACCGTTGCCTTGTATGACCTGGAACGCTGCGACCAGGCTGCAGCTATCAGCGATGCGTTCCGTTATAAGACCCTTGTTTGCGCTTCAATGACCTACAATGGGTCGCTCTTCCCCGCCATGAGGAACTTCCTCCATGAACTAGTTGAGAAGAAATATCAAAAGCGCCACGTTGCATTCATCCAGAACGGTGCGTGGGCACCCATGGCAACTAAGGCAATGAAAGGGCTTCTGGAAGCCTGTGCTGATCTGTCTTTCGTTGAAGATGAAGTAACGATCACCGGCGCCCTTGACGGCGCTTCTCAGGCAGAGCTAGAAGCACTTGCAACTGCTCTCGCATAGAGGACCAGCCCGACCAGAAGAACGGTTCCGACAATATGCACATCGGAACAAAAATGCGCCCTTGATCGGGCGCATTTTTTTACAAAGAGCGTTATATAAGCGTAGATGCCCTTTTACTGAGACTTCTTATGGTAGGCGACCCAATAGGCCATGCCGACAAAGAGGGCACCTCCCACGATGTTACCCGGCACGGTCGCGCTCCAGTTCCACAGTGCGGCACCCCAGTTAAGCACGGAAGGATCGATTCCGGCCGGAACGATTCCCACCGATACGAGCAGGATGCCCATTGGCAAGAAGAACATATTAGCAACACAGTGCTCGAACCCGCACGCAACAAACGCAGCAATAGGAAGCAGGATACCCAGGGTCTTATCAGCGACCGTCTTGCTTGCATACGCGATCCATACCGCAAGGCATACCAAGAAGTTACACATGATGCCCTTGGCGAAAAGGGTGATCCAATCGGGTGTCATCTTACCTGCCGCAACACTGACCATCGTATTGCCGACAATTCCGACATTCATCGTGTGTACTCCCGAAAGATATACCAAAGCGACAATAATAAGAGCCCCGACGAAATTACCGAAGAACACGATGACCCAGTTCTTAAGCACCGCGCCCCAAGAGATCTTCTTGCTAGCCGCCGTCATGACGATCATGGTGTTTCCAGTGAACAGTTCTGCACCGCACACCACCACGAGCAATAAGCCAAGGGAAAAGAGCGCACCGCCCAGCACGCGCTGGACCGCAAAGGGCAATCCAGGATCGCCCGATACCAATATGAAGAACATAGCGCCAAGAGCAATAAAAGAGCCTGCCATTATCGACAGGACGAACGATTGCTTGAAGCTCATTGAAGTCTTAGCTACCCCAAGCGATTCGGCTTTAGCTTCGATTTCTGCAGGCGCTAACGCATCGCTTTTCGGCATTGCTGCTTTTAATTCTTCGAAAGACATACAGGCTCCTGTTCGACTCGCACCTCTCCTGTCTTATTCGCGCCTAAAAACAGTAGCACGCTAGCCAACACGCAACATATTCAGAATGGTCAATGGCTCGGTATTATTCGCTATGCGGTGCAGGGCTTTTAGAATCCCCCGAAAAGTGTTACGGCTTTGTTCGTTGACCCCCTGAACAAACGCGCTACGATGATGTTGAACTTTGCAACAAATGAACCACCGCCAATGGTGCCCTTGATTCTGGAGGCTCCTTTCATGACCACGACACGTCCCGATGATTCGGCTATTATCTCGCCTAGCCCTTGCAGCTCCGAATACACGTGCGCCGCTGACATACAGGCAGCCGTCGATTCCATGCACGCCTGGTTCGATACCGGTGCAACATTGCCGCTCCACTTCAGACGAAACGTACTGCAGTCGCTGCGCTCATATCTCAAAAAGCATGAAGGTGAAGCGCTTGCCGCCCTACATGAAGACCTCGGCAAAGCAGATTTCGAGGGATATGCGACCGAACTAGGCATCGTGTACGATGAGATCCGCCTCTGCCTAAGTAAGCTCTACGCATGGGCGAAACCCCGTCGTGTCGCAACACCTCTTGCGCATTTTCCCTCCAGTTCGAAAGTACACCCATCACCATACGGTGTCGTCGCGGTGCTCTCCCCTTGGAACTACCCGCTTCAGCTTGCTCTCGTGCCCATAGTCGATGCGCTTACCGCGGGCAATTGCGTCGTACTCAAGCCCTCACGGACCTCTCCTGCGACAAGCGCGTTCTTGCAAGAACTTTGCAATGAAGTGTTCGACAAGAACCTGGTCCGCTGCCTTCCTGGTGGCGGCTTAATGAACGAATTGGTCCTTCAGACCCGTTTCGACAAGATCTTCTTCACTGGAAGCCCCCGTGTCGGACGGCAGATCATGCATGCTGCCGCAGAGAGCTTGACTGACGTCACGCTCGAACTTGGCGGTAAGAGCCCGTGCATCATCGCGGAAGACGCATCCATAAAACGAGCGGCACAACGTATCGCCTGGGGCAAATGCATCAACTCCGGACAGACCTGCGTAGCACCTGATTATTTTCTGGTCCACGAATCAGTGCTTGATGAATTCGTAGCAGAACTCGATATCTGGCTGCATAAGTATTACGGAGCCAACATCATCGAAAACGATGAGTACCCGCATATGATCAACGTCCATCATTTTGAGCGCGTATGCAAACTCATAGACGAGCGCAACCCTGATGCGACCATAGCCCTCGGCGGAAAACGTTGTCGGAAAAACCTGAAGATAGAGCCTACCGTCTTAACCGGCGTGACTCTTGATGATCCCGTTATGGGCGAAGAGATCTTCGGTCCTGTGCTGCCTATGATTACCTGGCGCACACTTGATGAAGCAATGAAGATCGTCCGAAGCTTTCCCAGTCCCCTTGCGTGCTACATCTTTTCCGAGAACAAAATCGTACAGGAGCAGATCATTTCCATGGTTCCTTTTGGTGGGGCCACGATCAATGATGTCATCATTCATTTAGCGAACAACCATATGGGATTCGGAGGCTTTGGCGAATCAGGAATGGGCTCCTATCACGGTAAAGCAGGATTCGATTGTTTTACGCACTATAAATCGACCCTGAAGAAATCCACCTTGATCGAAATACCCGTACGCGTACCGCCATTCAGTTCTGCGAAGATGAAGCTGGTGAAACTTCTCATGAAATAAGACCCGGCGCATCGATTCAATTCAGAGCACTAAAAAAGCCCCAAGATTGGGGCTCATTTTTTAGCTGGTGTCGGAGGCGGGATTTGAACCCGCACGCCCGTATAGTTAGGCACTAGCACCTCAAGCTAGCGTGTCTGCCGTTCCACCACTCCGACGTGATACTTAAGCTATTTGCTTAAGGGCTGCTGACTTGCAGCGGAAAATATATTATCAGAACCAAGGAGAGTTGCAAGAACTTTTTTCAAAGTTTTTGGCAACCTAGCCGATCGTTCCCTGAGGATAGACCACCATGAGTACGACCAACGATACCAAGAAGACCGCCGCAAGAATGATCGTGATTCGATCGAGGTTCTTTTCCACGGTACCGGTACCCGTTTGATTGTTGTAAACCTGGCTTGCAATAACATCGCTCAAGCCCGTTCCCTTACCAGAATGGAGCAGAACGAAAACAATCAGGCCAATGCCTGATAGAACGAGCAGAACCGTAAAGATGATCGCTACGATAGACAACGTAAATTCCTTATCTACGAATATAACTACACAAGCTACAAATTATAGAACAACAATAGAACTTGACAAGCACCCACTCGCTATATTCTGAGATTTCAAGAAAACAGCATTTTTGAAATGCTCCCGATCGCAAACCCCCAACGCTTAAGGGGATACTACCAACACAGCCTTTATATCCGGCCCTTCTCGACACGCTGCGCGATGTACCCCGAAACATACGCAGGATCTTAAAACACAAAGGGGTGCCGACCAACGCCAGCACCCCTTCAAGAAAAGCTCTTTTACAACGTACGAGGCCCGCGAACGACCATCACAATGCCCTTGCAGCCCCCGAAGCATCCGCAAAACGAACGAGCCAGGCTACTCAGCGTTATGAGCCGCCTCAATGAGCTGACGGAAAGAATCTGCCTTAAGGGCTGCACCGCCAATGAGACCACCATCAATATCAGGCTGGGCAAGCAGTGATTCAACATTGCCCTCATTCATCGAGCCGCCATACAGAACACGGCAGTTCTGCGCAACTTCGCCATCGAACTGTTCTTCGAGCACGGCGCGAATGGCAGCGCACACTTCTTCCGCCTGCTCAGGCGTTGCGGTTCGACCAGTACCAATGGCCCAAATAGGCTCATAGGCCACAACGACACGTTTCATATCGATCGAATCGAGCCCCGCGAACGCAGCACGGACCTGAGCGGTGACATAACCAAGGTAATCGCCCGAATCACGCATAGCAAGCGATTCACCCACGCATACGATCGGCGCAATACCGGCTTCGACCAATGCTTTCACCTTCAGGTTCACCGTAGTATCCGTTTCAGCGAACATCTCACGACGCTCCGAATGACCCACGATGCAATACTCGCAACCGACCTCCTTGATCATAGGAATGGAGATCTCGCCCGTATAAGCGCCGGACTCTTCCCAATGAACGTTCTGGGCGCCAAGTGCGATCTTCGTTTTATCAAAATCAAGCACGGTATACACCGACTTAAGGTCGATCGACGGAGGGCAGAGAACGATATCGACATCATCCCAATTGCGGTTGTATTGGTTGCATAGCTGCTGCGATAGCACGACCGCTTCGGGAACGGTCTTGTTCATCTTCCAGTTTCCCGCCATAAGGTACGTACGCATGTAAGCCTCCTATTTCAGTGCTTCAACGCCCGGCAATGCTTCACCTTGGACCAGTTCCATGGACGCACCGCCACCAGTGGAAATAAAGGTCATCTGATCTGCCAGATCGAACTTGTTCACTGCAGCAACGCTATCGCCGCCACCGATAATGGTGTCAGCTAGCTTGTTGGCAGCCACCGCTAGGGCAACGCCCTTCGTACCCGCCTCGAACGATGACATTTCGAACACGCCCATAGGACCGTTCCAAAAGACCGTCTTCGCACAAGCGATAGCATCAGCATACGCGGCAGTGGTGTCAGGACCAATATCCAAGCCCATCATATCATCGGGAATAGCATCGACCCCACATGTTACCGTACGGGCATCATTGGCGAACGCATCAGCGCACACCACATCAGTCGGAAGAAGAATGGATACGCCCTTGCTCTTCGCCTTTTCGAGCATAGCCGCAGCGCGTTCCACCCAATCGGATTCCATCAAAGATGCGCCGACGGTGTGGCCTTGTGCAACGAGGAACGTAAAGCACATGCCGCCACCGATGATGAGCGTATCGCACTTATCAATGAGCGCATCGATAACGGCGACCTTATCGGAGACCTTCGAGCCACCCAGAATAGCAACGAACGGATGCTGCGGGTCATCAAGCATCGAAGTAAGCGTTCCAACCTCTTTTTCCATCAACATACCCGCATATGCAGGCAAATAAGCTGCAACACCGGCCGTCGAAGCATGGGCACGATGAGCTGCGCCGAACGCATCATTCACATACACATCGGCAAGCGATGCGAGCGCTTGAGCGAAGTCAGGATCGTTCTTCTTCTCACGCTTATCGAAACGAAGGTTCTCCAACAAAGCCACCTCGCCATCGGAAAGCTCCGAAGCGACCTTTTGCGCTGATTCTCCGATCGTATCGGTCGCAAAATGAACCGTCTTACCAAGAACCTGAGAGAGATGCTTCGCAACCGGAGCCAACGAGAACTCCTCTTGATAACCCGTACCTTCAGGACGTCCTAAATGGCTGCACAGCACCACCTTCGCCCCGTGTTCCACCAGGTAATCGATGGTCGGCATCGCGGCTTGAATACGCGTATCGTCGGTTACCACACCGTCAGCAAGCGGCACATTGAAATCGACGCGACACAGAACGCGCTTACCTTTAACATCTGCGTCAGCTAAAGTCTTTACCTTGCTCATAACGCACCTTTCTCTTCAAAAAAAGAGAGTCCCTACCTGAGACTCTCTTTTATATGGCTGTTTACGAATAGTCCTTTGATCGAAGTCAGCTCTGTCCTAGAGCATGATCTTTGCAAGGTCCTTTACGCGGTTGGAGTAACCCCATTCGTTGTCATACCATGACACGCACTTGACCAGGTTGCCCTCACCGCCGAGAACCATCGTGAGCTTGCTGTCGAACAAAGAAGAATGGGGATCACCCACGATATCCATGGAAACGATCGGATCTTCAACGTACGCGAGGATACCCTTCATGGGGCCTTCAGCAGCGGCTTTAATAGCAGCGTTCACTTCCTCAACGGTTACTTCACGCTCAAGTTCGACCGTCAGATCGACCATGGATCCATCGGGAGTGGGAACACGCGTAGCGAAGCCATCGAGCTTGCCCTTCAATTCAGGAAGAACCAAAGAAACCGCGCGAGCAGCACCCGTCGTAGTAGGGATCATGGAAAGGTTCGCAGCGCGGGCACGACGCAGATCCTTATGGGACTGATCGAGGACCTTCTGGTCATTGGTATAAGAATGGATGGTATTCATGAAACCGCGCTTGATACCGAAGTTGTCCATTAGGACCTTTGCAAAAGGAGCCAAGCAGTTAGTGGTGCAGGAAGCATTGGAGACAATGTGATGCTTTTCAGAATCGTACTGGTCGTCGTTAACGCCCATAACGATGGTGATGTCTTCGTTCTTGGCAGGTGCCGTGATAAGGACCTTCTTCGCACCAGATTCAATGTGCTTATGAGCAGCGTTGGCATCAGTGAAGAAACCAGTCGATTCGATGACCAGCTCTACACCCAGATCCCCCCATGGAAGATTGAGTGGATCACGATCGGACAGAACGCGAACGATCCTGCCATCGACGATGATGGAATCGCCATCAACGACGACCTCATCGAATACGCGCCCATGGATGGAGTCGTACTTGAGAAGATGCGCCGCACCGGTAATGCTACCCGGATCGTTGATAGCCACGATATCAAAAGCAGGATCCTTCTCCATCGCTCGGAAGACAAGTCGGCCAATGCGGCCAAAGCCGTTGATACCAACCTTGGTTGCCATAGGGCTCCCCTTTCACAGATTATTAACGTTTTGAACATACGAAACGCACGTATGTTTATTGACATAAACTATTCTATCACGCAAAAGACACTGTCTTGCAATAACGCTCAACAATGTCATGTGCGCAACGATAAATGAGCTCTTTTAATTAATGCAGCGCTATTAGGCGTCAATGAACTCGTTCATCCTGCCGCTGCCCTGTGACCTGCTCATTTCAGTGCCATTACCCAATGATCAAGTCGACGAACTCGAACGTATTGCAATCGACTAACCCGCGATCGGTCAAACGAAGATCGGGAATGCACGCAAGAGGAATAAGACCCATGGTCATAAAGGGCGAGGGCATGGTGCAGCCGATCTCTTTCCATGCCTCTTCCAAGCAGTGGACCTTCTGGGCCATTTCTTCGACCGAAATACTGTTCATCAGGCCGGCAACAGGCAATTCCACATGACCGAGGATCTGACCATCCGCAACCACGACCAATCCACCCTGGGATTCGATGAGCGTATTTGCCGCCAACGTCATATCCGCATCATTGGTGCCGATGACAAGCAGATTATGCGCATCGTGAGCGACCGTCGACGCCATAGCGCCCCGCTTGATACCGAACCCTTTCACCAAACCACAACCGACATGGCCTGTTTCGTGATGACGCTCGAAGACGAACGCCTTCAGCACATCAAGATCGACATTGCTCTCGATAAGCCCTTCACGAACGGGAACCATCATATACACTTCGTTATCAGGTACTGTGCCACCCATTACTTCAATGACGCGCACCTGTACTTCTTGCGCTTGCGGATCGATCCCCTCTGGTGCCAGCACGAACGATTCCTGGGTAATGGGATCCTTCACGTGCATGGAACGAAGTGCCCAGTCAGGATAAGAGAACAGTTCAGGATCGAAGAGCGAACGCCCCTGTTCTGCTACTATTTCGCCATCGATCAACACGCGAACGACCTCGACCGATTCAAGATCGCGCAGGAACACGATATCAGCGCATTTGCCCGGAGCAATGGACCCCATATCGTCATCGACCTTAAAGCACGTAGCACAATTGATGGTGACCATCTGAATAGCGGTGATGGGATCGACACCCTCCTCGATTGCACGACGAACGACATAGTCAAGGTGACCGTCGTTCAATAGCGTATACGGATGGGCATCATCGCTGACCAGCATGGCGAAACGCGCATCCACTTCACCTGAAGCAAGCACTGGCGCCAATTGATGAAGATCATGCCAAGCGCTTCCCTCTCGGAACTGCGCATACATACCCAAACGCATCTTGGCGAGCGCATCTTCTGCCCGCGTTGATTCATGACAGCATCGAGCACCCGATGCGATATAAGCGTTCAGGCCCTTATCGGTTTCCGGAACAGAATAATGCCCCGTTACGACACGACCCGCCTTCAAAGTTTCTGCAACTTCTGCATGAGCCTGTTCGTCACCGTTCACGATGCCGACGAAGTTCATCATCTCACCAAGACCCACCACGCTTTCCCATTGCATGGTATCGGCAATATCATTCGCATCAATAGAGGATCCCGTGTCTTCGAATCCAGGTACTGCGGGCACACAGGAAGGAGTGGTGATCATGACCTTAAGCGGAACGCGCTGTGCGTCACGCGCCATAAGTTTCACTCCCTCAAGACCCAGCACGTTGCAGATCTCATGGGGGTCCATATAAATGCCGGTCGTTCCGTGAATGACTGTCGCACGAGCATATTGCGCGACACCGACCATCGACGACTCAACATGAATGTGCCCATCCATAAAACCTGGAGCAATATAACAACCTTCCGCGTCGATGACTCGCGTCGTTTCGCCAATGCAGTGATGCGCGCTCTCACCCACATACGCTATACGACCAGCTACTATAGCCACCTCAATGGAATCTTGGATCTCGTGAGTGCACACATTGACCAACTTGGCGTTTTGTATCACCACATCAGCGCTTGCACGCCCCTGCGCCACTGCTGCCAACTGCTGGGTCACTTCCCATAAATGGTGTTTGCAGAACCTATTGATCATCATGCATCCCTTCTTCGTGGATCATTGCGACGATTATCCCACATCAACTCATGCTGCTTAGATCACCCTCCTGCAGTCCACACACAACTATTAGTTGAACACCGTTGACACTACAACCCCGCTCCCTCATTCTTCATCAGGTGCTTTTACGGCAATGGAAGTCAATTCCCCCGTAAATCCGCTGTTAAACCCTATGAAAAGGAGAATTAATGGAAGCATCTTCTGCACAGAAATACGCTGCCGAAGCATTCGGCACGTTCGTGCTTACCCTGTTCGGTTGCGGCAGTGCTGCTGTTGCAGGCGCAACGCTCGGAACCCTTGGTATCGCTTTTGCCTTCGGTCTTTCCATCGTTGCAATGGCGTTCGTCATCGGCAATGTATCAGGGTGCCACATCAACCCCGCAGTATCGCTTGGCTTGTTCCTTGATAAGCGCCTGAGCGGCAAGGATCTGATCGGCTACTGGATCTCTCAGTTCATCGGCGGCATCGTAGCTGCTGCAGTGCTGATGTTCATCATCGCGCAATGCGGCCTGGGTGGCGTTCTGGCAACGGGCTTAGGCTGCAATGGCTTCGATGCCGCATCGGCCGTCGAGCTCACCGTTGTTGGCGCCCTTGTCGTCGAGATCATCCTGACCTGCATCTTCGTGTTGGTCGTTCTTGGTTCTACCGCCAATGAGAAGACCGCACCTTATGCGGGTCTGATCATCGGCCTGTCCCTTACGTTCGTCCACATCATGGGCATTCCGCTGACGGGCACCTCCGTCAACCCTGCTCGCAGCTTTGGTCCCGCTCTCATGATGGCCTTCAACGGCGACATGACCGCCCTGTCTCAGGCATGGGTATTCATCGTCGCTCCCCTGGTAGGCGCTGCTATCGCTGCTCTTATCTGGAAGGCATTTAAGGCGAAGAACGCTTAGTTCACCTGTACTGCGAACACTGAAAAGCCGCATCCGTGAATCGGGTGCGGCTTTTTTACGATCAACGAACAATATTGCGATCATTGTTCTATGCGGTTCTTCCCCTAGTAAGGCTCAGAACTCCCCGATACGATTTACCTTGATTGAGAGACCTCGCGAGCCATTTGCTCGATGCGTCGGACCCGATGATAGATGGCCGATTTCGATAATGGCGGGTTCGCCCGTTCTCCCAGCTCTTTCAATGTTGCCTCAGGATATCGAACACGCAATTGAATGTATTCCTGCAAGCCACGCGGCAACGACTTGATGTCACGATGATCGAGCAACGTGCGAATGGCCTGCACCTGTTCGACCGAGGCCTCGGCTGTCTTGGCCTGATTGGCTATTTCAGCATTAACGCGGCGGTTCACATCATTGCGTACGCTCTTAATGACCCGCTCGTTCTCCATCTTAAGCGCACTTTGATGCGCACCCACAAAAGCAAGGAACGATGAAATGGCCGCCCCGCTCTTCAGGTACACCGTATAGGTATTGCGGCGCTCGACGATCTTCGCATTGATGCCCTTCTTTACGAGCAGATCGACGATATCGCGCGCTATAGGTTGCGATTCGACCGTAATTTCAAAATGGAAATCGCCTCGTGGATTCGAAATGAAACCGCTCCCCAAGAAGATCCCTCGCAAGTACGCCGAAGCACAGCATGATTTCTGAACCAAAGTCGGATCGATACCGCGCTGCAGACCTTCATCATTCAGCACACCTAGATCACGCAACGCCTCAGTGAGCCCCGGCTGCGTCGGTACATCGATGAGCCAATTCGGAGTTTTATGAAGCACGCTACGACGCATGGTCAGATCGGTTTTAAGAGCGTACATCCCATGAAGCGCACGAATGATGAAGCGTGCGACCTGAGGTACATCGGTTGAGATCTCAAGACGATAACGCCCTGGTCCGTTCACAAAAATAGTACCCTCGATGCGAATGAGCGCAGCAAGTGTTGCAGCATCGCAATGCGAGCATATCGGCTCTACGCGAGAGAGCTCCTCTTTTACCTCTGTCGTGAATGACAAAGCTTGAACACCCCCATGAACGCATCGGCCAAAGCGGTAGGATCATGCCATGTCGGACGTTCGGGATCCTTCATGTCACGCAACAGCACCACAGGTCCCTGCGCCTGGATGGCATCGACATCATCTTGAGAGATCTTCACCGAACGGATCTTGACCCGCGCAGGCAAGCTCTTGCCATCACGCAGCTCCATCATGGCGCTCTCCTGAGATGCAGATCCCGCAACCGCTTCGAACGCATCCGTTGTAAAACGCGATTTCTTCGGCTTGCCCGCACTGTGGATCAATACATAATCAAGGCAACCGCGCATACCATGACGCAGAAGCGCCTCCACATGTTCACGAGCTGAAAGCCCCCACGTTTCCCCCTGCTGGTCGGCAAGGCTACAGACGAACACCGTACGAGCATTAGATTGAGATATCGCATCGACAATACCCGGAACCAGCAGGTTCGGAATGATCGACGTGAAAAGCGATCCCGGACCGAGCACGATGATATCAGCTTGGCGAATAGCCCGTATAGCCTCCATGTAAGGCAGGCACTCATCAGGAGATTCGAGCCAGACCTGCTCAAGCGCAGTGGAAGATTTGCATGCGAGCGACTGGCCACGCAGCACACGTCCATCCTGGGTGCGCGCACAAAGCGTTACATTATTGAGCGTTGAGGGATACACACGCCCCTTGGCACCCAACAGCTGGCCGCAGATCTTGATCGCCTCAGGGAACGAACCGGTAGCGTTCTCAAGGGCGGAGAGCATAAGATTGCCCAGCGTATGATTGCGCGCGAAATCGAATCGGTACTTGAACGCTTTGGTAAGCGGATCATCAGGGTCAGAGGCGAAAGCAGCAAGGCACTTGCGAATATCTCCCGGTGGAGTGACATGGGCCTCTTCGCGCAAGATACCCGTCGATCCCCCGTCGTCAGCCATGGCGACGACAGCTGATGTCTGCACCCCTAAAGCGAGAAGCGTGCGAATAGACACCGGTGCACCGGTGCCTCCACCGATAACGACCGCCTTGAGTTTTGTAGGGTCGACCTCATCGAATACCAAAGGCAACTTGCGCTTCAGGGAGCTTCCTACCGCACGGAACGCCTGGGTCGAAGAAGGATCGAGTCGGAACCCGTGCTCCGAGTGGCCCCCTATCGGTAAGGCGCTCATTTGGTAGCCCCCTTGCTCGTATCAGCCAGAGCGATATCGCGATGATAAGCGCGTACGTTATACCCCTGCTCTCGCAATAGCGCAGCGGTCTTTTCCGCCAGCACCACACTACGATGCTGACCACCCGTACAACCGACCCCGATCGCAAGATGCTGCTTACCTTCGGCAACATAGCCGGGCATAACGCAATTGAGAAGATCTTCCCAAGACTTCAGGAACGCATGCGTTTCCTCCCGGCCCAGCACATAATCAGCCACCGGGGCATCGAGTCCGGTTAGGCCGCGCAGTTCAGGAATATAGAACGGATTAGGCAGAAAGCGCACATCGATGACGATATCCGCATCGAGGGGAGCACCGTGCTTGAAGCCGAACGAATACACGACGACGTTCATGCCGTCCTTGTCGGTCTCCTGCGAATAGAGAACACGCAGCGCTTCGCGCAATTCACGTGGCTTCATATCGCTCGTATCGATATACGAATGCGCCACATCGCGTAGTTCTTGGATCAATTTACGCTCGTAGGATATCGCCTGCGCGATGGAGCGGGAATTATTCACGCACAATGGGTGTCGACGGCGCGACGCCTTGTAGCGCGCAATGAGCACCTCATCGCGCGAATCAAGGAAGATGATCCGGAATGTAATACCCGCCGCTTCCATATTGGCAAGTTCGCCCACCAGCTGTTTAAAATACTCGCGGTTACGCGCATCGCATACGATCGCCAACTTACGACCTATTTCGCTATGGCCAGGCAAGCTAGCCAAGCTGATCATGTTCATAATGAGCGATGGCGGAAGATTATCAATGCAGAAATACCCCAGATCCTCAAAGGTATGCATCGCTTCAGTTCGACCAGCACCGCTCATACCTGTGATGATGACAACATCGGGGCCACTATTGGCGGTAATCACCTGGTCGGTATCAGTTGCTTCAGTATTCGGCATATCAGCCATGAGCTCCCCCTTGAAGTAGCTGAACGAAAGTGCGCTACGCGATAGGATCACTAGAAAGATGAGCGAACAAAATCGCCTAGGCTGAGCACTTATTCCTGGTTATCAGCATTCTTTTTCCCATTATATTGCCTAAGGACAGCATACACGTCTTCGGCAACCTGGTCAGGGACGGTACCCGATTGTTTAATTTCTTCTAACGTTGCAGCACGAAGAGCGCCGAACGATCCGAACGATCTAAGAAGTGCTTTTTTACGCTTAGGCCCCATGCCCACCACTTCATCGAGGATGCTAGTGGTCATTGCCTTTCCACGCAATTCACGATGGAAGGTAATGGCAAAACGATGAGCTTCATCACGTACCTGCTTCACTAGATACAGGCTGGGACTTCCTCCCGGAAGGACCACCGGGCCGCTATCCTGCCATGGCACGAACAGCTCTTCGTCTCTTTTCGCCAGACCGCACACTGCTATATCGCCCGCGCCAAGCGCATCAAGTTGCTTAATAGCGGCCGTAAGCTGGGGCTTACCGCCGTCGACGATGATCAGGTCAGGCCGCTTTCCGAAACGCTCATCAGCCAGACGCTCTGCGCAATAACGTCGCGCGAACACTTCGCTCATCATGGCGAAGTCGTTCGCCTCGTCGGTCTCCATACGGATCTTGAAACGACGATACTGGCTTTTATCAGGTCTTCCATTAGTGAACACCACCATAGATGCGACCGAATGACGACCGTGAATAGTGGAAATATCGAAACATTCAATACGCATCGGGGGCTTTTCCAACGCCAGAGCGCTTTCGAGCTGCAAAAGCGCATCATTGATGCGCTGGTCGTCATAGCTGCTACGCGCCTTGTATCGCATCAGCACATGACGGGCGTTCTTCGAGGCCATAGCCATCAGGGCGTTCTTTTCCCCGCGCTGCGGCTGCGTAAAGCGGACCTTGGCCCCATGGACGCTCGCCAGCTTTTCCGTGAGCCACGAAGCGATGACTTCGGCATCTTCAGGCACTTCCTGGACGATCAGTTCATGGGGAATGGATTCAGTGGAGTCGTAATAGCGCAGAACGAACATGCGCAACAGCTCCGTTTCGGGAACATCTTTTCCCTTATTGAAGATGAATTCGTTCGTGTTGACGATGCGGCCCTCTCGCAGAATGAGCACCGTGATGCCCGCGATGGTCTCTTCGCGATACACGCCGATAACATCAGCGTTCAGGCGATGCGCCGAAACCGCATGCTGTGTTTGCGCCAATGACTCAATGGTATCAATGCGGCTCTTTATGCGTCCCGCCCGTTCAAAATCGAGCGATGCCGCCGCTTGCTGCATTTCCTCAGTAAGCTCTTCGACGAATTCACTATGCTGACCCGCCAAAAACCGCTCCACTCGACGGACCTGCTCTTGATACTCTTCTGGAGCGATCGCGCCGCAGCACACACCCGGGCCTAAACCCACGTGAGCATCGAAGCACGGGCGTTTGGACAACTCGAGTTCATCATAGGGCTGCTGCTCGAGCCGACGGCACAACCGACGCCAATCCGCACACGATGACGCGCAGATAGGCACTACCCTCCGAACGATATCGACCAATTCGCGTGCTGCCCTACTATCCGTATAAGGGCCAAAGTAGCGCGTTTGCGGCTTATGCGCTTCGCGCGTGTACTTAATGGCCGGGAACATATCCCCCTTCGTAAGCGCGATGAAGGGATAGCTCTTATCGTCCTTGAAGTCAGCATTGAAGAACGGTGAGTGTTGCTTGATCAAGTTCTTTTCAAGCACAAGGCTTTCATGCTCGTTCGCCGTTACCACGTATTCGAACGAATCTATCTGAGAGACCAGCAGAGGGATCTTCTCACGCGAATCCTGGTAATTTACATACTGGCGCATACGCGCACGGAGCTGCTTGGCCTTGCCCACATAAATGACCTCGCCCTGAGCGTTCTTCCATAAGTACACTCCGGGCTCGGTAGGAACACTGGCCAGCTGGTCCTTTATTTCCTGTAACTTCGCCGCGTTCATAGCGCCTGGCTAGATCTGCTCATCCAGATCGATCGTCATGAGCAGCACATTATCACGCAGCTCTTTCGCCTGAGCGCGAGTCAGGTCGCCTGACGCGTAGAAGTCACTGATCACTTCAAGCTCAAGCTGCAAACCGCGCCTCTGGATCTCCTCGGTACTGATAACGGCGTTCTCCACCGCTTCAGACGTAACCGTCGCATCAGTAGGCGCATACACCGCCAATGCGCGTTCATGACGGATGAGTAACCTTGCCACCACATCGCTCGGATAAGCAGGATTGTCGATCAATGAGCGCAGATAATCGACCGCGCATTGTTCGCTGAGCTCCCGCGCCTTATCGATCGCCGCTTTATCTTCGGCGCGACTATAGGGCAGCGCACTCAAGATGCTGTGCTTCAGCATTGAGAGATAGTTGCGCAGACGTCCCCAACCGTGGCCCGCTGCCAGCGAAGGACCCTTCGCGTGAGTGATGAGGTTCTTTTGCTGCGATAGAACATGCAGGCACCGGTAAGCTGCGTAGCTCTTGATCTCTTTCTTCTGAACCGCATGGAACAAATACTCCACCTGATGATCAATGACCTCGGCACGAAGACGAGATACACCCGGCTCTTCAAGTACGGCGATGGAGCGGTTGGACATAGCGCGTATGCGCTGGTTGTACGCCCTGATGACTACCTTGGTCTCACGATCATCCGCTTCAGAAGAATCAGCCATCAGGCGCTCGATAACAGTGCGTAAGATCTCGATCCTGGTCTTATTGAATTCCCTCTGCTCGTCTTCATCGACTTCCTTTTCATCTTTAGGAGCCAATATCGGCAAAAGGAAGTTCGCCAGCAAAAGCGTACAAACGATAACACCTGATGCCAAGAAGATGATGAGCGAGCGCTGTGGGAAGGTCGAGCCATCAGCCATTAGGAACGGTATGGTAAAGGCGATGGACAACGTGATGGCGCCCTTAGGACCACCGATCGTAGCGACCAAGGCGTCTTTGAGGCGCTTTTTGGTGATCTTATCGCGCTTGCCCGTTTCAGGGTTCTTGAATATACGACCCATCAAGACCGCCCACGCAAAACGCAAGAGCACGATGAGCGCAGTAAGAAGCAGAACGTAGCCGATGAGCGTGAAGTTATTGATATAGACATCGTCCCAAGTGGAGCGCATCGCATTCGGCAATTGAATACCCAGCAGAACGAACACAACTCCGTTCAATACGAAACCGACCACTTTCCATACGCTCGTAAGAGCAATGTTAAGGCGAGACAAGTACGGGGAGATCTTCTTCTCGCGAAGAAGTGACCATACGATACCGCAGGCGACAACGCCCAGAATGCCCGAAACACCCATGTGCTCGGAAATCAAAAAGACGAAGAACGGCATCGATACTTCAAACAGAACATGGAACGTGATGTTCTCAAGACCCAGGTTACGCACGCCCCTGACTATCGCAACGAAGATGAGCGCGAATACGATACCCAGAACGATACCGCCGAAGAAGCTGACCACGAACGAAACGGTCGCATCGAAAAGTGAGAACACACCCGTAGTCGCTGCGGCAATGGCGAACTGGAACGAAACAACACCCGAAGCGTCATTAATGAGCGCTTCGCCCTGCAGGATCGCACCTTCGCGTTTACTTACCTGCGCTTCTTTCTTCAGCGCAGCGACTGCGACCGCATCAGTGGGCCCAAGAGCCGCGCCAAGCGCGAACGCTGCTGCCAGCGGGATCGAAGGAACAAGCCAATGGAGCAAGAAGCCAACGCTTAGAACGATGACAAGGACAAGGCCGATAGCATACGAGACGATGATGCCCTTGTTGTCCCACAGGTTCTTCTTATTCGATTCGAGCGAATCACTGAACAACAGGGGCGCAATGAACAGCACTAGGAACAATTCTGGATCAATGTTTACTTCAATCGGCGAAATAGTCAAAAACGCAATGACAACACCGAGACCGATCTGAATGAGTGGTGAGGATATTCGTGGAACGACCTGATCCAATACAGAGGATAAAAGAACGGCACCCATCAACAAAAGGATAAGTTCAAAAGCCTCCACTACTTTGCCTCCTTACGTTTGCGCGTTAAAGAGGTACGAACAACTTCACACTCGATCATGCGACGTCCCGCGAACCACTCAAAACAAGTCAAAATACACCTAAATTAGTTGCATTTAACAAGATACTTAAAACCCGTCCTTCTAGCCAACCGCGGAGCACAAAACTTAACAAAATGACCTAATTATTATTTTCCTCTTGCATGAAATAAAAAATCCGCTAGAATATTTTCTCGCGCTTATGGTGGCTATAGTTCAGTTGGCTAGAATGCCAGATTGTGGCTCTGGAGGTCGTCGGTTCGAGTCCGATTAGCCACCCCAGCGCAACCTTGAAAAAAGAGCAAAAAAGTTCTTGCAACCCAGGAAATGATGCTTTAATATATCCTAGCGCTTTGACGCAATTACCATTTGGACCGTTAGCTTAGTTGGTAGAGCAGGGGACTCTTAATCCCAAGGTCCGGGGTTCGAGTCCCCGACGGTCCACCATTGAACTTCAAGCCGACCTGCATAAACGCGGTCGGCTTTTTTGTTGCTCCCCTCTTTCTTGTGACCAAGCTGGCCACAGTTGGTCACAAGACCAACGTACGCTTTGACTAGATAGTCTGACGGATCATATCCACCCGTCGGTTTGCCGACGGCAATTGCCCCATGATTCTCGCAGTAAAACTACGGGGCATTGAGTTTCGATCTGGTTTACTCAATGTAAGTCGGCTTTGGCTTAGCGGACAGAATGTGTGTCTCGTTTCGGGCGCTGGCGCAGGTCAGCTTTTTTGCTTTCCGCCTTTGTCGACACGCCGACTTTTGGACCCACACAAGCAGATCCCGAGTGCGCTCGGGGCCCAAGCCGAAAAGCTGGCACTAACCGCCTACCACAAGCGGCGATACACTAAAGCGCCGTCATCATTCGTATGACGCGACAACATACCCAGATCATAGAGATACTCCAACGTGCCGAAGATCGTAGAAATACGCCTGATCTGCGTAGAACGTGGAAAACCCTCCAGCCCGTTAGCATAATGCGCTGCACCGATTCGGGCAGCCTCGCGTACCGTCACTTCTTCAGCATCGATGAAGAGTTGCCGAGCCCTTCGGACCAACGATTCGTAACGACCCTCCATCATAGAGATGAACCGATCGATCTCGCGCGAACCCAATAACGGATTGTGATGGCACATATATACGGCCTCAAGGTCCAAAGCCTTGAGTTGCGCCAAACTATCCAGATAGCGCTTTACTAAATGCTCATCTTTGACATACTGCATCAATCCAGGAGGCACCAAACAGATATGGTCGCCCGCAAAAAGGATCTTCTTGTTCCTGTCAAGCAGGCACAAATGATTCGAAGTATGACCGGGCGTAAAGAGGACCTCGAAATTGTAGCCCGCGATGGAGAGTTCTTCTCCCCCATGGAATTCTGTTCTCGCCCCACGCGTTTCAGTTTGAGCCTTCTTGCCACTTGCCACCAAACGGATATGCAAGAACGTCGAATCACCCGCAAGATCGGTCGACGCACTTTGAACTAGGAACTTATTCATTAAGGCAGCGTCGCCATCGCTCGTAGGACCCGAGTAGAGCTTCGCTGCTCCCTTGTGAGCGCAATACAACAGATTACCATCGTGATCGTCATGGAAATGAGACAGGAACACCTCAGTGCGCTCCCACGGGACCCTCAGCTGCTTCGATACACCATCAAGCGCTTCAACGCCACACAGATCAGGATGCCCCGTGTCGATCAAAAGTGCACGCTTACCCGGTTCGGCGATACAATACATCTCGATGCGATTACAAAAAGCAAATCCATCAATATCGAAAGTGCTTCGGTAAATGTGCGAACGGAACGGATACGGCGCGGGCACTTCTTCAAGCAGTCGCAACGTCTTATACGTCACGCCCGGCCAGCGATATTCCGGTTCGAAATCCATGGATGCACCCTTCCCTTCACAACGCATGTATCGCTCCTACCTATCAATGCACAATGAAAGGATGATACACCAAAGCCCAGAGAAGAGAACGCCTTTTCATTTAGGCGGTAAGTTTGAAATAATGATTGCAGATCCGCAACCCCATCAGGAGACAATATGCTTGGCAAAACGCTCATTATCGTGAACCCCGCCGCACGAAGCGGAAAAGCAAGTGAGGCAGCCGCTCATGCTGCTGGAACCTTCAATCGCATGAAAGCAGCGTGCCCCAACGAATTGGATAGTATCGCCTTTCGCTATACGGTAAGCCCGCAGGATGCTACGCATATCGCACGAACCGAAGGTGCGCTGGTCGATTCGATCTTCGTCATTGGCGGCGATGGAGTGATCCACGAAACCGTGAACGGGCTTATGGCACTTCCTCGCGCCGATCGTCCGCGTCTTGGCATTGTCCCCTGCGGCAACGGCGATGATTTCGCTCGAACCATTGGTATGGATAGAACGCCGAAAAAATCGCTTCAGCAGATCGAATCGTTCTCGCTGACCCCTAAATGCATTGATATAGGATGCGTTAACGGCACATGGTTCGCAGAGACCCTCTCGTTCGGCCTAGACGCTGCAATAGCCCTTGGTACCGCCGATCTACGCAAGAAAACGAAGAGAACAGGAACAAGCCTGTACCTTCAGTGCGGATTCGACCAAGTCATGAATCATCGGACCCCGCGTTCTTGCACAGTTCGCTTCGACGACCGTGAACCCCAGGCGCTCAGCGTATATCTTCTTGCGGTCCAGAACGGTACCAGTTATGGCGGAGGCTTCAAGATATGCCCCGATGCACGACTCAACGACGGCCTGCTTGACATTTGCTATGCAGAACCCGAACTAAGCGCTTCGGCGGCTCTGAAGCTTCTCCTTAAAGCGAAGAACGGCAACCATACCGCTCACCCCAACCTGACCTTCACACGCGCGAAGCATGTCGTCCTTGATTTCGAAGATGATGTTCCAGCCCAAATCGACGGAGAACGGATCGAGTCTCGCCATTTCGATATCGAACTGTTCCCTGGCGAGCTTGACGTGCTCATGCCATAGAGACGAAAACGAGCTCGCATGACCAGAGCATCAAACCAAGACCAAGCCGGTCGTTAAAAGACGAATTCCCCTTTTGCCGCCTGATTCACGAGCCGGGTTGCGATATAGTGCACCATCACCTCATCAGTTCCTTGAGCGATCTGATTACCCCTGCAATCCTTCCATATCCTTCCCACGCGCGATTCGTCGGTATAGCCAATACCGCCAAAGATCTGCAACGCCGTCGAAGCTACCTCAGTAGCCGTTTTAGGCACAAAGGATTTCATCATAGATGACTTCAGAATGAGTGCATCCAAATCATCCTCTTTCACAGAAGACGCTGCCTCATACACGAATGTTTCCATGGCTCGGACCTTGATCGCCATATGCGCAATGCGCTCTTGGATCTGCGGGAGAGTTCCAAGGGTGCGTCCTTTCACCTGATGTTCGGAAGCACGCGTGAGAGCATCGTCGAGAGCCGCCTTTGCAAGACCCAAACTCGAGGCACATACCAAAATGCGCCCCAAAGCAAACTCGCGCTTTAGCATCTTCCCCAGTTTTCCTTCGGTCTGAATCTGCCATTCAGGATCAAGCAACACATGATCGAACGTAACAGCCGCAGGACAAAGCATTTCCTGCCCGATCGTCTTCACTGGTTCTGCGGAAATACCCGGTAAATCAAGTGACACTAACCACAATGAAAGTCCTCCATCAGCACGCCCGCAAATAGGATCGCGCGCTAATACCAATGTACGAGGAGCGAACTGACCTGAGGTAACAAAGGTCTTCAGTCCATCAAGGAACAGCTTATCCCCTTCGGCGCTTACTGTCGTTTGAATGGCGAGAGCATCACTTCCAGCACCTGGCTCGGTAAATGCTTGAGAGAAAATAACCGTTCCGTCTTGTTTAGGGAAAAGATCTTCGATGATTTCCATCTGCGACTGATCGCGCATAGTGGAAAGAAGCGCCAATGTAAGCATGTCGGTCTGAATGGGCAGCACGGCCCCCGCACGACGCGTCAAACGCTCCAGCATAGTAATGCGATCAAGGAACGGAGCATCGATACCTCCCGCAATTACAGGAAGAGCATATCCACCAAGACCGCACTCATAGAAATCCCGATACACCTTACGGGGTAGACCACCCGACTCGCACCACAGCTGGATGTTCTCTTCGGTAAAATGCCGCTCTGCAAATTCATCACACATTGCGTGAATATGATCTGCTTTACCCGTCGTATTCATTTCTACTTCCACCCCTTCCGAGCCCGATTAGCCAACGGCTGCTCAAGCAATATCGGAACCTGAGATCTCAAGGTTTTCTTGTCTATTTTGCCATTATCAAGTTTAGGCAATGCATCCATTTTCAAGACAACATCGGGAATTTTGCATTTCTCCACTTTCCCTTTAGCAAATGAACGCAGTTCATGGGCCGACGGATCATGACCCGGCTCAAGAACGACGCATAAACAACTCCGTTCACCAAGCTCGGGATCTGGATAACCGACTAAGCAGCTTTCCGCTATGTTGTCGTTCTCTTGATAAGCGTTTTCAACCTCTGCAGGAAAGATATTAATACCGCCTCGTATGATCATATCTTTAATGCGCCCCGTAATGGCAAGCCTGCCCTGATCATCAAAGGAGCCAATGTCGCCAGAATGGAACCATCCGTTATCATCAAGACAAGGATCAAGCGTTCCATCAGGCAATACAATGCCCTTCATGAGCGAAGGCGTCCTGCATATGATCTCATTGGTCTGCGAGTCAAGTTCCACTCGAGCTTCAGCAATAGGACGCCCTACCGACCGAGCGCGCACATCGACTGGTTCGTCCAAATTCCCCGTAGTGAGCGTAGCTGCTGTTTCGGTCATACCATAGCATTGCGCCAAAATACATCCATAACGCTTTTCATATTCCTCGAACACCATCTGAGGGCATGAAGATCCGGCAACCAATCCTGCACGCAAACTTGAGACATCTCAATCTCTCTGCCCATTCGCAGATAATTCACGCAAATACATCGTGGGAACACCAAAATAAAGCGTGGCACGCAGCGACGATATGGTAGCCAGCGACACATCGGGGCGATACTTTACGTTCGTTGCCAAAGTGCATCCCATCTCAATCGCAGTATATAAACTTACAACTCCATAAGTATGAGAAAAGGGTACAGGAATATAGCATACGTCTCTTCGACTAGCTCGCAGCACCCTTGCCTGCGCGAACCCGCTACGTTGAAATGAAGATGACCTATTCACGATCGCTTTTGGTTTGCCGGTCGACCCGGAAGAGAACAATACGATCTCCGAATCAGCTGCCAAAGGCTCTTCCAGAAATTGCCCATCGTTCATAGCAAGCGTTACTAGATCTTCCAACCGAGGCGTATCTTTCAAAGTATAGGCAAGCGACGTAAGCGCCACGCATGGGGCCACTTCACGAAAATACTCATCGTGTTCAAGCTTTGAGACGATAGCTAGATCCGGCTTAGTAAGATCGAGGGCTCCCTCAAAGTCAGAGGCTTCAGCATTTCCCGTCACCAATACCAATCGCGCTCCGCATAACTGCACCGCAGCTAGCACTACAACGTACCAACAGACGTTATTAGCTGAGAACAATACGGTAGATTCCTGGCCGATACCCCATTCATGGTGCAGAACATAGCCTAAAGCAAGAGAGCGATAATATGCCTCAGTGTATGTCATTGACTCATACGACCCAGCCACAATGACCTTATATGGCTCTAGTAAATATCCTTCTCGTATCCCTTCAATAAGGGAGGCTGATCGCCGCTCCCCCTGAAGCACCCCGCCTTCCTTTCCGTATGACATATGATCACTCTCTCCTTCATCCCCGCACAAGCAAAGCTCTCGCATGCAAAATCGCGTTATCGCGCCTCCCCCTCCTCTGAGCTACTTCCTATTTTTCGCCTCCTGCTCGAAGGCGAAGACCGCAGCACCAAGCGCGCCATTAAGCTGAGCCAGATTCGACGTCAAAATTGATTGCTTCAAACGATCCTCTAAGCGCATACGCAACCCAGCATTCAGCGCCACCCCGCCAGTCATAGCCACTGCGGGCTTTATTCCCAAACGACGCACGAGCCCATACGTTCTGTCGACCACCGATGTATGGATCCCCGCCACAATATTGGGAATAGGTTCCCCACCGGCAAGCTTTGAAATAACCTCTGACTCAGCGAATACCGTGCATGTTGAAGAAATAGCTGCCACTTCGCTGGCTTGAGCGTCATATGACGCTAGATCGCCCACCTTGCAACCAAAGATCGACGCCATTACATCAAGAAAACGTCCCGTACCTGCTGCGCATTTATCGTTCATGACAAAGTTCTCCAGTTGCCCATCACTACCAAGCGAAAGGACCTTGGCATCCTGACCGCCAATATCGATAACCGTGCGAGCATGCGGAAAGAGCCGTGACGCCCCTTTGGCGTGACACGATAGCTCCGATATTTGCCCATCACACCAATCAACTAAATGGCGTCCGTATCCCGTAGCACATGAACGAGCGATATCTTCCTTAGTGATACTCGCCTCATCAAGAGCAGCACGAAGCGCTGCACTAGGCCCTTCAGTACCAGCCCCTGAAGGGTAGAGCCCACGACCGACAATGGCTTCGTCTTCATTTATGACAATGCACTTCGACGCCGTCGAACCTATGTCAAGCCCTAGATAATACGCAGACATGGCGTGCCTCCTTGACCACCTCGGCACCGTTTCACCCCTGGTTCCGAGTTCCCTTCCTTCTATCGCACGAAGATCTGATCGGGGCCACGCCACACATTCGAACGTGGCCCCTTTTACCAACAACAGTTCTTTGGCGTTATTGCGCATACCTCTTAGCGAGCTGACGCCCTGCAATGTGGACCATGATCTCATCGGTACCACCGGCAATGCGCATACCGCGAATATCTGCCTGAATTCGTCCTAGTCGAATATCTTCGGTGTATCCCAATCCGCCATAGATCTGCAGAGCTTCATCGGCAACCATCGTGCATTGCTGTGCCCCATAGCGCTTCAACAGAGCAGAATCAATGCGAATGGATTCCCCCTGGTCCATCTTCCATAAAGTGCGATACAGCATATTGCGTGTATTCTGCAGAGCGGTCTCCATTTCAGTGAGCTTGAGCTGAATAAGCTGATTGTTAATAAGTGGCTTACCGAACGTCTCTCGCTGGCTCACATACGCCGCCGCATCATCCATTGCTGCCTGAGCGCATCCCAAACACTGTGCAATAATGAGACAACGTTCCATCTCGAAGTTCTTCATTAAGTTCTTAAAGCCTTCGCCTTCTTTACCCACGCGCATATCTTCCGTGAGCACCACTTCATCAAAATACACTTCGCAGAACGGCATGATCTGCTGACCGATCTTATGCAATGGCGCTGTTGAGATACCCTTTGCATCAATGGGAACCAACCACATGGACATACTTGAATTGGTGCGCGCAGGGTCCTCGTCTTTCGAAACAACGAAGATATAGGGGAACACCTCACCTTGGGTGACCCAAGTTTTCTGACCATTCAAAATATAGGTACCATCAACTTGTTTTTTGGTAGTAGAGGTCATCGCGGAATTATCCGACCCTGCCGCTGGCTCGGAAAAGCCCAGCGAAAAGATCGGCTTACCCGTTTTGAGATACTCCCCCATGCAGAAGGCAACCTGCTCTTCGCTACCAAAGTCAATCATGTCACACATGGCAAGCGTGTTATTCAAGAAGGGAGTAACGCAACCAGCGTAATGAGCGAACTCCTCAGTCAGAACCCCCAACGTTACGCGATCGCAGGGAATTCCGCCCTGCTCTTCCGGTATGCCCATCAAGCCAAAACCGGCATTCAGATACTCCATGATCAATTCGTCAGACATACCGTGATTTGCATACATTTCCTTGATCTTGCCTTCATCAAGGAAGCGCTCACAGAATTCCTTGACGCTTTGGACCAACAATTCCTGTTCGTCGGTGTACGAGAAATCCATGGCATTTACCTTTCTTGTTGTAATACTGTCTTGTCCTTTGGTTTTGTAAGGGACTGGGGAAACGATGCTTGTGCTATACGCGTATGAGGAGAAGAGGGGAAGCGTATGTAAGAGGAGGGTTTAAGAAAAATGCATCGTACCCCCAGTCCCCAACCCAAGAGAGTCTATAAAGGAGCTAACGACTCTCTTAGGTTTCGAGACCGGCCGCATCAAGTGCGGCGTAAGGAACACTACTCGGTGGTATGTTCGATGCTCTTAGCTTTCTTCAAGCAATACAGACCAAGAACGATAATGAGCGCCATGCATGCATAACCAACCGCGAACATGATGTCAAAACCACCCGGCAGGTCCACTAATACGCCGAACAAAGTCGGTGCGATAACGCCGCCCAGCGTACCCACCATGGAAACACGCGACCAAATGTTGGTATAGTCACGCGAGCCGAAGACCGTACGTGTAATCAAAGGTGTTTCTACGTTCATACCTGCATATACGAACCCGAAGGCGAAACCACCAATAAGCATGAGTGCCGCGAAGCTTGGCAAGAACCACATCAGGGCAACACCAACAAGACCGCTGCCAACGCACAAGAACAAACCGGCATGAGGGGACTTGTCGTTCACAATACCCAGTACCACCTTGCCGATAGCCTGACCAGCCATGCAGGCAGATGCTACGACGCCCGACAAAGCCGCAATAGCAGGCATGGTATCCGCGAAAGAGGAACAATACGAAGGCAAGAACTGGTAAATAGTCTGGTTCAGAGCAAACAGCAAGCAAATAAGTGCAACACAGAAGAACACCGGTGTCTTCATTGCCTTGGAAGCCGAAACGCCCGTGGCTGCGACGGAAGGAGAACCGTCTTCCGATGCCACACCTTCTGCTCCATAAGGAATCAATCCTTTATCTTCGGGACGCGAACGCAGAACAAAAATAGTGAACGGAAGCGTGCATACCAGGATCAAGATGCCGAACACCGTATAGCCCATACGCCAACCTTCAGGCCCCATAGTAATGAGAGCCGTACCTACGGGGTTGAAGATCACGCCACCAATACCAGTGAACGCCATGCACAAACCAATAAAGAAGCCCACTTTCTTCTTGCACCACGCGTTAACCAACGATGGCGTTGCCAATGAAAGCAAGGGAGCCGTGCCGATACCCAAGAATGCACCGCACACATACAGCTGCCATACTTCTTGCACCTGAGACATACATAACATTACAACGCCATCGATAATGACGCATGTGGTCATGATGATACGCGCATCAACTGTTGACATGAGCTTACCCGCAATCGGCAAAGTGATCACCATTCCGATATTTAGAATAGTGAAATAGAGCGTAACGCTCGCGCGAGGCACCTGGAAGTACTCCGCTAAAGGTGTGTAGTAAATACCCGAGCAACTCAGAACAAGAGCACAGGGGACACATACGATCACGATGCACGAAGCAACGATGAGGAACGCGTAATGGAATCCCCCCTGCTTTTTCGTTTCGCTAGACATTGTTTTATCCTTTCTGGAACAGCCCTGCCTTTTGCAAGGCAGAACTTATACACGGATATCGACATTTGATCCGTGTTCCGAGATGCGCTCTTCTTTGAGCGCATCTCGATTTAAGGGGGCTAGAGTACGAGTTCTTTGAATGCCTCGAGCTGAGTACGAGCCTGCTCGTAGCTTTCGGTAGACTGATCGATTTCGACCTGCACAATAGGAATACCCGCTTCGCGGCAAGCCGCAACAACTAGAGGAGCAGCGAACTCTTCTGGGTCGCAGAACTTCGCCAAGAACAGAACAACACCCTGGGCACCCGTGCTCTGAGCCAAGGAAACGACCTTTTCTACACGGCCCTTCTCTGGATCAAACAAGATGGAATCATCCTTCAGGTTCACATAGCTCATAGCTAGCGCCTCGAGCGGATCGCCTTTCTCAGGGACGACACGAGCAAATGCGCGAGATTCTTTAGCAACATCGTCAGCTACAATGGCGTATTTATTCGCATCGAGGATCTCTTCGAGTGCAGGAATGTCTTGATATACACCCGATACGACGATCTTCGTATATCCATCCACGCTTGCCGGCAGTTCTGCCAAAGACGCATTGATCGCACGTACCCTTTCAAGGTGATCGGCTTTATCAAGGTAGTAACCCGAATCAATAACCGCCGCACGATCAGCAACGCTGATCTGAGCCGGATGCGTTCCTGCGAGTTCCACGAACTCTCGCATAGCAGCACGCCATTCATTGAAGAGCTTATTTGCCGCTGCCAGTGCCTCGTCAGTAATAACAGTACCAGCCGCCTCTTCGACCTTGCGCTTCACGTCCTTATAAGATTCGATCGTGTACGTCCTGCCAGCATCACATGTACGGTTCTGCGGCTGCGACACAAAGATCTGAGGAATGGACATACCGACCTTGTAGTTCTGGCTCGCCGCACGCAAGGTATCGCACAGCCCAGTGGTCATAAGAACCGAGAGCTTGTCGAGTGTACCGTTCATGCCCATCTCGAGCGTCATCTGACAGATAGAGCAGTAAAACGGAGGGAAGTACTTGCGCGCTGCCTCGGCAGTACCCACGCAGCCCCAAACCCCAAAGGGTTCTGCGCCGCCGGCGTAAACCAGTTCCTCTGGAGCATAGTACGGTCCAACGCCAATGACTCGTTTTCCTGCTTCAACGTGCGCATCCAAAACAACCTGAGGGTTCTGAGCTGCTTCACGCAATGCGCCCAGTTGCGTTTCCAATGCATTCATGATTTACTTCCCCTCCTTGCGGCTCGCCATGATTTCGACCAGACCTTCGATACGCGTTTTGTATTGCTCTTCAGAAAAATTACGTGGATCGGACTGATCACCATCGAACGTCACAATAGGAATATCGAGGTCACGCGAAATACGACGACCCATTTCCGGTGCGATGCCCGACCACATCTTGCAAGAACGATTGATATGGACGATGCCACCATCGACTTTTCCATCGACGCAGAGCTTCTTTCGTAGCTCAGTAGCACGTTCCAAGTTGATTGCATTCGGAACAGCAGCATACGCTTCTGCCAGCTCGTCGAGATTGCTGTAGGTAAATGCAAAAGAAGGGCCGTACACACATGCCGTTACGTTGGTACCGGACTCCTTTAGAGGCTTAGACGTTGCGCGTAGATATGGCCAGCAGGCAATACCCTCGAACATGATTCGATACTTCTCTTCTGCACGGAAATTCGAAACACTGTCAGCAACGTTCTGGCGATATTCCTCGCAAAGCTGCTCCATCGCCTCAGCCGCGCCCTCATGACCGCGAGCCATAGTGGCTACTGCCATGTGATTAAATAGCTCGAATCCATTCAATGGACTGGGCTTGTAGCCCATATACGTTGTCGCTTCAAGCCAAGCCTTGCCCATACGGTTCGAATATTCACATACCTCTTGGAACTTCTGCTCATCCCAAGTTTTACCCGTGATCTTCTCGAGCTGATGAATCGCGTCGATGAACTGTCCTTTGACGTAATCGATGCGCTTTTGATCGACATCATATTCGTCGTTGTAAGGCACATCGATCATAATGAGCGGGATATCAAGCTTGCAAGCAAGATTCTCATACCAGCTCATCATGCAGGTGCAGATGTTATTGCAGCACAGCACGAAATCAGGTAACGGCATTTCCATTTCGCCATTGGGGCACTTTCCCAGATCAGCATAGGCCATGGAAATGCGAGCATATGCGCAAAGATCATTCGAAAAGCCGAGTTCGCCCTCAGTGTGCTCCAGCATAGGAAGAGATCCTCCCTTCGCTGAAATAGCAGCCGCCTGAGATTCGGGGTATACCGTCTTTAACCCGAGCGTAGTGGGGATCTCCTGCGGAAAATTAGATGCGCACCAACCGATCAGTTCACCGCGTTCTTTTGCTTCCATAGCTTCCCGATATACCGAATCGGTAATATTAGCAAGAACCTTACCCGCCTTGAGCTTCTCTGTAGTTTCTTGTGTTGTCATGCGAATTCCTCCTTCTTGTACCATCGAAAGCAAACGAATGAACGGCGGAGATCGAAGAAGTGATTTTCGGGCTCACCTTCGATGGACCCCCGCCAATAAAGAGACCTATTCGGCCCAAGTAGTAGCAACGTTCTCGTCAAGCAGCTCTTGAACCTCTGACTCGGAATAACCGAGACCCTTTAGCACTTCGACCGTGTTCTCACCGAGCAGAGGTGCTTTCTCATAAGGAGGCAGTGGCGTTTCCGACATATTGATAGGCGTGCGAACAAGTGCCTTGGGGCCACGTGGGTAATCCATCTTGTAGAAGACGTCATTTGCCCAGGCCTGTTCATCCTTGGACACTTCTTCGTAGGTCTGACAGGCCGAGAAGGGAATATCTAGCTCGGTCAGAATAGGGATCCACTCCTCCATCGTCTTGGTCTGGAAACCCGCCTGAATAATGTCGTATGCTTCGCCGATACGACCAGTATCTTGCATCTTCTTCTGATCGCACATCACTGGATCGTCCAGAACATCCTCGCGATCGATGGCCTTCATGAGCAACGGCCAGTAGATGCTGAAGTTGGGACCCATGACCTGCAGAAAGCGATCATCCTTGGTCTTGACGGCAGGCTGATACGGTAGTGGATTGTCACGACGATCGAAGGGGTAGGTCACACCATTGAACTCGGTGCCGTACTGTGCACCCTGAATCTGGAAGGACTGAACCCAGATCGCCGTATGAAGCAGGTTAGTGGACACATTTTCGCCCCTGCCTGTCTTCTCTGCACGATACAGAGCAGCCAGAATGCCACCGGTCAATGCAAGGGCAGCCTGATGATCACCCAAAGCCGGAATAAGATTAGAGGGTACAGTGCCCTTCTGATACAGGGAGCCAGACCAGCCAGAGCGCGCGAAGAACGCAGTGTAATCAAAGCCAGGCAGATCCTTGTCGGGGCCTTTGTCGCCAAAGCCCGTCAGGCTGGCGTATACCAATTTGGGATATTTCGCCTTCAGGTCATCATAGGTAAGATTCTGACGAGCCAAGGCGCCAGGGCGCCAATTCGTCAGGAGGATATCAGCATCATCAAGCAACTTAAACAAGACCTCTTTGCCCTTGGGTACACGTAAATCGAGCACAATACCCTTCTTATTGGCGTTTTCGAGGTCGAAGTTGGTGTCCTCGTGCGGGTCGGATGGACGGCCTTCGTTCGGCGCCGTATAGTGCAGATTGTCGCCCTTGGCAGATTCGATCTTAATGACCTCTGCACCCATATCCGCTAGGATGCGGCCGACAGCTGGCACCGCGATGAACGTTGCCATTTCAACGACCTTCACACCCGCCAATGGCCTTTGCGTGTCTTCCATTGTTTCCTCCTTGCATTGTTAAAACTCCCTATATGAACTGCTCAGACACTCTGAACGTGTTCACATATATAGTGTGCAAGGAAAAGACCGCTACCGATACGGACGAAAAAGCAAAGCGCACAAATCTTTTTGGACATTTCTTAAGTATGCCTAAAATGAACAGTGCATTTTTTGATATTGCCCAAATGGGTCGATCCATTGACAAATAGTCATCTGATTCTATTTGTGCGTATTCAGAATTTGCTCAATAATATATGCGGGGATTTCATGGCGTTCAGGGGAGATACCATGAGGAAATCAAAGGTACCGCAAAAGGATACTCGGCAGCTTATTTCTGAACTTTTTCGTGAAAAAGTTCGTGCTGCCCCGCTCTCGAAACTACGCATTGGAGAGCTCATTGACGAACTGGACATAAACCGAAATACGTTCTATTACTACTTTTCGAGCAAATACGATGTTGCGGCTTATATATTTCGCAAAGACCTCGACCAGAGGCTTCGTGCTCGCTACCCTGAATCAGAGCTGATCGTTAAAGCATCTGAAGATGATCCCTTCGAAGGGCTAGCTTTCTACGGTTGTACCGAAATCGGCGCTCGACGCCTTAACGACGACGCCTTCTTCGATGCATTGTTCCATACCCTGACAGACGATATCGCCCTATACCGAAACCTATTCACTTATCGCGAAATGGAACTGATCGAATATGTTCGACATTTATGGACGTATGCTTTCACCTGTAATGCGGACTTCATTCTTGACCATCGCCACTTTGACGATCGCGCAATAACACTGCTTATCAGCTTCACGGTACAAGGAATACTGGGGATCATGATGGAAATGCTCTCGCATGCTGACTGGATAGAAATGGCAAATGCCGAAATCACAAATCCCTTAAGGAACTACCCTCTCGACAGCCTCCATTACGCTATCAACAAAAAATCCCCCTCCCACCATACTCATACCACATCAGTCAAAACGCGATACTTCAATACTTAGGGCCACCTCAACAGTTGAACAGAACGCAAAACAAAAGAGGGACCCTCCGAAGAAGGACCCTCTCGTAATAGTATTATTTTGAAGCTTTAAGCAGCGCTTAGACGATGCCCTGTGCCAGCATTGCGTCTGCGAGCTTCTTGAAGCCTGCGATGTTCGCGCCTGCCACGTAGTCGCCTTCAACGCCATATTCGCGAGCTGCGTCGTCTGCAGCGTGGAAGATGTTGACCATGATGCCCTGGAGCTTTGCGTCAACCTCTTCGAAGGACCAAGAAAGACGCTCGGAGTTCTGGGACATTTCCAGACCAGACGTTGCTACGCCGCCAGCGTTTGCTGCCTTACCAGGCATGAATACAACGCCGTTACCCTGGATGTATTCGGTTGCTTCCATGGTGGTAGGCATGTTAGCGCCTTCAGCAACGATCTTGCAGCCATTAGCAACGAGAGCCTGTGCGTCTTCGAGCAGCAGCTCGTTCTGAGTTGCGCAAGGAAGAGCAATATCGACCTTTACGCCCCATACGCCACGACCGGCATGATATTCAACACCTTCACGACGCTTTGCGTATTCGGAAATACGAGCACGCTCAACTTCCTTGATCTGCTTGATCAGAGCAATATCGATACCGTTGGGATCATAGATCCAACCGGTGGAGTCAGACATAGTGACGACCTTAGCGCCAAGCGACTGAGCCTTTTCGGTCGCATAGATGGCAACATTGCCGGAACCAGAGATGGCGACCGTCTTGCCCTCGAAGGAATCGCCCTGGCACTTCAGGTATTCAGCAACGAAGTAGATCAGGCCGTAGCCGGTAGCCTCGGTACGAGCGAGCGAACCGCCATAAGAAAGACCCTTACCAGTAAGAACGCCTTCCCAAACGTTGCGAATACGCTTGTACTGACCGAACATGTAGCCGATCTCACGAGCGCCCGTTCCGATATCGCCTGCAGGAACATCGGTGTCAGCACCAACATGCTTGCAAAGCTCAGTCATGAAGGACTGGCAGAAACGCATCACCTCAGCGTCGGACTTGCCCTTAGGATCGAAGTCAGAACCGCCCTTGCCGCCGCCCATAGGAAGCGTGGTCAAGCTGTTCTTAAAGATCTGCTCGAAGCCCAAGAACTTGATGATGCCCAAGTTAACGGAGGGATGAAGACGAAGACCGCCCTTATAGGGGCCAAGGCAGCTATTGAACTGAACGCGGAAGCCACGATTAACCTGAACCTTACCTGCGTCATCGACCCAAGGCACGCGGAACATAATAACGCGCTCGGGTTCTACGATGCGCTCAAGCAAGCCAGCAGCTTCGTATTCAGGGTGAGCATCGATAACCGGCTTCAAAGAAGCAAGAACCTCAGTCACTGCCTGAATGAACTCAGGTTCGCTCGCGTTCTTCGCCTTGACGTTTTCGATGACAGAGTCGACGTAACTCATAAATCCTCCTCATTAGACACTCAACGAGAAGTATCGTATCAAACCCGCCCTTTGCTCGGAGGGAAATACGCCCTACGTTAACGCAGTGGAAACAAAACGCCCGTCGATGGCATTTCGAAGGGGATGAATGCACGCACACCCCATACCAAGCATGCGCTAGCCACCGGGACGTACCCGTTAGCTAGCGCTTGAATGAATCAGATTTACATACGTTCGGGAGCGGACACGCCAAGCAATCCAAGAGAAAGGGCAAGGACGATGCGAGCAGAATCAGCCAATGCGAGGCGCGCTTGCTCGATAGCCTCCCCTTCACCGATCACACGGCAATTGGTATAGAAGGAATGGAACAGGCTCGCCAGATCCTGAGCATAGTGAGTCAAACGGAACGGTGCCCTATCACGTGCGGCACCTGCCACCAGATCAGTAAAGTCGGCCATCTTGCGCATGAGCGCCAATTCGCTCTCATGCGTGAGCAGCGCCAGATCAGCAGCATCAATGGAGAGAACTGCGGCCAATTCATCTGCCGAAACGCCCTCGGTCGCAATACCACGTGCTTCGGCCGCCTTACGCGCAATAGAGCAAATACGCGCATGAGCGTACTGTACGTAGTACACCGGGTTGGACGAATCCTTCTTTTTGGCAACTTCGATATCGAAATCGATGGACTGATCGGACGATTTCGAGAGCATCATGTAGCGCGTTGCGTCAACGCCCACTTCGTCGATCAGTTCACGGAACGTGATCATTTCGCCCGTACGCTTGGACATACGTACCTGCTGGCCGTCGCGGAACAGCGTTACCAACTGACCGAGCACTACTTCAAGTGCATCAGGATAGCCCCAAGCCGCCATCATGGCCTGGCAACGGGGAATGTAACCATGATGGTCAGCACCCCAGATATCGATCAAATGATCATAGCCGCGCTGCATCTTATCGTAGTGATAGGCCACGTCGGACATGAAGTACGTCAGCTCGCCATTGCCCTTGATCAGAACGCGATCCTTTTCGTCACCGAAAGCCGTAGAGCGGAAATACGTAGCGCCTTCTGACTCGAAAATGTAGCCGCGTTCATTCATGACGTCGAACGCGCGGTCGATCTTGGTCTTGCCCTCTTCATCAGCCACGAACAACGAACGCTCAGAGAACCACGTATCGAAGTTGTTGCCGAATATCTCGAGCGTTTCCTTCACGCTATCGAGCATGGCCTTGTATCCCAATTCACGAAATGCAACACGACGCTCATCAGCATCCACGTTAAGCCACTTATCGCCATCGGACTCAACGATCTGACGGGCCAATTCGCTAACATAACCGCCACCATAGGAAGCTTCAGGCATCTCAACATCAAGGCCCAGTTCCTGCTGATAGCGCACCACCAAGGAATCAGCGAATACGTTCATCTGATTTCCCTGGTCATTGATATAGAACTCTTCATCGACCTGATAGCCCGCATGGCGCATGACACGTGCAATAGCATCGCCGAGCGCAGCCCAGCGACCGTGACCGACATGCATGGGACCGGTCGGATTAGCGGAAACGTATTCCAGATCGACCTTGCAAGGTTCGGGCAAAGTTGATTTGCCGTAATCATTGCCCTGAGTGCGTACCTGGGTGATCACGTTCTGGAACACCGCAGGAGCAAGCGTCAAGTTGATGAAGCCCGGACCCGCGATCTCAAGCGAATCGATCAGATCGTTTTCAGGAAGATGATCGACCAGGATCTGAGCGATCTGGCGTGGATTCATGCGCGCTGCTTTAGCAAGGCGCATAGCAATGGTGCAAGCCCAATCACCATGACCTTCTTCACGTGGACGCTCGAGAGTCGGCTCGGGAATTTCATCGAGCGGTAGTGCGCCCGATTCAACCGCAGCGTTCAGCGCCTGATACAACACGGCCTCGAGTGATTCACGAATGGTCATAAATGCGTCCTTTCTTTACTACACGCACGGATTCAGCATAAAAACAGCGTTTGAGATTGTAACACGCTATACGCGGTGCGCTTCGATATATGCTTCGCATTCATCTTTCGTACAGGCACGCAGACGATCGAGTAATTCAGGGTCTTTGCCACCTACTGCCTGACCATCGATCCTGCCAGCAGGAACACAGAGCGCACTCGACGAGGTTACGATGACCTCATCTGCATCTTTCAGCTCATCCAGGGTGAAAGGACGTTCTTCAACGGGAACCTCAAGCGCCAAGCATGCGGCGATCAAGTGCTTGCGCGCAATACCAGGCAGAATCAGGTTATCAGTCGGATGGGTGACGAAACGACCATCTTTGAGCATATGAACGTTGCTGTGCGCACATTCGGTCACATACCCATCACGAACGAACACCGCTTCATAAGAACCGGTCTCCTGCGCCCGCTGAGCAGCCAGCACGTTAGGGATCAGATTGAGCGTTTTAGTGTTGCAGTGGAAGAACCGCGTGTCTTCGACACTTACCAGATCGCGATACGTTTCGCATTCTTCCATTTCGTCGGGCACGATCATGACCCACAGATTAGCCGGCCCATCGGGAAATGCGTGGTTGCGCGGCGCGGTCGCACGGGTGACCTGCCAATACACGAACGCAACATCGGTATCCACCTTTGAAAGCAGATCGACCAAAAGCGCATGCAAGTCGGCCTTCGAAATACCAGGATCGATGCGCATGTTAGCGCAGCTATTGAAAAAGCGCTCAATGTGGTCTTCAGCGAAGAGCACTACCCCGCCAAGGCCCATCGTCGCATCGTAAACGCCATCACCATAAAAGCTCACACGATCAAGGAACGGCACCTTCATTTCTTCAAGCGGGCCGTATTCACCGTTGTAATATCCCAAACGTTCCATGAAGCGATCATCTCCCTAGCGAAGCGTTGCGAGCACGATCGCCTTGATGGAATGCATGCGGTTCTCGGCTTCATCGAAGACCTTTGAAGCATCCGATTCGAACACCTCGTCGGTGACTTCCATTTCCGTAAGACCGAACTTTTCTTCGATATCCTGCGCCACGGTCGTCTTAGTATCGTGAAACGCTGGCAAGCAGTGCATGAAGATGGCGTTATCAGCAGCATTGCTCATCACCTTCGCGTTCACCTGATAAGGAGACAGCTCCTTGATGCGCTGCTCCCACAAGCTAGCGGGTTCGCCCATGGAAACCCAAATATCAGTGTAGATGATATTGGCATCACACGTGCCTTCTTCAACATTGGAAGTAAGAATGACCTCACAGCCGGTCTCGCTCGCAATAGCGCGACATGCTTCAACAAGGCCCTCATCGGGCATGGAGGACTCAGGTCCGCACGCCACGAAGGTAATGCCCATCTTCACACAGCCGACCATCAATGAATTAGCAACGTTGTTCTTAGCATCGCCCATGAACACTAGCTTCAAGCCCTCATATGAACCGAAGGATTCGCGAATGGTAAGCAGGTCGGCGATGATCTGCGTAGGGTGGCACTCGTTGGTCAGGCCGTTCCATACCGGAACACCCGCATTGGCAGCAAGCGTTTCGACGATCTCTTGCCCGAAGCCACGATATTCGATGCCATCGAACATCCTACCGAGAACACGTGCTGTATCGGCGATCGATTCCTTGTTACCCATCTGCGATCCAGCAGGATCAAGATAAGTCACACCCATGCCAAGATCATGTCCGGCGACTTCGAACGAGCAGCGAGTACGCGTAGATGTTTTTTCGAACAGCAGCACGATGTTCTTGCCTTCAAGTTCTTTATGCAGAACGCCTGCGTGTTTCTTCTCTTTGAGTTCTTGGGCCAGATCGACCAGAGACAGAATTTCCTCAGAAGTGAAATCAAGTAATTTAAGAAAATGACGTCCAGACAACGACTGAGCCATTGGTCCTCCTGAATACTGTTCCCGCCACTGTTGCACGAAAGTTCAGGCAGGACAATGCGTATAGAATAACATCGCCTATTATGGCATAGAGAACCATGGCTCTGCCGTTTAAACCTACAAAGACCTATTCAACTTCAAGGGCCTCTGCGATGGTCATGCCTTTATGATTGCCTGTGATGGCATACTCGACCCATTCGGCGATATTGACCACATGATCACCGATGCGTTCAAGGTATTTGCCGATCATCAGAATATCGAGCGCCGAAGCCTCATCGGGTGAATGTTGAGCAATATGCTGTGCGATATCGCGTTTGAGGTCCTCGAACAGATCATCGATCACTTCATCCTGATCAATGCATACCCTCGCCTTATCAAGATCGAGCTGCACATACGCGTCGATAACATCATTTACCTGATCATGCGCCTTTTTCGCCATAGGGGAAAGCGACGAATAGCAGGAAAGATCCAACCCCTCGGGAAGATCCGTTGCAATTTCGCAGATCTCCGCTGCCTGATCGCCAATGCGCTCAAGATCGGTGATCATCTTCAGTGCGGCGGTAACCGCACGAAGATCGCTTGCAACCGGCTGCTCACGAAGAAGCAGTCGCAGGCACAGACGCTCGATCGTGCGCTCCTTTTCGTTGATCAGCGAATCATTCTGCGCGACCAAGAGCGCCTTTGTCGTATTGGCCTGCTGAACTGCCTCGAACGATCCATCGATCGCATCCTTCACCAATTCAGCCATCCCGATCATCTGGGCCTTAAGAGTATGGAGCTCCTCATCAAAAATAGGACGTGCAGCCATATCAACCAAACCTTCCTGAAATGTAATCTTCGGTACGCTTATCAACGGGACTCGAGAACAGTACATCGGTGGGAGAACACTCGACCATTTCACCGAGCAGGAAGAACGCCGTCGTATCAGAAATACGAGCCGCCTGCTGCATGTTATGCGTCACGATAATAATGGTGTAGTCCTTCTTCAGTTCGCCTACGAGTTCCTCGATCTTCGAAGTGGAAATGGGGTCAAGAGCACTGGTGGGTTCGTCCATCAGCAACACTTCAGGATTGACCGCCAAGGCGCGGGCAATACAGAGACGCTGCTGCTGACCGCCCGAAAGACCGAGCGCGTTCTTCTTAAGACGGTCCTTCAATTCATCGAAGATCGCCGCCTTACGCAATGAATCCTCAACGATATCGTCGAGCTCCGACTTCTTTTTAATGCCATGCGTACGTGGGCCGAACGCAATATTGTCGTAGATCGACATAGGGAACGGATTGGGCTTCTGGAAGACCATGCCGACCTTCTTACGAAGGACGTTCACGTCGAACTTGTCGTAAATATCTTCCCCATCGAGCGTGATGCGACCGGTAATACGGCAGCCATCAACCAGGTCGTTCATTCGATTCAGGGACTTCAGAAGCGTGGACTTGCCGCAACCGGAAGGCCCGATCATGGCCGTTACGTTATTCTCCGCAAAAGAGATATCAATATCTCGAAGCGCTTGGAAATCGCCATAGAACAGGTCCATGTGCGAAACGTCCATTTTGACATTATTCATCTGTCATATTTCCTTTACTGATTCTATTCGCCACTGCCGACGTAGCAAAATTGATAATGAGAACGAACAGCAAAAGCAGAACAGCTGTCGCATAAGTGGCATCGATATGAAGTCCTTCGCTTGCCAGCAGATACATATGAACCGCAAGGGTTCGAGTTGAGCTGAACAAAGACTCCGGAACTGCCGCGATCGAGCCCGCTGTATAGATAAGCGCAGCCGATTCGCCGACCGTACGACCGATAGCCAAGATGATGCCACCCAGAATGCCGGGGATAGCAGCGGGCAGAACGATCTTAAATACGGTACGGAAGCGCCCTGCTCCCAAGCCGAACGAACCCTCGCGGTACAGATCAGGAACTGCAGCAAGCGCTTCCTGGGTCGCACGCATGATGATAGGGAACGTCATAATGGCCATGGTGCATACACCTGCGAGAAGAGAAAGGCCCCACTGCAGGTAATACACGAAGAACAGCAGACCGAACAAGCCGTATACGATCGACGGAATGCCCGAAAGCGTTTCGGTCGCCAGTGCAACGATGCGCACGAACCAGTTCGAACGATTGGTGTATTCGTTCAAGAAGATCGCAGCACCGATACCGAAGATCGACGAGCACGAAACCGACAGAACGATGACGATAAGAGTATTGAACAACGCCGGCATAAATGAAACATTATCGGAATTGTACTCAAGCGCGAACATTTCGGGCTTGATCTGCGGAACACCCATGATAAGGATGTAACCGATGATAAGGCAAACAGCGCACACTGTAAGGATGGTTGCGATGTTCACCGCATAACGAAAGATCCACGAAGATAGTTTCGCAGGCTTCGTTTTGGTTAATACGCGATTATCCGGCATTCTTGTTCCTCCTCTTCAAGGCGGAGAACGCAAAGTTGATGATCAAAATGAAAACGAACAATACACATGCCGTGCCAATGAGGGCACCACGATGAAGATCGGCGGCGTAACCCATTTCGAGAACGATGTTCGCCGTCATCGTACGGACACCATCGGTGATGGCATCGGGCATCTGCACCTGGTTGCCCGCGATCATGATGACCGCCATGGTCTCGCCGATCGCACGGCCGATAGCCAAGATGATCGATGCGAAAATGCCTGACATCGCTGCAGGAAGCATAACGCGCATAACGCTACGCTCATGATCGGCACCCAGTGCGAGCGCACCTTCGTAATACGGCTGAGGCACTGCCTTCAGAGCCGACTCGGACAATGTGATAATGGTTGGAAGGATCATGATGCCCAACACGATCGATGCGCAGAGGATGGATTGACCGGTTCCTCCGAATTGAGCGCGAATAAAGGGTACCAATACCACCAGGCCGAAGAAGCCATATACGACCGATGGAATGCCAGCCAGCAGCTGAACGCCGCTCTTTGCGATCTTCGCCACACGATTGCTGCCGAAGAAGGATAAGAATATGGCGCAGAGTATACCGAGGGGCACACCAATGACAAGCGCACCTGCCATGACGTACAAACTGCCCACGACCATAACGCCGATACCGTAAACGTCATTGGATGGACGCCAGGTCGTTCCGAACAGGAAATCGAACACGCCGATCTCTGCAATGGCTGGAATACCATTACCGAAGATAAAGACGCAAATCACTACAACTGCAGCCACCGAGATGGCTGCAGCTATAGCAAAGAGAATCTTAGCAATTAACTCTTTAGTTTGGGTCATGAGACTTAACCGATCTCGCTCCACTTAGTGATCTCGCCGGTGAAGATCTGCTTTACCTGGTCGGAAGTAAGGCTATCGACTGCGTTGTTGTTGTTAACGATAACTGCGATACCGTCAGTAGCGATGACCGTAGCCTGAGCACCTTCGCTCGTCTCGGAATCCTTCAGCTCACGAGAAGCCATGCCAAGATCGCATGCACCTTCAAGAGCGGAAGTTACGCCGGTGGTGGAGTCGGACTGGTTGACCTCGATGGTAACGTCAGGGTTCAGAGCCTTGTAAGCTTCAGCGAGCTTCTCCATAACAGGGGTTACCGAAGAAGAACCAGCAACGGTTACCGTACCGGAAAGACCAGATGCGGTGTAAGACTCAGCTGCATCCATAGGAATGTAACCTTCCTCGGAAACAACAGCCTGACCTTCAGCGCTCAGAATGAAGTTCATGAAGTCCTGAGCAACATCGGTGAGTTCAGAATTGGAGTTGGTCACTACGTTGAAGGGACGGGAAACCTTGTAATCGCCGGACTTCACGTTCTCAGCAGTTGCCTCTGCGCCGTCGATCTTCACGGTCTTGATGGAATCATCTACTGAACCCAGTGAAATGTAACCGATCGCATTGTCATCGCCTGCAACAGTGGTCATCATAACTGCGGTGGAGTTGGTGATAGCAGCGGACTCAGTGGTCATATCGACCTTTTCGCCGTTCTGCTCTTCTTCGATACCGAAGAGCTCAACGAAAGCACCGCGGGTACCAGAACCATCTTCACGAGAAGTTACATTGATCGCCGCATCGCCAGAATCGCTTTTCGCAGAATCGTTGTTGCCGCCGCAACCGACCAATGCCGTGCAGGCAAATGCAATGCAAAGCGCAAGTGCCCCGAACAAAACCTTGTTCTTTACCGTACTCACTTCTAATTCCTTTTCTCTCTCTGAATACTTTCGAGTCACGCACCTAGCGTGCGGTCCTCGCATAGGATTCATGATGCGTTCGGGGATTAAAAAAGTGGTTACATGAACCTGAAAGAACGTTAGAAGATGGTTAAGAGAGGAAAGATTTGATAAAACAATGTTAAACATCATTTCCGCAGGGGGAATTGATGCACAATTGTTTGCACCCTCGGAAAGGAACAGTGATCGTGACTACCATATTGCTCATCGAAGACGATCCCACCATTCGTCTTACAACCGAGTTCTCACTCACTAAGCACGGATATGCGGTCAGCTCGTGCGGTGACGGATCATCGGGATATGAAACCGCTCTTCAGATCGAGCCTGACCTTATCCTTCTTGACGTAATGCTTCCCGGTATGAACGGCTTCGATGTGGCCGCCAAACTGCGTAAAGAGGGATTCACCTCCCCTATTTTGATGTTGACCGCCCTCGACGCAGACGAAGACAAGATCAAGGGTCTCGACGCTGGCGCTGACGATTACATAACCAAGCCTTTTTCCGCCGATGTCCTCTTGGCACGCATTCGCGCCAATTTGCGCCGCACAGAACTTGATGGCGTTAGCTTTTCCACGCCGCAGACCTATGGGGATCTGACTCTCGATATGGAAAACAGCACCGCCAGCGTAAAAGGACAGCCCCTTAAATTACGCAGTAAAGAGCTCTCGTTGCTGTTCGCTCTCGCAGAGCGTCAAGGCATGCTTTGCCGTCGCACCTGGCTTACTCAAAAGGTCTGGAAAGAAGACTACCTGAGCACCTCGCGCACCATTGATGTTCACATCAGGCGCTTGCGCTCAGTTCTGGACGAAGTAAGCGACTATCGCTACATCCATACCGTTCACGGCATGGGTTATCGTTTCGAGCCCATCAGAAAGAACGACGAATGAGCATCTTTTCGCCGTTCAAGAAACAAGAGACCCCCAACACGCAAACCAAGCGCTGGATACGTATTTCCCTTATCGGTTACGTCATCATTGCGCTCGTTTTCATCATGTGCTCGATCGCGTTCATTTATTCACCACTGAACGACGAGATGATCAAACGCCAGGTGAATAATTTAGCAACTACTACCCAAGGTACTGCCGAAGCGCTTTCGCACGTTGACGATGCGCAAGTATTCGTTGAATCCTGCTCCGAGAACACCGATCTGCGCATAAGCGTTATCTCAACCAACGGTGACGTCATTGCCGATTCCGAAAATGACCCCAGCACCATGGCGAACCACCTCGACCGCGAAGAAGTACAAGAGGCACTATCGGGCAAAGTTGGCGCAGCTCAGCGCACGAGCTCGACCGATGGGCAAAGCTGGCTCTACGTTGCAGTTCCAGCCCAATATCAAGGCGAACAGGTCGTTCTACGCATCAGTGAGCTTTCCACCGCCATTTCCATGATCACCCAAAGCGCTCGAACGACTTCATTTATTTTCATTGTCATTGGCTGCCTAGTCATTTTGGCGGTCGCTGTTTTTTCCTTCAGGCAATCACATGCCCCTCTTAAGAAATTCGATCAGGTACGATCTGATTTCGTCGCTAACGCAAGTCATGAACTAAAAACGCCCGTAGCGGGAATCAGGCTCCTTTCCGAAGCTATTCGCGATGCGGCGGACATCAACGACAAAAAAAGCCTCGCTATGTTCATCGATCGTCTCGACAATGAAGCAGAACGCTTGCAGCGCCTTGTCATCGATCTGCTTGACTTGTCTCGCCTAGAAGAATCCTCGAATCCTGACAGGTCCCCACGAGCAGACCTGCATAGTGCTATCGTGACGAGCTTCGTCGCTCACAAGAACGAAGCCGAAGACAAGAACCTCGAACTGGTCATCGACGACCGATCAGTACCAGGCGATGACTGCTATGCCGACATGGAACCATCGGATGCTTCGCTGGTGTTCGACAACCTGATCGAGAACGCCATCATGTACACTGATGAAGGAAGCATCCTCGTGACTTTCGAACCACGCGGCCACGAGATCGCCATCATCGTTGAAGACACCGGCATCGGCATCCCACAGACCGATCAATCGCGTATTTTCGAACGTTTCTACCGCGTTGATAAAGCCCGCAGCCGTGAAGTAGGTGGCACGGGGCTGGGTCTTTCTCTTGTTCGCCATGCCGTGGAACGATCGAATGGATCAGTGCGCGTTAAGAGCGCTCCTGGTGAAGGTAGTCAGTTCACGGTCGTGTTCCCCCGCGCCAAGCGCTAGAAGACGCCCCGGGCCAGCTCACATTGACGCTCTCAAGCCACGATCCCGCTCATACCGATACACAACAAAGGGGAAACACCACTCCATGCGTTTCCCCTTTGAGTTCTGCACTTGCACCTTAGCGCTAACGCGCAAGCGGCATCTTTTTTCGAAATTCCGCTACGAGATGAACTCTTTCAGAGTTGAATGCAAGATGAAATCCGCTTCTTTTTCTGCGGTTCCTTCAGCAGCTTCAGTGAACATAATACCGAACGTATTGCGCTCTCTTGCATCCATCTTACGCAAGGCAAGCACCTTGCTGAATCGGTTGCATACCGCCTCGTAATCGAACGTATACGCCGACGGCAAGCTCAACCCATCATAGGAAAGCAAGATCATGAAATAGGTCAATCCATCTTTGCCTTCGAGGATCTTGTTCCAGTTGGGCTTAATATCGTTCAGAAAATAGTCATGCGTCCTAAAACCCCAAGCGAAATAGGCAATATCCGTGCAGCACATTCCTGCAAAACGCAACGCATTGAATTCAATGGGGACGATCTTGTTCTGCGCATCTATGCGCACTTCAACATGGATGGGAAAGTTCTTCATTCCGAACAGCGCATTGCAATCAGCCAAGAACGACGTCATGGGCTCTAGCTGCTCTTCGATGATCGCCTTGGATGTAAAGTACATCCTATCTGATACATCGTCACTTCCTGCAAAATCATGCTTGAGGATATTCAGGACCACCGCATTGCCCTCATTATCGAAATAGGCATCAACGGCGTATTCATCCCCTTCGATATAACTCTCGACAAGGAAGCTCGCATCGTTCACCACGGCTTCGCCATACATCTTGCCCCACTCGCCAGAATTGGCATGAATATCCTTTATAGCCGCGCACCATTCCTCTTCATTGAACACAGGATATATACCCAAACTGAAGAACCCTGTTGAGGGCTTCAGTACAACGGGATACGCGACTGATGCGGGATCGACGCCATCAAGTTCATCAAGAGCATATTCGCAGAATACGTAATCGGGATACAACGGAGCCAGCATACGACGACACGCTGCTTTATCCTTGCACACCGCAATTCCTTGCGCGGTATCCTCGCCGCAAACGGCTTTCACTTCTTCAAAACACGCCTCAGACAATGCCACGATACGCTCGGAAGACCCTCGATCATAGGATGCAACTGCTAGTTTTCTACCGGCCTGCACAAAACGACGCGCTGGTTCGTTATCAAAGACCGGCTCCTGCGTTTCCTCAAGATATTGCAATACTTCAGGAGATACATACACATCATCAAGTACTAACACCGATGCATTCCTTTCCTTTGCAGAACATAGCGGCCCTGCCTATGCCCTTTCCAATTTCGCACGAAACGTTATCGCGCGAGTCGTATCAAGTGAATCGAACTCGATCGTATAGGCGCGCATATCCCGGTCGACCTCACGCACCACTCCCACGCCAAATGCGGGATGCTTCACGCGATCCCCCACCGCAAAACTGGAAGAGGTCGAAAGATCGGCGATGCGTTGATCGGCGAACGCGATGGCTGCAGACGCCTGCTCGAGCGCCACTTCACTCGGACGATTAGAGAATTGTAGAGTATCCGGATCGATTTCCAAAAGAAAACGTGACGGATAGCGCGGCATGTTCTCGTGCCCGGTACCCTCTGCTTCTGTTAAATACAGTCCGTCTTGCGCACGCGTAAGCGCCACGAACGCCAGGCGTCGCTCTTCTTCCATTGCCGAGAACGTCGTCGTTTTACGCGAAGGCAGAATACCTTCCGACAACGAACACAAAAAGACATGAGGAAACTCCAACCCCTTCGCCGAATGAATAGTCATTAATCGGACCTTGTCCTGCTTATCATCGTGCGCATCCAAGTTAGAAAGGAGCGCAACATGAGACAGGTAGTGTTCCAAAGTTACTTCTTCACCACACGTCGTTTCGAATTCATACACCGACTGCTTCAGTTCTGCCAAGTTATCCAAACGCTCTTGCGAACCTTCGGTACGCAACATTTTTTCATATCCGCTTGCGTCCATAAGCGAGGCGAGAACCTCCGATACGGCCCTGCCTTCATATTCACGCTTAAAACGTTCCACCAAAGCGACAAGATCTTTGGCCTTCGTTCGCTTGAACAGCTCGTTTTCAAGTTCGCGCTCAAGCGCTTCATACAAAGAACAACCGAGCCTCTGCGCCTCTTCGCGCAAGAAAGCCATACGGCGCTGCCCCAGATTGCGTTTAGGAGTGTTCGCAACTCGAATGAACGACAAGTCATCTTGATAAGCGATAAGGCGTAAATAGCTGAGTGCATCCTTGATTTCACGGCGACCGAAAAACGGGACCCCACTATATACCGCGTGCGGAACCTGCGCTTTAAGAAGAGCCTCTTCGATCGCACGCGACGCATAATGGGCTCGATACAGTACCGCGATACCGTTGTATGGCACGCCGATATCATGAAGCGCTTGAATTCCTTGCGCGATCCAAGCGGCTTCCGCCGTTGACGACTTCGCATGGTGCCACACCGTAGGACCAGTGGTCCCCCGAAGCGCAAGCAGATCCTTGGGTATGCGTTCGCGGTTCTTGGAAATAAGTGAATTCGCCACCGCCAGCACAGGCGCAACGCTACGATAGTTCTCCAACATCATGACCGTATGAGTACCCGGAAAGTGCTTGTCGAAATCAAGCAAGAAGCGTACATCCGCCCCACGCCAGGTATAGATGGTCTGATCGGGATCACCCACTACGAACAGGTTCTTATGATGAGCCGCAAGCACTTCCATTAGCTGATACTGGATCTTATCTATGTCTTGGAACTCATCCACCATGATGTATTCCAAACGCTGCTGCCACTTCAAACGAATATCAGCATTTCGAGCGAATATGTGCAAAACGAAAACAAGTAGATCGTTGTAATCCACGCCGAAACATTTCTTCTCCTGATAAAGATACCCGTAGAAGATGATGTCTTTATTCGCAGTAGCACTACGGTATTTTTCATACAGATCATCCAACGACAGCGAAAGCATATCCTGATAATAATCAGGCCGTTCGACCAATTTGAGCATTTCGATCATATCGCGCGCTTGCGAAAAGGTCATATCGCGCAAAGTGAGTCCACGTTCATCGTAAATGATCTGCAACATAGCATCGATATCGCCATTATCAAGCACGAGGAAACTTTTGGGATAACTTATTTCGTGCCCGTCTTCGCGGAGGACCGAAACGCAGAAACCATGGAACGTATTGATATATCCCGTATCGTTGCCACCTGTCAAACGCTTGATGCGACGACGCATTTCATTGGCGGCCTTATTCGTGAACGTCACGCACAGTATATTGCTTGGCAGAATGCCCAGATCGTTCACTAAATAGGCGAAACGCTCAGCAAGTGTTCGCGTCTTACCCGTCCCCGCACCCGCGATGACCCGCACGTACCCTTCGGTAGTTGTTACCGCCTCTAGCTGAGCTGCATTAAGCGGTGCTTGATTCGACGGAGCCGATCCGACGAGTGCCGATTCATTCGGAACATCACCCACGAACGCGCGAAGCGACACTTCATCAGGGGAATCCGACTGATTGCCAGCATGGACGTAACGGGGTATTTCACGGTCTTCTTTCATGCGAAAATCGTAGCATAAATCGTACAAATGTTCTATATTTCATTTCATGATCTTTTATCGAATCAATCCAACATTGTGTTCAATTGCAGATACAATAGTGTTCCGCTGATCAGCACTAATCGCACAGCATTTTATATTCGAACACTCATAAGGGCAGGGCTTGTTACCATGACCATCGCATACGAACAGACCTACCAACTGCGCACGGGCGACTTCGATCGCTATGCTCGACTGCAGCCAGCAGCCGTACTTGATGTTTTTCAAGACGCCGCAGGAGTGAACGCTGAGTCCGTGCCCGGAATGAACTGGAAAGAACTCAGTGAAGCTGGTTTGTTCTGGGCTATCACCCGTATCAAATACGAAGTGCTGGAAACGCCTCAGATCCACGAACAGATCACCGCACGTACCTGGCCCCTCGCTCCGAACCGTATGGGTTTCCAACGCGAATACACCATCAAAGGACTTGATGGACGACCGCTTGTGAATGCGACTTCCGAATGGGTCATGATCGATCGCGAAACGCGCGCCTTCGCTTCTGCACGCGATTTTTATCAAGATCGCGGCATATTCGATTTTTCCACCGAGACCTTATTCGACAAGAAGATCCGCAAGATCCGTAATTTCGACTGGCAGGAACAAGAACCCGCCCTCGTTGTGACGCCATCTTTCACCGACATCGACATCAATGGGCACGTGAACAATTCTCGCTATACGAATTTCGTAATGAACGCCCTCGATCTAAAAGAAGACGAGGCCATCCACACGTTCCAGATCGATTATCGCCACGAGATCCATCAAGGCATCAAGATCGCCCTCTATACGCACCGCGAAGAGAACACCATTACGGTACTGGGCATCGATCCCGAAGAGACCTGCATGTTCGCAGCGAAGATCGAGCTCACGCAGTAGCTAGATCGCACATCCGATAGCCGAGAGCAGCCACAATAGCTAAGTTACGCACGCAATAGCATGCAACAACTAGATCATATCTGCTTTCTTTTCCTCTAGCCTATATGCCATCGCTTTAGCAAAGAGCACCAATGCGATTCCTACAAGGGAGAACACGCCTGCAACGATGAACGAGGGGGCGTACGTACCCATCGTCTCCACCGCTGATGCCGCAAGCATCGGTCCAACAAAGGACGCAACTGTGTAGCCTGGATACACGAACGAATAGTTCTGCCCGAAATTTCCCGAACCGAACGCGTCGCCGACGATCGCGGGAAGGACGGCCATCGTAGCACCGAAGCACGCACCTACTAAGCTTACCGCCAAAAGGAACGTAACGAACGTTGTCGCCTGCCCCAAGAACAGCAGCATGACGATCGCATTGATAGCCAAGGCAATGACGAGCGTGTTGTAGCGCCCGATAATGTCAGAAACGAAACCGAAGATCAAACGCCCCAGGAAACTACCCAGCGCAAGGACGCTTACCATGATCGCACCTTCCGATGCAGTCAGATGAGCCAGTTCCTGGCCAATATTCGAAGCGTGGCCCGTGATCATTAGACCGCTCGTGGATGACACCATGAAAATAGCGAACAGGAGATAGAACAACGGTTGCTTGAACATCTGCATTGACGTGAAGTTCACTTCACGAACAACGCTCTTCTTCCCGTTTTCATCTTCGCCCTCTGCAACGCCCTTTGGCGTCCACCCCGCTGGCGGCACATAGAGCACCCACGAGAAGATGAGATACACAACAAGCCATACGATACCGACAATATGGAACGCAGTCTGCACATTGAACGTTTCGATGAGCAGATTGCCCGCTGGAGCGAACAGCGCTGGGCCTACTCCAATAGCGCCAATGCATACGCCATTGGCAAGACCGCGTTTATCAGGGAACCACTTTGTAACCACCGCGACAATAGTGTTGTAGAGCAACCCATTGCCCGCACCGGTGAATCCACTATAGAACAGATACAGCATGGGAAGGCTATCGGCAAAACCAGAGCAGAACCACCCGAGGCCGAACAGAACGCCTGCGCCCAGCACAATGAAACGAGGCTGCACGTGACGCTGCAACCAACCAGCTAACATACTTGAAAAACACGTAGCCAGCAAAAAGAGCGAATACACCATCGATACTTCGGAAGCGGTAAAGCCGAACGTGGTCATAAGGGGTTTATTGAAGATGCTCCACATATAGATGGCACCAGTACCCAGTGCCGTGAATGCCCCCGCGATAAGGATTATTTCGCGAGGAGGCATCTTCTTGCCAGAATTACCGAAAGCCATGATCCCCCCTGACCGCAAGCCACTAACGTAACCTGAATCTCTCTATCGCCGATCCGAAATGGGCCTTTACCACCTATAGCAACCTGCGCGAACAAGCCGCTACTCCCCTGGTTCGCGATGAATCCGTCTCGATTCACGTCATTCCCCTGACGTGAATGCATAGGTAAATTGTAAAGCCCGATATCGAATTTCCACGCTTGAAGTCCATTTTTTCGTACTTCATTTAACGAGAAATACCCCGAGCATGTCAGGAGATGATCTCTCTTTTGAACATAAGTTGAGGCAGTCCACAATCAATCACGCCCAGTATTTACTGCAGCGGAAACATTGCCGTATCATGTTCTTGCAGATAAATCGGATGATGTTGCTTTGCTTTCATCTCCACTGGACCGAAAGGATCGCCATGATCGTCACCACTACTCAATCCATTGAGGGATACCGCATCACGGGATACTACGGCATCGCATTCGGCGAAGTCATTACCGGTATCAACTTTCTAAAAGATTTTGGAGCAGGCATCCGTAACTTCGTCGGCGGTCGTAGCCAAGGATACGAAGAAGAGCTTTTGAAGGCTCGCGCTGAAGCGCTCCAGGAACTCGAGCGTCGCGCTGCTGAAATGGGCGCTCATGCGGTCGTTGGCGTTGACCTGGATTACGAAGTATTAGGACAGGGCAACATGCTCATGGTCACCGCTTCCGGCACTGCCGTAACGGTCGACAAGGCGTAACTTCCGATCAATAGCGCACCCGTTCATCGGGGGCGCCTCTACTCATCCCATTCCTTGGACACAGCAAATAGAATGAACGATCCCCGGGATCTTTTTCGAACCGCCATTTTGCAACGATCCCCGATCACATGAACGAAGGCGTCCGATCACTTGGGCGCCTTCGCTGCAATGCTCTAATGTTTCGTTTGCTGAATCGTGCAAAACACCGTTTCGGACCTATGTTTTTTAACTAGTTCTTATCTTCATACAGCTCGATCAAAGCACCATCCATATCCACGAAAGCAAGCCGTACTCCAGGCCCAAGATCCATAATGGGAACTACCACCCGGTCGGCCTTTTCCAGGTAATATTCAAGATCATCGACCGCATAGGCCACGTGCCAACGGCGATGCAGTTCTTCCGGAAATGGCGTGCCTTCTTCGAATTTCAAATACTCGATCTTATAGTCATAATCATCCACGTTGGAAACCCACATCTTACAACCTTCATCCCAGGTCATACCAGGTTTCTTTTCAGTAATGGGAATTCCAATATGCATATATGTCGCACTTGGCATGATGGCTCCCTCCTCGAAGCATCGCTAAAGCATCCCGCACTATTTCATGCTGAACATTTCCATTGCAGCTTGTGCGTCTTCCTGCATGGCCACCGTCGCCACATTGGCAAGAGTATGGAAGTATTTCGGATGAGCTTCCTCAATAAGGTTCTCTATGGCGCGCACTCCAGCATTGCTCATGTAGCTGAAGTAATTGATCTTACGAATACCGTAAGCAATCGCTTTGCGCGTATCTTCACGTGATAGACCCGAACCACCATGCATGACCAACGGCACCCCGCAAGCCTGCTTGATAGCCGCAATACGATCGAAATCCAAATTCGGTTCGGCCTTATAGAACCCGTGCACCGTCCCCACTGAAGCAGCCAGGGCATCTACGCCCGTGTCTTTGACGAAGCGATCCGCATCATCGGGATCGGTATATACGTTCGCACGTGAATCATCCGAACGTTCCATGCCCTCGTGACCCGTCGTGAACCCGATTTCCGCCTCGACATCAACGCCTCGCGCGTGGCACAGTTCGACCACCTCGCGGGTAAGCGCCACGTTGTCTTCGTAGGGTAATTGGGAACCATCGATCATAATGGCCGAAAAGCCCAGATCGAGCGCACGATTCACGTAGTCGATATCCTCCCCGTGATCGAGCATCACACATACGGGCACACTTGCCTTCTTTGCCTGATCGACCATGATAGGACCGATCAGATCGATGGATGTCTCTTCCTCGTGAAGCTGCGCATGTTGAATGATCACCGGTTCGTTACGCGCTTGCGCCGCGCCGATCGCCGCAATAAGCAATTCAAGATTCGGCGTATCGAATGCCGCTACCGCACAGGTGTGCTCCTCCGCCCAATCAAGAACGCTTTTCATTGGTACTAACATGACATCCCACTTTACTTTTTAAGGTAAGGAGTATTGCAAGGCGCGTTCCACAAACGCACCAACTCATCATCCATTCGCGCCATGAACATCTGGAAGCCCGCCTGCTCCTGAACGGTCAGGATCTCACCGACCCAATTCGCAACGACTTCAATGTTCTGGGCCTCAAGCTCCTTAGCTGCCGCACGATATACGATCAATTGCTCCATGAGGGTGGTGGCGCCTGAACCGTTGATGAACAACATGACCTTTTCGCCTGACTGGATGCCGATATCCTTGACAAGCGCATTGACCATGATCTTAGCGGTCTCGTCAGCAGATTTCATAGGCTGACGTCCGCCACCTTCTTCGCCATGCTGACCCATGCCGATTTCCATTTCGTCATCGCCTAATTCAGCAAGGAGCTGACCTGTCTGCGGATGCGTAGCACCGCGCACCGCAACCGCCAACGTTGCCATGTTATCCGCAAAGCGCTGAGCGATATCGGCTACCTCGTCGAGCGATCTGCCCTCAGCCGCAGCTGCACCGGCGATCTTATATGTCGCAACACAACCCACTAAACCACGACGATCATCGGCATTTTCACGAGGCGCATTCGCAATGTCTTCCTGCGTGACGACCTTGCGAACTTCCACATCACCTGATTTCGCCAGCATCTTCATCGTCTTATTGCCCGTAAGCATATCCCCGGCATGATTCAGAACTATGTACAGAACGCCTTTACCTTTGTCAGCTTGCTTAATAGCATCGACGCACGCCACCGGACCTGGTGCAGCGAAAACATCGCCTACGACCGCGATATCGACCATGCCTTCGCCCACGAACCCTTCGATAGCGGGTTCATGGCCAGAACCACCCTGCGAAACGATAGTCACACGGTCCGCGCTCGTAAGCGCCTTGTTGATGACCATATTGTCTTCGCCTAACTCGATGATGTCGGAATTGGCCATCGCCAACCCCTCCAGCAATTCCGCAGTCAGATCGCCTGGATCGTTGATGAACTTCTTCATCTTCATAGTGAGCTCCTTCTTCTTTCCCCAAAACACAAGCTATCGCACGGATGCGCTCACATTCCATCATGTCTGCGTTTTATCCGCACGAATCCATCTCGAACGGGAATCTTACGCTTCGATACCTCGAGCGAACCCTTCAAAGAACAAACTGGTCGAAACGGCACCCGCATCAGGAGTGCCTATCGTCTGATCGCCGTAACTGCGTGCACGACCATATTTGCTCGCAAACTGCTCTGACGTTTTCGCGCCTTGCACCGCCGCATCAGCTGCCGCGCGCACAATGGTCCGCACCTCATCAGATGCAGCAAGCGCTGCTTCAACCGCAGGGATCAGGGCATCCATCATGGTCTTGTCGCCCACTTGCGCATCGGTTGTATCTTGCATTTCCGACAAGCACCCCGAGAACATGCGCTTGAGGGCCTGCGCATCAAGGATGCTCTCGTCTTCGGCCAACTCAACACCCAGACCACCGACCAGCGTGCCATAGAGAGGCCCCGCCGATCCGCCGCGCACACTCATGATGGCCATACCGGTATCGTCGAAGAACTCCTGGATGCTTTCGTCTTCCCAGTCCTCCACGCTCGAACGGATAGCGGCAGTGATCTTCGTGATCGTAATCCCATGATCACCATCGCCAAAATGAGAATCGATTTCCGTCAATTCATCAATGTGCTGGTCCAATACATCCGCAGCACTCGTCATCATGCGTGCTATTTCTTGCTTTCCCAGTTCCACGGTTTCTTCCCCTTTGTCTAAGGCCCATATCCCCAAGGCCTTATTCAAAACTGCCCGGCATTAAAATACCGGGCAGATAATGAATCGCATGTTTTTAGATCTCGATCTTCGCGCCCATCAGCGTTGCGAATTCACGACAGATCGCCGTATTGCCAGGCCACGCAGGAGAAGTGACCAGATTCCGATCGACTACCGCTTCATCCACGCCTACCTCAACGTATTCGCCACCAGCTAAGGTCACATCGGGACCGACCGCAGGATATGCGGTGGCCTTATAACCCTCAAGAACTCCCGCAGCAGCCAGCACCTGAGGACCATGGCAAATTGCCGCGACCGGCTTTCCTGCAGCAAAGAACTCGCGCGTGATCTCAAGGACCCGAGAATTGAGACGAATATATTCCGGCGCACGACCACCCGTAATGAAGAGGCCTTCGTAGTCTTCGGTCTTCACATCATCGAACGTTGCCGTAAGGGCGAAATTGTGCCCACGCAGTTCGGTATAGGTCTGCTCACCTAAGAAATCATGAACCGCCGTTGCCACCACATCGCCAGCCTGCTTGTCGGGGCATACCGCATCAACCTGATAGCCCAGCATGGAAAGCGCCTGGAACGGAACCATGGTTTCATAATCTTCAGTGAAATCTCCGCAGAACATGAGGACTTTTTTCGTCATATGTACCCCTCCTAAGGTTACTGTCTGCGCAATGGCAAGACATATTTGAGATATTGAAATTGTAACACGGATATGAACGCGTTCATATTTTGCGGTTTCTTATGATTCGCCAAGACCAAGCGGTCCATTAGAATCGGAACGACCAGTGACCCATGGGTCTTATCATTGAAGAATAGGCAGATCCGAAGAGAAACTAACCTGAGGAGGTCGAACACAATAAAGCGAATCGACCCAGAAGAAAAGCGACACGATCCTTGATATGAGCCGACTGCCACATTTCGCCTTAAAATGTATCTGTTGCTCCCATATTTCATATCTCCGCTTCATGTTTTGGGCGTCTTTAGGGTTGAATCCGTAAAGTGATGTAAAAATCGAAGGAGCCCCGGGAGGCTCCTTCACGTCGAAGTTCATTTTTCCAAGTACGTTTCATTTTTGCACGATTGTATTTAGTATCACCCTGTACACCATGCCCACACGCAAAACCGTTGTAGTGCGGTTTTTCAGCCAAGGTCGCTTCATCAGCCGACAAATGCCACACGACAGAGCCCTTTGAGCTCTTTGCAAGCTTTGCGTACTTGCGCTTCTTTTTCGAGATACGCCTCACCTCCTTCGATACATAGAAAGATCCGTCCGCATATCGTAACAGCACTCACGTCAAAGCGAAACCGCAACACAGCCCCGAGTGCATTAAACGATGACGCAAGCCAGGCGGCAGATCGCCCCAACACCAAACACCGATCGCAAGCCAAAAACAAAACCCCTAGAGAGCACCTATTGCGGAGCAGGCACTATTGCAGAGCGGACGCATATTGGGGAGCAGGCACTATTGCGAAGCGGGCACCACTCACCCATTACTTCGCAGATCGTTTCTGCATCACCTGATACGCGATAAGCAAAACACCGATCCATATGGGACCAACGATCACAGCAACCAGATAACTTGGCGAAAAGCACATCATAACGACGACGAACATCAAGAACGTCAGCACGATATAGGGCATCACTCGCGCAAAGGGCAATTTGAACTGGATCTTTTCCAGGGCATCTTTACCCGTAAGACCAGCCAATTCGCCAGGGCCCCTACCTGCAGCAACTTCCTTACGGAAGTGAAGTTCAGTGATCATGATGATGGTCCAATTGATAATGCCCGCAATAGTCGCGATCGACATCAGGTAATTGAACGCGAAATCAGGCCACAAGAACACCACGACGACCGCTACCACAGTAACGGCCGATGACAGCAGAACACCCGCGACAGGCACGCCTTTTCTATTCAGTCGACCCAGGAAAAGCGGTGCGTTACCCTGACGAGCAAGCGAGAACAACATACGAGAATTGGAATACAACCCCGAGTTATACACACTCATGACAGCCGTCAAGCACACGAAATTCAAAATGCCCGCGGCAAAATAAATGCCCACCGAATCGAAGATCTGAACAAAGGGGCTCATCGAGCCATCAATAGTGTTCCAGGGAACGACCGCCATAATTACGCCCAACGCAGCGATATAGAACACCAGAATACGCCATACGATCCCGTTGGTCGCCCGAGGGATGGTCTTGCGAGGATCCTCCGCCTCGCCAGCAGTAATACCGATCAGCTCGGTGCCGCCAAAGCTGAACATCACCACGCAAAGCGCCATCAGAAGACCGGTCCACTGCCCATCAGAAGTTCGCTCCATAAGCCCATGCGGCATGAAGCCCCCTTCAATGGTGAACCAATTGGCGAATGATGCCGCAATACCCGAATCGGTCGGCAGCATGAACGCAATGACCGCCAAACCACCGATGATCATCGCAACAACAGCAACGATCTTAATGATGGCGAACCAGAATTCGAATTCGCCGAACTTACGCACACCCAGCAGATTAGCAGCGGTAATTATCACCAAGAAGAACGCCGCAGAAACCCATGGAGGAATCGCCGGGAACCAGTAATTCACGAACGTTCCCACAACTGAAAGCTCGACCATCGAAACCAGAATATAGTTGAACCAGTAGTTCCAGCCGGAAACGAATCCGGCACGCTTCGACCAGTAGCGCGTTGCGTAATAACTAAAAGCGCCCGCCTTTGGGTCCTCGACCGACATCTCGGACAGAGCGCGCACGATCATAAAGATAGCGAGTCCGCCGATCAAATATGCAAGCAGAATAGATGGACCCGCCAGTGAAATAGAATCACTCGAACCGTAGAACAGCCCCGTACCGATCGCACCGCCAAGCGCGATGAGTTGAATATGGCGGTTCTTCAACGATTTCCGCAGCGTCCCCATTGATTCCGGGGTGGCCACGGATCCCAAAACTTCCGACGACTCAGAGGCCACACGCCCCTCCGGGGCCTGCCCGTCACACGTGGCATCTCCCGTACTTTCATATCCTGCCCGCTGCGCGGTAACTCTCGAACTATCGTTAGTCATGATCTCGCTCTCTAAATAGGATGCGCGTATATGCGCAAAGCCCCATTGTAGAACAAGCGAAGAGCGAACGTGCCCACGGTTCGACCACAGTGCTTTCCATCGGCTGAGTGCCCACGGTTCGACCATAGTGCTTCCTAGCGGCTGAACGCCACTAGCCACAATACAGCACCGAAGCATGGGCCATGACGCGGCGCCGGGGGCTTCCCATCAACCGAACGCCCACAAGTTACGGCACTGCGGAAGTATCGTCTCTATATCCCATGCCTTATGGGAATTCGCTTCACTATTTGGATCATGAACACGCACCTGCCCCTGACCATCAACTCCTGACAGAACGATAAAATGTCCCGTCGTAGTAAAGTCCCCCGGACCCACAACGCATATCACAGGGTGACCTGCGCGCAATCGCGACAGCACGACATCAGCATCTGCGGACAGCTCCTCCGATTCCAGACCCAAAAGTGCCGCGCCAGAGCTCATGAACGACCACGTCGTCGCTCCCCCTTCACTGAACCCTTCACGTTGGGCGAAGGCACTCATCTCCATAGGACCAAGATCTGTCCGCCCCGTCAAACAGACATAGACCATAGAAAGACAGGTCGGACCGCAGCCATTTTCAGCGATCGTGCCACCTGCATAAGGCTCGTTGGCCCACTGAGGATCTATTTGGTACAAATACGGCAATTCACCTGCACGCCATTCAGATCTTGGGGTGCTCGCCTGATTCGCTCCGACGAAACTTCCCTGCACATTCGACCCCGCGAAGAACAACGTCTGCACGCATACGACCACCAACAACGCCAAGCATATCGACACGATCACGTTTCGCTTTGCGCTACCGCACGTTCGCGTTCTGCGTCCCTTATACCCAACAGCATACGAGCTGCGATATACCCCGTTGCTGCAGCCAGCCCCGTAACGAGCGGCCCGATAACGATCTATCCCCTCGGCAGAATAATGGCGCGCATGAACCTGGGTATCCCCACGATGGCAATAGCGCGTTCTGTCACTTTCATACGGGAAGTACATAGCGTTCCTTTCGCTTCCGACTTACCGTTTCAAGATTATCGACAGCCCACCTTAAAAGTCCCTTGTGGTAAATCAACAGCTTCCTGAAGATGGCTTAAGTTTTCCTTAAGAAGAAGTAAGATGCTCCTGCCCGCACTCCCCAGAAGATACAATTCACTGCATGAAACCTTCGTCTTTGAATACTGATCACCCACACGCCGCGGCCTCGCGCAACGAGCAGCATCGGTCAACTCGCATCCTTGTCGTCGATGACGACCAGGCGATCGCCGATCTGCTTCGGACCCTTCTCGAGGCGGAAGGCATGCATGTCACTACCTGCCTTTCTGGGTACGCCGCCCTTGATGCGCTCGACGCAGAACAATTCGACCTGGGGATCCTCGACATCATGATGCCCGGCATGGATGGCTTCGAATTATGCCGCCGCATACGCGCCCGATCGGAAATGCCGCTTCTGTTCCTTTCCGCCAAAGACGAGGAAACGGACAAAGTGATCGGCTTCACTCTTGGCGCGGATGATTACATTTCAAAACCCTTTAAATCGCGTGAACTGATCGCGCGCATTCGGGCCCGCCTGCGCAGAGCGAACACACCTCCCGCACAAACGGACAGCACGCTGCGCATGCGCGGCATTACGCTCGATGCGCATTCTCACGAAGTAAGCCTTCATGACCAACCGCTCCATCTGACGCCGAAAGAATTCGCCCTTCTGCATCGCCTTCTAAAAGCACAGGGAAACCCCGTTTCAGCAGAAGAGCTTTACGAACAGATCTGGCAAAGCCCTTACGACGCATCAGCCGCCAACACCGTCATGGTCCATATCCGCCACCTGCGCAAAAAGCTCGCCGCCATCGATAGCTCCGAGCAGTTCATCGAAACCGCATGGGGCATTGGGTATCAAATCAAACAAGGATCGCAAAGCCTATGAAATCCATCCAAAACGCCCAGACCCGTGCACTGCGCAGTCTCCTCATTCGAAAAGCATCCATATATCTCCTGATCTTCGCCGCGGCATTCATTGCCGCTTCCTTCTGGGCGGGGACATACATAGTTCCCGATCTGGCGAATTACATTGCGGACTCCACCAGCCAGTGGATGTACTATTCCCCCGAAGCATACGATCAGATAGTCGAATCGGGACGGCACGCATGGCTGCAGAACTCGGAGGTCTACGCAACAACTGCCGCAGATGGCACGATGCAATATGCCATGCGCGATCTTACTTTCTACAACATGATCAAAGGATTCAAGATCCCCGTGGCGTTGTGCCTGTTCTTTGCCGGGATCATCATTATCGCGTTCTGGACAACGAACGCTTCGCTGCGCTACTTCGACACCCTTACCAATTCCGTCGAAGACCTGATAACCACGAAAGACCTGAACATCGATCTGCCTAACGAGCTTTCCATTGTGCGCAGCGAACTCGTCGAAATCAAAGCGCGATCCCTCACCGCCGAACATGCGGCCGAAAGCGCCGAACAACGCAAGAACGAACTGGTCGCCTATTTGGCGCACGACATCAAAACGCCTCTTACTTCCATCTTGGGCTACCTTTCCATTCTCAAAGATTCGCCCGACCTACCGATCGAACAGCGCGCTTCCTTCGCACGGATAGCCCTCGACAAAGCAGAGCACCTCGAAGAGCTCATTGAAGAGTTCTTCGAGATCACCCGCTACAACTTGCAGAGCATCCCCATCGAACGCGAAACCTTGAATGTCGCATTGTTCTGCCAGCAAATCGCAGACGAGTTCTACCCCGCCGCACAACAGCGCAACATTACCATCGATATCAACGCGCCCGAACAGGCAACGTTCTTCGTCGACCCGAACAAACTTGCGCGCGCCACATCGAACATCATGCGCAACGCCCTTGCGTATGCCGACGAGCAAAGCACGATCATAATCACCGCTCAGCAAACGCAATCATGCACAACGCTTTCCGTTGCTGATCAGGGAAAAGAAATATCACCCATGCATCTGCAGACCATCTTTGAGAAGTTCTATCGCGAAGATCGCGCGCGCAATACGCAACAAGGTGGTGCAGGACTCGGATTGGCCATCGCAAAGGAAATCGTCGCAGCACACGGTGGCACCATTCACGCCACCAGCGAAAAGGGGCTTACCACCTTCACTATCGAACTGCCTCTATAACGTCGAGCCGCCTTGCAAAAGAACGCTCACAAGTTCAGGCACGCATAGAGTCCGAACATGGCCACGATGCCCACCACATTCACCAGGGTGAAGACCTTCATGAATCGCAGAAGCCCCGAAGGCTGAGCATGAACATACAAGCGTAGCGCTATAAGACTTGCCAGTGAGGCAATAGGGGTCCCCAACCCACCTATATCAACGCCCAGCAAAAGCCCCTGCCAATCGGTCGTGAATTCGGAAAGCAGCACCGCGGACGGAACATTGCTGATGACCTGGCTCGCCAAGAACGAAGTAAGCAGGGCGCTCTGCCCCATAAGCCATTCAAATACGTCGCGAACCGCGTCGATCCGTCCCACATTTCCCGCGAACACGAAGAAGCACACGAACGTAAGCAACAGACCATAATCGACCGATCGCAGGGACCTCCCGTCAAACAAAAGCAGAACCGCCACCACAATGCCAAGAAGAACGTGCGGATCCAGAACCCGCACGACCGAAAGCAGGCACATCACGAAGAGCGCCCCATGTAATACGCTTTGCGATCTTGCGAGAGAAACATCACGCAAAGGCACCTCTACCGCGTGACTCCCCCTTCCCAGGACCGCGATCGCTACCAGCAGCCCTACAAAAGTAAGTCCAACATAAGGAAGCAGAACAGCAATGAAGTCACCTAACGCTACCTGATAGCTCGAAAAAATAAAAAGGTTCTGAGGGTTCCCCATGGGTGTTGCCATGCCACCAAGATTTGCCGCGATCGCTTGGAACACCACGACCCATACCAGCAACGACTCGCGCTGAGCATAGGTAAGCACCAAAACAGCGAACGGCACAAAAGCCAGCAGCGCAACATCATTGGTCACCAGCATGGACGCAAAGAACGGCAACATGATAAGGGCGGCTAGCACCCAATAGAACGAGCGGTTCCCTTGCAGAAGGACACGTGCCAGCACATCAAAAAGACCTGCCTGTCTAAGACCCGCAACCGTCGCCATTAAACAGAACAGCAGAATAAGAACGCTCGTATCGAAATAGGAGCCATACCCAGAATCGGGTGGAACCACGATCATCGATGCTATCGCACAGATAGCGGCAATACAGAGAACCGCTTCGCCTCGCACCCAAGCAAGCGCCCTCTCAAGCGTTCTCCAAGTACGATCATGCTCAACGAATCGCACGGTAAGTTTTTCCAGAAACACAAAATGCCGCTTCAATGACACGTACCAAAGATCTTGCTTTTTCGGCCACCACTAGCGACTAGGCTTGTCGGATATTCTCACAGGGCACCACGCGGCCTTTCGAGCAAAGTAACGAATGACAAAACTAATGCCCGCCAAAAGCAGTGCCAGACCAAGTCCAGTATAGAAAAAGGCGATGAACCAATCGGGTAACGCTCCCGACATACGCAACGCAATGCCGCCACCCATCATGATCGCCATGATGATGTAGCCCTTCGTGTCGAAAAAATACCAAATAGGCTCGCGTGCTTCCTCATAGGCGCCAATACGATCCGCATGCTTTCTTACCATCTTGTTGAAAATGAAAAGGTGGAACAACGTGAAGATGATCAACGTAGCCAGCAATAGTCCAATGACGGGTGCTCCCCAATCATGGGCATACGCACCAACACCGATCATCGTGATATTCACACCAGCAACAGCCCACACAATGCCAGCCACAAGCAGTAAACGACGAGTTTCGATTTTCATGCGAATCACTTCTGAAGTACGAGGTTCCAATACGGTCTTCGTTATAGCACCGCATTACGCTAAATGCTAGTTTTCAAGAAACATATCCTCGAAACACCTACAGAACGGCAGGCGAAGTGCAAAACAAGAATGCGACAAGCACTCATATAGCCAGCGACTCTCATTTCTTTCCATGAGCGAATCAAACCAACCAAATTACTAAAAAGTCATGCAGCGAATCGAAAGCTTTAAGCGTTTTAAAGATGCAGGCAAAACACTTTGAAAGGAGCATGTATGAACGATGATTTAGTTTCCGAGCGACCACACCGCGAACAAGTAGTTTCACCCGTAAGCTAAAAGCAACTTAGCAGGTACTTTGTCACAGCGTTCTCGTTCGATTCGTACGGAACGATTGTATAACTTCGAATTGTTTGCTCTTCGTTCTCGTATGTTGCAGTAATACTCAACACACCATCGGAAACACCCGACAGGCATGCCTCGATGCAAGCAGGCGAACCCGCACTAACATCCGCAGAAAGGCCCCCTAGTTCGTTCGCGGTCGCTTTAATGGATACCACCAAAGACAAACCAGAAGCTGCCTTTTCACCCGAGACAGTCACGTGATCGCCCGGCATACCACCAGGCAAAGACAACGAGACCTGATCATCGAGCGAAGTATAGGCTACGGAATCCGGGACCACGTTCGCATTGATACCCGCAGACAATACGAACGTCGCTTCGGCTGACGCAACAACCGCCCCATCATTGGAATGAGCCGAATAGTTCGTCAACTGAAAAAACGAGGATCCAACAACGCGCGCGTCATCGCCAACCTCTTGCCCCTCGTCATATATTTTGAGCTGGAATTCCGGCTCGGGAGAAGCACAAGAACACAAGGCGAATACCGATATGCAAAGAAGAAAGCACACAAGGGGGACCGTTCGCAGTTTTTTCACGATGACCCCTTTCCAGTATGAGTTACACGTTCAGTTAGAGAACCTACTAGAGAAACGCTTTATAGAGGATAAACGCTGCAAGGATCGCGGATATCTAAAGCTCGCGAAGCGAATATTCGATCCTTTAACTGGTCAAAAGACAAGAACATTGGCAAATAATGCGAGGAGCAATGACCCCATACCACCTAACAAGCCACGAATTAGAAAGGATCATTCGCCAGTACGCCGCCATGATCTTCCGATTGGCTTTTGCTTATACGAAAAAGAAGGAGACAGCAGATGACATACTGCAGGAAGTATCCATCGAACTGATTAAAAGACAAAAACGATTCACTGACGAGGAGCACCTGAAAGCTTGGCTCATACGCGTGACGATCAATAAATGCCACAGCCTCAACCGCAGCAAAAAGCACCGATCCGAAATACCGTTCGATCCAACCGAATTAAAAGATGTCCTAACTCCAGAACAGCGAGAAACCCACTCTGTAAAAGATCCTCATGAACTATGGGATCGCGTTTTGACGCTTCCGAACAAATTGAGCCAGGTGCTGCTTTTGTACTACGCAGAAGATATGACGACCAGGGAAATAGCCCACCTATTGCATATTCGAGAATCAAGCGTTCGGTCCCGATTAACGAGAGCACGAAGATCGCTCAAAGACCTACTGGAAAACAAAGACCCCGACACGCCAAGATAAGAGGTGATCGATCATGGCATACAACCGCAAAACGAACGGGACCCAAGGCGTTCCGGACGAATTTGATTCAACGATAAGACACGCATTAAAAGAGATCGAGCCCTCGAGCAGCACCGTCAATCAACTTATCGAATACGCTGTCGTAGAAATGGAGAGAACGCACCAAGTGCACCATGCAAAAACGAACCGCTCCGAAACGGGCCACTTAAAAGTGATTCGCAAACACCAGCCCCTTAAATTCATCTCCGCCGTTGCCATCTTGGTCCTCGTTGCCGTATTGGCGCTTCCCTCTTCGCTTAATTCGTTTCAAGAGCCGGCCTATGCTATTGATGCGGCGAACGTCAGTGAAATACCTCTGGAAAGTTTGTCCCTCGCGGGAACAACGCAAGCAGACGGCAAGACCTATGCGATCTATTACCTTGTTATTGTATGGGGCGATGAATCCGCCGATCACGTCGAGTATCGCTCAGCCAATAACAACTTGCACCTATCCCACAAAGGACAGACGGCGAAACGAAGCTATACCGCACGGCCGAGCACTGAATCATATCAGGAACAGAGCACTGCACATGAAGAAGAACTGATACGGGTCGACGGACAAGAGGCCATCGAACTGGCAGTAAGCATAGAGCTGGAATCCGATACCAGCTCTATGGGCTTGACCGAAATCGATACGCTTGCCAAAGAAGTCCTGAACGAAAAGGAGATACAAGTCGTGGCGTTTTCCGAGGACGGTTCGGTGCAAGAAAAAACGGTGAGCTTCACTCAGCACACCTGAACAACGAGCACTTGGTGATACCTTGTTCTATAGCGAAAGAGCGTACATGCAATGCGACCGCCGCTAAGCACTCCAAGGCAAGAGCCGAACGCGCGGCACCGCCCCACGCAGGCATGCAACGCCGCATCAAAGATAGGCAATATGATCGCCAACTAACGTAGAAAGGCCCACGATGAATCCAGACTTCATGAAAGCCGCCCTCGAAGAAGCCTATGCCGGCATTGAGGCCAAAGATGGCGGACCCTTTGGTTCGGTAGTCATCAAGAACAATACGATCGTCGGGCGCGGTCATAACCAGGTGATCGCGCAGCACGATCCAACGTGCCACGGAGAAATGCAGGCGATCCGCGATGCATGTCGCAATCTGGGCACGCACGACCTATCGGGATGCGAACTTTACACCACTGCAGAGCCCTGCCCTATGTGCCTGGGTGCCATCCTGTGGGCCAACATCGAAGCGGTTTACTATGGCTGCACCCGTCACGACAGCGCAAGGATCGGCTTTCGCGACGATGCGTTCTACCAGTACCTAGAAGGCGCTTCGGATGAAATGACCTTGGTTGAACTGGAACGCGCGGAATGCCTTGAACTATTCGAAACGTACTCTAACGGAGAGAACGAACGATACTGATCCTCACGGAACTCAGATCGGACCCCGCCAACATCAACGCGCCGTCAACAGCGATCCACACCGACAAACAGCGCACCATCGACACCAGCCTTCACCAGCAACACGCCATTAAAGACCGACCACGACCAGCCGCATATAGACCATTCTCCCTACTTGATGTAGGGAGAATTGCGGTCGCTCTCGATCTTCGCCATAGCTTCAACGTTAGCTTTTTCGTACTTATTCAGCATGGAATCACTAAAGTCTTCTGGGGCAATCGTGGGCGAATACCACGTCTTTGAATTGAAGTAAGTATTCAGATCTTCGTTATTGAACATGCGGCCATAACGCGCGAATATTTCGTTGCGCGCAACATACAAGTCATAGTCAGACAGCGCCTGCAATTCATCTTCGGAATAGTAGCGCGTATCACTTTCAGGAAGCACGTAATCCGATGTTTTCACCGTAGTGCTGACTTGCGCATCGGAAACAGTGAAGCTCGCCAGAATCGCAATGATCTCCTGTTCGGTCTGGGCGCTTATCTCACCTTCAGGGTAAGACTCGAACGTAATAATGCTTCCATAATCGAAACCGGACACTCCTGTACCCATACTCACATTACGCATGTTCGACAACACTGAACTGGGAAGCAGCGCATACAGAACACCTGAATCATCGCCATTGACCTGCATCGTTCCCTTTGCCACTATGAACGATCCCAGCTTGGAGTAATCGGTTCCTTGAACCATACCGGGCTTAAATGCGGCATCAGCGACTTTTTCCACGTTCACGAAATCGACCTTCGCAGACCCCTGTGTATCACTAGGCCACATACCGAACGAAACCGAGGCACCATCAGAGCTGGTCAGATCCACCCATTCGCCACCAATGGAAGTACTCTCATGAGCCACCGACCACGAAGCGGGATAGCTGAATTCGAACGCGGGATACGTCACGCTGTTCTTCTGCGCGAATTGAGTACGATACGTGTCCGTAAGCTCCACCACGATCTTATCGGACGACTGCGTGGTGTTATCGACCACCACTGTACCAGAATCAGAAGACCCCTTGTTGCCCAACAAAGCGAACGCCACACCGCCAATGATCGCAAGAGCCACCACCACGCATGCCACAATGATAATGATCTTCTTCGTGTCACGAGGTTTGCTCTGATCATTATGTACCGAATAGGAAACCGGCTGACGATCGGTGGGCTGAACCGTTTCCTGCGGTGCGGGGCCTGGAACCACAGGCATAGGCGCCGTATCGCTTATTTTCACGGAAGGACGATCCGGCGCTGTCGGGATGCGCTGAGTGCTTGCGTCTGGCACTGTCGGGATACGCTGAGTGCTGACATCTTGTACTGACGCGCCGCCCTCGAACACTTCCGCTGCGCCCGGCAGTACTTCCGTAGGAGCATCTTCCTTCGATGTATCCAGCATCTCTTTAGGTAGGCCTAAGTCGCCGGTATCAAAATCATGGATCGGAACGGGAGAACCGCAATTCGTGCAGAACTTCGCGTTCTCTTCCAATGGCGTACCGCAGTTAGTGCAATACCGAGAAGGTGGTGTCTTGTTTTCTGAATCGCTCATATCGCCCCCTCGCATAAGAGAAGCCTTCAAATTCGTGCCTTCGTATCAATGTCACCTAGTCATTGTACTCGAACTATGCAGATGTCTTAGCTTTGAAACGCATCTGAACCAGTGTGATTCCCATAACCCGTAGAACCTCGACTCGCTGCGCCAACGGCCCTTAGCGCACGATCTTACAGCCCTCCAAAGAAATGCGCCCATGCAAAAAAGGATGCCAACATACGTCAGCATCCTTTTTAGTGCGATCAGATCGAGTTCGCGTCCCGTAACGAAGAAACTACTCAATCCAAGTCAGAAGAAACATAGGAACTTGGCGGCAAAAAACGACGTGCATTCACTGCCGATATTCCCACCGTTGCAGAGTTATGCAATATGGAAGAGATCTGCGGAGTAATGATCCCACTAATGCCAAGTGCCAGGAGCAGCGAATTAAGCCCGACCGCAAAGCGATAGCCCTGCTTCATGCGCTTTTCCAAACCAACGCTCAGGCGGCGAAGATCGATCAACGAATGAAGATCATCGGTCATCAGGGAAATATCGGCGGTCTCACGCGCGATCGCACTTCCCGCACTCATCGCAACGCTCACATATGCTCGCGACAATGCAGGCGAGTCATTTACGCCATCACCTACCATGACCACTTTATGCCCCGACTCCTGCAATTCATCAATGACGCGGCACTTGTCTTCAGGAAGCATATCGGACTGGAATTCTTCGATACCCGCTATCCGCGCGATACGCGAAGCGCTCCGATGGTTATCTCCCGTGAGCATGATAATGCGCTTAAAGCCCATACCACGCAGTTCATCCAGAACCTCTTTTATCCCATCTTTCAGGGGATCATCAATATAGATGACTCCTCGCAGAACACCATCGACCGCCAGGAACAAGGGTGAGCACCCTTCGGCTTGTGCATGAATATGATCGAGCTCCTCAGAAGAAAGGGGGACCCCTTCGTCCTCCATAACGAAATGCTCGCTGCCGATCACCACGCGCGCGTCATCGAGCGTCGAAGTAATGCCGTGTGCAACGACATATTCGACGGCTGCATGACGTTCCCGATGCTCTAACCCCTCGGCAAATGCCTGATTCACCACTGCGCGGGCAACGGGATGCGGGAAATGCTCCTCCAAACAAGCTGCAAGGCGCAGCACTTCATCGCGCTGCCATCCGTTATAAGCAACCACTTCTCGAACCGATGGAACCGCTTGAGTAAGGGTTCCCGTTTTATCGAAAACGATCGTGTCCGCCTGGGCCATATGGTCGAAATACTTCGAACCTTTGACCATAAAACCGGCCTTCGCACCTTCGCGCTGAGCCGCCATTACGGCAATGGAGCCAGATAGACGCAAAGCGCATGAATAATCGACCATCAAAGCAGCTGATGTCTTGTTCATATTGCGCGTCGTTGCCGCAACGATGCCTGCCAGCAAGAAGTTCCAGGGCACCAGGTCATCCGCCATGCTCTCTATGTGGCGCTGGTCGCTTGATTTGAGTTCTTCGGATTGTTCGACCATGGTCACGATAGAGCGCAGCTTGCTTTCCTCGGGCGAGCCGACGATCCTAATGAAGATCTCGCCCTCTTCAACCGCCGCACCCGCATAAACGGTATCTCCGCTATTTCGGATAACAGCCATTGACTCACCCGTCAACGAACTCTGGTTGACCGCTGCTTCTCCTCCAATCACCGTGCCATCTACGGGGATCTGATGGCCAGTGCGCACAACCACGCAGTCGCCTTCCTGCAAGGCCGATAGCTCGACCTCACATTCAAGACCATCGCGCACTACGCTCACAGTTTCCGGCAAGGTAAGCAAAGAGCGGATCAAGCCGCTTTCCGTACGACGCTGAGTGTACTCTTCGAGCGCTTCGCCGACCCGGAGCAGGAAGATCGTACTTCCCGATGTCGTTGGCTTCCCCTGAGCCAACCCCATAGAAATAGCAGCGGCATCAAGTACGGGAACATCGAGTCTTCCTGCACGCAGGCTTCGAAGCGCCGACAACCAGAACGGCGCGGCGGACCACACCGTCCAGGCGATCTTCAGCGGCAACGGCAACATCATACGGCGCATGTAATGAGCGATCGCCATATTGGCAAGCTGAGTGAACAAATGACGGAACCTCGGGGAACGCACGAGTTCACTGCCAGAATCAACAGCGGCAAGGGCATTAGGTTCGACTCGTTCGAGTTCATCCAGGACCTTCTGCCTTGCACCGTTGCTCGATTCGAACCATACCGCCAGCGATCCCGCTTTGGGATACGCCACGCACTTCGATACCGAAGAAAGCGAGCGCATGCGCTCTTCTAATGCGCAGGCATGAGGCTCGGGCAGTTTCCCACCCAACGAAACACGGACCCTCCCTGGGACCTCATGCACGATCGTATATTTCACGGAATCTACCTTCCGCCACGACCGTGGCCGTATCCGCCGTGTCCCGCGCCTTTCCCAGGGCCTTTTGCAGCGGGCTTGGCGGCACCACCCGTAACGTTCTTCGCTTCTTCAGCAGACCCCCCAGCCGAAGAATCTTCCTTGGGTTCCAGGGCAGTTTCATCGCTCTTGAGTGCGCATGCACCTTCTTCAGCAGCTTCGTTCTCTTTTGCGTATCCTGCTTCTGCAAGAAGATCATCGAATTCGGCACGCGCTTCGTCGACCATTGTTTCGACTTCTTCCTTAACGCGCATGCCCTGAACGATTCCCTTAACATACACTTCCTTGGCTTTTTTGCTGGTAAGCGTCTTGACTCCTACGCTTCCCAAGAGAAAACCTGCTCCGATGAGAATTCCTGGATTCATACTGTCTCCTTTGATGGGGCTAACAAAATTAGCCGTGGATAACTCATACCAGTATGCACCAAATGTAAACCAAAGGAAACAAACAAACGTATCTGACACCCAACCGATACCAATACGTGATATCGGACCAAGAACATCGCTCTCTACGCGAAACCGAGCAATAGCCCAATGGTATGCACCGCAAAAGCGACGACCCACGCCACCGCGCACTGCATGAGCACTACTCCGACCGCACGCTTACCACCCAATTCGTTACGCACCGCCGCAATAGCGGCAACACACGGGGTATACAACAATGCGAACACCAAGAAGGTGAATGCCGTCAGCGGCGTGAAGATAGATGCCAAAGCCGCCGTGGAACCACCGAGCAGCACCGTGAGCGTACTTACCACGCTTTCCTTTGCAATGAAGCCCGTGACCAATGCGGTCGACGACTGCCAATCGCCAAAACCGAGCGGAGAGAACAGCGGCGCGATAAGGCCGCCGAGCAAAGCCAGCAAACTATCCGCAGAATCGACCACCACATTGAAGCGCACATCGAAGGTCTGCAGGAACCAGATGACCACCGATGCCAAGAAAATGATAGTGAACGCACGGGTAAGGAAGTCCTTCGCCTTTTCCCACACCAAACGCCCCATGTTCCCCAAAGAAGGCATGCGATAATTCGGCAGTTCCATGACGAACGGCACCGGTTCGCCCTTGAACATAGTGCGTTTCAAAACGAGTGCAACCAGAATGCCTACCACTATCCCTAGGACATAGAGCAAGATCATAACGAGCGCGCCCTGTTCAGGAAAGAACGCCGCCGTGAATAACGCGTAAATGGGAAGCTTCGCGGAGCAGCTCATGAACGGGGTGAGCATGACCGTCATAGTGCGGTCGCGCTCAGACGGCAATGTGCGCGTCGCCATGATCGCAGGAACAGAACAGCCGAACCCGATAAGCATAGGAACGAAACTACGTCCCGATAGTCCCAGCTTACGCAAGAGCTTATCCATTACGAACGCAACGCGGGCCATGTAACCCGAATCTTCCAGTAGCGATAAGAAGAAGAACAATACCACGATGATAGGCAAGAAGCTCAACACGCTACCCACGCCCGCGAACACGCCATCAATGACCAGTGAATGAACGACCGGATTAACATCCCATACGGAAAGGCCCTGATCGACCAAGTCGGTCAGCCAGCCAATACCTGCATCAAGCAGATCAGACAGTCCCTGCCCTATCACGCCGAAAGTCAGCCAGAACACCACCGCCATAATGCCGACGAACACCGGCAAGGCCGTGTATTTGCCCGTTAGAACGCGATCGGCAGCAATGCTGCGCTTATGCTCTTTGCTCATATGGGGCTTGGTCACCGTGGCTTCACATACGCTTTCAATGAACGCGAAACGCATGTCCGCCAGCGCCGCCATGCGATCGGCACCCGATTCTTCTTCCATTTGGGTAACCACGTGCTCTATGGCGTCTTTTTCGTTCTCGTCTAAATTGAGCGCATCACGCACCAATTTATCGTCCTCAACGAGCTTGGTCGCCGCGAAACGCAAGGGAATACCTGCCTGCTGCGCATGATCTTCTATCAGCTTCGAAATACCATGGATGCATCGATGGAGAGCTCCGCCATCAGCGGCATCAGCGCGGCAGAAATCCATGCGCCCAGGACGTTCCCGGAAGCGCGCCACATGGAGCGCATGCTGGACCAGTTCGTCAATGCCCTCGCTCTTTGCCGCTGCTATGGGCACAACCGGAATACCGAGCAGCGATTCGAGCGCATTAACGTCGATCGTACCCCCATTGGCACTCACTTCATCCATCATGTTAAGCGCCAGCACCATGGGGATATCAAGCTCCATCAGCTGAAGTGTTAGATATAGATTACGCTCAATGTTCGTTGCATCAACAATATTGATAATGCCGTGTGGCTTGTCGGCTAAAAGGAACTCGCGCGTGACCACTTCTTCACCGGTATACGGCGAAAGAGAATAAATGCCCGGCAGATCGACAATGGTCGCGTTCGCATGACCTCGTATCACGCCATCTTTTCGTCCCACAGTAACACCCGGAAAGTTGCCGACACGCTGATTCGACCCCGTTAGCTGATTGAACAGGGTGGTCTTGCCGCAGTTCTGATTACCCGCTAATGCGAACATCAAAGGGGCATTGGTCGAAAGAGGATGCTCCTGCCCACGCGGACGAAAAACGCTCTGACTTGCCATGTCCTGTTCGCCCTTGCCCGGATGCGGCGTAGGATTCGCCTGCGGATTCGGGCGAGGTACATTATGCGCCTCGTGAACATTCACGAGTTCTATATGGGCAGCGTCGTCGTTTCGAAGCGTCAATTCATATCCACGAAGACGCAATTCCAATGGATCGCCCATCGGAGCGCGCTTTACCAACGTCACTTCTGTGCCGGGGGTCAGACCCATATCAAGAATATGCTTTCGCAGCGCGACATCTTCACAGTTGACCGAATGGATGATCGCGTCATTACCGGGCTCTAAAGTATCAAGAGTTTCAAAATGCTGCATTATGCGCGTACACCACTTCGCGTTACAGATGACTGAATGATTCCACCTGGGAAATATCTACTCGATCGGCCACGCCCCTGCCCTCTTCGCAGTAGAGCTGCAGCACTTCCCTACCCGCATCGGTCAGCCCGATACGACGATCGGAGAGCTTATGCATGACCGAACGCAGATCATCAGGCAAAGGAGCCACGAAGCTCATGACCTCAGCGGTCTTCGGATGAGTGAATTCAATGAAATAGGAATGCAGGAACTGGCGCGTAAGACCCAGATTATCGGCCTTGCCCGGCGTGCCATACGTCGAATCGCCCACGCACCAATGCTTGATGTATTCCATGTGCACACGGATCTGGTGGGTGCGTCCTGAATACAGCTTGCACTCGATCAAGGAAAAGCCATTGTCCTTATTGCCCGAAGCGAAACGCTCAAGCACTTTGAAGGTCGTAACCGATGAGCGCGCCTGCGGCTTGTCGGATACTTGCATACGCAAGCGGTTCTTATCGCTTCGGAAGATCGGGGCGTCGATCAGGCCCGTATCACTTGCTATATTGCCGTGAACAAGGCAAAGATAGCGTCTGTTCACGTTGCGTGCACGGATCTCATCTTGCAGTTCGAAGCCCACTTCGTCGTTCTTCGCCACGAGCATCAATCCGCTCGTATCACCATCCAGTCGATGAACGATACCAGGACGATCGTCACCCTGAATATGCGCTAGATTATCGCGCCCATATCGCGCGATCAGCGCGTTCGAGAGCGTACCGTCAGGATGCCCTGGAGACGGATGGCAAATGAGACCTGCCTGCTTATTGATGACCGCCAGATCGTCATCGTCATAGTATGCGTCCAAAGGAATGTTCTGTGGCTCAAGGAACACGCGATCGTTCTGCTCGAACTCCTCGTACACGATGAAGTCACCCGCATGAACGATGGTCTTTTTCGTAGGCGTTTGGCCACCCACGAATACTTTTCCCGCCTCGATCTGCTTTACCGCTTTACTGCGTGATTCGTACAAGCCCGCTTCGAACAAGAACGAATCGAGCCTCATATCGTCATAAGCTTCAGAAACCGTAGTTGAAAGGCTTCGCGCCATAGCGTTCTACTCCTTCTTTCCTTCGCGCACTATCTGAACCACCCACACGATCGCGAGCAATATCACTCCGCATGTTACGCCGATATCGGCAATATTGAAGGTGGGAAAATCAATGAATATCGGGGTGATGAAATCGACCACATAGCCCAAGGTCACACGGTCGAACAGATTACCGATGCCGCCGGCGAACAACAACCCGAGCGCCACCATTTCCAAACGGCTCGCACTACGCGACCAATACAGCGAGAAGGCCAAGATAAGCACGCACACCACCGCGGTAAGCACCACGATCAGGGGGATCTCTCCGGCGAATGCCCCCCACGCGACTCCTCGGTTATGCACCAGATCGAACTGGAACAATCCTGCAATATTTGAAACGACCACATCGCCCGGAGTGAAGTTTTCGTCAAAGAACACCTTCGTCACTCGATCGAACGCGAACCAAACGATCACGCAGAGCGTCCACAGAAGCGCATTGCCCTTCCATGACCGCCGAGGGCCCGAACGATCGGGTTGTTCAGGTGATTCCGGAACTAAAACCGAACGTGAAGTAGCGCCCTCAGATGGGGCGCTACTTGTTTCAGTATCGATATAGGTACGCTCTTCTGCCAAAAGGCTTTCCGTTCCTTTGCTGCTACAAACCTGCGTTCATGCAAGCCTGCTATTTACCAACATGCGATCCGTCTTTACTGGCGAGCCTTATTCTTCACCCGTGAACCCAATGGCATCAAGAGCATCGCCGCAGCGCTCGCACACATCAGGATGGTTGCCGTTGCCGCCAAGCGTACGGAAGTTCCAACAACGAGGGCACTTCTCGCCCGTCGCAGGAGCAACCTGCACGGCAAGTTCGGAACCAGCTTCGAAGGTAACGCCTGCTACGATGAAGAGTTCTTCGAATACCGCAGCATCATAAGCAGCCATCGCATCGATCACATCTTGCGGAGCGCTTACCACAACGCTTGCTTCCTGGCTCTTGTTGATGGTCTTCGCACCACGCGCATCTTCTAATGCCTTCGTAACCACTTCACGCACTGCGATCACTTCACCGAAGGAATCGAGCACCTGCTGCAACTGAGCATCTTCTGGAAGCGCCGGAGCAAAATCGCTTCGTACCGGCCAACCTGTAAGCTGAACGCTTTCAGGACGACCAGCCGCATTACGCTCGGACGTGGGCCAATGCTGCCATACTTCCTCGCACGTAAAGGAAAGGATGGGCGAAAGCACACGAACCAGAACTTCAAGAACGTTCATCAATACGCTCTGAACCGCACGACGACGCGGCGATTCAGGAGCCTCGGAATACAAACGATCCTTGGTGACGTCCATGTACACCGCAGACAGATCGTTCACGAAGTCATACGCGGTACGATATACCGTATTAAAGCGATACGACTTGTATGCCGCTTCGATTTCTTCGAGCGTTGCGACCGTCTTGGCCATCATGTACTGGTCGATCGGCTCAAGATCATCCCAGTCCGCCACCATATCGGTCGCCGCATTGAAGTCTTCCAAGTTACCCAACAGGAAACGGAAAGTGTTACGGAAACGACGATATGCGTCAGACACCTGCTTCAGGATGTTGTCGGAAATGCTCACGTCTTGCGAATAATCAACACTCGATACCCACAGGCGCAATACGTCAGCACCGTACTGCTTCGTTACATCAGCAGGGTCGACGCCGTTGCCCAGGGACTTAGACATCTTGCGACCCTCTTCGTCAACGGTAAAGCCGCAATGCATGACCGACTTGTAGGGAGGTTCGCCATACGCGCCAACGCTCGTCAGCAGCGATGACTGGAACCAACCGCGATGCTGGTCGGAACCTTCCAGATACATATCAGCAGGGAAACGCAGGCCCTCAGAAGCACGGTGCTTGCATACGCTGGTATGCGAAACACCGGATTCCCACCATACGTCCAGAATGTCCTTTTCAGGAAGCAACTCGGTGCAACCGCAGGTTTCGCACGCCACACCATGAGGCAGGTATTCCTTCGGTTCTTTAGTGAACCAAGCATCGGCGCCTTCGGTGCGGAACAGATCGATAACCGCATCGAACGTTTCTTCGTTCGCTACCGTCGAGCCGCACTTTGCGCACTTGAACACCGGGATGGGAACACCCCATGAACGCTGACGGGAAATGCACCAGTCGGGACGATCGGCTACCATCGAGCCAATACGACGCGATGCCCATGCGGGAACCCATTCGACCTTGTTCTCGATGGCATCGAGCGCGTTTCGGCGCAGGTCGTTCTTGTCCATAGAGACAAACCACTGGTCGGTCGCGCGGAAGATGACCGGCTGATGGCAGCGCCAGCAATGCGGGTAGCTATGGGAAATATCGACATGAGCCACGAGAGAACCCTGCTCATCGAGCCACTTGATGATCTGCGGGTTCGCATCGTCAACGTCGAGGCCCGCGAAAGGACCCGCTTCGTCAGTCAATACACCATTGTCGTCAACGGGCATCAGGATCGGAATATCAAAATCAAGAGCGACCGCATAGTCTTCCTGACCATGACCAGGAGCCGTATGAACCGCACCCGTACCAGAATCGAGCGTTACATGGTCACCGTAAATGATGACGCCCTTCAGATCCTGGCGAATAGGACAGGTATATGAAACACCCGCGAGCTCGCGACCCTTAACGGTAATAACGTTGCCGTCCTGGTCCTTCACCGGCTCGTAAGACTGCCAGCCCGCCGTTTGGGCGACATCTTCCAACAGGTCGTACGCCATGATGGTATGCGTGCCATCGGCGTTGACCATGATGTAGTCGGCATTAGGAGCCAGGCAGACCGCCGCATTGGCAGGAAGCGTCCAAGGCGTGGTCGTCCAGATGAGAACGTGAGCAGGATCGGTTACCCCCGCTACTTCGAACACGGGAGGAACCGCATCGAGCTTGAAGTTCACGAAGATGGACGGCGAGACCTCGTCGCTGTATTCGATTTCAGCTTCCGCCAACGCAGTGTGGCAGCGCTTGCACCAATGAATGGGCTTGCGACCGCGATAGACCGAGCCATTCAGGTACATGGTCTTGAAGATCTCAACATTGCCTGCTTCATAATCAGGCGTGAAGGTGAGATAAGGATGATCCCAGTCAGCGTTTACGCCAAGGCGCTTGAAACCTTCGCGCTGAATATCAATGTGCTCTTCAGCCCATTCACGGCAGAGCTTACGCAGATCGGGCTGGCTGGTTTCCGCCATTTTCTTGGGGCCCAAGGTCTTTTCAACCATATGCTCGATAGGCTGACCATGGCAATCCCAACCAGGAATATAGGGCGTGAAGAAACCACGCTGAGTATGGCTCTTGATGACAAAGTCCTTCAGCACCTTGTTGAATGCATGACCAATATGAATGGGACCATTCGCATACGGAGGACCATCGTGAAGAATAAAGGGAGCGTTGTCCTTGTTCTTTTCGAGCACCTTGTGATAAATGTCAATATCATTCCAGAATTGAAGACGCTTCGGTTCATTTTCAGGCAAATTCGCGCGCATTGCGAAGTCGGTGCGCGGCAGGTTCATGGTTTGCTTATAGCTATTGGCCACGATACGACCTTTCTTCCTCCGTCTTTGGCTAACTGTGTAACTCAAAAATTATACTCAAAGTTATGACCTACGTTGCGAAGAAAAACCAGAGGTCCGAATAAAACTCACCTGAGCACCTCTTTAAAGAAGCGTTGCCGGTCATACACCGCTCGGAACAAGCTCTGATCGTCAGTTCCCAGAGATACGTTTCCTCCATACGATCCAAAAATCGGCCGCCTCTCATTCGCGGAAAGTCCCCCTCGCACCCGATTCTTCCTTACCTATGAATAAAAGTATTTGGAAGGCTTTTTTGAGTGAAAAAGTTTCATCCTTAGCAGCAATAAAGCACCTATAAAACCATTTCAGGCTCGATACAATTAATCCGAGGGACGGATTTGAATACACGGAGGGCCACATGGCAAAGGGGGAAACACAGAGCGCGGCAGGCTTGTATAAGCGCGTAGACCTTGACCAAGTTCTCTACACTGACAACTTCACCGTGAATGAGAACTGCATTTCGTGCGGACACTGCACGAAAATATGCCCAGCAGAGGCGATAAAGATGGTAAATGATACTCCCACTTGGGTGAAGCACAAGTGCTTCATGTGCTTTGGGTGCTTACGACTCTGCCCCACCGAAGCGATCTACTACGGCGGGGCAGAAGGTGATGAAAGTTAGAACTGTAGCCGATCAGCATGCTAGCTAATCGGTCGTATCGCCTGATCCGAGGAGCTTCTTCGCTAGCACATACCCTACGGTCATGTCCAAAAGGAACAACGCTCCATACACACCAACGCACAATTTAGCATGCTTCTTATAGTTCCAGTTCTTGAAATACTCCCCCATGATGAACACCCCCCATACTTGTCCCTATCGTTCCCATTGGATAGGAATCTACAACTTCCATGATACGCCTCCTGCCTGCCATAAAACACCTGTACTTACTTTGATAAAACGTATTATTTATCGGCGAAAAGCGCTATGCTCGACGCAAACGGTCTTTAAGTATCAGCAGTAACACGAAAAGGTCCACCACGATGAGTAAGTCAGAACGCAAAAAGAGCAGTAATAGCATCGATATGCTTAATGGCCCTATCGCGCCGAAGATCGTTCTTTTTGCGATTCCTCTCGCCTTGACCAGCATATTTCAGCAGCTCTTCAATACTGCGGACTCCATTGTGGCCGGACGCTTCATTGACAGCGCCGCCCTTGCCGCCGTTGGTGGCGTCGCCCCCATCATCAGCTTGTTCGTATCGCTTTTCGTGGGGCTATCCATCGGCGCGAACGTTGCGATAGCCATTCACATCGGACACCAAGCATTCGAGAAGATCAAGGGAGCCATCCAGACCACCGTCGTGGTGACTATCGTATGTTCCATCGTCCTGACTATCGCCGGTATCGTAACGACCGATCCTATTCTGACGGCAGTTAACGTTCCCCTCGAAGCATGGGATCAGGCCCGCACCTACCTTCATGTCTACTTCGGCGGCATCATATTCTTGCTGATTTACAACTTCGGGTCAGCGATCCTTCGCGCAAAGGGAGACACACGGCGTCCCCTGTTCGCCCTTATCGCCGGTGCGCTGCTTAATATTGCGCTGAACCTTATCGCAACATTGGGGCTCGGACTTGGTGTGGCCGGTATCGCAGGTGCGACCGTTGTCGCCAATGCGGTTGCCGCCGGATTGGTCGTGTGGTTCCTGCTTACTGAAGAAGAAACGTATCGCCTTGAACTGCGCGGCCTGAAAGTCGTATCTGACGACTTGAAACAGCTCCTGTACATCGGTCTTCCTTCCGGTTTGCAAGGCGCAGTGTTCGCCATATCGAACGTTATCGTACAAGCCGCCATCAACGGATTCGGCACCGATGCCATTGCTGGATCATCAGCGGCGCTGAACTACGAATGCTACTCGTACTTCATCGTGAGCGCCTTTTCCCAGGCGGCCGTTACCTTCACGGGGCAGAACTATGCGGCTCGCAAATTGGATCGTTGCGACAAGATATTCCGCTTTTGCATCATTGGCTCGGTTTGCTGCTCGCTGGTCGTCAGCCTGATCTTCGTTGGCTTCGAAGATATGTTCCTGGGTCTTTTCACTACAGAAGCGGTCGCTTTGAGCTTTGCCGCGACCCGTATGATCCACGTGTGCTTACTCGAATTCATGACCACCTCTTACGAAGTGACCGCCGCCACGATGCGCGGCATGAATTGGTCGATCCTGCCTACTATCATTACGATCGTCGGTTCATGCCTTCTGCGCATTGTGTTCGTATTCACGCTGTTCCCTTACGTGTACAGCTATGAGAACCTGCTGCTCATCTATCCCATCAGCTGGGTCGTCACAGGCACTTCGATGATCGTTCTCTACGTTATTGCCCGCAAACGCGCGTATGCTCGCGCACGCGTAACGGTGTAAGGTAGAATAAGGTCCATACCCTGCACCTAAGTCGTGGTCATCCGCGCGCTTAGGCAGTATGAGTTCACGGCGGATGCGCCCACTGCCCGCGTTCCGCACAGTCAAAAGAAAGAGGAACCCATGGAAGATTGCTTGTTCTGCAAACTAGTTGCTGGCGATATCCCTTCAGCAAAGGTATACGAAGATGACATCTGCTACGCCTTTGATGACATTGAACCAGAAGCCCCTGTTCATACTCTGATCGTACCCAAGCAGCACTTCGACAATCTGCAGGACAACGTACCTGCCGATGTTCTGGGTCATCTTTTGTCGGTCGTACCCGAGGTCGCTAAGATCAAGGGTGTCGACGAATCCGGCTTCCGTTGCGTTATCAACACCGGTCCTGATTCAGCCGCAACCGTTCCCCATCTGCACATCCACATCATGGGTGGCATTAAGATGGGCCGCGCGACGTTCGAAGAATCTCAGCGCCTAGAGAAGTAGTTGCGCACGCGCAGGTTCTACTTCCGTACAGCGCACCCCCCCATTCAGCCAGAACTGCCTTCGCCTTCGGATAGATGCACCATCCGCAAGGCGAAGGCAGTTTGCTTAGAGGCTCCTCGTTATCCTGAACCAAAACGATTCACAGCCAGCAGGGCTCCAGCAAGGACGAACCATGAGTGTCATAACCATCGCGCCCCTATTGAAAAATGAAGCCCTTGCCGCTGCTGAGCTCTTTTTCGAAACAGTGCACTGCTCGAACAGCAGCGATTACTCGCCCGACCAGCTCGATGCCTGGGCGCCCTCAGGCCGCAGTCACCAACAAGTCATCGCCGATAAGCTGACCTCCCAGTACACCCTGGCTGCCAAAGCGAGCAATGCTCTTATCGGATTCGCATCGCTCGCTGAACCAGATTATCTTGACATGCTGTTCGTTCACCCCGCATGGCAAAGGCAAGGACTCGCTCGGCAACTAGTAGCGCACTTGGAACTTCACGCGCAACATTGCGGAGCGGCGATCATTCGAACCCACGCATCCCTTACGGCACGTCCGTTCTTCGAAGTGAGCGAGTACCGATTCGTCCGCGAAAACACTGTTATGCGAAACGGGATCGAACTCAAGAACCTGTTTATGGAAAAAGGACTTCCACCTCGCAGCCAGAAAGAAAGCCCTATTCCGCTAAATTCGTAAGCGTGTCACCCGTCAAGCGATACACGGTCCAGCCATCCATGGGCACCGCACCCAATGACAGATAGAAATCGATGCTCGACTTGTTCCAATCAAGACACGACCATTCCAAGCGTCCGCATCCTCGCTGAACAGTAATCTGAGCGAGCTTCCTCAAAAGGGCTTTCCCGTACCCCTTCCCGCGATGCTCCGGCTTCACGAACAGGTCTTCAAGATAGATTCCCGCGCGTCCCAAGAAAGTCGAGAAGTTATGGAAGAACAGCGCGAACCCCACTTCGCGATTCTCCTCCATCACGAATATCACTTCGGCTTTTCCCTGATTGAAGATCCATTCTTCAAGCAACTCTTCGGTGGCGACCACTTCATGACTCAGCTTTTCGTATTCCGCAAGATCACGGATAAAGGAAAGGATGAGCGCGCTATCATCACGCGTCGCCATCCTGAAATTCGGGCAGTTCATAAGAGCCCCTTTCTCGATGTGGTATGCGCCTCGGCAATTCCCGTCGTTCTCCAGCTTCAAAGAATAATACCTTTCAATGAGTCTCGCCGAAAACTGTCCCGCAATACGCATTTATGGTTTCCGATACTTCACTCAATAACAAAATTGCAGTTATTTTGGAAAGAGGTTTTCCCGCCCAAGTGCAACAACCTGTTGCTTGCGCCTCCGTCTTCCAAAACGGACAATGAGAGAGCAGGCACCGCCGAACAAAGGAGCAGCCATGTCCACCGAAGAGCCCCTTACCATCAAAGACACCCTTCCGGTTCTGCGCCGCGAACGGAACCTCACTCAAGAAGATCTGGCGAAGAAGCTATTCGTTACCCGCCAAGCAATTTCACGCTGGGAAAACGGCGATACCACACCCGGCATCGACATGATCAAGCTCATCGCAGTCACCCTCGAAGTCCCCATCACTGCGCTCGTTGGCATGCCCGATAGCTACTGCCAAAGCTGCGGCATGATGTTCACCGCACCCGACCAATTCGGCCATGAGGCGGATGGGAGCGAAACGAGGGACTTCTGCCGCTGGTGCTACAACAACGGCGCATACACCTACGAAACCGATATGGACTCCATGATCGAAGAATGTGCGCCTCGCATGTCCGAAGCAATGGGATGGACGCTCGACGAATCCGTATCGCTGCTAGGATCCATCCTGCCGAACCTTAAACGTTGGAAGAACGAATGAACTCTTCGATGATCTTATTCGTCTCATCGGGCGCATCAACACAGGAGTTGTGGCCCGCGCCCTCTATCCAGTGAAGCGGCATACCCTCCCGCTTGGCCCATGCGCGTGAATAGCGCCTTGATGATCCAGCGCTGTCCTTGGTGCCGCAAATGAGCACGCACGGACAATCAATGTTGTACGCACGGTCCGCTTCGACCGCCTGCGCAACGGCGGCGTATCCATGCGCCGCAAGATTTACATATTCACTCTTAACGTAGCCCTCCATCATTTCGCGCATATTGGCGCGCCCTCGCTCTGTTGTAGCGCAGCCCGCAGGCCCCCACTTTAAAAGCAGACCCCAGGGAATGGCCGAATACATGCCGTGCGTGTGACGAAGGAACGCAAGCTCCCACTTGGCGTAATACGAACGCTTCATCGGAGCTGAATCGATCGCCACGAAACCACGTACTTCGCCAGGAAAGAGCTCCATATACACCTGCGAAAGAAAGCCGCCCATGGATTGCCCGACGAGGATCGGATGGGAAAATCCTTCCGTTTCGAGGATCCCATGGAGCGCCCGAGCCACATCTTCCAAACTCCAAGTAAGAGCAAAGGGCCTGGATGCACCGTGCGACGGAGGATCCCACACCAAGCAGTTCGCTCGAGCCTTACCATCGCTCGCGCCGCTAAAGTGCGCGATCTGGGCATCGAACAACCGGTGATCAGCCGTAAGGCCCGGCAAGAACACCACGTTGGGAGCATCCTGGCCACAGCGATGAACCCAATAAGCAATGGAGCCTTCAGATGTTTGATATTGCTTTTGCATGTCTGCTCCCAACGCTTATTCGGTTGTCATTTTAACTGGATGCCTGATGACCGTTTTAAGGTTCTCGGGCTTAGAACGTCGAGGGTCACCCAGATAGATCTCATGATGCAATCTAGTACAAGGAACCCGACCATCAACATCAAGGGCATCGAGAACGTCCCCACATTGCAGTGAGTCACATTGCACCATACCGCCTTCAGTGCTACCACCGCCCACACAAGACAACGCATGCGCGTCGGTAATATCAGAGCGACATCCTTGTTCTTCAATGAAGGCAGAGAGCTTTTCTATACTGGCGGGTTCATCATCATACGGCCCTTTGTGCATCACCTGCGCACAAATCCCTTCCGCAAAACGAACAAGACGCAGATCTCCGCGCCCTAGCGCATCAGAGAATTCCGGCTTCTTTTCAGCGAGCATCCGGCATGCCTCTTCGAACGCAGAAGGCGTTACAAAATCAGGCTGCCTAATGAGAGAGACCCACGACAACTGAGACTTATCAACAAGCGCGCTCCCATCGAACGCCCCCGAATCAGACCACCATAGCCCCTCTAGCGGAGGCACAACATAATCAAAATACCCCTCTGGCTGCCACGCACCCATCTTCGACATCTTGATCGTGAAAGAAAACGCATAAAGAAGCCCAACGGCTTGCTTATAGGCTCCACCCTCTTCATTCGGATCACCTTTCCCTGGAACAGCAGCGAAAGTCATAGGCGGAACATCTATAAGCATTGGTCTGGCTTTTGGCAGATAGAGATCTTTGTATTCTTTCTTGAAATCAAAAGCCATGTTCCCACCTCGCACATCAGTTCCTCGGGTCATCACCGTGACCCGCCCCAGAGAACCATCATAGCATCGAAGGAGGTCACCCCACCCCCAGAGGACCATCACAAGAACCGATCCTCGCAAACACCGCGGTTATTCCCGATCAAGTGCGCTGCAGCCACCACCAGGACCACTTTGCCACGCCACCCATTAGCATCGCCCATAGAAACCCGAACATGGGCAGCAAGCACCAAAAACAGGTACACTGGATTACTTAGGCATTGCTCCCCACAGGAAAGGTTCCGTGCGCACCCATGACCGAATGGCTCGTAAGGCATTTTGTTAAGAACTCCCATGATGTTGAAGATCCCCATGTTCGCACCACATACGGTCAGTTCGCCGGCATCGTGGGCATCATCTGCAACGTCCTTCTGTGCGCAAGCAAAGGCGCTATCGGGTTCTTAGCCGGATCGATATCCATTGTCGCTGATGCATTGAACAATCTATCGGATGCCGCAAGCAACATCATCAGCCTTCTGGGCTTCAAGCTGGCAAGTCGTCCTGCCGACCCCGAACATCCTTACGGACATGGTCGCTACGAATACCTCTCGGGCTTAGCCGTTGCGGTGATCATCGTGCTCATCGGTGTAGAACTGGTCCAAACCTCCGTAGACAAAGTACTCAACCCTGTTCTTACCGAATTCAATGGCGTCGTCGCGCTCGTGCTCGTGATCTCCATTCTCGTAAAACTCTGGATGGCGGTGTTCAACCGCACCATAGGCACGCGCATCTCTTCGACAACACTCATGGCTACCGCTATCGATTCCCGAAACGATGTTATCGCTACCGCACTCGTGCTGGTCTGCGCCATCGTTTCATTCCAGACTGGCATCGATCTAGACGGATGGGTCGGCATCGCCGTAGGCATCTTCATCGTCTATAGCGGCATTCAGTTGCTGCGCGAAACGATCGACCCCCTACTTGGCAAAGCCGCAGAGCCCGAAGTGGTCGAGCGCATTCAGAGCAAGATCCTCAGCTACCCCGGTGTGTTGGGCACACATGACCTCATGGTGCACGACTATGGTCCCGGACGCCAATTCGTCAGCGCACATGTGGAAATGGCCGCAGAGGCCGACCCCCTGGAAAGCCACGATCTGATCGACAACATCGAGCAGGACTTCAAGACCGAATACGGATTCATCGTCACGCTTCATTACGATCCCATCGTCACCGATGACCCCGAAGTGAAGGACCTACGCAACCAGATCAACGAGCTCGTGAAAACGATCGACCCTGCGCTTTCCATCCACGACCTGCGCACGGTGCCGGGACCAACCCACACCAATGTCATTTTCGACTGCGTAAAACCCGCCGGCCTTTCCCTGTCAGACGAAGAACTGCGCGCTCGAATTTCTGCTCTCGTAACCAAAAAACACCCTCAAGCGATCTGCAAGATCACCATCGACCAAAGCTACATCAGCTCAAAGCAATAGCCGAACGAACGCACATTGGCGCCTCACTGAAAGGACACCCCATGCTTCCCGAAACCCCTTCTCTCGAACAGCTCGAAGCCGAATTCAACAACGACAGATTCGCCACTCGTGCAGCGAAATGCCACATCATAGAAGGACGAAAAGGTCATGCGGTATGCGAAATGGAACTTACCGATGACCATTGCAACGCCATGGGAAACGTCATGGGTGGGGCCATTTTCACTCTGGCGGATTTCGCACTGGCCATTGCCGGCAACACCGGTCAGCCTCCAACGGTTTCAGTCAACCACTCTATCGATTTCTTCCGTAGCACCAAGGGAACGAAACTCATCGCCACCTGCCGCTGCGACAAAGAAGGAAAGAACCTGGCGTTCTTCACGGTCGATGTTACCGACGACCTTGGCAAGGACATCGCGCGCATGACCGCCACCTGTGCGCGCATTCACCAATAAGCTCTACAGATACCCTATTAACGACGCATATTGCTGAGCACTATCGGGCACGGCGAGCGTAAAGGTCTGCCCTTGCGCTTTCACCGATATGTACGAAGGATCGCTGTAGGTGATCACTTCCGCAGAAATGCCACCATACGTTACATTCTGAGTGCCTGTCGCCTGCGCATCCTTCGGCAAGCTCACCACCTGCCAGTCCTCAATATTGAGTTCGTCGATGGCCTGGTTCACCGCTGCTTCCGACATTCCCGTCTCCGAAGCAATGGCGCTGGCGTTATCGCGCAAAGCGTCCTCGGCCTTCGTCTTGACGCCCGAAGCATCCAAAGCGGCATTAGTGGCAGCGTTCTGTCCCGCTCCGAGCATTCCCTGGATCGCCTGACCAGGAGGCGTTGCGGAAAGCGGCGTAAACGTAAAGACCAATATCGTTGCAGCAGATAGCGAAAGAACGATCGCGAGTGCCGCTAGGATCCGTAGAACATATTTCATGAAGGCCTCCTTGGGCGTAGTGGTGCACATAGAACGTGTATGCAAGCGCATCACCTGCGCGCACTAAATGAGGGTCTCACTTACGCGGCGACCCATAACGCCAGCAATCACCACGAAGCTTCCCTGACTTGCCTGACTACTTTACGCAACGTTCCTTCTCTTTGCAGAATCCGTAATACAAAAGTAAAGAACAAAGGGGTCACGGTTCAAAACCGCGACCCCTTTCCTTCGCTGTAGAGCGTTTGTCGTTGACGATGAGCCTTCTAGAAGTTGCTCTGCTTCTTGATGTTGTTAGCCAGCACCAAGCAGATGATCGGAATCGCCAAGCCGAGAACCCCTCCAGCAATCGCACTGGGATCCATTGGCTCCGCCGCGAATGAAAAAGCAAGACTAATGACATCGAGAACGATACAGATGATGCACATCACGATAAAGGGGCGGATCTTCTGCGGATTATTCGCACCTCGAACGCCAAGAATACCTACGATGAGATCGAAGATCGCCGACAGAAGCGCCACGACACTCAAGGCCACAATAAAAGTAGTAGCCGTTGCGAGCGTATTTAAATCGGAAGCAGGAACATCCGCTGTGCCATCAGTGATAGCCGTGAAAAGCAATCCCCCACCGGCAAGTACGAACAGCATACCAACGATACTAATGACCGACAGCACGATAAGAATGATAGACAATACCTTGAGGGCCTTCTGAGAACCGCTCTTTTCCATATATAACCACTTTCTTTTTGGGCGTTCTCGTCACAGTGCATCTTTGCACCCTGCAACAGAGCCGCCAATTACCAAGCATCGCCCATAAGCTGGACGAATAGAGCACGGCTCATTATAGGGGATTTTCAAAATCCCCATGGTGACCTCCCTCTTTTTGCGACGAATTCAACTTTTTATTGTAGGTAGAGCTTTTTCGCGCAAGGACCTCCCCGCCAGTTCGCAGATGTGAATGATCTTTTGTTCTTTCTGTTTCATCCCTTGGAATGCGATTATAATAGAACAAATGTTCGCTATTGGAACAAGATCAGACCGAAAGGACGTCCGTGGCGCAACACTGCCTTACAACCCAGAAATACTACCTATGCATAGATTTCAAGTCGTTCTATGCCAGTGTAGAATGCATCGATCGCGACCTCGATCCTCTTACTTCCCATCTTGTCGTCGCCGATGAAGAACGCGGCAGATCCACCATCTGCCTAGCCATTACTCCCGCTTTGAAGAAACTCGGCATACCGAATCGCTGCCGCTTGTTCGCCATACCGGAAGATCTCGATTGCCACATAGCCCCTCCTCGCATGAAACGCTACATGGAGGTCTCGACCTATATTTATTCCCTGTACCTGCGCTATGTAAGCCCTCAGGATATTCATGTCTACTCTATTGATGAATGCTTCATAGATGTCACGCCGTACCTGGCGCTCTATCGCACCGACGTTCACAGCTTCGCGAGAACGCTCTTGAAGGCCGTTCTCGATGAAACGGGAATCTACGCCACGGCAGGAATAGGCACCAATCTGTTCCTGGCGAAGATCGCGCTCGATATCACTGCAAAGCACAACCCCGAGAACATCGGGTTCCTTGACGAAGATTCATTCAAACGTGAGGTCTGGTTCCATCGCCCCCTTACTGACATTTGGAACATCGGCCCAGGCATTGCCCGACGGCTCGCCAAGCATGGCATATACGACCTCGCAGGGATATGCGCCACAAGTGAAAAGGTCCTCTACAAGGAGTTCGGCATCAATGCCGAGTTCCTCATCGACCACGCATGGGGACAAGAACCCTGCACCATCGAGCAGATCCACGCCTACGTACCTGAAGGGCACTCCCTCACCAATGGACAAGTGCTCCCCAGTGATTACCGCACCGAAGACGCTCAAATGATCATGCACGAAATGATAGATGCCAGCGTACTCGATCTGGTAACACAAGGCCTTGCCACGAAGAGCATTTCCCTGTTCATCGGATATGCACGCCCCAAGGACCGCCCCAGCACCATGCTTCCTCGGCATTTCCATGAGCGGACCGGCGGCACGCGAAAACTGCCTCGGCTCACCAATTCCGCGCACGTTCTTAAACAGCACTTCGACGCATTATTCGGCGAAACAGCTATACCTGACCGCGCCATCAAGCGCATTCACATCGGATTCGGCGGATTGCTCCCTGAAAAATTCGCTGCGCCATCCCTCTTCGATGATATTGAAGCCGAAGAGAAAGAACGACGCCAGCAAAAAGCCGTTATCGCCATACGTGAAAAGTTCGGCAAGAACGCCCTTTTAAAAGGCACTAGCTTGCAGGAAAAAGCGACGGCGCGCGAACGGAACAATCAGATCGGAGGGCACCGTGCCTGAACACAACAACGAAAACGGTCACAACAGCCACAGCGGCCATGGCGGCCATGGCAGCCATGGCCGCTGTTCTTTCGCAGCCCTCAAACGCGACCTTCTAGAAGAATGTCCCCTTGATGAAAAAGAACATCGCACGCTCATACTTGATGCAATCGAACGCAAGCTCGCACGCCAAGGACAACGCACTGCGCGAGCACACCGCAACCGCGCGCGCCAATTCATGCCCTTCGCCGCCTTAAAAGGATATGCGGACATGGTGCAACAGCAGGCCGAAAAGGAAACGCTTTCCCCAAAGCCCCATTTCCCCCGCAGCCCCATCGAGTTGCCAAAAGAACCTGGTTCCCAGAAGACCGGCTCCCAAAACAAACGAAGTAGCGATCAGGATACAGACCAAAGCAAAGGACCCGTGCCTTCATCGCACTAAAGATATGTTACTTCGAAGCAACGACCGGTATAGGGGTCTTGTCTTCCTCGTCAAGATTATCGTCATAGACATAATGCTTGGTCTCGCGTGCGATCAAACCGGAAAGCAGCAGCACCATGATGATATTCGGAATAGCCATGAGAGCATTACCGATGTCGGAAATGGTCCAAACAACATCCCCCACACCGATAGCGCCCAAGAACGCCACGATCACATAAATCACCTGATAGGGACGAATAGCACGCTTGCCGAACAAATAGGTAATGCAGCGGCTTCCGTAATACGACCATCCCAAAATGGTCGAATACGAAAAGCTGACCATACCCAGCACCAAAAGAGGCGTTCCGATATAGGGGATCTGAGCGAAAGCCGCACTGGCGAGCTGAGCCCCCGAGAACACTCCGGGATTCGCCAGGATCTCAGCCTGAATACCAGGATACGCAAGCATGGTGGACACCAGGACGATACCGGTCAATGCGCAAATCACAACGGTCGACCAGAACGTACCCGTCATAGCGATAAGTGCCTGTTCAGCGGGATTCGGGGTCTTCGCAGCCGCCGCAACAATAGGCGCAGAGCCCAAACCAGACTCATTGGAGAACAATCCGCGCGCGCAGCCGAACTGCAGAGCGACCATAATGCCGGAACCAACGGCACCACCAAAGGCGGCCTTTGCCGTAAAGGCGCATTCGAAGATAAGCACTACCGCATCCCACAGATACGCCCAGTTGAACGCCAAAATAACAAGACAACCGAGTGCATACCCAATAGCCATAATAGGTACGAGTTTTTCGCATACGCGAGAAATGATCTTAACGCCACCGAAGATGACCACAGCAACGAGCGCGCATACCACTAAACCAACGACCCAGGAAGGCAAATTCACGCCCGAAGAAGTAAGGATACCGGTCATAGCGGATGCCTGAACAGCCGAACCAGTGCCGATGGCCGCAATGGCAGCGAACAAGGCGAACGCCACCGCACCGAGCTTGGCATACCAGGGCACCTTGCCGTTCTTAGTGAAGCCGCGCTGCCATGCATACATAGCGCCACCCAGCATGTTCCCGCTATGGTCTTTAACGCGATACTTAATGGCAACGAACACTTCAGAATACTTGGTCGCGATACCGAAGATACCCGTGAGCCACATCCAAAATACCGCGCCAGGGCCACCAGCTAGAATAGCCGTAGCCACACCAACGATAGATCCGGTGCCGATAGTCGCCGCCAAAGCGGTCGCTAAAGCTCCGAAGGCTGAAATGTCGCCTTCGCTGCCTTCTTTTTTAGAAAGAGATAATTTGATGGCTTGAGGCAAGCGCCTCTGAATGAAACCGGTTCGAAATGTGAGGAAAATATGCGATCCCAGGAGCAACGCGATCATCGCCGGACCCCAAACGAACGCATCGATCTGGGTAAGTATGTCAGTCATAAGGTGTTTTCTTGATCGAGTGGTTACAGAGCAAGCACATACTCGCCTAATGCACCGAAGCACCACCGATGGGCGTCGGCTGCGAACCACGCAAGATGGGCAATTATCTTACTTTGGTTCTATTGAGCGAATACGCAAAGAAAGCGGACAGGGGCAAACTGTCCGCTTTCGAAAGAACGTGGGTTACGCTTTCAGACCCTCGATGTATTCAATCAGATCGCCAACGGTCTCAAGATCTTCCGGCTCACCGAAATCAACACCGCATTCGTCTTCTAGATCGCAGATCAACTCGACCATATCAAGAGAGTCGATGCCCAGAGAATCAAAGGTAGCGTTTTCCGTGACCTGCTCTGGTTCGATATCCAGATTGTCATGAAGCAGCGTAGTGATTACGTTCATGGTGTCCATGTGGTCGTCCTTTCATAACACGCAAAGTGTTCGTATTCAATAACACGCAGGGCCGTCGTACAGGCAATGCAGCATCTGATTCTACCTGAACATTGCACCAGGGTCATCTTTTACCAAGAAAGACATAACTATTCAGAGGGATAGTACGTGCTCACCGTGGGATTATCTTCAATGTAGCTGCGAAGTTTTTCCAGGTAGCGCTGGGCAAGGGGCGACAAGGGACGCTCAGCATGGCACAGATATCCTACCGTCATGGTCTCGTCAGACAACAGAGGAATAGCAACAATATCCCCCTGCCCCATTTCGCCCGATCGAACGCCGGTCGAAATAGTGAACCCATTGAAGTTCGTCAGAAGATTGGTCAGCGTACCTCGGTCGGAATACGTGATGTTCTGACGATGAGGAAGCTGACTCAAAGGCTCTTCGGAAAAGAAGAACGAATTGTTGGTGCCCTGCTCGAAAGAATAACGCGGATAGTCTTCCAGATCAGCAGGGGTTACGCTCTTGCGATCCGCCAACGGATGGTTCCTTCCCACGAACACATGCGGGTGCGCCTTGAATAAGGGCGTGAAGGTAAGGCCCGCGTCCGAAAAGGTCTTGGTAAGCACCTTGGCGTTGAAATCGCCTATGTAGAGAACGCCTAATTCGCTGCGGTAGTCCTTCACATCTTCAATGATCTCTGAAGTACGGGTTTCACGCAGAGAGAAATCATACTCCGCCGAATCGCATTCTTCTGCAAGGGCCACGAACGCTTCGACGCAGAACGCATAGTGCTGCGACGAGACCGACAGATGATCGGTAGCTGATTGACGAGCATTGGAATAACGCGCCTCGAACAGGTCGAACTGCTCTAAGATCTGGCGAGCATAGCCAATGAATTCAGTGCCCTCGCTCGTAAGGGTGATACCGCGGTTGGTGCGATTGAAGATAGAGATCCCCAGTTCCTGTTCGGTATCCTTAATGGTGGCAGAAAGCGTCGGCTGCGACACGTAAAGCTGCTGGCTAGCAGCATTGATGGAGCCACATTCGGCAACTTCGATAATGTAGCGCAATTGCTGCAGAGAGATATTGGTGTGCATGACCCGACCGCCTGATTCCGAAAGAGAACGTCAGGGCCTAAAAGCTAAGGACCCCACTGGTTCGGGTAATAGCAATGCGGTGGAAAACAAAAAAGCTGGATACCTTTCAGCATCCAGCCTTGTAATAGATGGTGGGCGATAGTGGTTTCGAACCACTGACCTCCACCGTGTCAAGGTGGCGCTCTCCCCCTGAGCTAATCGCCCGAAGCGCTGAATAACATCAGCGAATAGAGATAATACCAGAACTTTTCCCTGCGTCAATGGAAAATAACAAGATAATTAGCACGAGAAAGGATGTTCGGTTCCTCTTACCTGCAGGTTCCCCTTACCTGCGGAACAAAGAACGACGGGCGCTTTTTTCTTCCTGCGGGCGCTCCACATACACCATACCGCACGCACCAGGACCGACATGCGCCCCGATCACGTATCCGATCTGCAAGCGTTCGGTGGTTGGAATATCTGCCGCAAGCAAACGCTCCTCGAGCTTTTCACAGTTCTTCGTACCATACGAATAGAGCGCGTACACCGGAAAGCGATGATCTATCTGGGTCTTATCGAGCTGCTTCATAATGGAATCAAGCGCCTTCTTACGCCCCAAGCACGCACCAACGATACCAATAGTGCCTTCCTGACTTACGGTTATAACGGGCTTCAGCTTCGCCGCCTCCCCGACCTTGGCAGCAGCTTTTGGCAAACGGCCTCCACGCTGCAAGTATTCAAGGGTATCCAGCATAGCCAAGATCTTGACGGACCCCTTCATTCGCTCAAGCTCTTTCACGATCTCGGGCGCGCTCATTCCTTCATCCCGTAGAGCACACGCATGATCGGCGAGAACGCGGATCGCATAAGTGGCGGTCAAGGAGTCGATAATATGCACACCCTTATTACCCACCATGGCCTGAGCCAAAAGCGCACTTTGATACGTACCGCTCAACTCAGAAGATAGGATGAGCGCGATAGCTTCATCCCCCTCATCGCAAATACGCTGGAACGTTTCAGCAAAAAGATGCGGAGATATCTGAGATGTCGTAGGGAACCCGCCCGTTTCCTCAAGCAATTCATAGAACTCATCACGACCCAGATCAATACTGTCACGATATTCGTTCTCCCCTATGCGCGCGATAAGAGGCAGCACTTCGATACCCTTTTGTCGCGCCTCATCAGGCAAATAATCTGACCCAGAATCAACTACAATGCGAATCACGTGAACGTTCCTTCCTATGAACACTGCTCAAATGCGAACCGTTAGGCTCATCCGCATTTGAGCGTCCTTACAACTCTAAACAAACAGCCGCCGCATTGCGACAAATTTCTCACTAAAAGACGAACGTTCCCGACCAGAGCATCCGTGGCTCTTCGCCTGTCTTTTTCGCATTGTTATTGCTTGCACCTTGGATGAAACCTTCAAGCACGTTAGGATAGAACCCAACATCAAAATAGTCCTCATTCAATCGGAAGAGACGCTCATGTTCAACGAAAACCTTGATGAAATAGTTTCCGCCATCGCCCAGAACTACTCTGCGCGAGAGATCTTCTTCACTGATCCCGATAAGCACTTCCCCAACAAAAAGGCCATCATCAGCATTATCAAGGACCTGCGTCGCGTCATGTTCCCTCGTTACTTCGGTGACGAGACCCCTACGGGCACCAATCCCGAGTACTTCATCGGCGAGACCCTTATTCGTATCGAAGAGGCTCTGCGCAAACAGCTCTTCGAGGCACTTGCGTTCCGCTGCTCAGACAAAACCGACTCCGAGCGCTGCGCCCAGTGCGAAAGAGAAGTGCGCATACGCGTAGATGAAACATGTGCTCACTTCTTTTCTCAACTGCCGGAAATACAACGTAAGCTACTGACTGACGTTCAGGCCGCTTTCGATGGCGACCCTGCCGCGCAGAGCAAAGAAGAGATCATCTTTTCCTATCCGGGCTTTTTCGCCATTTTCGTATACCGCATCGCGCATGAGCTGTACACACAGGATGTGCCGCTCATTCCCCGCATTATGACCGAATACGCCCACAGCGGCACCGGCGTGGACATTAACGCAGGCGCCACGATCGGCGAATACTTCTTCATCGACCATGCGACCGGCGTGGTCATCGGCGAAACCACCGTTATCGGCGATCACGTGAAGATCTACCAGGGCGTTACCCTTGGCGCTCTTTCCACTCGCGCTGGACAAAAGCTCGCCGGCGTGAAGCGTCATCCCACCATCGAAGACAACGTGACCATCTATTCCAACGCAAGCGTTCTGGGTGGCGAAACCATCGTAGGCGAAGGTAGCGTCATCGCCGGCAGTGCGTTCGTAACGGAATCCATCCCCGCCTATTCGCGCGTGAGCCTGGAAGGTCAGCGCATCAATGTGCGTCAGTCCGCAAAGAAGAACGAAGCTCCCTGGTGTAAAGAGCTCTAGCTCCACGCCACTTTCAATGAGCAATACGATAACCGTGTCTCAACAGGGAAAATAGCTTGGTATTTTCGCCGTACGACCTTCTTTTGGCTACCGTGCGGCGAAACCCGAACCTCGGCATAGCGATCACAGTGATAAGCCATACTGTATGTTCCACACCCTCGAAGGAGACAACATGAATACCACCGATTCGTCCGCTCCTCTTTCTTCCTGCCAGAACACAGAACCCGATATGGCCCAATGGCTCACCGAAGCGAAGCAAGACCCCCATGCCCCCTATGTAGGCATGTACCTGACCCACAATGGCATCGTCCGCGCTACCCCAAAGCGAGTGGTGCGCCCAGAACAATTCCCGACAAGCACCAATGCATCCGGAACAGCTCCTGTTCCATCGCTGGAAAATAAAGTAGTCGCCGTAGACTTCTCCTACGACAAACAGAAACTCGATGCGATCGTCGAAGAAGCACGTTCCTGGGAAGGCGTCTATTACGTACGCGTCTGGCTCAACGAAGGTAAGATCCCCGTTGGTGGATCGCTCATGTACGTGCTCATTGGCGCTGATATTCGCCCTCACGCGATCGATGCGCTCAACGAACTGGTCGGCTACATCAAGAACGAAGCGGTGAACGAAACCGAAATATACGCGTCCTAAAGAATCCCAGATCTAAGCCGTCGCCCGTCTCGGCGAATCAGAAGCACTTTGTAGAAGGCGTACGATATCGTGCTTTCACTATTTCAGTACGAATGCGCTCGAACGCCTTCTGCTCTCCTTCTTCAGCAAGCCACGTGAGCATGGTTTCAAGGAGGTCCATCGATTCTGGATGGAACAGCAGTTCTCCTTGAGCGCTTCGTTCAAGCCCGAAATACACAAGCGCACTGTCGTCGCTATAAGCATCCCCCTGATACACCTTGCTTGCCGCAACACGATCGCAGAACATTTCGACCACATAACGCGTCGGAATAGGCTTACCCTCGAATTCCGCGTTGCGGTTGCCCTTCATATCGATCCAGTATTCATAGTGGTGCTTATTGCGGCCCTTGTGGTGTATCCAGGCAGTCGAATATCCCAGTTCGGCACGCTCGGCAGTATTAGGGCTCCGATCACCCTGATAATAATGAGCCCCCACTTTGAATTCAGTTGGAGAGTATTTAGAGAGGTCATGGACAATACCCTGCCAATACAGACCCACCCGAAAACAATGGCGCATCACCAACACCTTATGATGAGTGATCGTACAGAAGTGATGCCAGCTATTCGAAAGTGTTCCCATAGCTTCAATGCACCTCAGATCCACCCAAAATGCTTGCAGGCATTCATGATGCCATCATCGTCGCAATCCGTCGTAATATAATCGGCGCGTTCCTTCAGTACGTCACGCGCGTTCCCCATCGCGATAGAGGTCCATTCGGGACGGAACATAGACACATCGTTGTATCCATCACCGAATACCACCACTTCACTATAGGGCGCACCAAGCACATCCATCATATACATGATGCCCCGCTGCTTATCCATTGGCTCGATGAAGATAGTGTCCGAGTTATAACGCACATGCGGAACCCCATCAAGCGCACCCGTTGCCCGGACCCGCTCTTCATCTTCAGCCTTACAGGGAATATAGATCTTATACACGCACGTAAGCTCATCGATGGAGAGGGACGGCGCATATTCAGTCGGGACATAATAGTCCCCTGCGATCACTGCAAAATCCTCGTAAGGCGAATAACGTACTAATTCGTTAGCCGTCGTTACCGCCCAAGGAACACGGTGCTCGTCCAAAATGCGAAGGCATTCCTTCACTGGTTCCAGCGGCAATGAATCCATCCACTTCAATTCACCATCGATCGTTACCGAATAGCCACCATCGGCGACCACGTTCTCCATACCGATCGAAGATATGAAATCAATAGCGTTTATCTGCAAACGCCCCGTTGCCAAAGCAATAAAGTGCCCTTTTTCGCGCAAACGCCTAAGCGTTTCTTGGGTCGAGGCGGGAATTTCACGCGTAAGTGGCACCGCCAAAGTGCCATCGTAGTCAAAGAAGAAGTACTTTCGCTGCACGGTGCCCTTTCTTTCGAACTTCAAAATACACGCCACGAACTGCTCTCGCATGCGCACGTAACCATGGCGCATCTTGCTCATGCCATAGTATCTATTTATATACGCATAATATATTCGCGCACCCACAACGTTCAAGAACAGAACGCAATTCGACCCCATTAAAACAGCGAAGTCGGTCTACCTAGATAATTGCTCCAGGTAACGCTTAAGAGCATCGACGAACATATCGACATCTTCGCGTGAATTATCGTATCCAAAACTGATACGCAGTGTGCGCCGCCCCAACGAAAGAGGGATTCCCGCCGCCTGCAATGAAAGAGGGTGCTTTGGACGCCAAGTACCTGGTTCCACCGTCATGTGGTTAGATTCGCAAGCCGAAGCCTTTGAAACATATATTCCCTGATCGCTCAGGTAATCAAGTGCCGCTTGATTACCCATACCCGGAACACTGAAGTTGAACAGATACGGAGATCCATCTTCTCGTGAATTAATGATCGCATCGGGGACCTCTGCGCCCAATCGATCCGCTAAATGAAGCCACAGGCCGCGAATACGCTTTTCTTCTGCAGCACGGTCATCCATAGCGCAGCGTACCGCCTGGGCGAACCCGGCTATCAAGAACACCGGTTCGGTACCTGAGCGAAGCCCCCGCTCTTGCCCGCCCCCAAAAGCCGTTGTGAACATGGATGTGCCTTGCTTCACATACAAAGCGCCAATACCTTTTGGCCCGCCGATCTTATGGGCCGAAAGACTGGCCAGGTCCACTCCCCATTGATGGAGCGGAACATCGATCTTGCCGAACGCCTGCACCGCATCGGTATGAACCAGCGCCTGTGGCGCCCGCTCATCGCGCAAACGGCAGATCTCGCGAACGGGCATTCGATAGCCCAGTTCGTTCTGGACCGTCATCGTGGTCACTAGAACCGTCGGCTCGCATATGAAGCGCCGATACGCCTCCAGGTCATAATTTCCCGCCACTGCCTCAACGTACGACACCCGCCATCCCTCGCGCTTCAATCCACGCACGGTACGAGTGACGGAAGGATGCTCAAGAGCAGAAGTGATGATGCGTCCCGCTTCTTGCCCGCGCGCCATGCAAGCACCACGAATGGCAAGATTATTCGATTCAGTTCCACCTGAGGTGAAGTAAACTTCATCGGGATCGACTCCAAGCGCCTCCGCTAGGGTCTGGCGGCTTTCTTCCAGTATGGCTTTGGCGCGCTTACCCAACGCATGAAGCGAAGAAGCATTGCCGTATTCTTCCAGAGCCTGTTGCATGATGGTCACGACCTCAAGACGAGGGCGCGTAGTGGCGGCATTGTCCAGATACACCATGCGATCTGAAGCACTCGGGGCATCGAGCTCCATCGACGAAATACTCGCGTTATGTTCATCCATCAGTGCAGACACTGCGTTCCTATCCATCTAGCGATCATGACCTCGGCCTATCCTGAAGTCCCATACATCGGAAATCATATCGCTTCTCATTTCCTCGCAAGCCGACCATTAGGGCAATTGGGGTGTTCCAATGGTTAAACGTTACTTCCTTTCGGAGGGCCCACAGTTGGTAATGACCTCCGAATAACGTATTGTTACACTAGCGAAGAAAACCTACCAAGGAACCGCCATGACCCTTTCACCCCAATCAACACCCCGTCGTCCAAGCCCCGCAGTGGCATTCATCGGTCGCAAGAACTCCGGAAAGACCACCTTGGTAGAACAGCTTATCGCCCGTCTTGCCCGAACAGGACTATCGATTGGAAGCATCAAGCACCACGGGCATCCCCATTTCGATATTGATATCCCTGGCAAGGATTCATATCGCCATCGCTGCGCAGGAGCACAAGCGACCGCGGTTCTTTCGCAAGAACGTTTCGCACTAATGAAAGACCTCGAGCATGAAATGACCTGCCAAGAAGTGCTCAATCTTATGCCTGGCTACGATCTTGTCATCATTGAAGGGTTCCGTAAGGCCGGTCTGCCTTGCGTCGAGCTTTTCAGGCAAGATAACCCACGCGATCGCGAAGCATTGCCCGCATTCATCGAAAAGATCAAAGCGCTCAAGAACGGATCGGCACAGAACACGAACAACAACGACCCGTTCGCCCCACCCGTTGCGATCGTAAGCGATATCCCTTGCTTGATCGAAGAGGCCGAGCGAGCCCATCTTCCCGTGTTCACCTTTAACGACATCGAAGGCATAGCCCAGTTCCTGCAAAACAGATTCGTGCGCAAACCGCTCACTATTGCCATCCAAGCAGGCGGCGAATCAAAGCGAATGGGCCACTCCAAAGCACGAATGCCGTTCTTGGGACGCCCTCTTATAGAGCACATGCTCGATCTAGTAATGGACTTCGGCGACGAGATCATCATCACCACCAATGAGCCAGATATTCTGGCTTATCTACCTGACCGCTATCCCGGCATTCGCCTTGAGCATGACCTCTATCCTGAACGAGGGGCGCTTCCAGGGCTTTATACCGCACTTCACTGCAGCACGAACGATCTGGTAGGAGTCGTGGCATGCGACATGATCGCGTTCTCACCCCGCATCCTCATGCATGAAGCGCTTGTCATCCAGGCCGAAGAATGCGATGCGGTCGTACCTTTTAATGACGGATTCTGGGAGCCGTTCGCGGGGGTATATCGCGCATCAACATGCGAGCCCATCCTTCGCGAAGAACTGGCACGCGGAACGAAGCGTATCCAGGATTTCTACTCGCGCATCAGCTGCCGACCTTTTACCAACAGCCACGATCAACGTCGCGGGAACATCGACCCCTTCGCTAACATCAATACTCAAGAAGAACTGGCCCAAGCAGAGATCCTCTACCGTCTCTACGACGAATAAGCCCCCGTACATGCGCTCCCCTGCGCAAGCTTTACTCAGTGGTGATCTTAGGGAGCTCGCGTTCTATGGTCTTGACCTGAGCGATGAGCTCAGGTGTCGCTTGCGTTTCGATCGTTATGGCATCATGCGGAACGAACAGCCCTTTCTTCACAAATTCCTCGAACGCATCGTCAAGGACCTTATTCGAATGAGCGGTCAACTCGCGTTCAGTACGGCGAAATATCTCGATCAAAGCACGTGCTTCAGCAGTCAAAGAAGAACCATGGGCGCCTTGACGCACGAACAGATTCACACCCAAGGTCTCTTCCGTGTTCTTCACAATGCGCCACGCTTTACTGTATGCCATACCCATTTTCTGAGCCGCCTTGTTAAGCGATCCGCACTGTTCAACCTGCTCGCACAGCTCGATAACACCACCTCCCAGACCAGAAGCGTGGCCCTGAGTATCGTTCTTTTTTAAAAACAGTCTTACATCAGCGGAAATATCGCTACGCTGCATACCATTCACCCCACAGTTTCAACCCTCAACCCAGCCAGGCCCCTAAGCAAGCGGATTGAAAGTATGGATTAGCGGTTATTATTCTCAACCAAGATTACCCCGACCGAAGGAGGATTCATGACAAAATGTCTAACAAAGTGGCGGGTGGCGTCAATTATCGCCGTTCTTACCTGTTGCGCTGCACTGGTCTTCGCTCTGAGCGGCTGCGCCCAGCAAGAACAGAAGCAGGAAGAAGTTCAGCTTCAGATCTTCGCCGCTAATTCCCTGAGCGAGGCAATGGATGAAGTTCAGGCTCTCTATACCGAGCAGAACCCCAACATCACCTTCGCTGATACCCAGTATGAAGCATCTGGTACGCTGAACGAGAAGCTGGGTGCTGGCTCGTACGCCGACGTTCTTATCACCGCTTCCAAGTCCACCATGGACACCGCAGTGAAGGAAGGTTATGTGGACGAATCCTCTCGCTTCGACATGTTCACCAATGACCTCGTCATCGTTACGGGCGAGAACTCGACCGTAGGCGAAGTAACACTTGAAGATGTTGCAAGCGGCGACTACACCGTTGCCGTTGGCGACGACAACGTTCCCGCAGGTAACTATGCGAAGCAGGCGCTTTCCACCACCACCCCCGCTTGCTGGATCGCCGAAGATGGCACTGTAGGCTCCGAAAGCACCGGTAAGAACGGCACGTTCGAAGGCACCCCTCTCGAAGGTAAGGTCACCGAAGGCGACAAGGTAGGCAGCGTTTGCTCCTATGCGAACTCCGGCGATGTTGACGTTGCGTTCGTATACACCTCTGACGTGTATCGCTATGGTGGCGTTAAGATCGTCAGCACCGTTCCTGCTGATACCCACAAGAACATCATCTACCCTGCAGCTATCTGCTCTGGCTCTAACTACACCGATGAATCCAAGGCGTTCTTGGATTGGGCCTTCAGCAACGAAGAGGCTGTAAAGATCTGGCAGAAGTGGGGCTTCGAACTGGCTTCCTAAGCATCCACCACGAACCACTGAACTTTAGGTTCTAGCGCTACGGGGATGGAGGTTCGCGCCTCTATCCCCCGTTTGCGTAAGCACTGATCACAAAGAGAGTCCCCATGAACGTACGTATTGGTCTTCATACTCTTGGATTTGCGGCTATCATCATCTGCGCGCTTGTCGCGTCAGTTTTCCCCCACGCCGCATTCGCGACCCCAGATCCGAGCACCGGAACCGCTGTCGTGCAAACTTCCGAATCGCTTATCGAAAGCACCTCTGCTCCCGATATCGACGGTATTGAACTTTCCGCGGAAGTCGATGCCGCAGCGCTTTCTGATGCCTCTTTTGCGGTAATGGATTTCAGCCGCGCGCAAAAGGGATCCAACCGATCGATCGAAGATCAATACGTGGGTTACAGCTACTATCAGGGCTCATCGACCAACTACGCAGTGGCCATCGCCACGAAGAACTATGTCGTAGTGCACATCCCCGAAGAAGCAAGCGATCTTTGCGCTCTTTCCACCGAAGAAGACCGCGAATTACTTAAGCGCTATTTCCTCGCACTCGATAGCAAGGCACTCTCTGGCGGCGTCACATTAGGCACCGACGTACCCTGGTATTTCACGAATGAAACCGAAGTGACCCTTTCCGGCATCACCTATCGTTTCAACGTTGAAGCTTCAGCTGGCAAATACTACGTGACCGTACTCGGTGCTGACGGAAGCGACGTTGCATCAAACGATACGAGCGGCGTCTATAAACCTACTCACGTTGATTTCCTGAGCATCAAAACGCCCAGCGAAGTACCCATTGTGAAAGAAGCCACTGGATTGGCTGCTCTTGGCAAGTTCCTTACGAATGTTGACTACAGCCCCCTGTGGGTGACCCTGAAGACCACTGGCGTGGCAATCGTCTTCATTTTCATCCTCGGACTCGCCGCAGCCTACTTCTGCTTGCGCATCCCCAAGCGTGCACAGGATATCTTCGACACCATCTTCACCATCCCCATGGTGCTGCCCCCTACCGTATGCGGTTTCCTACTACTGCTCGCACTTGGCCGCAGTTCCGCTTTTGGCGAGTGGCTCATATCCCTTGGCATACAACTCACCTTCAGCTGGGAAGCTACCGTCATCGCAGCGGTGGTCGTAGCGTTCCCCTTAATGTATTGCAGCACGCGTGGTGCCTTCGAGAACCTTGATTCAGACATGCTCGATGCAGCGCGCACGCTCGGATGGAGCGATCGACGCATTCTTTTCAAACTGATGCTTCCCCTATCATGGAGCTCCATCGCCGCCGGTACCGTTCTAGCCTTCGCACGTGCACTTGGCGAATTCGGCGCCACCTTGTTCTTGGCGGGCAATTATGCTGGCATTACCCGTACGGTCCCCATTGCGATCTACTTCGAATGGATGAGCGGCAACACTGACGTTGCCATATTCTGGACCGTTATCATTATCATCTTCAGCTTCATCGTGATCCTGTTCATTAACCTTTGGAGCCGTCGCACTACCCGCTATCGCAGGAAGGCTGACTAATGAGCTTAATAGTCGATATTCACAAAACCTTCCCCGGGTTCGAATTGGATGTCTCCATAGAGGCGGGAAACGAAACGCTAGGTTTCCTAGGCGGTTCGGGCTGTGGCAAGAGCCTTACCTTGCGCTGCATCGCGGGCGTTGAAACACCCGACGAGGGACGCATCGTAGTGAACGATCAGACGTTCTTCGAGAGAACGAAAGACGATCACTCACGCCCGAGTATTGACCTTTCGCCTCAGCAACGCAAAACAGCTCTGCTCTTCCAGAACTACCAGCTATTTCCTAACCTTACGGTGGCTGACAACATTGCAGCGGGCATCCCTCGCTCCACTCCGAAAGACGAACGAAACGCTTTGGTTCATACAGAGCTTTCTCGGTTTGGGTTGACGGGCTTGGAAAAGCACTACCCCGCCCAGATCTCCGGTGGCCAACAGCAACGCGTGGCACTTGCCCGCATGTTGGCAGCTCAACCCGATATCCTGATGCTCGATGAACCGTTCTCGGCACTCGATTCTCATTTAAAAGGAGTGCTTGAGCAGAACCTCGTAAGCTTGTTCGACGCCTTCAAAGGCACCATTCTCTACGTCAGCCATGACATTGATGAGGCCTTGCGCTTCTGCGACCGCATTGCCGTAGTAGAGAACGGGCACGTCATGGAAGTGGATACGGGTGACGAACTAGTGCACCACCCACGATCGCTCGCCGGCATCAAGCTCTCCGGATGCAAGAACGCCACCCCTGCCGAATACCGCGCCGACCATAAGGTGTTCCTCCCCCAATGGGGCATAGAGGTGGAAACAGAAGCCACTGTGCCTCCTGAAGTACGTTTCATGGGAGTTAGGGCCTTTTATCTTGAACAGAGCACCGGCCCAGGACACAACTGCTTCCGCATGCGAGTGGACCGCGTAAGCGATTCGCGCTTCGAACGCACCGCCATCCTCACCTTCCTCGATCGCGATGATAGCGCCGAAGAAGCCGTGGACCGAACCTGTGATGAAATACACTACCTGGAACAGCGTCTCTACTGGCGCATCGACAAGCTGTCCACACCTTCCGGCATGCTACCCAATAAGGGGGATGAGCTCTGGATGCGCATCCCCCCTCAAAAGGTATATCTCGTAACTCGCTAGAAAAAGGGAGGTGGCAGCAGTGAAAGACGCACTGGGACGCACCATCGATTATTTACGCATATCGCTCACTGATCGCTGCAACTTGCGATGCCGATACTGCATGCCTGAAGAAGGCGTAAGGTCCCTGCCTCACGATTCGATCTTGAGAATCGAAGAATTCGCACGGATCATCGAACTTCTCGCACCACAGGGAATCAAGCACATCCGCTTGACGGGTGGCGAACCGCTGGTGCGCAAAGGCGTGAAGGACCTCATCTGGAAGGCCTCTCATACCCCCGGCATTGAAAGCGTTGCCCTTACCACCAACGCAACGCTTCTGCCCGCCATGGCACGTGACCTGAAGGAGGCGGGTCTTTCCCGCATAAACATCTCCCTCGATACACTCGATGCGGACCAGTACCACTTCATTACGCGTCGTGGCACCCTGCAAGACGCCCTCAATGGTATTGATGCGGCTTTTGAGGCAGCTCTGCAGCCCGTGAAGATCAACGCCGTGGTCATACGCAACTTGCAACAGGACCTGCTTTCTTTCGCCCGCATGACTCTCGATGCCCCGCTCCACGTACGCTTCATCGAATATATGCCCGTAGGCGCCTGTGACGAATGCGACTGGGGCATGGATAATGTCGTGAGCGCAGAAGAAATACTTGCGACCCTCGATGCGCAATCGCGCGCAGCGGGGCTCGGCGGACTATCGCCTGCAGAGAACGACGCTCCTGAAGGATGGGGGCCCGCTCGGTACTACCGCCTTCCGAACGCACAGGGTACGATCGGAGTGATATCGGCTCTCTCGAACCACTTCTGCAATAGCTGCAATCGCCTGCGCCTTACCGCCGACGGCAAGCTGAGACCCTGTCTATTCAGTGACGAAGAATACGATATTCGCAGTGCCCTGCGTGAAGGAACCGATGAAGACGTGATAGCGGTATTTAAGGCCGCGCTTAACCATAAACCCGATGGACACCATCATCGAGTGGGCACCAAGCGTATGATGAGTCAGGTAGGAGGCTAACCGACCTCCCATAGAGATGCCCTTATACCAGAGCATCGCCCAAGAACGCTTTTTCAGAACCAAGCAAGGAAGGCTCTTTCATGGATAGAACGCTCACCCATCTCGATGAACAGGGCAATGCCCGCATGGTAGATGTTTCGGCTAAAGACAACACCAAACGTATCGCACGTGCCGAAGGCTTCGTCAGTATGCAGCCCGAAACGCTTACCGCCATTACCGATGACAAGATCAAAAAAGGCGACGTCTTAGCCGCCGCCCGCATTGCAGGGATCATGGCCGCAAAGCAAACCAGTTCCCTGATTCCTTTATGCCATCCCCTAATGCTGACCAAGGTAGAAGTGCTCTGCACACCCCAAACATCAGAGGAGCGCACTGATGGTCGCTGCGGCATACACCTAGAAGCCACCTGCGCACTCGTAGGAAAAACAGGCGTTGAAATGGAAGCGCTCACCGCCGTGAGCGTTGCCGGCTTGACCGTCTATGACATGTGCAAGGCCATCGATCGCGGCATGGAAATAGATACCGTGCGCCTCCTCCATAAAGAGGGTGGCAAATCGGGCGAATGGAACCGAGAACCTTCCGAATAAGGCCACTGAAGAGCCGACGTTCTTCAGCCTGCTCAAAGGCATTTACCCAGACGAACAGAAAGGGCCGATCGAATGATCGGCCCTTTCATCGTGTCTCTAGAGCACGATCTCTGGTGGTAAAACCATCCGAATCAGAGTTCTACATTCTCTGGATGACCCGCACCCGCCATCATTTGCACAGCATGAGTCAGAACGTCCACTATCCCGTCCCAATTCTCCTGAGCCGCTTTTTTGCTCCCTGGCAAATTGATCACTAGGGTATTATCCCGCTGCATGCATACCGCACGTGACAGCATAGCGCGCGGAGTAATGGCAAGACTATACGCGCGCATGGCTTCGGCAATACCCGGCACTTCACGATCACATACATCTCGTGTTGCTTCAGGGGTCACATCACGAGGACTCAAGCCGGTACCGCCGCAAGTAAGTACTATATCGACCACAGGCATGTCGGCCGCACCGGCGATCGCCCGCGCAATGCACTCACGATCGTCTTTTACTATTTCATACCAGGCGCACGTCCAACCTTTCTCCAAAATACGCTGGCGCAAAAGCGCACCAGCAGTATCCTGTTGTTCTTTGCGCGTGTCAGAGCAAGTGATGATAGCGAACGACAACATAGTTAAAGCACCGTACCTTCCTCAACATCCAAAAGCACACAATCAAGCATGGTGCCATCCGGTACCGGGTTCATCACGACGCCTTCAGGCAGAATAGCAAGGCAGTTCGAACGCTGAAGCGTACTGAACAATCCTGAGCTCTGGTTCTTCGCAGGAACCACCTGTAATTCGCCCTCTACGTTCTGAAGCGTTGCACGCAAATACATACGACGCACATCACGCTTCTTGCGATCGCCCATCAGGCGTGCTTTCACCGTGGGACGTACGAACGTGCGATGTCCCTGCATCTTACGCAGTGCCTGGCGGATAAGGACCTCGAAGCCGCAATAGGCCGCCGCAGGATTGCCGGGCAATCCGAATACCGGAGTACCGTTCACTATACCGAATGTCTGGGCTTTGCCCGGACGCATATTGACCAACGTCATAGACAGCGTACCCAGTCGCTGCACGACCGGCTTGATGAAGTCGTAATCGCCGTTGGAGGCTCCGCCGCTCGTAACAATAAAATCGTGCGTTTCGCTTGCCTGAAGAATAGCCTGCGCCAGCTTTTCTTCGTCATCGGGAACCACGGGCAAACGAGTAGGAACGCCGCCCGCCTGCTGTACACATGCAGCGAGCGCATAGGTATTGCTGTCGCGAATACAACCTGGGCGCAGTGGCTCATCTGCTGCCACCAATTCGGTCCCGATAGGCAGAACAGCAACGCGCGGACGCCTATGAACCGGAACCTCAAGCACTCCGCAGCTCGCCAAGAAGCCCGCTCCCGCTGCGCTTACGACCTCTCCAGCATGGATCGCAACATCCCCGGAAGAGATCTCCTCACCCTTGCTGCGTATGTTCTCTGCTGGCTTTGCGCTTTGAGTGAACGCGACGCGCGAACCCTTGCGTCCATCACCATCCAGGTAATCGACCACTTCATATTTGACCACGGCATCAGCACCAGAGGGAACCGCGGCGCCCGTCATAATGCGGACCACTTCACCTGGAGCGATCGGAGCGTCATATACGCTGCCCGCCGGTACCTCTTCGATGACCGTGCATACTACTGGATCATCAGCACTTGCCTGAGCAAGGTCTTCAACGCGTACTGCAAAGCCATCCATAGCTGCGTTATCGAAGGGAGCGATATCGCAATCGCTCATCACGTCAGCAGCCGCCACGCGACCTACCGCCTCAAGAAGAGGCACGGTTTCCAACTCAAGGGGTTCCACTTGACCGAGTACCCGTTCGAGCGCTTCTTCCACGCTTATCATCTTCGTTGGATCGATCGCCATCGTTGCCTCCTTAAAAGCCGCAGTTCACTTGCCACTGCGTTCTTGCATTCGATTCACCCGCGCAAAAGCTCCCGCTTTCGCGTGAGGACCCTCTATCACACGTGGAGACCTACACAGCCCACGAAATAAATGCCCAAGGAACGATATGGGGCTCATCCAGGCACCATCCATCGCCGTCTTCAGCGGGAACCAAATGGATTTCCAGCCATTGTTTCAAGCGCTGAGCCGCAAGCGCAGGATCGACCTGTTCTGCGTGGTCATCAACGTAATTCAGAGTATCCAATAAGGCATGATACGCCTCATCCATTGAGGCATAGACCCTCGTTCTGGGCGAGTGGATGTATCGCACCTCTGGTTCGTAGCCCAAATCGGAAGCGACACCGAAAACGAACAAAGCATCGTTGTGCTTTTCCAGCGTTATGCCCATAACACGCGCGATGACAGGGTCGACCCGCGGGGAAATTCCCGTGCCTGCTGTCACGCACACCTTTTTACGCGCCACCGCTGAAAGCTTCGCAAGGGAATCTTCTAGATCATGCGTGATAATCGAACGAGAAGCGAAGGCCACATCTACGCTCCGTTCAAGCAACCCAAAAGCCGTCCAATCGTCTTCCCAGCTCATATGAACGGGAACGATGTAGCCGCCTGTTTCGGGAAGATCAAAATGTCCGATACCCGCATCGAACCCATCACGGATCAAAGGAACGCCCTTAGCGAGTGCTGATGCGCACAAGCGCTCGAGCATGCCCTCACTGAAATCAGCTGCAATCACGCCATGCCTCTGCTGAGCCAAGGGAAGAGCAAGAGATCCCGTGCCGCATCCCATATCCAAGACCACCGAACGCTCACCGAGCGACAAATGATTCAAGAACTCAGCCACATAATCCGAGTGCGCCCCCTTCGCATAGGTAGCAGAGCGCATGTTCCAATGCTCAGCTGAATCAGGAGCGCGACGAACAAGATCCGCCCTGCGCCATTCTTCCGCTAGATCTATCATCGTTCAACCACTCTCCCCTTGTACCACTTACATCCAACAATGCTTACCCGTATAGCCCCTATTATTTTCGAGCACCCTGAAGTATCTCAGAGTGCTCGAAATCAACGAAGCTTATGACGCGTCTGCGGAACTCTCTTCCGCCGCCCTATGAAAACGAGGGTCGTGCGCTATAGCATCAAGTCGGGCCATTATGACCTCTTCGACCTCGTATGAGAAAGGCATCAAAGCCTCCTCCAGGAACACGGTGCGAATATAACTGCCGCATTCATCGCAAGTGGCAATGCGATGACCATCATCGCCTTCAATGTTGAAATAATGCAGATGCTGCTGATTACGCGTACCGCAGCGCGCACAACGCACACGCTCGAAATCCCATTCGGTACCGCACTGTTGACAGTACAACGAACGACCTCTTCCGTCCGTGGGGCTTTCTCCTCCTACCTTCGCCATTGCCGGAGCGCCTCCGCATACGGGACACTGCAATGGATGATGGTGGATGTCGTCGCCCTTCGGGAAACTCTCGGCGATACGAGTGGCCACTGGCTCGAATTCCACACGCAGAGCAAGCATGACCAACATGGCACCCATGCGAGCAATACCCTCTTCACAACCTGCTGCTACGATACGTTGTGCGATCTCATCCAAAGCCGCTTCGGGCTGCTTTGCGAGTTGCTCCAAAATGTCGTCATCGAGCACCTGCGAGAACGCCACAGATTCCAGCGCCTGAGCATCATCCTCAGGCAGAACATCACTTGATACCCAGTACAGACGCAGAGCATCGCAGATAGCCACCAGCCTGTCTTTATTCAATTGCACGGGCGCGAACGAGAACACCGCTTCGTCACCATGCCACGCTTCGGCGATACGAGCAGGTTCCGGGCATTCGTACTTCGCCCCCGCCGCGACCGGTCCACCCGACCACGCATCCATCGTTTCCCAAAGCCCCTTGAAGAAAGCCAATCGCGCCTGATCGTTTTCATCGAGCGTTGCATTGTATGAGGCGATAACGCGCTCTATTAGTTTCATATTCATATCAGGAAAACTCCTATGCTTATCGCAAAAGAAAACAAGGCCATCCCGTTATGTGAACAGGATGGCCTTTATTGTTACCGATTAGCGACTATTTCTCGATGACGTTGTCGCCTTTTTCGATTTCCTTACGTGCCCAATGGCCCCAGTGGTAGAGCGCGTCAGATTCTGACACATAGCCGTCGCCCCACATGAGCTTCCAAGTGCGGCGATAAGGCTGGAACAGACCAGCGCCCAGGAAGATGTGAGCCAGACCGAACACTGCGATCAGAACGAACCCGATATCATGCAGGAGCATGAATACCGCATAAGGCTCGCCTGGCATAGTGAACACGGTGCTGCCCAACAGCATTGCCACGCCGGTAATTGCCATCAAAGCACCCGAGAACCACAGCATGCCATCAGCAAAACGCTGACCGCTCTTGGTCTCGTCCTGATCGGGCATGTGGATCCACTTAGCCAAGAAGAGGTACGGCAAGAACAGGATCATCCATTTCTTGTCATCCGAATTCCACTTGGCGAACAGGTTTCCAAAGGTGTGCTTCACGCCCTTAGGGGACTTGATCGCACTAATAAGCGGCACGGCCACGAACACAACACCCAGAACACGATGCGACATACGGAACACCCATACTACATCCTGTCCGGCCATCTGAGTCAGTGGCGGAACGAATACGAACAGACCGCTGATGCACAGCCAGATGCAGCAACTTACGGTGACGCCGTGAGTGATACGTGCCTGAAGAGAATGGCGCTTGATGTAGCGCTCCGTCCCCTTACGCTTGCGACCGGCAACGAATGCCTCGTTCTCTTTCGCCGCTTCAGGGGAAACGCTTACCGCTTCATTACTCATCACGACCCCCTTTCCCGAGAGGAAGGTTCTCGAAGATGTGCTCCTTGACCGTCTTGTCGTCGGCTGGGTCACCATGCTTGGTCACTTCGCCGGTATCAAGGCTGATGGTGTCTTCCGTTTCCGCGTTGTACACCAACTTATCGCGCTTGTAGCCGATACCCAGTGCGAACATGGCAGCCAGGCCAGCAACGGTAACGCCCGTCGCAACACCCGTGATAGGCTTCATGATCTCCGAAAGTTCAGCAACAGGGCTGACAGTCGGGTTCTCGATCGCACCATGAGCTTCCTTGCCGTATTTCAGAACATGGATCACGTTCAGGCCATCAAGCTCGGTTTCGCCATAGATGCACGCATCTTCATAGCCGTGTTCATGCAGCCACTCAACGCGCTCTTTTGCTTTCGTAAGAAGCTCATCGCGCTCGCCGAATAGCAGCGCACCCGACTGGCACGTGGTAACGCACGCTGGAGCCAACCCGTTACCCACACGATCCAGGCAGCTCGTGCACTTATTAACGGTTCCCTTCGGACCATGGAACTGAGGCACGTCATACGGACATGCCATAGAACAACGGCGGCAACCGATGCACTTCGATTCGTCCACGGCGGTCATGCCAGTTTCCGCATCCTTGTACAAGGCGCCCGAAGGACACACCGACACGCATCCTGCGTTCGTGCAGTGCTGGCAGGCACGACGACCGAAAGCCCATTTGATGCCCTTGTGGCCGCCTTCCTGCTCGTCGAACGTCATGATGAGGCGCGTATCGCCATTGAGCTCGGGTGGGTTCTGATACGTACCACTGAACGTATTAGCGTTCGTTCCCGTAGGCGAAGGCAAACCGTTCCAGCACTTGCAGGCAACCTGGCATCCTTTACACGCCGTACATTTGGAGGAATCGTAATAGATCGCTTTATTGCTCATACGTTACCCCCTCCTTATGCCTTCTCGATGTTGACCAAGAACGCCTTGTATTCTGGCGTTTGCGAATTCGGATCGCCTACGTTAGGCGTCAGATCGTTCACCACATCACCGGTACCGAACAGATCGGACCAACCGAAGTGATGGGTCAAACCGATCAGGTGCTGCGTGTTGCCATGAACCGTCAGAGGCTTAATACGCTTGGTTACCACGGCATCGACCACAACGGAGCCACGGTTGTTCCATACGTGTACCTTATCACCTGCGGAAATACCCTTTTCGCTGGCCAGCTCTTCGCTGATTTCGATGAACTGCGTAGGCATGGATTCCACCAGTGCGGGGCACGCACGGGTCTGACCGCCTGTCTGCCAATGCTCGGTTACCGAATAGGTGGTAGCCACGATAGGATAGTCGCTCACGGCACCGTGCTTGGTGGATTCGTTGTTCGCGAACTTCATGCACGGGCTGTTCAAAGAACCATTTAGCAAGTTGGTTTCAACAGGCGTTTCGAAAGGCTCGAAATGTTCTGGCAAAGGACCGTCTACCATGCCGTAGCTTTCCAGACGACCGTTCTGTTCCCACAACATGAAGAACGCTTTATTGTTCGGCGGAACCGGTACCTTGTTCTTCGCAGCTACGAAGTCAGCTGCGTCGTTCAGGATCCACTTCTCGCCCGTCCACTCGCACAGGACCTTATCGGGGTTCCATGGCTTACCGTTAAGGTCAGCCGATGCGCGATTGTACAGAATACGACGGTTGTTAGGCCATGCATACGCCCACGTGGAATTGAGACCGATGCCCGTCTTGTCGGAGTTATCGCGACGACCGATGGGCTGCTCAGCAGGATCGAGCGGTGCGTCGTTGTTGCTCCAGAAGCCACCGTAGATCCACATCGCGCATGCGGTAGAACCGTCTGCCTTAAGATCGGCATAGCCAGCCAACAGCTTGGCCTGCGGATCGGCAGTTGTCGTATCACAGTTGGTGCCATCGATAGTATAGCCATTCAATGCCCACGCAACGGGACGAGGGTCGATCTTGCCATCTACGTAGTAGTCCCACTTGGTGTTCAAGATAGGATCGGGGCATACGCCATCTTCTTCACGATACAGGCGGCAGATCTCGCGCCAAAGCAGGTCGACCATTTCGTAGTCGGGCTTTGAATCTTCCCAAGGATCGACTGCCTGATAGCGCCACTGCAGCCAACGACCGGAATTGGCGATCGTACCGGGCTTTTCGTAAATAAGCGCACAAGGAAGGAAGTACACGGAGGTATCGATGCTGGCAGGATCCATATCAGGAGCCTTCCAGAACGTTGCCGATTCCGTCAGGACCTGGTCCGCTACGACGAGCCAATCCAGCTTCGCCATACTACGGCGTACAAAACCGGCATTCGGCGCCGAGTGACATGGATTCATACCCCAGTTGAAGTAACCCTTGATCACATCCTGGTCCATCAATTCGAACGTGGACATGATGGTGAAATCAGGGCTCGTAGGAACCTTGGGCCACCAATCATAACCATAGTCGTTCTCTACGGTCGCCGCATCGCCGAACCATTCCTTCAAGCTCGAGATGAGGAACTTGGGCTTATTCGTGTAATAACCATCGGAATAGGTCTCACCTTCGAGCCACTTGCGCAGCGAAGAGCGTCCCGTATCGTTCGGCCACTTCAAATAAGCGGGGTGTTCGTTAACCAACATGCCCATGTCAGTTGCACCCTGTACGTTAGGCTCGCCGCGAAGCGCGTTCAAGCCGCCGCCAGGTACACCGATGTTGCCAAGCAGAAGCTGCAATACCGACATAGCACGCGTGTTCTGAGCACCATAGGTATGCTGGGTCTGACCGAGAGCGTACAGAACAGAACCTGCCTTACCGGGCTGACCGGTAGAAGCGTAGGTCGAGTACACCAGTTCAAGCGTTTCTTTGTCCATGCCGCAGATCTTACAGACGGTGTCCATGTCATAGCGCGAATAATGCTCTTTGAACTTCTGGAACACGCACTGCGGATCCTGCAACGTGGGATCCTTCTTAGGATGCTCAACCACGGGAGGCGTGAACTCAGGAACGCCGTCAGCAACCGCCCATGCGTAATCGCCACTAGCGGAGGTATCCCAAGTCGTTTCGCTTTCAACCTGATAATGCCAGGTATCGCTCGAGTACTTCTTCGATTCTTCATCCCAGCCACTGAAGAAGCCGGTTTCAGCATCGAAGCTGTAGTTAGGATCGAGCAGGTAGCTCGCATTGGTGTAGTTCAGCACGTAGTCATGCTGCCACAGATCATTTTCAATGATGTAGTTATACAGACCACCGAAGAACGCAATGTCCGTGCCGCTACGAATAGGACAGTAGATATCTGCCTGTTCAGCCGTACGGGTATAGCGAGGATCGACCACGATCCACTTAGCTCCATTGTCGTGGGCCTTATGAAGCCAACGAGAGCTAACCGGGTGGTTCTCTACACTGTTAGAGCCGATGTTCATGATGACATCGGAATTTTGGAAGTCGCACCAATGGCTCGTCATAGAGCCGCGACCGAATGAAGCCGCCAGACCGGCGACGGTAGGACCGTGTCAGACACGGGCTTGGTTATCGATACCAACGATACCAAGCGATCTCATTGCCTTTAAGATCAGATACTCTTCTTCAGAGTTCTGCTGTGAACCGCCCAAGCTGGCAATAGCGGGCGTGTAGTTCACCGTAAGGCCATCAGTGTTCTTTTCTACGAAGGACGCATCGCGCGTATCCTTCACCTTGCGAGCGATCTCTTTGATCGCATCTTCCCAGCTGATGGGCTCCCAATCAGTTGCGCCTGGGCGACGCACGAGCGGGGTGGACTGACGTTTCGGGTTCTTAACGACCTCGAACGTTTCGGGATCAACAATGTTGCGAAGCTGGAACATCGTTGCACCCTTGGGGCACAAACCACCCTGGTTGATGGGGTGATCGGGATCGCCCTCCAGATTGATGAGCTCGCCATCACGAACGGACAACAACGAACCGCAACCACCAGCGCAGTAGCAGCAAATGTTGGTGTATTCCTCCGTGTTAACAAGCTTCCAATCGGAAGAGGAATCGACTGCCAAAGCCGGCGAGGGCGCCATGAACTCGTAGGCCATACAGGTAGCAAAAGCTGCACCAGCAGCTTTGAAGAAGCTACGACGTGACAGTTCCATTTCCACTCTCCTTCCTTTCGTCTTGTATCTTCACCCTCTTTCGAGGGCGCACTTCCGCACCAAAAGTGTATCCACTCCCCAGGCGAAACCTTTTGCACAAAGGTATCCAATCTGTATACCAATCGACAAACGGCGCCTTTTTAGCAATTATTCTTTGTGAAGAATAAGCGATGCGCGAGCAGCGTTCGATCGCACATGGGGCTTCACCAGGTCATTATTGATTTGTTCCCGTGATTCTCAAGAACAGATACCGCTCAGGCACCAATATGAGCACACCGCTTTCACGGACACGAATCAACGCATGGGCATCCAGCTTGCAGCTCTATAATCAACGGTTGAGCAATTTAGGCATGACCGCACCGAAACCGAAAGGAGGAACCATGTCGGACAAAGAGCGCATTCGCTTAACGCAGCTCACATCGAAGGGCGGTTGAGCAGCAAAATGGGGTCCGGGAGACCTCAAGGACATACTTTCCTCCTTAGATCCAGGCGATAGCATCATGCCTGAGCCCGACAAGAGCCGTATGCTCTTAGGCTTCGAAACTAGCGATGATGCTGCCGTATGGCTCATCAACGATTCAATCGCCGCAGTATTGACGGTGGATTTCTTCACGCCCATCGTGGATGACCCGTATGACTTCGGACGCATCGCCGCAGCCAACGCGCTGTCTGACGTGTTCGCCATGGGGGCTCAACCACATGTAGCGTTGAACCTGCTCGCCCTTGACTGCGGATTAGGCACTGAAGTCGCCAGCGCGATCTTGCGAGGAGGCGCCGACGCGGTGCGAGAAGCGGGAGCCTTCGTATCGGGTGGCCACACCATTGATGACAATGAACCGAAATACGGCCTATCGGTATTCGGCACGGTCGATTCGAACCGCATCATGCGCAACGTAGGCGCCCAGCCCGGCGATGTGCTCTATCTAACCAAACCCTTGGGAACCGGCATAATGAGCGCTGCGCTCAACATCGACCGCATCACCCAGAAACAAATGGAGCCCGCTATCGCTTCCATGAAAGAGCTCAACAAGGCGGGCAGTATTGCCATGCGCGCTGCGAACGCCCATGCCGCCACTGACGTTACCGGATTTGGATTAGCGGGACATTTGCATGAAATGCTCAAAGCAAGCACTTGTTCTGCTGAGCTCGATTTCGACGCTCTGCCTCTGTTCGAAGGGGCCTGGGATCTTTCGTGTGCTTACTGCCGCCCCGGCAAGACCTTCGCCATTATCGATGACCTGGAAGAGCATCTTGAACAGGGATCCTTAGATGACGAAACGTTCGACAATTATTTAGGGATCGTGTGCGACCCTCAAACATCGGGAGGATTACTTGTCGCACTGGATCCTCATGAAGCTGACGTTTTCGAACGGAGCTTCAAGCAAGAGACCGGGCGCATGCCCGCCTGTATCGGGCGCGTGACCCCTGGTCGTCCTGGGGCCATCTCATTCAAGTGATTTAATGACGTTCTCGTTCGCGAGAAGCCACACGGGGCCCTCGCGAACGAGAACGAGCTATCAATCAGCGAGCGATACCTCGTAGAACGGCTCGCTCATTCCGTAAAGACCTTCCATATAGCCTTCCACCTGGCATGATCGAGTTACTTCGAGAACCCGATCCCTTGCCTGTTCGTCGGATGCGGCTGTAAAGCGCAATGCCATTCCGCACCCCGCACGAACATCGGGCGGTACCGGGACCAATCGTCCTGTAGCGCCGAATGCCGCCTCGAAAGCGAGAGCGGCATGAGTGGAAGAAAAGGTGACCAGATACGGTTCCATGGCAGCTACAGCGTAATGACCTTCGATGCCACCTGCATGGCATTCAGGATGTCGTACATATTGGATACCTCACCTACGGCGAGCTGATCGGTCAACTGATAGTAATCAAGGCAGGTGCCACACACCAATACGGTCGTACCCTGCGCTACAAGCGAACTGACACTGTCAACGATCTGCTGTTCGCCTCCCGCAACGAGCTTCACTCCACTGTTCATGAACAGAAGATATTGAGGCGCATTGCCGGATTCTGCGAGCGTATACAGAGCCATCTTAACGAGGCTCGCGCCAAGCGTTTCGTCGCCTTCTCCCAGATGGTCTTTGCTTACGAACACCGCATAGGATTCCAGGCACCCGCACGATTCACATGCGGCGCTATTGACAGATGCCTCCGAGAACGTAAGCGTCCATTCGCCATCGCCCTGAGCGACTTCAATGCTGCGGCCCATTCGCTTAGCCAAATGGGAAAGGTTCGCCACCGCCGCTTCGTTAGTCACCGTTATCTTGAGCGCATCTGCACTCGCATCGAGTTCTTTCTTCGCCATCATAAGCGGCTGAGGGCACTGCAACCCTCGTGCATCGAGCGTTTTCATATCCAAGAACCTTCTTTCTTAGTTTCCCAGCTGTTTTACAACCGTGCGAACAAATGGTCCGAGCATCTTCTTGTCAGGCAGTGCGAGCGAACTACCTTGATGCCCTTACGCAATCTTCAAGCGCTTCGAGCCCGACTTCTATTTCATCCATAGTATTAAGGTGCGAAAAGCTGAATCGAACGACCCCGCTTTGTTCGCTTCCTATGCTCTTGTGCATAAGCGGCGCACAATGAGCACCTGCACGAGTACAGACATCATGCGTATGAGCAAGCATATCGGCGATAACCGACGAATCAACCCCGTCGACGCTCACCGCAACGATACCACAGCGGCCCACGCCGCCATTACCCCCTACCACCTGCACACCCGGCACAGATCGGGCACCTGCTTCGAAAGCGCTCGTAAGCTGAGCGACCTCACGAGCGATAACATCGGTTCCCTTTTCCTCTATATAGGAAACCGCAGCGGCAAGACCCGCCAGCCCATGCGCATTGAGCGTACCCGCCTCAAGCGCTTCGGGCATGAAACGCGGATGGCGCTCATCGAAAGAATGCACGCCCGATCCGCCTTCCAGTAATGGTGATATGTCGATATCGGGTGCCACGCACAACCCACCGGTTCCCTGGGGCCCTAGCAGGCTCTTGTGTCCCGTAAAACAGAGAACATCGACCCCTAGGTCCATCATTGAAAGGGGCAAAGCACCCGCTGTTTGTGCGGCATCCAATACAAAGAGCGCGCCTGCATCATGCGCGCACGCTGCCATACGCGCCACATCGTATACATCGCCTGTCACGTTCGAGGCATGAGTAGCGACGACCAACGCCACATCACCGGAAGCGAGCATGGATTCATATGATTCGAAATCAAGCGAACCATCAGGCCCGATGGGCGCAATATCAATCACGCAACCCGCCTCATCGCGTAAGCGGAACAAAGGACGCAGGACCGAATTATGCGATGCTGCCGTTGTAACGATCCGCATGCCAGGCGCTGCAAGTCCTTGTATTGCGATATTGAGAGCCATCGTGGCGTTGATAGTAAAAGACACACACGCAGAAGAAGACGCGCCGAAAAGGTTAGCAATACGACTGCGCGCATCGAACACCGCACGTCCCGCAGCAAGAGACGCCGGATGCACCCCTCGCCCTGCTCCACCAAAGGAAGAAAGCGCAGCGGTCATGGCCTGCGCTACCACAGGCGGCTTCACCATAGTGGTCGCCGCATTATCGAAATAGATCACTGCTTCCCTCCCCTATATTCGTACCGCATTGTATTCTTCGGTCTTGCACTACGCCCAGACCGCCAGCGGATCTTATTTGCTCAGCGCGACATTTCGTGAAGGCCCTCATAGAGCAAGGTCTGTTCGCTGATGAGCGCCTCTATGCGCGCCCGTTCTGCCAGAGGGGCCGTCCATGCCAGCCCGCATCCAGCAGAAATAACACGCGGGATCGTTGTGAGCCGCCCTGCGACCGATGCCCGATCGCACGCCTTTTCAAAAGCGAACGCATCGGCCGATGTATGAAACGAAACAACGATCTTATCCATTCTCACCCTTTAAAGATCCGACCTTCCGTTCATGCTCGTACGACATCTTGACTAGCCAACCATATGCCATCGAACATTTCCTCAAGCCGGACCACGTATTCCATGACCCTTTACTGAGCAATGGTAATAGTAAACACCCCGTCGACTTCTTCAACAGTCGATGAGAGCTTTTTTCTGCGAACTAACCGCAAAATGTTATCACGCGGCGAAGCGCTATCCACTTCTACAACGACCGTTTCGCCCGGATTCGCCTTAAGTGCTTCCTGGGCCATCATCAAAGGCTCAGGGCAGAACAATCCTTTTGCATCTACCGTAACCATGGTAAACCTTCTTTCCTATAGTCGCCTTACTACCCACGAGCGCGCTTGAGGTTGATCGCAGCAATGATGAACAGCACCACAATGCACACGATGGTAGCGATCTGACCCGCCTCGGTAGTACCCTTAGCGCTTGATGCCAGGCCGAAATTGTGAGCGAACGCCGCACCGACGAGCAGGCCCATGAACGTTACTGCAGCATCGCCGGAACCAGAGCCCGCTAGCACCAACTGACGCAGAGGGCAACCACCGAGAAGCGTAGCAGCGAATCCGACCACATACATACCCAGAACGTTCCACAGCACTTCGCTATGAGCGATAGGCTGGTCCGCGAAGCTCAAGTTAAACGATCCGTTCACCAAGTTGTAGACCAATACACCTGCGAACAAGATGCCGATGATGACCAGACCCCAGCCATCACGTACCAGGAAGGTATCGCGCAAACCACCCGCAAAGCACAGACGCGAACGCTGAGCCAACGCGCCGAACAGGATGCCACCAATGATAGACAGAACGACGGGTGCGTGCATACTACCAGGACCGGACTGAGATACCGCGAACAGCGTAGTGGTAACGCTCAAGACGAACAGCACCGCAACGATTGCAGGAAGCGCCAGGCCCTCGCCTGCTTTCACGCTTTCAGCACGCCCAAGCGAGAAACCACGCTTAAGGAAGAAGACGCCCGTCAGGATACCCAGGGCAAAACCAGGCAAAGCGACCCATGCGTTCAGGTCGCCCGCTGCCATACGCAGCACCATACGCAAAGGGCAACCAAGGAAGATCAGGCAACCGATCATCATAACGAAGCCCAGAACGAATCGAGTGAATGGCGATGACCCTGCGGAAGCTTTGAACTCCTTACCTGCAAATGCCATGATGCAGGCGCCTACGATGATACCGATGATCTCGGGACGCAGATACTGCAATGTTTCGTTGGTTTGAAGTTTCAACGCACCCGCACTATCGCGAATGAAGCAGGCGATACAGATCGCCATATTGCCTGGATTTCCATTGGAAGCCAGGACGATCGCTACGGCAGCAGCCAGAACGCCGCATACCACTAGCACAATACGTTCTTTAGTCAAAGAATTCATCATGCACTCCTTCAGGGCAAAGCGCACCTGAAGAACCGCCAGGGAAACGCTGTATACCCTCATACACGCTTTTTCACACAAGAAAAGACACACACTTTGTGCGCCACGGTGCAGAACAGAACAAGCGAAGCAGAAGTGCCTGTTCTTTGTTTCCCTTTGAAACATATGAGCGACCGACGAATTGAAATGCCTGTTTGCAGAAATGAGCATTACATTCGTGTTGCCGGCAGCTATTATAGCCATATCACCAGGCATAAGTGGGGTCCTTTTAAAGATGTGATGGTTCGTCCGCTCAGCGGTTCTTCCTCGATAGTTCATCTTTTTTCGCAATAATTGACCACCGTTTCGGCGCCGGCATACCCCCGCCGTCGAATACCATCGCCTATCTGGATGCAGGAAACGATATGCTGATGCAACGATCATGAAAGGATATTTCTCTATGGGTTCCTTGCAAGAAACACTTCGCGCGCTTCCTTCGGTAGAAGAAGTTCTCAAATGCCTTCAGGCAGATGGCACCGTTGCGGACATCCCCCATGCCCTCCAGGCAGATCTTGTTCGCCAAGAGATCGAACAGCGCCGACAGAGCATTCTCGCTGGAGAAGAGACCTTTCCTTTACTTGGATCCATCACCGATGCACTACGAAAGACCCTGCGTTCCCAAACGCATCCTTCGCTGCGACGCGTCATCAATGCGACGGGCGTCATCATCCATACGAACCTAGGACGCAGCGTTCTCGCGCCTCAAGCGATCGACGCAGTAATAGATGTGGCCAAGGGATATTCCACCCTAGAATACGATGCCCAGGCAATGGAGCGTGGCAGTCGTCACGATCATTACGAACAGCTCATCTGCACCCTCACCGGAGCAGAAGCGGCCATTGCAGTGAACAACAATGCCGCCGCGGTCATGATGGTGCTGCATGAATTCGCTCACGACCAGGAAGTGGTCATTTCGCGCGGAGAGCTCATCGAGATCGGTGGATCGTTCCGCATTCCCGACATCATGAACTTCTCACACGCCCACATGGTCGAAGTGGGAACCACTAACAAAACCCATCTGTCGGATTTCGAACGCGCCATTACCGACAACACCTCGATGTTGCTTAAGGTGCACACCTCGAATTACCGCCTGATCGGATTCACTGAATCAGTCGAGGCGAAAGATCTGAAAAAGCTCACCGACCAGGTGAACGAAGCACGCAGCAGAACCGGAAACGACCGACCCCTCATGGTGTACGAAGATCTGGGATCAGGTCTTTTACTGAAGCCCGAAAGCGTAGCTGGCTGCTCCGAACCCACCGTGGCAGAAGCGCTCGCCCAGGGCTGCGATATCGTGTCGTTCTCTGGCGATAAGCTCCTTGGTGGCCCCCAGGCAGGCATCATCGTCGGCTCGAAAGAGGCGATCGATCGACTCAAGAAGAACCCCCTCGCGCGCGCCCTCAGGCTCGACAAGATGACCATCGCCGCACTCGAAGCGACCCTGCGCCTCTACCTCGATCCTGAAAAAGCGCGAACCAGCATACCAACGCTCCATATGCTCGATGCCTCCTCGGATCACATCCGATCACGCGCCGAAGAACTATGCGCTCGTCTTAAAGCGGCAGTATCCCCCCAGACGTGCACCTTCACCGTGACTGAAGAGATCGCCCGCGCAGGCGGCGGTTCGCTTCCGATGCTCGATATTCCCTCCTACGGCGTGGAGGCGAGTTTCACCGAAGGCAGCGCGCAGGAATGCATGAATTACCTCGTGCAAGAGCGCCCCGTTCCCATTATCGGCCGTATCGCACATGACGCGCTCATTTTCGATGCCCGTACTCTTACAGATAATAATGAACTTGATGAAGTAGTCGATGCAATGGCTTCCTACGCCGCTATCGTTTCGGAAAAGGCCTCATCATGAGCACGTCGACCCTTCGCCCGATCATCGTTGGAACCGCAGGCCACATCGACCACGGCAAGTCAGCATTAGTACGCGCACTCACCGGCACTGATCCAGACCGCCTTGCTGAAGAAAAGCGCCGCGGTATAACCATTGAACTGGGATTTGCGCATCTTACTTTGCCCGACAACACCGTACTTGGCCTTGTGGACGTACCCGGGCATGAGCGTTTCGTACGCCAGATGATCGCCGGTGCCAGCGGAATAGACATAGCGCTTCTCTGCATTGCGGCCGACGACGGGATCATGCCCCAAACGCGCGAGCACCTTGCCGTACTGCAATTGCTTGGCATTAACACCTGCATCGTGGCCCTTACCAAATGCGATCTGGTAGACGATGATTGGCGATCGTTAATACAAGAGGAAATACAAGCCGAACTGGCACATACTCCTTACGCCAATGCTCCCATCGTGCCTGTTTCAGCACGCAACAACACTGGACTCGACGAACTGAAGGAGACCCTTACCACAAGCGTTCGAGCTCTTGAACGAACATCAAAAGAAGGACCCGTTCGTATGCCCATCGACCGCGTGTTCACCATCAAAGGATCCGGCACCGTTGTCACGGGAACTCTCTGGCAAGGAACGATACATCCTGACGACGAACTGGAGATCCTGCCCCAAAATCGCATCGCACGCGTACGCACCATCCAGGTCCATGGATCGAACGCTTCTTGCAGCAATGCTGGCACGCGCACCGCGCTTAACTTGGCTGGATTGAGTAAGACCGATCTGAAACCAGGCGACTTTCTTACGAGTCCTTCCATTCAGGGAACAAGCGACAGATTCGATGCGCGCTACACATCGCTTCCTGTGCTCTCTGAAGAAAAACCCTTGGTAAGCGGTGCACGCGTTCACGTAGCGCACGGCACCCGCGAAGTGACCGGCCGCTTACTGTACATGGATGGGAAGGAAACCATCGCCGCGCACGAAACCGCCTATGCTCAGATACGCTTAGATGAGCCGCTACCCGTCATGCGCGGGGATCACTTCATCGTACGCTCGCTTTCACCCGCTCGCGTCATAGGCGGAGGCACAATACTCAACAGCTACCCCAGGCGTCGTACCACACTCAGAACCGAAGACGCGGCCTTGCTCGACGCTCTTACGCGCGATGATGATGCCGCCCTATGCGCTGCCATCATTGACACCAACCCGCTTCCTACCAGCATTTCCGAGCTCAGTCGCGTGAGCGCCATGAGCCCTGAGCACATCTCGGAGGTGCTCTCACAGCTGACTACCGGCAAAGGAAAGCCGATCTATGTTCCCCTGGGACACGGATCACAGCTCTATTTCGCCAAACGATCCCTCATCCAAAGCTGCGTCATGACGCTCGAGAACACCATGCTCGTTTTCCACGGAGAGAACCCTTCCGCAACGGGCATCTCGAAGAACGCCTTGCGACAGCGCTACCCCCATCACCTTGATGAAGCCTGCTTTGACGCGCTGCTCACCGAGGCCATTAAAGACAAGAAGCTCGTGGTCATCAAAGGCGAGATCTCTCATCCAAGCGCCGGCGCTGGTGCTCGCGCACTTGAAGAACAGACAGCAGATACTCTATTAAGCCTCCTCCGCACTCATGGCGCAACGCCACCCACTCTGCCTGAATTATTCGAAGAAGCCGGCATCGACCAAGCTCGAGGTGCCAAGGCCATCTTGCTCCTTGAGGAACAGGGACGCGCCCAACGAGTGAACAAGACCCTGTGCTTCTCCGCCAAGACCCTGGAATCGTTCTGGACGGCGGCACATAACTACCTAGAAGAACATGGCAGCGCTACTGCCGCCCAGCTAAAAGAAGCGATGAGGACCAGCAGAAAGTTCGCCATTCCCCTCTTGGAGTATTTCGATGAAAAGAAACTCACGCTCCGACAAGGTGATATGCGTGTTCTGACCAATAGGTCATCCTGATCGGATAAATATCAGGAAACGCCTTTTAAATAACCTGCAAGCGGACAGCCAATTACCTAAAAACGAACGGAGAACCCGCAATTCCCCCTTGCTTATCTATCGCTATTCGCTAAGATAACAACTCGGTGCAAAATCTATGGAGACGGATGGGTCCTGGTGGGCCCCGCGGCCTTCAAAGCCGTTGTGAGGCGCGCAGAACGTCTCGGGTGTGTTCGATTCGCATACGTCTCCGCCATTTTCAAAACAAAACAGCCAGCAACATATTCGTTGCTGGCTGTTTTTTTCAGTATGCGATCAGCACTATAGGGTGCGCAGAGCGACCTCTTTCAGCTGACGTGCAGTTACCTGATTAGGAGCGCCCGTCATCGGGTCGGATGCGCTGCTCGTCTTCGGGAACGCAATAACGTCACGAATGGACTGCTTGCCCGCCAGAAGCATGACCAGACGGTCCAAACCAAGAGCAATACCACCATGAGGGGGTGCACCCAGTTCAAGTGCGTGGATCAGGTGACCGAACTTCTCTTCGATCTGCTCGTCACTCAAACCGCATACGCGCAAGATACGCTTCTGCTCTTCAGCGTTGTGGATACGAATAGTACCGCCACCCACTTCGAAGCCGTCCATGACCAGGTCGTACGAATAGCTGCCGCACTCGAGCGGAGCAGATTCGATCTTATCCAGGTCTTCCTCGAGAACATGAGTGAAGGGATGGTGCTCAGCAGCATACTTCTTCTCATCTTCGTCGTAACGGAACATGGGGAAGTTGACGACCCACAAAAGCGCATGACCGGAACGGTCAACGCCCAGAGCATCAGCCATATGCAGACGCAATGCCGCCAATACTGCATTAGCAACATCGAACGTGTCCGCTGCGAACAGAAGCAGGTCGCCCGGCTCTGCACCGGCAGCTTCCTTGATCTTGGCATACGTTTCATCATCGAAGAACTTGATGATGGGGCTCTTTTCTTTGCCGTCGGACGTAAAGGCGATCCAAGCCATGCCCTTCGCGCCGTTCTCGGCAGCGATATCAGCGAGCTTTTCAATTTCGCCACGGCTCCAGTCGCCAGCACCCTTTGCATTGATGCACTTGACCAAGCCGCCCGACTGAGCAACGCTCGAGAACACCTTGAAGCCGCAATCCTTAACGACCTCGGTCAGATCGACCAGTTCCATGCCGAAACGTACGTCAGGACGATCGCAACCGAAACGATCCATCGCCTCGGAGTACTGCATGCGCTGCAGCGGGAAGGCATGCTCGACGCCTACTGCCTTCAGGGTCTCAGCCATAACATCTTCCATCATGACCATGACGTCTTCACCCTTGACGAAGCTCATCTCGATATCGACCTGGGTGAATTCGGGCTGGCGATCAGCGCGCAGGTCCTCGTCGCGGAAGCAACGGGCGATCTGGTAATAGCGTTCGATGCCACCCACCATCAGCATCTGCTTGAACTGCTGAGGGCTCTGCGGCAGCGCATAGAACTTACCGGGGTTCGGACGAGAAGGAACAATGTAGTCACGTGCACCTTCAGGAGTGGAGTTAGCCAGGATAGGCGTTTCGACTTCCAGGAAGCCGCGCTCGTTCAATGCGGTACGCATGGACTGAGCCACCTGATGACGCAACTTCAGATTCGAATACATTTCCGGACGACGCAAGTCGAGGTAGCGCCACTTCATACGAGTGGTCTCGTCGGTTTCAATGCCGTCTTCAATAGAGAACGGAGGCGTTACCGAAGAGTTAAGAACTGCAACGGAGTTAGCGAGCACTTCGATCTCACCCGTTGCCATATTGGGGTTCACCGCTTCGTCCATACGAGCACGTACGGTACCGGTGACCTCGATCACATATTCACGACCAAGATGCTCGGAAACCTCAAAATCCTCAGCGCTTACGCAGTCAGGATCGACAACGCACTGCGTGTAGCCATCACGGTCGCGCAAGTCGATGAAGATAAGGCCACCGTGGTCACGATTGTGCCACACCCATCCGGTCAGAGTAACCTCCGTACCCACATCTTCGCGCCTCAGCTGGCCGCATGTGTGGGAATGCATGCTGTAGTCGTTAAGGAAATCTGTCATGATTTCACTTTCTCCTCGTCGTTTCCTATCTCATTCAAACAAGAGCATCTTATACCTGCGATACCCCTGCATTGTGTCAACCGTAATACTATAGCGAAAACGAAGGCGCCTTCGCTCGAAAATACGGGGAATTCCCGAAAGCTTCCAATCAAAGAACAATGCTGTGACCCTTTAGTGATCGAGTCACAGCATCAAAATGCTCTGCCTATGAAAGTTCCGCAACAAGTTCTTCGAAGCGGACCAGACGCTCTTCGTGGGTATCCATATCGCGCAGTTTGACGGATTCCGCAGCCAGTTCATCGGGGCCCAGAACAGCGACCTTAGAAGCGCTCAGCTTATCAGCCAGCTTGAACTGGCTCTTCAAGCTTCGATGCTGGTGATCCATTTCGGTAGCGATGCCTGCATCACGGCATTCCTGCACCAAGGCGAAGGCACGATCGCGCACCGTATCATCCACGCAAGCAACGAACAGATCGAGTGCGTTCGCTTCAGGGAACGCCGCACCTGCCGCCTCGAGCGCCAGCACGCAACGCTCATAACCTAGGGCGAAGCCCAGACCCGGAACGCCACGACCGCCGACCTCTTTTGCCAGTTTGTCGTAACGACCGCCGCCGCCGATGGCGTTCTGAGATCCCATGCCGTTATCCACCTGGACCTCGAACACCGTACGGGTGTAATAGTCAAGACCGCGAACCAGACGCGTATCCTCTTCGAACGAAATGTCCGCCGCCGTCAGATGGCGTTTGACCGTTTCATAATGCTCACGGCAATCATCGCACAGATGGTCGGTGATACGCGGAGCACCCTGCATGATCTCTGCACACTGCGGGTTCTTGCAATCGAATGCACGAAGCGGGTTGATATCGGCACGATGGATACACTCCTCGCACATATCAGCTTCATGCTGACGAATATATTCGCGCACTAATTCACGATACGCAGGACGGCACGATTCGCAGCCCATGGAGTTGACCAACAGGCTCATATCAGCCACAGGAATGCCAATTTCTTCATAAAAGCGCATCAGCATGATGATGGCCTCTGCATCAACGCTCGCGTCATCGGCACCTAAGCATTCAACACCAACTTGACGGAACTGACGCAGGCGGCCCTTCTGCGGGCGTTCAGCACGGAACATTGGTCCTGCGTACATCAATTTCGCAGGAGCACCGCCTTGGGGAACCAGGTCATGTTCGACAACCGCGCGCACTACCCCGGCTGTACCTTCAGGACGCAAGGAGAGCTTGCTCTTGGATTTGATCGAACCACCTTCGAGCAGCTTCGTTAGATTGCCGCCTGAAATAACGGTGAACATTTCCTTCGATACGACATCGGTCGCCTCGCCAATACCACGCACGAACAGTTCCGTCTGTTCGAACATGGGCGTCTCGATGGGCTGATACCCATAACGCCCGAAAATAGAGAACGCGGTGTTGCGGAAATGATCCCAGAACAACGCATCACGTGAAAGCAGGTCAAAAGTACCTTCGGGGGTTCGAATTGCCATGAGTAGAATTCCTCCGCTTTTTCCGTTCCTATCTTACATCCATCGTATGCACGAAACGCTCCATAGAGCTATGAAGCGTTTCGGGTTCTTCTATCTCGCGTACGCGGCACACAGCATAAGCGTTCCGCGACCGCCAGACGTGACTATTGCAGATGAGCGATAACCTTTTCGCCCATGACGCTCGTCGAAGCGATCTTGTCCTGAGGCGTCGTATCATCGGCAATATCGACGGTACGCCATCCCTCGTCAAGTACTTCAGTGATCGCGCGCTCAATATCATCAGCTGCATCGCCCATGTTGAAGCTATAGCGCAACATCATACCTACCGACAGGATCTGAGCAAGCGGATTCGCAATGCCCTTTCCTGCGATATCGGGAGCACTGCCGTGGCTAGGCTCGTACAGCGCAACGCCATCACCCAAAGAAGCGCTTGCCAGCATGCCGAGCGAACCGGTAATCTGAGCTGCTTCGTCAGACAGAATATCGCCGAACATGTTCTCCGTCACTACAACATCGAAGTCCGCCGGCTTATTGATGAGCTGCATAGCCGTGTTATCCACCAACAGGTCTTCCAGTTCGACATCAGGATATTCTTCCGCACCAATGCGGTGCACGATCTCGCGCCACATACGACTCGTTTCCAGCACATTAGCCTTATCGACGCTGGTCACCTTGTTACGGCGTTTACGAGCAGCTTCAAATGCCTGACGCGCGATGCGCTCGATCTCGTATTCACGGTACTCCAACGTATCGTATGCACGCTGACCCTTTGCGCCGTTCGTGCCAGCGCCCTCTTCGTCATAGAAGCGCTCGCGCTTGCCGAAATACAAGCCACCGGTCAATTCGCGCACGATCATCATGTCCACGCCATCGATCACTTCGGGCTTCAGCGTTGAAGCACCTGCGAGAGCAGCGAAGATCTGAACGGGACGCAGATTGGTATACAGGCCGAGAGCCTTACGAATACCCAAAAGGCCCTGCTCGGGACGAGGCTTAGATGGATCGGTCGTATCCCATTTCGGACCACCTACGGCTGCCAGCAGAACCGCATCGGATGCCTGCGCAGCTTCGAGGGTCTCGTCGGGAAGCGCCGTACCGCATGCGTCAATTGCGCAGCCACCGATCAGGGCATCGCTGCATTCGAAGGACACGTCATACTTCGCGCCGATCGCATTGAGCACCTTAACGCCTTCGGCGATGATCTCCGGACCAATGCCATCGCCCGGCAACGTGCAGATCTTATATGTTCGAGTCATATGCTCTCCTTTAGTTTACGAATTCAGCGACCTGCGACCCCTTTACGGGTCCGCCGCCTAGTCCAGGCCCAATACGTGGCGAGTACGATTGAGCAGACCGCCCTGCTCGATAATGTCGGCAATGAACGGCGGGAAGGGCTGCGCGGTAAATACCGCACCCGTGGTCTCGTCGGTGATCGTGCCGGTGTCGGTGTCAACCGATACCACATCGCCATTAGAGATCGCATCTACCGCTTCGGGGCATTCGAGGATCGCAAGGCCCGTGTTAATAGAGTTGCGATAGAAGATGCGGGCGAAGCTCTTGGCGATAACGACATCTACGCCTGCCGCCTTAATGGCGATAGGTGCATGCTCACGTGAAGAGCCACAACCGAAGTTCTCGTCAGCTACGATAATGTCGCCGGCTTTAACATTGTTCACGAATTCGGTATCCAGATCTTCCAGGCAGTGCTTTGCCAGTTCCGCTGGATCGGAGGTGGTCAAATAGCGAGCTGGAATGATCACGTCAGTATCAATATCGCGACCATAGCGATGAACAGTTCCCTTGAATTGCATGCGCGTCTCCTAGTCTAGATCTTCAGGAAGGCCGATGTGACCAAGAACAGCACTTGCTGCTGCTACGGCAGGCGAAGAAAGATATACCTCGCTGGTGGGATCACCCATGCGGCCGACGAAATTACGGTTGGTAGTGGCGATAGAACGCTCACCTGCGGCAAGAATGCCCATGTAGCCACCCAGGCAAGGACCACAGGTCGGCGTGGACACCGCGCAATTCGCATCCAAGAAGATCTCCATCAGGCCCTCTTCGATGCACTGACGATATACCTGCTGCGTAGCGGGGATGATGATACAGCGAACATCGCGATGGACCATATGACCCCTCAATACTGCTGCCGCCTGGCGCATGTCTTCAATACGACCATTGGTGCACGAACCGATGACGGACTGCTGAATGGTAATATCGCGCGCCTCTGCTGCGGGACGCGTATTGGAAGGAAGATGCGGGAACGCTACCGTCGGAACGATGTCGGCGGCATCGATGTTGTACACCTGAGCGTATTCAGCATCTGCATCGGAGTGATATTCGGTATAGGGACGTTCGGTGCGACCATCCATATAAGCGCGCGTTACTTCATCGACCGCAATGAGACCGGCCTTGCCGCCCGCTTCAATGGCCATATTGGAAATGGAGAGACGCTCGTCCATGGAAAGGCTTGCGATAGCGCTGCCGCGGAACTCCATCGCCTGATACAGCGCACCATCAACGCCGATCATACCGATGATGTGCAGGATGATGTCCTTGCCGGTAACGCCAGGGCGAAGCTCACCTTCGACATTAAAGAGGATGGATTCAGGTACTTTGAACCATGCTTTGCCAGTGGCATATCCGATAGCGGCATCAGTGGAGCCAACGCCCGTTGCGAACGCACCCAACGCACCATACGTGCACGTATGACTATCAGCGCCGATGATAAGATCGCCAGCGCCTACGACGCCCTGCTCGGGTAGAAGCGCATGCTCAACACCCATGCAACCGACTTCGTAATAATGCGTAATGCCCTGTTCGCGAGCAAAATCACGCGTCATCTTGGCCTGTTCCGCACTTTGGATATCCTTGTTGGGGACATAGTGATCGGGAACAAGCGCGATCTTCGTAGGATCAAATACCTTATCAACGCCGACCTTCTTGAATTCTTTGATGGCGATAGGCGCGGTAACGTCATTTGATAAGACGAGATCAAGATCACACTCGATTAGCTGGCCAGGCACTACTTCGTCGAGCCCTGCATGAGCGGCAAGGATCTTTTCGGCCATAGTCATCGGACGTGCCATGTTCTCTCCTTCATGTATTTCGGGTAAAGCCTGATTATTATAACACCGCGTTTTCACCGCCGATCCTCTTGTCGGTCGCTTTCATCGTTACTTCTTCATTTCGCAGTATTTCATGCTTTTCTCACCGATGTTCTATACCTTTTAAAGTATTGTCCTTTTGGCGCTATCCCTTTAGATACAATACGCTCTGATATACTTAATTAGTTATATGCAGGTCACGCAGATAGAGGCTACCCTAACGGTGAAATTCAACATCCGAAATCTCATGGCCGGTTTGGTTATCATCGTTGTTCTGGCTTTCATCTTCCTACGCGGTGACCAAATCAATGAACTGGCTGAAACGATGGCGAAAGGGGCGATGATCCCCCTGGTCATCGCTATATTGACGCAATTATGCAAGTACCTTTCCCAGAGCTTCGCCTACAAGTTCTCCTTCGAAGCGGTCGGTGAGCACATTAGCGCGCGCAATACCCTTCCTTTAGTATTCGGCACTTTCTTCTTGAATACGGTGTTCCCCAGCCTCAACCTGGCAGGCACGACCCTCGTCGTTGACGACGCGCGCCGTCGTGGCATCGCTCCAGGCAAAGCAACATCAGCAGCATTGCTGATGCAGATCACCGTCGATTCGGCCTTCGCCACCATTATGATCATCGCATTCACCATCCTGGCACTGACCGTAGGGCTCTCCCCCATATGGCTTCTGCTCGGATTGATCGTCATCTTGCTGGTAAGCGCCATGATCGGCGTCATGGTACTGGGCCACAAGAACCCGGCCCTGGTCATCCGCATCTTGAATCCCATCGCTGAAAAGATCAACAAGATCTTGGTCCGTTTCAAAAAAGAGCCCCTGGCTCCTTGGGTCGAAAAAACCATCATGTCGTTCTCGGGCGCCGCAAAGCTGATCATCGATAATCCTAAGTCGACCGCGAAGGCATTCGGCTGTTCCATCGTGGCAAGCTGCTGTGAATTGTCCGCGTTCTGCCTGGTCGGCTTCTCGTTCGGAGTGAGCATTCCTGAATCGCTCGTATGCGGCTATGTCGTCGCTACCCTGTTCGCCATGGTATCCATCACCCCACAGGGGGTCGGCGTGGTCGAAGCGGCAGTCACCGTCGCCTTCACGGCATTCGGCGCATCCGCCACTGCGGGTATGGCCATCGGCCTCGTGTATCGCGGCATCGTGTTCTGGATGCCTTTCCTCATTGGTGCGATCCTCATCCAAACCACCAAGACCTTCCGCCCTGAAAAGAAGAAGGAAAAGCGAGATACCTCCAAGAAGGGCAACTTCAATTACGAGCGCCGCAAGGCCGAGATCGCTGAAGAAGCCAAGCGGCATCATGAAGCCGAAAAAGCCCATCGCCCCCACTTCAGCACAGAGCCATTCAGCTCACGTTCTGCCCACTCAGAGTCAGCCGCGAAAAAGAGCTCCGACGACCCGCGTGCCTCATCCGAAGATACCGAACCTGAATCAGTTCGCTAGACTTCGGTCAAAATCTGTTAATACCGCGCAAACCACCCTACCCCTGCAGGTTCTGTACGCCTCATGCGTATAATTCCGTTAATAATGCGAATATGAATTCTTCTCTGAAAGGATCTCCCCGTGCCTAGTTTCATCGAACACCTTTCCCGCACCACCCGTAGCTTCCGCCGTTTCCGCGAAAGCTATCCTGTGACCGAGACCCTTATGACCCAGTGGGTCAACAATGCTCGCGTTACCGCCAGCGCCGCGAACAAGCAGCCCCTCAGGTACCGCATCGTAACTGACAGCGATCAGTGCGCACGCGTTTTCGAAACCCTTTCCTGGGCAGCCGCCCTTCCCGATTGGGATGGCCCCAAAGAGGGCGAGCGCCCTACGGGGTACATCGTCATGGCGGTTGATTCGAAGACGTTCGAAGGCGAACTGTGGCGTTTCGACGCTGGCATCGCCGCACAGACCATCATGCTCGCCTCTACCGAAGAGGGCTTCGGTGGCTGCATGATCCTGTCGTTCAAGCGCAAGCAGATCAAAGAAATACTCGATATGCCCGAAGGTCTCGAACCGGTCCTCGTACTCGCGCTCGGCCGCCCCATCGAGGATGTTCGCCTCGTTGATGCGGAAGGCGACGACACCACGTATTACCGCAATGAGAACCAGGTGCATTTTGTGCCCAAGCGTCGCCTTGAAGACGTTCTGTTCTAGAAGAAACGCAGTAAGAACCGATGAAGAAATCGACCGCCCTTAAAACGCTCGACCTTTCCGAAGGCGCAAGCGATGACGAGGTCAAAAAAGCGCATCGCAAGCTCATCATTGAGAACCACCCCGATAAGTTCGGGCAAGATGCTGATGCGCGCGCTCAAGCTGAAGAGAAGACGAAGCTCATAAACGAAGCGCGCGATGTGCTTCTCAATCGCTCCTGGGATCCAGAATATGCTTCGTCAGGCACCGCTTATGGTGCTCCCTATTCATACGACCCGTTCGCCGCTGCGCGAGGAACCCGAAGTGGCGCTTCACCTGCTTCGGGAAATGCGGGATATTCCGGTAACCCCTTTGCAGATTGGCCCTTCGCCGAATCGTTCGTCTGGACCACGTGGGATGCATCGGGAAAGCAGCATACTTATCGCGCGGGAACAACGCAAGCGGGAAACCCCTTCGAAGGGTTCGATCCCTATCGCACGCAGAACCCGTTCGATAGCAACGTACAGGGAGGTAACCCCTTCCGAGGGACGGGTCCTTTCGGGACGGGCTTCTTCGCTTCCGATTTCTTCCGAACACCCACCGCGGAAGAACAGCTCGCAGAGGCGAAGGATGATCTGGCTTTCGATTTCAAGCTCATCGCGATCAAAGCCGCTATTCTGGCGTTGTCGTTCGTACTGTCCGCCCCTGCAACCGGCATGTATCTCTACACCATCATTTCGATCGGACAGGGCATTTGGAAACGCTTCAGTTTCCTATCGCTGCTTTTCGTCGTTCCGTTCGTCATGCTAGCCATCATCTTCGTGCCCAACAGCAACACGACCATAGGAATCTTCGCACTCGTCTTCTTCGCCTGTGCAGTGGGCTTCGATATTTCGAACGTAGTGCGACATATTAAGCGTATCAAGGCCCTCAAGAAGCACGTCGATTAACAAAAGAGCGGCTCAGAGACAAACTGAAACACGCATTACCATCTCATACGCAGCAACAGAAAAGGCGTTGATCACCTCAACGCCTTTTTGCATAATATGGATCCATCCCTCGACCAAGATCGAACGAATGATCCGTGAGTTGCTACATCTCCAGATCCGCAACGGTAAGCGGCATATCCTGTCCGGTCCAAAGCTCGAACTGCTTCGCGCCCTGATAGAACAGCATCGACAAGCCATTCGTGTACTGGCAACCTGCTTCTTCCGCGTACTCCAACAGCTTCGTTTTTGCAGGGCTGTAAATGGCGTCCTGCACCACCATGCCCTTCGGGAAATACGAAGCGTCAGGAACGACGGACTGACCTGCCAGGTCAGCCATACCGACATTGGTGGTATTGCCCAGCATATGAGCCGTTGCCATTTCTTCGCGAAGAAGATCCTTGTCGTTCAGATCGCACAATTTCGCCTTGCAAGACGTCTTTTCGTTGATAAGATCGACGATCTCCTGCGCATGACCCCATGATTTGCCGTTAGCACGATTGAATACCGAAAGTTCAGCCAGGCCATAATCAAGAGCAGCTGTAAGTGCAACAGCGCTTCCGGCGCCACCCAGGCCCAGCAGTACCATCTTATTGCCCTCGACGCTCGCGCCCATTTCTTCAAAAGAGCGCAAGAAGCCGAAGCCGTCAGTGTTGTAACCCGTTATCACGCCATCGTTATTCACGAGCGTATTAATGGATCCGATCATCTGAGCAGTAGGATCAATGTGATCGAGATACGGAATGCAGGCAAGCTTGTTGGGCATTGTCAAGCTACAGCCCCTGATCTCCAATGTCTTAACCGCAGCAATAGCATCGCCAATGGTCTGCTCGTTCGCCGTGAACGCGACATATACCCCATCGATGCCTGCTTTTGCGAATGCCTTATTGTGAAGCTTCGGGGAAAAGCTATGTTTTACCGGATCCCCAAAAACACAATACACTTCGGTTCGTGCAGAAATTCGTGCATCCATCCTTGCTCCTTAACCCGTCCTAGCGAACAGGTCTCGTCCTAACTCTCCTTCATTTATGATACTTATTTTGCATAGGATTGTTTTAATAAATAAATAGATTCATCCTATGAGAGCCAGAACTTGCAAGGTTCGATCGAATTTAATACGTCTTCGAAGTTAAGTGCCATCCATTGCAATAAGAACATTTGTAGCAATGAAGCCCCGTTGTTCCATAATCGGCGCAAGCGACGATAGCAGCTTCAGCATCGCTGCGACACGAATAGCGGTTCTTCGATTCACATGCTTTCTTGCGCAAAGCCGCTTCTTTTTCCTGCGCCCGCTTGGTATTACGCTGGTTCTCTTTTGCGAAAACATCATCCATGCCACCGAGCTGCGCCTTGAATTCGGCAACTCGCTTCGCTTTCGCTGAGCCTTTTCTGCTCCCCATCACTCACCACCACTTCTATCCATTAGTCACAGATCGTCGCTACAGAGAACGACCCGTATTCACGCGTATTCGCATATCTTCTTTCGTGGTCAGAAGATGAATAGATAGTACTATTTTTCCAACGGGTTCCGCCATCGTGCACACTCGAAAAATACACCCCTTGACCTTCACGGTGCGTCAAAGTTCATAATGCGATCCAGGAGGTGCGAATATGACAACGCAGAACAGCGAACGGTATACCATCGGTCAACTGGCAGAGCTCGCGGGAGTGAGCACGCGCACGCTGCGATACTACGAAGAACTGGGGCTGCTTAGGCCAAAGCGGACCCTAACAGGGTATCGAATGTTCGATACGCACGACGCAAAGCAGCTCGCTCACATCGTAGCAATGCGATCATGTGGATTATCGCTCACAACGATCCGCCAGATCCTCAATGAGCCAGAAGTCGATCTTCATTCTGCGCTTACCACGCACCTTTACGACCTTCGTACGCAGGCACGATCATTAGACGACGCGATCGGACGAACCGAACAGGCGATCGCGGCAATTGAAGGGATGAAGCATATGAACGCACAGGATTCGTTCAACGAAATGAAAGCACAGGGCTTGAAGCACTTCGAGGAAACCTACGGAGCCGAAGCCCGCGAACGTTACGGCGATGATGCCATCAACGAAGCGAACGAGCGCATGATGGCACTCACGCGCGATGAATGGGACGACAAAGAATTGCTCGAAGAAGCCATCAAAAAGCAACTGCGCACCGCACTTGCCGAAGGTGATATCGAAAGCGAGACCGCTCGCGAACTGGCCGCCATGCACCAACGCTGGATCCGCATTCACTGGGGAGAGGGCTACAGCCCCGAAGCGCATCGCAACCTTGCCAATATGTACGTAACCGACGAGCGTTTCGTTGACTACTACGACAGCGCAGCCGGACCCGGCGCCACGGAGTTCCTGGCTCAGGTGATCGCAGCCCACATCTAACATCAGCCCGATGACAAGGCGATATGAGTCAGCAGCACCAATGCCCTTTAACCAAATCGTAACAATAAAACGCCTTGACTTTTGAAGAACCGAACGCAAAAATAGAGACCGTTCAAACCGTTGACGAGGAAGTAACGGTGGAAGCGCACTTACAGAGAGTCGGGGATGCTGGGATCCCGGTAGAAAGCGAATCACCAAATGGACCTCCGAGGGCGCACCGAAAAACATCAGTTAAGTAGGATGCGACGTGAAGACATACGTTAGTTGTCGGAGATGTGATGGCATCTCGCTTGAGAGTACAGCATTGCTGTAAAACAAGGTGGCACCGCGGGTGTATATGCATGTTTACCCGTCCTTGAACGTGAAGACGTCAGGGACGGGTTTTTCGTTTCTGAACCGCCTTCGAACCGATTCGATCGTTGTAAGGAGGACTCATGGAACCGACACTTGATCGCGTACATGCGATAGCCGCCGAGGCATCCTATCGTCGCATACCAGTCAAGCGCGAATTGTACGCCGATGTCATAACTCCCATCGAAGCTATGCGCGCACTGCGAGCAGCAAGCGAACATTGCTTCTTGCTTGAAAGCGCCGAAGCTGATGAGCGCTGGGGGCGCTATACCTTCCTGGGATTGCAACCGACCCTGGAGCTGACCTGCAGTGGCACCCATGCGCAGATCCGCTACGATGTTGAATCCGCGCAGGAGCGCAGTGAACAGTTCGAGATCGCACATCCTCGTGAAGCTATCAGACGTATTCTGAATGACTACAAAAGCCCCCGCCTGCCTGAGTTCCCCCCGTTCTCCGGTGGCTTGGTCGGCTATTTCTCTTTCGATTATTACGTCTACAACGAACCAACGCTGAAGCAGAAGGACTGCGAGCAGTCGGGTCCCGACGTCGATCTGATGCTGTTCAATACGATCATTGCCTTCGATTCCTATCGCCAGAAGATCATCCTGATCACCGGCGTCGATACACAGAAGATTGATGAGTCGTATCAACGCGCTCAAGATGAACTCGATCGTATCGAAGATGTTCTGTTAAACGGCGCACGCAAGTCCTTCGAACCACTTCAGCTGCACACCGATCCCACCCCGCACTTCTCCCAGGAAGAGTTCAGCGCCATGGTGCAGCGCGCAAAGGATCACATCTACGAAGGCGACATCTTCCAGGTCGTGCTTTCCAACCCCCTGTTCGCTTCAGCGAGCGGAAGCCTGTTCGATGCGTATCGCGTGCTTCGCTGCGAGAACCCCTCACCCTACATGTTCTACTTCACCAGCGATAATATCGAGATCGCCGGCGCATCACCTGAGACCCTTACTCGTCTAGAGAAAGACCAGCTCTACACCTTCCCTCTTGCCGGGACGCGCCCCCGCGGAGCGAACCCCGAAGAAGACGCACGTCTAGAAGCTGAGCTGCTCCATGATGAAAAAGAGCTCGCCGAACACAACATGCTCGTCGACCTGGGACGAAACGATCTTGGCCGTATTTGCGCTCCGGGATCAGTTCACGTGGAGAACTACTTGGACGTACTGCGCTTTTCCCGCGTCATGCACATCGGATCAACCGTCACGGGTACCCTCGATCCCTCTTACGACGCCATCGACGCCGTAGATTCCGTTCTTCCCGCCGGCACACTTTCCGGTGCACCCAAGGTCCGTGCATGCGAGATCATCCATGAACTGGAGAACACCCCTCGCGGCATATACGGCGGAGCATTGGGTTACCTCGACCTTGCCGGCAATATGGATATCTGCATCGCTATTCGTCTGGCTTACAAAAAGAACGGCACCGTTTGCGTGCAATCAGGAGCAGGCATCGTAGCCGATAGCGACCCCGCATCTGAATTCCAAGAATGTCAGAACAAAGCAGGAGCAGTCATCGACGCTCTTCGCAAAGCACAGAAAGGCCTGCGATGATACTCCTCATAGACAACTACGACAGCTTCGTTTACAACCTCTATCAGCTGATAGGGACCATTGAGAAAGACATAGTGGTAAAGCGCAATGACGCCATCACGATCGATGAGATCGCCACTATGGCACCCGATGCCATCGTCCTTTCTCCCGGACCGGGACGCCCCAGCGATGCCGGCATATGCCTTGATGTGGTCCGTGCGTTCTCCGGTAAGATCCCCCTGCTGGGAGTTTGCCTTGGCCACCAAGCAATATGCGAAGCATTTGGCGGTCGCATCGTTCACGCTCATGAACTGGTACACGGCAAGGCATCACGGATCGAAGCGGACACCACGTCCACTCTGTTCACGGGCCTTTCTCCGCATCTATCAGTCGCGCGCTATCACTCCCTTACCGCAGAGGCGCAAACGCTGCCTTCCGATCTGCGTGTAACCGCCCACTGCGCAGGCGAGATCATGGCCGTCGAGCACTGCACTCACCCCACCTATGGCGTGCAGTTCCACCCTGAATCGATCATGACCCCCGAAGGGAAGACCCTTCTGAACAACTTCATCACCGCAAGCCACACCAATGAATAAGGAGCATCACATGATAAAAGAAGCAATACAAACCGTCGCGAACAAGCAGGACCTTTCTTACGAAACAGCCGAAGCCGTCATGGATGAGATCATGAGCGGTGATGCGACCCCTGTTCAAATGGCAGCCTACCTGACCGCGCTCGCCATGAAGGGCGAGACCATTGATGAGATCACCGCATCCGCCGCAGGTATGCGCACCCACTGCGTCAAGCTGCTCCACGATATGGATGTGCTTGAAATCGTGGGAACCGGTGGCGATGGATCGAATTCGTTCAATATCTCCACTACCGCATCACTGGTCATCGCCGCCGCCGGAGTGCCCGTGGCAAAGCATGGCAACCGTGCCGCGTCGTCGAAGTGCGGCGCCGCCGACGTACTGGAAGCACTCGGCGTCAACATCGATCTAACACCCGAGCGAAGCGCTGAGCTCCTCAAAAAGATCGACATCTGCTTCCTGTTCGCCCAGAACTACCACATCGCCATGAAATACGTCGCACCCGTGCGCAAGGAACTGAGTATCCGCACCGTGTTCAACATCCTCGGCCCCTTGAGCAATCCCGCCGGAGCCAATATGGAACTCATGGGGGTCTACGACAAAGAACTCGTAGAGCCTCTTGCCCAAGTCATGATGAAGCTGGGTGTTCGCCGCGGCATGGTGGTATACGGCCAGGACAGCTTGGATGAGATATCGCTTTCCGCGCCCACCAGCATTTGCGAGATCAAAGACGGATGGTTCCAGTCGTATGAGATCACCCCTGAAGACTTCGGCTATGCCCGCTGCGCCAAAGAAGACCTGGTGGGCGGCAACCCTGAAGACAACGCCGCCATCACGCGCGCCATCATCAATGGCACCGATCGCGGCCCAAAACGCAATGCCGTTTGCCTGAATGCTGGCGCTGCCCTCTACATCACCGGAGCTGTCGACACCATAGTCGAAGGCGTACGCCTGGCAGAACGCCTGATCGATGAGGGAAAGGCCGCTGCAAAACTCGAAGAATTCATCAAGGAGAGCAACCGATGAGCATCCTTGATACTATCGCCGAACGAACCCGCGAACGCATTGCGCAAGAGCGCGCCGTCACTCCCGATGAAGCCATCATCGAAGAAGCACGCGCTCGTGCGACAGCTGAACTCGCAGAAGGACCCTTTGCCTTCCCTTTCGAACACGCTCTTTCACAGGAGGCGCCGTCGTTCATCTGCGAAGTGAAAAAGGCCTCCCCTTCTAAGGGCATCATCGACCCCGTATTCGACTACCTGAATATCGCACGTGATTATGAACGTGCGGGTGCACAGGCTATTTCATGCCTGACCGAACCCTATTATTTCGAGGGGTCGAACGCCTATCTGAAAGCCATTGCCCAGGAAGTATCAATACCCATCCTGCGCAAGGATTTCGTCGTTGATGCGCGTATGGTCTACGAGGCGAAAACACTAGGCGCTTCGGCCGTACTGCTCATCTGTTCTATCTTGAATGACGATGACTTGGCCAAATACCTTACCCTTGCTCATGAATTGGGATTGTCCGCCTTGGTAGAGGCCCACGACCCTGATGAGATAGCACGAGCGCAGGCAGCGGGTGCCCGCATCATCGGCGTGAACAACCGTGACCTTTCCACGTTCGAAGTGAACACCGAAAACGCCCTTGCTTTGCGGTCGTTAGTGGATGAAGAGGTGCTCTTCGTTTCGGAAAGCGGCATCAAGACCCCGCAGAATGTCGCGGACCTAGCACGCATAGGAGCCGACGCGGTGCTTATCGGCGAGACCCTCATGCGCAGCCCCGACAAGAAGAGCATGCTCGATCATTTGAAGAGCGCCCTACCCACCAGCGATCCGCGCACCAGCCCAAATGGTGATGACGAATGAAGCGCAACACCCCCTCTCGTCGCAATGCACTTCAGCAGCTGTTCGAAACTGAGGGCGCCGCTCCACGCATCAAACTATGTGGAATGACGCGCGCGATCGACATCAAAATGACCAACCAAGCGCAAAGCGAGTTCTGCGGCTTCATCATCAATGTGGCCAAGAGCAAGCGCACGATAACCCCGCAGCAGCAAGCCGAATTGGTGGAGCTGCTAGATCCGAACATCTTCGCAGTAGGGGTCCTGGTTGACGAACCACTGTCGAGCGCCATCGCCCTTGCCGAATCGGGGCACTTCGATGCACTGCAGCTTCATGGTCACGAAGATGCGGGCTACATCAAAGAGCTCAAACGCCACAGTAGCGTTCCGCTCATTCAGGCCTTCCAGATGAACGACGCCTTCAGCCGATCGCGATTGAGCAGCAGCATAGCCGACATGATCCTCCTCGATAGCGGAAGTGGAAGTGGCAGGACCTTCGACTGGGAATCCATCCCGGAAGGTACGCGACCGTTCTTCCTCGCAGGAGGCCTCGACCCTGGCAACATTGCCCAGGCCATAGCGCAGGTCCACCCGTGGGGCGTCGATCTGAGCAGTGGGCTCGAAACAGACGGACACAAAGACGAACACAAGATACACGAAGCTATACATGCAGTTAGGAGCAACTGATGACACAAGGACGATTTGGCATCCACGGTGGCCAATACATCCCCGAAACCCTCATGAATGCCGTATTGGAACTCGAAGAAGCATACGAACGTTTCAAAGACGACCCCGATTTCAAGCGTGAATTGTCGCAACTGCTTAATTCGTATGCCAACCGACCTTCGCGTTTGTATTTCGCGCAGCGCATGACCAACGACCTAGGTGGTGCGAAGATATACCTCAAACGCGAGGACCTGAACCACACCGGCGCGCACAAGATCAACAACGTGCTGGGCCAAGCGCTTTTAGCGAAGAAGATGGGCAAGACCCGCCTCATTGCCGAAACCGGAGCAGGACAACATGGAGTGGCCACCGCCACCGCCGCAGCGCTGCTCGACATGGAATGCGTGGTATTCATGGGTCGCGAAGACACCGAACGACAAGCCCTCAACGTCTACAAGATGCGCCTTCTAGGAGCAGAGGTCCACGCCGTAGAAAGCGGCACCGCCACGCTCAAAGACGCCGTAAGCGAGACGTTCCGTGAATGGACCAATCGCATTGATGACACCCACTACTGTCTGGGTTCCTGCATGGGACCGCACCCCTTTCCTATGATGGTGCGCGATTTCCAGGCGGTCATTTCAGCTGAGATAAAAGAGCAGATGCTTGAGATCGAAGGAAAACTTCCTGATGTCGTCATGGCCTGCGTAGGCGGTGGATCGAACGCCATCGGTTCGTTCTACAACTTCATCGAAGATTCCGAGGTCCGTCTTATCGGATGCGAAGCAGCGGGCAGAGGTGTCAACACTGCGGAAACCGCAGCCACCATTGCAACGGGTAAGCTCGGCATCTTCCATGGCATGAAGAGCTATTTCTGCCAGGACGAGCATGGCCAGATCGCCCCCGTGTATTCCATCTCCGCCGGCCTTGACTATCCCGGCATCGGCCCCGAGCATGCCGCCCTATTCGACAGCAAGCGTGCGGAATACGTTCCCGTAACCGACGAGGAAGCAGTCGATGCCTTCGAGTACCTCTCGCGCCTAGAAGGCATCATCCCCGCCATCGAAAGCGCTCATGCAGTAGCTTACGCACGCAAGCTGGCGCCCACCATGAATCCCGACCAAACCATTGTCATCACCCTGTCCGGTCGCGGCGACAAAGACTGCGCCGCCATCGCCCGTTATCGAGGAGAGAACATCGATGAGTAATATCGCCCACGCCTTTGCACACGGAAAAGCTTTCATCCCCTTCATCACTTGCGGAGACCCCGACCTCGAAACTTCCGAGGCCCTCATTTACGCTATGGAGCGAGCCGGCGCCGATCTGATCGAATTAGGCATCCCCTTTTCCGATCCGACCGCCGAAGGGCCCGTCATTCAGGCAGCGAACGACCGCGCACTTGCCGCTGGATGCACCACCGACAAAGTATTCGCCATGGTAGAACGCGTACGCAAGAACACCTCGATTCCCCTCGCATTCATGACCTACGCCAACGTGGTGTTCTCTTACGGTATAGAACGGTTCGCTCGAACCGCAGCTGAACTCGGCATCGACGCCGTCATCCTGCCCGACGTTCCCTTCGAAGAGTCCGAAGAATTCGATGGACCTTTCGCCAAAGTTGGCATCGATCGCATCTCCATGATCGCGCCCACCTCGCATGAGCGCATTTCCACGATCGCGCAGGCGTCTCATGGATTCGTCTATTGCGTATCATCGCTCGGAGTGACCGGCGTGCGTAAGACCATTACCACTGATATCGGTGCTATGGTCTCCTTAGTCAAGCAGACAAAGGATATCCCTTGCGCCATCGGCTTCGGTATTTCCACTTCCGAACAAGCACGAACAATGGCACAGGTAAGCGATGGTGTTATCGTAGGAAGTGCGATCGTGAAGCTTTGCGCCGAACACGGCAAAGACTGCGTTTCCTACATAGAAGAATACGTTCGCACCATGAAGCAGGCTATTTCATAACATAGTATTTGCACACCACGAACAAGGAGGGCGCGTCATGATCCCATCACCCATCACTTCTCACGATCACACCATCGTTTCAGAGGTCGGCTCCATTGACGCGCCCGTTCTTGATGTCGCCGAAGTGGTCGCCCTTGAACAGCGTATCGCTGCCGCAGGCACTTCCTTATACGAACTCATGCATCGCGCAGGGTGCTTCCTCGGACGCGAGGTCCAGCAGATCCTCCAAGAACGAACTATCGCACCAAGCGATTCGCATGTTGCTGTTCTATGCGGCTACGGCAATAATGGCGGTGATGGATGGGTGGCGGCCGACTACTTGCGAAAAGCCGGCTATCTCATAGACGTCATCACCCCGCGCTCAGCACATGAATTGACCGCAGAGCCCGCCCACACAACGGCCTGCGATCTCGAAGAAACGCTCATGGATGACCCATCCGTATCCCTTCTGGTTGACCCCGACCAGAAAGAAGTCGATGAATGCCTTCAGCGCGCCGATGTTATTATTGATGCGCTGTTGGGGACCGGGTTCACGGGCGATGCCGTTCGTGAGCCGTTCGCTTCGTGGATCAAAAGCGCGAACCATAAAAAACGCTCCACCGCGTGCGTCGTTGCCGCTGATGTTCCCAGCGGATTTAATGCTCAGACCGGCGATGTGGCGAATCCTTGCGTGAAGGCTGACCGCACCGTGACCATGATCTGCCTCAAAACGGGACTCTGCGCTCCAGGATCGCACGAATACTGTGGATCCATCACAGTGGCTCCTCTTGCCGATGTTAAGCCCTTCCTTTGATTCCAAGGCTCCGCCCTTATACATTCCAACGATCACGAACACACAAGAGCACCAACTGATCGAACGAGAGCGCACAGCCAAATAAAGCTCCTAGACGACGCAAATGAAGGCCCCGGTACAGTGCCGAGACCTTCGTTTTGATCCGCTACCTAAAGGAGTCCCGCGTTCCCGCGGGGTTCCTTGGCGTTATTGATTTGCGCGTGTTCGCTTATTCCTGAGGCAGCAAAAGCTGTGCGACCTGAACAGCATTCAGGGCAGCACCCTTGCGGATCTGGTCAGCAACGTTCCAGAACGCAATGCCGTTCTCAACCGAAGGATCCTTGCGCAAGCGACCCACATAAGCGCCATTGGTGCCCGCAAGCAAACCAGGCATGGGGTATACCTTATTGGCTGTATCATCCATGACCGTGATGCCCGGTGCAGCCTCAAGCGCAGCACGCGCATCTTCGACACTCACGGGCCCTTCGAATTCAACATTGATGGATTCGCCATGGCAGCGAAGCACCGGAACACGAACACAGGTTGCTGCTACCTGGATGTTCTCGTCTCCCATGATCTTCTTGGTTTCAACGACCATCTTCCACTCTTCCTTCGTGGAAGCATCATCCAAAAAGACATCGATATGAGGAATGCAGTTGAAGGCGATCTGATGAGCGAACGCATCAACGGTCAGCTCTTCGCCATCGAGGAACTGACGTGTCTGAGAATACAGTTCATCCATAGCCTTAGCACCTGCACCAGATGCCGCCTGATAGGTGGATACCACAACGCGCGTGATACGCGACAGATCATACAGGGGCTTCAATGCAGCGACCATCTGAATGGTAGAACAGTTGGGGTTGGCGATCACACCGTTATGCCACGAAACGTCCTGCGGATTGACCTCAGGAACGATCAGGGGCACATCTTCATCCATGCGGAACGCACTGGAATTGTCGATCATAACAGCGCCTGCATCGACTACCGCCTGGCGCATTTCCTTCGACACACCAGCACCAGCGCTGAACAAAGCGATATCAACGCCCTGGAACGATTCAGGGGTCATTTCCTGAACGGTCAATTCACCAGCTGGAACCTGACCGCATCCCTTGAACGGAAGCTTCTTACCCGCTGAACGCTTCGATGCGAGAGCACGCACTTCGCATGCAGGGAAATCGAGGTCATGCAGTACCTCAAGAAATTCATGACCGACCGCACCCGTTGCGCCAGCTACTGCAACAACAGGATTAGCAGGTATTTCTTTCGTCCAGGCCATAAGAGCTCCTTTGATTGGTGATATTGGACATCATCATACTACGATGCAAGTCCCCCGTTCGTTAAATTCCCCCACTGGCATAAACTGCCGCTCACAGGGAAAAATACCTGAAGAACGCCTCGAATTGTCGTCACCCACTAAAAAAGATCCCCTGACGGACAGGGGATCTTTTGAACCATCTGACTAGACCATAGCGCTGTGCACTTGAGCCCAGTAATGAGGAAATAGCACTAGCGGCCCTTCGCCATTTTCGCGGCGATCTCTTCAGGAGAAAGCTGGGTTTCCTCGAATACGCTATCGGAATCCAAGCCGAATACCGTATGCAAGCAACGCACTGCCGCCTGAACCTGGCTCGCTTCAACAACGACCGAAATGCGAATAGGGCTGGTAGAGATCATCAGAATGTTAATGTGGTTCTCCGCCAGAGCGCCGAACGCCTTAGCTGCAACGCCAGGGCTCGACTTCATACCCGTACCGACCAAGGATACCTTAGCGATATTCTCGTCCTCCAGAACCTGAGCATCGTACTTCTGAACGATGCGGTCTACCGCAGCAAGAGCCTGTTCCTTCTGGGAACCGGGGAAGGTAAAGGAAATGTTCGCCTTGCCATCCGTAGTCACGTTCTGAATGATCATATCGACCGATACGTTGTTGCCAGCCAGAATGGAGAATACCTGCGCTGCCATGCCCAATTCATCAGGCAGACCACGCAGTGTGATCTTCATTTCGGATGTGTCGTGTGCAATACCGGAAATAACTGCCTGCTCCATGGAAGGAACAACCTCCTTGATAAGCGTGCCTTCCGCATCAGAGAAGGCAGAACGAGAATGAATTACCACGTTATACTTGCGAGCGAATTCCACCGCGCGTGACTGAAGAACACCCGCACCACCGCTGGAAAGCTCGAGCATATCATCATACGAAATGCAGCCGAGCTTACGTGCACGAGGAGCAACACGCGGATCTGCGGTGTAGATACCTTCCACATCCGAGTAGATCTCGCACACATCAGCGCCGATGCCACAAGCCAGCGCAACGGCGGTCGTATCAGAACCACCGCGGCCGAGAGTGGTGATGTCACCTTCGCCTGAAAGACCCTGAAAACCAGCGACCACTACGATAGCACCCGTTGCAAGTGCTCCGCGAATACGCTCAGCATCGATATCTTCGATCTTCGCGCTCGAGAACACGCTATCGGTCGTAATGCCTGCCTGCCAACCGGTGAAGCTGACCGCATTGTAGCCGAGCGCCTGAATGGCCATTGCCAAAAGAGACATGCTCACCTGTTCACCGGTGGATAAAAGCATATCCATTTCGCGCTTAGAAGGATGATCGTTCAGGGCCGCCGCCAGACCGACCAATTCGTCGGTGGTCTTACCCATAGCAGATACGACCGCTACGACATCATTGCCTTCTTGCTTCATGGCAATAAGACGTTTTGCTACATTTTTGATTCGCTCGGGGGAAGCAACCGAAGTGCCGCCGAATTTTGAAACTATTAAAGACATGAGCTTCTTTCTTACGTAATTACGTGAGAACAACGGATATATATTAGCAAAAAGCCTCATCCTCGTCAGGTCAAGAGGGCTTCAGACGCGGCAAGCGGACTAAGGGCACAAGAAAAGCCCCGAACCGCACAAGGGGTTTGAGCGATTCGAGGGCTTTTGGTTGCTGAACATGCCCGCCGATTCCAGCGAGCCATTTTGCGCTACGGTGGGCTTTAAGCGTACTTGACCATGACCGTATTCATCTTAGTGGCGACCAGTTCGCATTGGTCGACGCAGTCCTCCATGATGTCGAACAGACGCGTCCATACCATAACGCGCATCGGATGCTCACGCTCTTTGGTGTACAGATCGCGAATGATCTTGATATACAGCTCGTCAGCCTCATCCTCGAGCTCGTTCACTCGATATACGAGGGCCTTGAACTTATCGGACTTTTTGCAGTTGCGGAAATCCTCCATGGCCTCGGACAATGCCTCGCACGAACGCACGATGAGCTTCACGAACGTGCGTGCGTCTTCATGCATGAAATGAATATCGTACATATAGAAGCGCTGAATGATCTCTTCCGTGCGATCGATGACTTCGTCAAGGCTTTGCGCAATGGACATAATGTCTTCTCGGTCGATCGGGGTAACGAAATCGGAAATAAGAACGTCGGAAATGCTGTGGCACACCTCATCCACTTCGCGTTCAAGCGCATGAGCCCGCTCGAGACATGCCTCCACATCCTCAACGGAATCAAAATCGCTGACGATCTGATTCAAAAGACGCGCTTCTTTCACTGCGATGGAAGCCTGTGTTTCGAACGCATCGTAGTAATCGAATTTCTTCTTTTTCTTATCTTTTTTGGTTAGTTTCGCCATTACGGTCCCCCTGATGCGATCGGAGCCAAGCTAGCCTTAGCCCATTCTTATTTCAACAACATATACCTGGTTCATATGGCTTATATGAACAGCCCCGTTCCCCCTAGCAGAAATAGCGGAAAACGCGGCGCTGCTCATCAGCAATGGTAGTTAAGGAATTATGACCTGGCAATACCAAGGTATCATCAGGTAGCTGAGAAAGACGCTTGAGCGATGCGCGCATTTGCCGTTCGCTACCCCCTTCAAAATCGGTACGACCGATCGAGCCGCAGAACAAGGTATCACCTGAAATAAGCACATTAGCACCATCAAGGTACTTGCCCTTATCGGATTCAAGGAACAGGCAGATACCGCCAGGCGTATGGCCGGGCGTTGCAATGACCTTCCAGGCCATCGACCCCAACTTGACCGTATCCTTGTCCTTTACCATAAAGTCGACCTTGCAAGATTCCGCAGGCGGGAAATCAACATTGGGCTGGTTCTCAATAGTAGGCGTATCGATAGCCGAAGCGTATACGGGCGCTCCCGTTTTGTCTTTAAGGGCCTTCAGTGCGCTCGTATGATCAGCATGATGGTGGGTGACCACGATAGCATCGAGCTTTCGACCGCCAAGCATGCCAATGATGGCATCAGCATCATGAGACGGGTCCACCACGAACGTCGTTGTCCCATCGGATACGACGAAAGTATTGTTCGCGACAGGACCGAGCACCTGATATTCAATATCAACACAGGCACCCGTCACCACATACGTGCGTCCGTTACGTTTTACTTGGATCTTCATGAGCTCCCCTTCGCTCGCTATTTCTTCGATGATGTTCCTGGCATCATACGATGCGCATCGAATACTCCTTCAACAGAACGTAATTTATTCAAAATTCGATCAATAGTGCTGATATCAGAGACCTGGAACAAGAACCGCATTTCCGCCATGCCATCACGGTGGGTCATGGACGAAACGGACAGAACGTTGGCACCATATTCTGACAAGACCGATGCAACATCGATCAGCAAGTTCAAACGATCGAGCGCTTCGATCATGATCTCCACATTGAATACGGCATCAGGGACGCTATCTTCCCAGAACACTTCGATGATGCGCTCTGGATGCTGTTTCAACTCAACCGCATTGGGACAGTTCTCGCGGTGGACCGATACACCACGACCACGCGTAACGAATCCGATGATCTTATCCCCCGGCACCGGGTTACAACAACGCGAAAGACGAACGAGCACATCATCGATACCACGCACAACAACACCATTGGAGGCATGGGTCTCGTGCTTCTTAGGGCGCTTCACGCTGGTGAGCATGGGAGGCATCTTTCCCGTCGAAGATGCAGACATGCCCACGAGGGGCTTATTGGCATCTTCAGTACCCGTATCGACCAAGATCTTCAGCATGCGATTCGCCACATGTATGGGGTTCTCTTTGCCTGATCCGATGTTGACCAGCATATCATCAGCGCTCTTTAAGCCCAGAGCATCAGCCACCTGCTTCATGGCACGCATGCTCTGCGCCGAAGAGATTCCCAAGCCATGCTTGCGCATCTCGCGCTGAAGTTTATCGCGACCCATTTGCAGATCATCCGAACGGCTCATCTTCGAGAAATACGAGCGTATCTTCGAGCGGGCAGACGGGGTCTTGACGATATTCAGCCAGTCGCGGGAAGGAGTCGCGCTCTTTTGGGTAAGGATCTCAACGCGATCGCCCATCTGGAGCTGATAATTCAGTGGCACGATAGATCCATGGACCTTCGCACCAACGCAATGATGGCCTACTTCGGTATGGATAGCATAGGCGAAATCGACCGGCGTCGACCCAGAACGCAAGCTCATCGCTTTGCCTTTAGGCGTGAAGACGAACACTTCCTTGGGATCGAGATCGGTCTTGAGCGACTTCAGGAACTCGCGAGAATCCTTCGTTTCGTCCTGCCAGTCGACCATTTCGCGCAACCATGCGATCTGCTTATCGAAGGAATCGGAACCCTTGCCGCCCTTTTCCTTGTAGCGCCAATGAGCTGCAACGCCATATTCGCTCATGCGGTGCATCTCTTCAGTGCGGATCTGCACTTCAAGAGGACGACCCGTCGGACCAATGACCGTCGTGTGAAGGCTTTGGTACATATTGAATTTAGGCATGGCGATGTAGTCTTTGAAGCGCCCTGGCATGGGGTGCCATAAACTATGTACCGCGCCAAGCACCGAATAGCAGTCCTTTACCGTGTCGACGATAATGCGTACCGCACTGAGATCGTAGATCTCCGAGAAACCTTTTCTGCGCTTGGCCATTTTCTGATAAATGGAATACAGGTGCTTGGGCCGACCCATGATCTGCGCCGAGACCCCGATCTTATCCATCTCTCCATGCAGAATGGAGATGATGGTCTCCAGGTATTCTTCGCGCTCACGTCGCGTTTCGGCGACCATGCGGGAGACTTGCTTGAATTTAGTAGGTTCAAGATAGAAGAACGCAAGATCTTCCAATTCCCATTTGATGGAACTGATTCCCAAACGATGGGCAATAGGAGCATAGATCTCGAGTGTTTCGCGCGCTTTAAAGATACGCCTATCCTCACGCAGTGCAGAAAGCGTACGCATATTATGCAAGCGGTCGGCGAGCTTGATGACCACAACGCGAATATCCTTGTTCATGGCGATGAGCATCTTGCGGAACGTTTCCGCCTGTTCATCGGAAAGCGTTTCTACTTCGATCTTGGTGATCTTCGTCACGCCATCGACCAGATCGGCGACCGATTCGCCGAACAGATCCGTTACCTGTTCTTTAGTGGCCGATGTGTCTTCGACGGTATCATGCAGCAACGCCGCGCACAGCGTTTCCGCATCCATATGGAGGTCAGCCAAGATGATGGCCACCTCTACAGGATGGATCACGAACGCCTCGCCCGATTTGCGCTTCTGGCCCGCGTGCATTTTTTCCGCGAACCGAAACGCTCGCTCGAGCAGTTCTTTATCGCCATCGTCAAGATATCCTGAAGTTAGTTCTTCGAGCGCATTGAACCGTTCAAGAAGGTCAGAGCCGACTGGCGCGGAAGTGGATGATTCAATGGTGGGATCGACCGACGGAACGACAAGTCCCATTGGATGATCTTGTGAAGTACTCGCCATGGTTCTACCTCCCTTCCCTATGATCAGTATGTGGAAGCAAAGGATGCCTGATGCGATCCTGCAGCTGATCTGCAGGGCTCGAAAGCACCCAATCCTTAAATGTCATGAATGAGTCGAATTCGTCTAACCCCTCGCGATACCGTACGCTATCACTCAATTCGACTTTACCCTTATAGTCTACGACATATACGCTCTGAACAGCATGAGCTTGCACGATACCGCAGTCTACTTTTTCAGTCGTTCCGGCATGTGCGCACTTGGTCTCAAGGAGCCCCAGTTCTTCGAATACCGCTATTCCTGAGCGAACCTGCGCAGCGGATATCGAAGCACCCAGCAAACGGCTGGCGCTTTGAGCTATCCCCTGTTCGTCCAACTCGAAGAACGAATCGCCCTGCATGCGCTGAGCGCCTCGGAGACCTCGATAGATCTGCGCCATCCCATCGTGGTCGGGCGTTGTCTCTTCGAGCAGTTCCGCATTGAGCTCGGCGTCCGCTTTTCCGAACAGAAGATGGATCTGCGCATCACTCCCATCTCGTCCCGCACGTCCGCTCATCTGGTTGAATTCGACTTCACTGAAGGGCAAGTGATACAGCACCACATGGCGCACTCCTGGAATATCGATCCCCTCCCCGAAAGCGGATGTTGCGACCAGGACCTGCAAGCCACCCTCACGGAACAAACATTCGACGCGTTGCCGTTCTGCTCGCGAGAGGCCCGCATTATAGAAGCCGATCAGCGATGCAATGTGCGGCTCTTGCTTACGCAGCTTGCGCACCAGCGCTATTGTTTCCATGCGCGAATTAACGTAGATGAGCGTTTTCTCGCCCTGCGCCACCAAGCTCGCCAGATAACGCTCACGTCGTTTGCTATTACGCTGATCGATGATGAAGAGGTTCTTGCGTTCGGTATCATCGAGCACCATTTCATCAAGTTGCAGGGTCGCGCGGATATCTTCGGCTATACCTGCATCTGCTGTTGCCGTTAATGCCAGCACCTGGGGATGGCCCAACCGTCCGAGAGCGTTCCCTAGACGAGTATACGCTTCGCGAAAACCTGCCTTCGAAGTTCCTACATGATGAGCCTCATCAATGACCACGAACCCCATTGAAGCCGCCTGAGCGAATTCCTCGGCATGAATGTCAAGATATTCTGGCGTGGTGAGGACGATATCTATTTCACGACGAGCCAGGCCGCTCATAGTAGCAGCTCGTTCTTCAGGGGTCGAAGCCCCTGTGAGCACGCGGATCTGCATACCGAACGAACCCAACGTGCGCGTCAGGTGGAACTCCTGATCATCAACGAGCGCACGTAGTGGATAGACGAATAGGCTCGGCTTCTGCTTCGCAAGGGCAAGTTCTGCCGCGTGGATATGAAAAACAAGGGACTTACCGCGACCGGTTCCCATCACCGCGAAGACCGACTTGCCCTCATCAAGATGATCAAGCGCTTCTTGCTGAGCCGAATGCAGTTCCCCCCGATCGCCCAGAAAGGCCCCGATCAGATCTTCTCGGAACGCCCGAGGATCGCTTTGTGCGCGCTCTTGCCACAAGGCCCGATCGGACATACTGCCCTCCCAGGCATTGAGATCCTCATCGTTTCGATCATTGTCGCCCGTCGCAATGAGTCCCGATAAGAAGTTCTTATCCTCATCGCCTAAACATGCCTCTAGGGCAGTGCATGGCTCAAGAGGCGCCAATGAAGACACGACCGCCTTTACCGAACGCCTACCCTTCCAGGTATCGACCTGAAGCTCGAACACCGCATCGAGCGCCGATGCGCAATTGAGCAGATCGGCGACCTCCGCGCAATGGAACATGATGCAATTGAGAGAATGGATCCCGTCGGAAAGAGTACACGATAGGTGGTTCTTATCAACGCCGACCGCTCTTCCTCCCGCCATCATGACCCCATGAGCCAGAAAATGAGGGCTGGGATTTTCCTGCCCGAAGGGAGAGAGCATATCGAGCTTTTCAACATTGGCCAGAACGAGCTCCGATAGATCGACTACTGCATCCACATCGATCCGAGGAATGAAATCCTCAGGTGGAAGAGCATCCATATAGGAGCAAAGCCGCTCAGTGAATTCCGGGATCTTATCCGCCTTGAGCGTAACGCCCACTGCCGCATGATGACCACCATAGCGCACGAGAAGATCCTGGCATTGGGACACCGCCTGGAACAGATTCACTTCTCCAACACTACGGCCCGATCCGTGCGCCTCATCGCCTTCGATCGTGAATAGAAGCGTAGGAACCCCATAGCGATTCGCCAAACGCGATGCGACGATGCCCTTGACGCCTTCATGCCAACCTTCGCCGGCGACCACTAAAGCGCGCTGGCCCTTGAATACTTGCTCTGCCTGAGCCGAAGCGACATCGGCCAATTCGACCTCAATAGCACGACGGCGCGTGTTGGTATCTTCAAGTTCTGATGCCAGATGAGCCGCATCGGCGAAATCGTCACAGAGCAATAGATCGAGCGCAAGTTGCGCGTTACCCATGCGTCCCGCCGCATTCAAACGAGGCACGAGCGTAAAGCTCAGGTTAGATGACGTGACAGGTTTATCGGCAAAGCCCGACTCCCCCAACAATGCGGCGATACAGGGACGGGGATCATCGTTGATCATGCGCAGACCTTCGCTCACCAATGCACGGTTCTGGTCTCGCATGGGCATAAGATCGGCAACTGTTCCCAGCGTTGCTAGATCGATGAGCTCACGCCATAGGTTCGGCTTTCCGAAACGCGATCCCACCGCCTGGGTGACCTTGAGGGCGACCCCTGCTCCCGCCAAAATAGCGCTGGGGTCATCGCTGCATTTCGGGTCTACCACCGGAACCCCTTGCGGCACCAGATCGGCCGGTTCGTGATGATCGGTAATGACGACATCGATACCGCGATCGAGCAACATAGCGACTTCTCGTTTCGCTGCAATGCCATTATCGACCGTTACGACAAGATCGGGCTCATACGAAGACACGCGTTCGATCGATGCATCGGATAGGCCGTACCCCTCTTCGAAGCGCAAAGGAATGAAAGGGGTGACTTGCGCGCCGCATGCACGCAGCCCGCGGGTCATGAGCGTAGTAGCCGAAACACCATCAAGGTCAAAATCGCCATACACCAAGATGTGCTTACCGCCACGGATAGCATCGGCAATACGATCGACCGCTTCATCCATACCTTCTATCTGATACGGATCGAGCCATTCCTCTTCCAAGGACGGATGCAAGAACCGCTCTGCCTTTTCGAGCGTATCGACCCCTCGCGCCACCAAGGTGGTCGCAATGAACGAAGGGAGGTTCAGTTGGTCTGCAAGACGATGAGCTACCGCCGTGTCAGCCGTAGCCAGATTAATGCGCGCACTCATAGCTTATACCTTACTCATACGTTTTCTCGCTCCCTATTGTCGCACAAGAAAAGGGCTTCCCTTAACAAGAGAAGCCCTTTGATGATAAGCGGTTAGAACCTTCTACGAATTGAACGAGTTCTGAGTGCGCTGCAGCCCTACTTCAAGTAACGACCGAACCGCTTCACTGCCATATTGGCATGCGGCATCGAATTCATCCTTCGCATCTTTTCGCGGTGTCTGCAGAACGAAATCAACAACGCTCATCTTTCCAGGAGGACGTCCGATACCCACTCGAACGCGCAGGAAATCGCGAGTACCCAGCTTGTCGATAATAGAACGAAGTCCATTATGACCCGCATGGCCACCGCCGCTCTTCACACGAACCGTACCTGGCGCAATATCCAATTCATCATGAATGACGATCAGCTCAGACGGAACTTCATCGTATTCACGGCACAAGTGCGAAACAGGTCCGCCCGATAGATTCATGAAGCTTTGAGGCTTAGCCAAGATGATCTTTTCGATTTCGCCGTTCGGTTTGCGGAACTTCGCTTCACCAACCAACGCACCGCAGGTGTTCTTCCAGTAGGACACGCCCCACTGCTCAGCCAGCAGATCGATGACCTCGAATCCCGCATTGTGACGGGTGTGAGCGTATTCTTCGCCAGGGTTGCCTAATCCAACGATAACTTGCATGGGCTACAGAGCGAATTCTGGATCGAACAACGAGGCGACCGATTCATTGGCGTATACATTGTTGATGGCACGCGCCAGCAAAGGTGCCACGGAAATGACCGTGATCTTGCCTGTCTGACGTTCCTGAGGAACCGTAACCGTATTGCATACCACCACTTCATCGATCTGAGAGTTCTCAAGGCGCTCATACGCAGGACCCGAGAAGATCGGATGGCTTGCGCATACGTACACCTTTTCGGCGCCTTTGTTCTTCAAGGTCGCTACTGCAGCGCACAGCGTACCGGCCGTATCGATCATGTCGTCATTCACGATACAGGTCTTGCCCGTAACGTCACCGATGAGCGCAGTGATCTCTGCCTTGTTATGGCCAGGACGGCCCTTATGCATGATGGCGAGGTCGGCGTGAAGCATATCGGAGAGCTTCTTCGCGGCCTTAGCACGTCCCACGTCAGGGCTTACCACGCACAGCTTTTCAGGATCGATGTCCTTCTTCTTGAAGTAATCCGCAAAGATAGGCAATGCGGTCAAGTGGTCTACCGGAGTATCAAAGAAGCCCTGGATCTGACCCTGGTGAAGATCGATCGTGATGGTGCGCGTAATGCCTGCGACCGTCATGAGATTCGCAACCAGCTTCGCCGTAATGGGCTCGCGAGCAGCGGCCTTACGATCCTGGCGAGCATAACCATAGCACGGAACGACCGCATTGACCGTACGTGCAGAAGCGCGCTTTGCCGCATCGGCCATGATAAGGAGCTCCATGAGCGCTTCGTTCACATTAGGCGTAGACGTCGACTGGACGATGAATACGTCCGCACCACGAACGCTTTCAAGATAGCGCGCGTAGATCTCACCGTTGGAGAACTTTTCAAGCTTGACGTTGCCAAGGGTGGTACCCAGGCTCGTAGCGATCTCTTCGGCAAGTTCAGGGCAGGTAGAACCTGCGAAGATCGCCATGGTCTTGGTCATGTTACTCATTGTTGTTCCTCTCGTTCCAATGCTCGATCTCCGTCTGACGGGCACGACCCAAACCAAGAGCTCCCGCAGATACGTCTTTCGTGATTACTGAACCGGCGCCGATAAGCGAGTTCTCGCCAAGGTTAACGGGCGCGACCATCATAACGTCGCTACCAACGAAGCAATTATCGCCAATGACCGTCGGCCATTTTTTCTTGCCATCATAATTACAGGTAATGCTCCCTGCGCCAATGTTAACGTCACAACCCAGAGTCGCGTCGCCGATATAGGACAAGTGAGGGACCTTCGATCCTGCACCAATGGTAGATTTCTTGATCTCCACATGCGTTCCCGCCTTGGAGTTCTCGCACATATACGTACCCGGACGCAAATAAGCGCGAGGGCCGCACGTTACCCCCGATTCCAGCGTGGCTTCGATGGCGACCGTTTCTTCAAGCGAGCAATCAGGACCCACAACACAATCGGTCAAACGAGAATTGGGGCCTACCACACTGCCTGTCGCAATGGATGTCGAACCCATCAGGAACGTCATAGGAAGAACCTCAACGTCTTGCTCGATCACGACATCAGGGCCGATCCACGTAGTATTCGGATCCATAATGGTAACGCCTGCGGCCATGTGCGCTTCGTTAATGCGCTTCTGCAATACCGCACCCGCCTGAGCGAGCTGGCTGCGAGAATTTACCCCTAGACATTCATCCGCGTCTTCAGCGACGCATGCCAATACGCGCTGACCGCGATCACGCGCGATGCCCAGCACATCGGTTAAGTAATATTCGCCCTGAGCATTGTCGGTCGACACCTCTTCCAAGGCGGAGAACAAGAGCTCGATATCAAAGCAATAGAACCCGGAATTACATTCAGTGATGAGCGCCTGTTCAGAGGTGCAATCCTTCTGCTCGACGATCGCCAGAACATCACCCGCGTCATCGCGGACGATACGACCGTACCCCGTAGGATCTTGTGCCTGCATAGTGAGTACGACCACGGCCGCGTTCTCTTCTTCGCGCATACGGATCAGATGTTCGATAGTGGAAGAACGAACAAGAGGCGAATCTCCCGTCAGCACCACCAAAGAGCCACTACGCCCCGCAAGCGCTTCGCGAGCGGCGAGCACGGCATGCGCCGTTCCTAATTGTTCTTCTTGGATGACCGTTCGAGTATCAGTTACTAACGGTTCGACTTCGTTGCGACCGTGCCCGACGATCGTAACGACTGATTCAATGCCTGCAGCATGTGCTGCATCTACAACCCAACGGACAAGAGGCTTACCAAGAACCTCATGCGCAACTTTGGGCTTCGACGATTTCATACGGGTACCTGCACCCGCAGCAAGGATCAAAGCTGATGCTTCCATGAACGCCTTTCCCTTCGTTTGTCGATGCGTCCACAGTATACCAGTTCGAGCGCTCTATTTTTCGAGTAGCAACAAGGCACCACACAGCGCATCAAGCAGAACGATGGCATAGTGCTGAGCCGAACGCGCCTCGCCCGCATCTTCCCAGCCTTCGTTCGGAAGACGGACGGCAACACGCTGGGCATGATGCTCGGTCGCCTGTATCGCCTGACTCAATCGCGCCGATAAGGATTCCTCGTCTTCAAATTCAACAATAGGAATAACGGATGCCGGTCGCTCGTTCCCTACGAGGATCTGAACGAAGAGCATATCCTCCTCAGGAGCGACCAAAAGCGAATCCGCACTCGTCACCTTAGATGAGGGACTCGTTGCCAAAGCGAGGTTAGACATACGTGCCGCGACCGAACGGGTGAAATCACCCACGCCGAACAGGCAGATCAGATTCGATTCAAGCACATCAGCTGCACGAGCGAATCCTACGTGAGGTGCCGCACTGAACGAATCCTTGCCTTTCCAGGAATGCTGTAGATTGATAAGCGCACGGAACGTGAAGGCGCCAACGATGCCATCAGAAGGCAGTCCCATATTGAGTTGAAAACGACGCAACGCATCCTCGGTGTGCGCACCGAATATGCCATCGATCACGCCACACGAAAAACCTAAGGCCGAAAGAGCTTCCTGAAGAATACGGACATCGCGTCCATGAAAGAACGGAACGCGCAGGAACAGATTGCGATCACCTAGCTCGAATGATTCATCGACCAGTTTCGACCATACCGTATCATCGACTTCATCGCGCACTTCGATGCCGCATTGAGCACACAGCCGAGTGATGGCCATCGCCGTTCCCGCATCGAACACACCCGTTGCCTCACCTTCAGCGAGAAAGCCCGCCTTTATCAATCGGTGCTGCACATCGAGTACCGCAGCACCCGAATCGTTCTTCTTGATCGGATCCATATTCAATCACTACTTCAAACGATCGACGAACCAGTTAGCCATAGAAACAAGCAAGCGGCGTGCAGTCGAATCGGGAATGATGGCCGCCAGACGCTCTTGCGCATTAGCGGTAAGTCGTTCGGCATATTCACGTGCGTAGTCGATACTACCCGCTTCACGCATAATGGATACTGCTTCTTCAAGCACTGCAGGATCGGTTTCCTTCGAAGAGAGTATCTCGATCAATCGGTCACGCTTATCGGAATGCTGAAGCGCATGAACGACCACGAGGGTACGCTTGCCTTCGGTAATATCGCTACGGAAATCCTTTTCCTTAGCTTCTTTGGTACCAACGAGGTTAAGCAGATCATCCTGGATCTGGAACGCCAATCCAGTATCAAGGCCGTACACACGCAGACCTTCGATCTGCTCTTCGGTTCCGCCACCGACCAAGGCACCGACCGCCAACGGAACCGCACCAGAATAATGCGCTGTCTTATGGGTAGCCATGACCAGGTAATCTTCAGGCGTAATATCGTAACGGCCATCACGTGCCCATCCGATATCGAGCGCCTGGCCCTCAACGGTACTTTGAGCCATAGAGACCAATTCAATGGCAACGCGCACCTTCAATGAATCATCCAAAATAGGATCGCGCATGACGATGCCGTTGACGATCGACAGAGCAAGGTCGCCCGCATTAATGGCAAGGCCCTCGCCTTCCGTCAAATGCATGCAGGGCTCACCGCGACGCAACGATGCATCATCAGCGATATCGTCATGAATAAGTGCGGCAGTGTGAAAATGTTCGATCGCCGCAGCAGAGGAAAATGCACGGAGCGGTTCGCCACCAACTGCCGAACAAGCCGCAATGCAGATAAGCGGACGATGACGCTTGCCGCCATTTTCGCTATACGTACGCAAAGGAGCATACAAATAACGATCCATATCGAGGTGAGAACCCTTCGGAATGAAGGTATTGATGATATCGCCTGCTTCGTCTGCAAAGCGATTCAAATATTGCTCGAACAGTTCAGGAAAACCTTTACCGGTCTCTTCCTTTGCACACTGATCGCAGAATGTATCGAAATCGATAGACGCTTGTTTGAAGGATTGCACGTGTGAGGAAATATCTGTCATATCAAACGCTTTCCAAGAGAAAACTAGAGTATTGCCAACGATTGTAAAACGATGCCCAAAAGCACTGCTTCAAAACACCTGCATCAGAAGAACTGGTAGGAGCGGTGGGACTCGAACCCACAAGCCCGAAGGCGGCGGATTTTAAGTCCGCTGCGTATGCCAATTCCGCCACGCTCCCGAAACCTTCGTAAAACAAGCGTTTATTATCATAGCAAAATGCTTCCTTTGCAAGACTTGCGCAGCAAGACTGCTTAAAAGAATTTGAGCTACGCATATATTGCAAGCAGTATACCTTGCAATATATCAGACTCGCTAACGGTAAATGAACTGCAACCTACGATGTCGAGAACCTCTAGCAAAATGGCAAGTCCTGAAACAATGACCGATGCACGCGCTGGCTCGAGACCCACTACCATCTTACGTTGCTCCAGCGGCAACGAACGCAACTCGTCATAAATGTGCTGAAGCGTCTCACGCGACACTTCCGTAGCGTGCACCCGCGAGGAGTCGTAGACCTCCATGTGCTTATCGATCGCCACTACGCTCGTGGGCGTGCCCGCCACTGCCACAATGCGATCTATCGAACAGCCCTGCGCTTGAGCCTGCACAATAACGGGGGTCATCTCCCCACGCACCCAGGCGCGCAACGCATTGCATTCTTTTTCAGTAGGGGGATCGCCTGCCATGAATCGCTCGGTCATGCGGCGGCATCCGATATTGAACGAATGAGAGAACTGCGGAGCTTCGCCACCTGTGCCCAATACGACCTCAGTCGAACCCCCGCCGATATCAACGACCATCAGATGCTCATCTTCATACCCGCACGATGCGCCCCTGAACGACAGAGCTGCCTCGCGCGTACCGGGAATAACAGAGAGCTCTACCCCCAACTCGCGCAATCGCTCGATCAGCACCGAAGCGTTCTGAGCATCGCGAGCAGCACTCGTTGCTACCGCCGTTATGGGAATCGAAGGATGATCGGATGATATATAGGTCCGCACGACATCGACGTATTCGGCGACTTGGAAAACCACGCGGTCGATCGCATCGTCCCGCAAAAGGCCCGTCTTATCTACCCCGATACCTAGGTTAGTAATGTTGCATCGACGTTCCAGTTCGACCAACGAGGCATCCAAAACATCTGCCAGTAGAAGACGGCATGTTACGGTGCCAATATCAATAGAAGCGCAACGCTGAGGAGCATTATGCACGATAGGCCTATGATCCATAACCGAACAACACATCCAAGGCACCGGAATACCAGGTATCAGGCGTAGGCACCTTTTCACTTAAAACACCGACGTTCTTGGTATTGGACTGTGAAGTAGCGTTAGTAGAAGACTGAACCCCTTCGACCGTTACCACATGCTCATTTTCGCGGACCCAGCCCAATTCGGAACGAGCATAATCCTCGAGCCCCGCATCGGTATTCAAGTAATCGATCTGTGATTGCATCTGGCTATTGTAGTCAGTCAAGGCAGCATACTCAGCCTGAAGCTGCTGAAGTTGGCGTGTTTCGATGTAGTAGTTCTGGAACGACGGATACAGCATGAACACCGTAAAGACCGCAACGGCAGCCACTACAATACCGCGCGTGGCAGCAGCCGAAAGAGATCCCCCGAACGGAATGGCGAACGGAAGCGAGAAGCCTCGTTTCGAGCCTTCATCTTGCATGCGCGCCGACTTACGATGAGTCGATCCCATGCGCATTTCATACAGAGCCGCACGACTCCCCTGTTCGGTCTGAGCCTTTGCTTCGCGGCGGCCAATGGTCTTTTCGAATGCGCGGTCCGCTTTTGCAGAACGAAAACGCTTCCGAGCCTGCTGGAACATGCTCTGCTTTTCCTGCGCAGCTGAACGATCTGAGCGATGGGCAACATCCGCCTCGTTATGATCGCCCTGATACCCGTGAGCACGTGCATCACCAGAAAGATATCCACGATCGCGTACGACACCGCCACCTTGAGCAGCCCAGCGATTAGAACCCACATTACCCGAGCGCGTTCGTGCAGCACTGGAGCGCGTGAAATCGCCACCGAACCTTGACTGCTCGTTGAAGCGAACGTCTTTGCTGTGGCGTGGTACGCCATACATGCCATTCTGCCCCATGGTGCCACCCGCATAGGATGCGCCCCGACCAGAGCGTAGACTAGGTGCACTATCCCTGTTCGTTTGAGCAGCGTAAGATGCATGGGAGAATTCCGGACGATCAGGACCATCCATATAGTACGAACCGGAACGATCGAATCGAGAAGGACGAGCAGAACGCCTTGAGGAAACCGTGCGCGGCGACAAAGCCCCATGGGCTTTGACCTCATCAAATGAAAGAATGTTCGCGTTGCGCGTCACGAAAGATATAACCCCTCAAGCATCGTAGTGTGATTAAGTAGTGCGAGTAATGCTTTAAGTCCTCATACTATATCACACTGACCTTCTGATCCCCCGCTGCAATCAACAAGAAGTCCACTTTAATTTGAAAAAAACGGATTCTTCATAACAGCAGGTCATCGGCGAAAGACGATCCTGCAAAAGCCACATGGAACATGGGAGCATCATCGCCTCAATATCCCCGCGCAGATCGCGAAAACATCGCCATTGATCGAGTGGATATTATTGGCATGTCATTGATTTAGCCATGGTACACTTGCCGAGGAAAGCAAGGAGGTGGCTCTATGATCAGTGGTCATTCGAATCAACGCGGCATCTTATTCTCCGACACATCGGCGGAAGGCGATAATGCGGTTTATTGTTGGCGCGACGGAGATTCGATCTCATACCTTACAGGACCAGTCGACGAAATGAATAAGCTCTTCAAAGATGAGATACGCGTGGACAAGGCCCCCAGCGAGCGGCCGGCCTTAACGCGCGCTATGGTTTTCGAAGCGCTCTTCATGGTCGCACTGGTCGTATGCTCCGTTGTCTTCGACGGACGACCTCAAGTGATAGCAGGTGCCTTCGTCTTCGCATTCATCGGATCATTTCCCCTTCTCTCCCTCACCTCGGCTCGTTTGCATGAATTCAGAACCAATGAAATGTTCGAACAATTGCGTCGCAACCATGGCGCTGAGCATACCGTCATCAACTACTGGGAGGCAGAAAAAGACCACTCGGACGAAGAGCTAGCGGACCCCGAGGTCATCGAAGAGCCATGGAACCTCGACGACATTCGTCCATACAGCCACTTCGCAAAAGAATGCGGGACCGTATACATGAGCTCGATACTCATCTGGGCAGGCGTCACCGGAGCGAGCATATGCTTCAGTACGGAACTCGGATGGCTGACCACAGGAGGGATCATACTGGGCAGCGCCTTCGTTCTGTTCCTCAATACCCTACTCAACCCGTTCAACCCACTCAAACTGCTCCAGAAAATGAACGTAGCAAAGCCGACCGATAGCGAACTGGAAGTCGCCGCTACCGGCTTACAGGTGCTGATCAAGGCAACCGCGCAGAGCCGGTCCGACTGAATGCTTACGTACGCGACACCGCGTACTTCGCCACGGTATACATTGCGTTCCGTGATTGAAAAGCAGGTACATCCGAGTTTAACACTACACGCAAAAGGCGCCCTTTAGGGCGCCTTTAAGTAACGATATTTTGGATACCGCAGAACAGTTCCGAAGGTCTACTCCTCTTCGAGAGCCTCTGCGATCTCGTCAGTGATATCCATCGCATGGTATACGTTCTGCAGGTCCTCAAGCTCTTCCAGCTTGTCGATCAAACGCATGACCTTCTTCGCATCTGCAACAGAGACCTCAGCAGGAGTGGTGGGTTCCATGATGAATTCAGCACCCTTTACCTCGATGTCCTGTTCGATAAGAGCGTTCTTCACAGCCATCAGATCAGAAGGAGCGGTGTAGACGATCCATTCATCGCCTGCGTCTTCGTAATCGGAGCCGCCTGCTTCAGCAACAGCCAACATGAATTCGTCTTCATCGACTGCGTTCTCTTTGTCGGCTACTTTCTTCTCTTCGCTCTTAATGACCTTCTCGACCAAGATCTGGCCCTTGCGCTCGAACTGGAACGCAACGGAGCCGGAGGTACCCAGGTTGCCACCATGGTGATTGAAAGCAGCACGAACATCAGCTGCCGTACGATTGCGATTGTCGGTCAGCGCTTCGCAGTACACGGCAACGCCGCAGGGACCATAGCCCTCATAGATGACCGTTTCGTAGTTCGCCGCATCTTTGCCAGAGCCGAACGCTTTGTCGATAGCGGTCTTGATCTTATCTTTTGGCAAAGAGTAGCTTTTCGCCTTATCGATAGCAGCAGCCAGCGAAGCGTTATTGTCAGGGTTGGGGTCGCCGCCTTCTTTTGCCGCAACGGTGATGTTACGGGAAAGCTTGGAGAACAGTGCGGAGCGCTTTGCGTCCTGCGCAGCTTTACGGTGCTTGGTGGTTGCCCATTTTGAATGCCCTGACATATAAATACCTTTCCGAGTATGTTAATCCAGCCGATTATTGTAGCACATCGTCCCTATAAAAACGGGGACAGGTCGCATTGTTCGAAGAACTAGCGTTATGAGATCCGTTCCCTTTGTTCCTTGCGGACCTTTTCAGCCAGATTCATATTAATGTAGGACTGCCTATTCGCCCCCATATGCGCAGCCTCCGCGTCGATCGCCTCGATCAGCCACACCGGCATATTGATGTTCACGCGTCGCATTTCCTTACTTGAAGGTACGACCCTTACCGTAGATGCATCTGCATAGTCAAAAATACTTTCTTTTCCTTCATCAAAAACGCGCTCCATCTCTTCGGCACTATTGAATTCTTTCATGATAGATCCTCTCTTCATCCTTACGAGAACGTCTAACCGAAATGATCCGTACATTGAATCCCCGATACGTAATGATCGCTGTCCAGCATTTCCCATTTATCATTCCGACATATGCGTATCTTGGTTCAGCCTTGTACCTAAGGCGAGCGCACACAGTATTGTCATCCCAAAGCGCTTGAGCCTCTTCAAAATCAATGCCGTGCTTCGCCTTGTTCGCCTCGCTCTTTTCCCGGTCGTATTCGAATTGCATGATGCCCCCGATATACACCTATTATACATCTGGCATACACATATACAACGCACAGAAGAATCATAATAAGACAATAGTGCTGCTTTATCTTTACCCTTGGGTTGTTCTGAGCATGCCTCGTACGATCATGGCCTATCGAATTACAAAATCAGGCTAAAATAATTCCAAACAGAACCAACATTCATCACATAAAAGTATCAAAGGATGACCATGCCCCTTATTCCCTGCCCCGAACAGCTTGACGCTGCAGATGCTAGACTGCGCGTCTTCTCCCGCATGACCGATGCGGAACTACGCGATCCAAAGCAGCTGATCGGACTTTTACTGGCCTGCGATATGCCTATTGAAGAAGAAGGGCTCTTTATAGCTGAATCACGCAACGTGATCGAACGGGCGCTCAACGCAGGGCTACGCCCCTTCGCGCTTCTGAGCGAACAGCGTTGGGTCAACCCCCATCACGATCTGTTCGAGCGAATCGAAAAGGAGCTCCCTGGCACTCCGCTTTTCTTGGGAAGCCATGAGCAGGTACGCGAACTCACAGGGTTCGAACGCACCGTTGGCCCCATGATGGCGCTCCACCGCCCCGCACTGCCCGATCCACGAGAACTCCTTGGCAATGCGAAGCGCGTTGCCACCCTGGAAGACATCACCAACTTTACCAACATCGGCGCGATCTTCCGCAGCGCAGCCGCACTTGGGATGGACGCCATCTTGATAACACCTGGCTGCCACGATCCGTTCTATCGTCGCGCCGCACGTGTTTCGATGGGCACGGTGTTCCAAGTGCCCTGGACCCGGATCGGCACCGAGAGAAATTGGTCAGATGAGGGAATCCCTCTTTTAAGAGAGCTCGGGTTCACCACCGTGGCCCTCGCCTTAGAACAAGATTCCCTCCGCCTGCAAGACCCCCGCATCGCCCATGCAGAAAAACTAGCTTTGGTACTCGGCACCGAAGGCGATGGCCTTGCGCGCAACACCATCGCCCAATGCGATCACACCGTATGCATTCCCATGGCACACGAGGTGGATTCCCTCAATGTTGCCGCAGCCAGTGCGGTAGCGTTCTGGGAGACATGCGGTCGGAACATCTGATCTGCCGAAAGCGGTCTTATACCGGTTCGATCTCACCTGCGAGGATCCGCTGGTAATCGTCATAGTTCTTACGAAGCAGCACAGGGACGTCCAAGCCATACGGGCAGCGAGCCTTGCATGCTTCGCATTCCGTACAATCCTCAATGCGAGCCATGTTCTCCTGCCATTCATCCGAAAGCCACGCCTGGGATGGGGCACGACGGATCATCAGCGACATACGCGCGCAATTGTTGATAGGAATATCTGCCGCACAAGGCAAGCAATAGCCACATCCACGACAGAACTCACCTTCAAGTTCCGCTCGCTCGGAAAAGAAGAACTGCTCAAGTTCGGGAGTGATCTGCGGTGTTTCGTCCATATACGACAACCACTCATCCAGTTCGCTCATGTGCTGTACACCCCAAATAGGCACAACATTATCGAACTGCGTCATATACGCCATTGCCGCCTGCGAATTATTGATCAAACCACCCGCGAGGCCCTTCATGGCGATGTAACCTACATTGTTCTGTTCGCACGTGCGCACAAGTGCGACTTCGCGATCGGTAGCCAAATAGCTCAGCGGGAACTGAAGCGTTTCATACAGACCCGATTCGGCGATCTCTTCAGCTACGGCGATCAAGTGCGCTGTGATGCCAATATGGCGGATCTTCCCTTGGCGTTTCGCCTCCTGCAGGCATTCATACATACCCGTTCCATCACCCGGACGATAGCACTGCGGGACACAATGGAGCTGATACACATCAATATAGTCGGTCTTCAGAAGAGAAAGGGATGTTTCCAAATCGCTCCAAAACGCTTCAGGAGAGCGAGCCTGGGTCTTTGAAGCGATATATACCTTTTCGCGCATCCCCTCAAACGCGATGCCGACTCGTTCTTCGCTATTGGAATAGGCGCGGGCCGTATCGAAAAAGGTCATGCCGCCCTCGTACGCCTTGCGCAACAAAGCGACCGCTTCATCTTGCGTGCATCGCTGCAAAGGAAGAGCTCCGAACGCATTCTGAGGGGTGATGATCCCCGTCTTTCCCAACGTAACCGTTTTCATATATAGGGCTCCTTACATGAATACTTCGCCATCCATCTTTGATGAACTTTTAAAGTGTAACACCTGATACCTCAGCAGCAGCGAGATAGATCATGCAAGAGAGTTCTCGGTCATATCTACAAACAACGCGTAATGTGTGATAATGGGAAGGCTGTTTTAATTCATACGAAAGGTTTTCCATGACCAAATTCAATCATGTTATTGTACGCCGTCCTGGCAAATCGCTTTGCGATGGCATTACGAGCGCCCCTGAACTCGGTGCTCCTATTTACGAACGCGCCATCGAAGAACACCGTGACTATGTGCACGCTCTTGAGCAGTGCGGTGTCGACGTGACCATTCTGCCCGCATTGGAAGAGTATCCTGATTCCTGCTTCGTGGAAGATCCTGCCGTTATCACCCGCTGTGGCGCGATCATCGCGAACCCCGGCGCAGAAAGCCGCAATGGCGAAAAGGATGAGATCGAACCTGCTATTCGCCGCTTCTTCGACGATGAGCACATCAAGCACATCGTCTCCCCCGGCACCCTTGATGGTGGCGACGTCATGATGGTAGGCGACCACTTCTATGTTGGTCGTTCTGCGCGCACCAACGAAGAGGGCATTCGTCAGTTCATCGAGATCTTGGAAGGCTGGGGCCTGGAAGGCTCTGAGGTCACCTTGGAAGAGGTTCTTCATCTGAAGACCGGCGTGAACTATATCGAAGATAACAATATGTTGGTTTCTGGCGAATTCATCACTAAGCCCGACTTCGCTCAATACAACAAGGTCGTCGTGCCCGAAGAAGAAGCCTATGGCGCTAACTGCATTTGGGTGAATGGCACGGTCATTGTAGCTGAAGGCTACCCCAGCGTATTGAAAGCCGTTCAGGATCTGGGCTACAAGACCCTCGTGGTAGACACTTCCGAATACCGCAAGATCGACGGCGGATTATCCTGCCTGAGCCTGCGCTTCTAGAACTATTATCGAACACCTGCAAATGCACCGCACCACGCGGTGCATTTAATTGATTCGCCTGTGAAAGGAACAGCGAATGTCACAAGATACAAATGCCCCTGCCCTCGCCGATGAAAAGAACGGGATCATCGATCCTAATGGCCTGAGCGTCTTTCGCCTTACCATGATGGTCATCACCGCAAGCGTGTGCGGTGGCATCTTCTCACTTGCTGGCGACTTAGCCGCAGGCGGCGCGAATACGGCGGCCGTTCTCGTTTCATGGGCGATCTGCTTCGTGGGCGTTTTTTCCTTGATGATGGTGTTCTACGGTCTTTCTCGTGTACGCCCCAACCTAACAGGCGGCATTTACGCTTATGCAGCTGCGGCGTTCGGCAAGTACCTCGGTTTCAATTCCGCATGGGGATACTGGATCAGTTCCTGTCTTACCAATGTCGGATTCGCCATCATGCTCTTCGGGGCCCTCGGATACTTTTTCCCCGTATTCGGCGCTGGCAACAACATTCCCTCGCTGGTATGCGCATCGGTGTTCTTGTGGCTCATCGCCCTTTTGGTTTCGCGTGGCGTGAAAGAAGCTACGGGCGTCAACGTCATCGTGACCATCGCGAAACTCGTTCCTTTGGGATTGTTCATCGTTGCCGTACTTCTTCTGGGCAAGTTCGATCCGGCTATTTTCATGGACAACTTCTGGGGAGAACCCGACGGACCTGATTTCATGACTCAGGTGACTTCTACCATGGTCGCCCTGGTATGGGTCTTCGTTGGCATTGAAGGGGCAATCACCATTTCCGGTCGCGCAAAATATGTGAAGGACGTTGGTCGCGCAACGGTCATCGGCTTCGTTTCGGTATTCACTCTGTATCTGATCATTTCCCTGCTTTCGCTGGGGATCATGCCTCGCGCTGAAATGGCGGAGCTCGCCACTCCTTCTATGGCGGGTATTTTGGAAGCAGTCATTGGGCCTGCAGGTGCTGCAGTAGTCAACTTCGGCGTTGTTCTTTCTTTGATGGGCGCCATGCTCGGCTACGTCATCATTGCTTCCGAAACACCGTTCCAAGCAGCACGCTGGGGTGCGTTCCCTCGCGTGTTCACCCGCACGAACAAGTACAATGCCCCCATTGTCACCATCCTGGCAAGCGCAGGCATCATGCAGCTGTTCCTGATCCTGTCCATGTTCGCTGAAAGCACGTATCAGTTCTTCTACGCATGCGCCGTTTCCATGATCTTGATCGCGTATGTATGCTCGGCGCTCTACTACGCTATCATCGCCTGGAAGAACGATCGTATGGACCAGCCCGGCGCACCACGTTTGGGTATCGCCCGTCTCATCGGATCGGTCTGCGTGATATACACCCTGTTCCTCATGTGGTCATGCGGATTGCAGGGTATCATGATCACTTCGATCCTCCTTGCCCCCGGTCTCGCCATACACGCTCTAGGGCAGAAGGAACGTGGTGAAGCTGTTCTACCGCACCTTCACGACAAGATCATCGCCGCCATTATTATCGTAACGGCGATCGTATCGCTGTATTTGCACTTCGCTGGCATCATGCCCATTGTGTAAGCAAAAAGCCAGCCGAGCCGACAGAAGAGCGGCTTGGCTGGCTATTCGAACGGATATAACTTATCTATTCACAATAGACGGGAACAACCCGTCTATTTTTTGTTCAGTGATCCATAGAACGCAATACAAGTCCCAACCTATGCCAGGCAGAGCTCACAAGGCAAATCAAATGCTCTGCAATTAAAAACGGCAGCCGACTCGTGAACTTCGAATCAGCTGCCGTGCCCTTGAATCGGGAATCCCGATTCAACTGGATATGTTTATACTGCTTAGCGCTTGCGGACCAAACGCATACCGCTTAGCACTACCCCTGAAGCAGCCAGCAAAGCGATAATGCCCACCACTACCAAGGTCGCCTGAGGCAGCACATCAGAGGTCTTTACCAACTGATCACTATCACCCTTAGAAGTCGATTCAATAACGACTGTTCCGCCTTCACCCTCTTCGGGATCTGTTGGCTCTGGAGCATATGGCTTGACCTCGAGCGAGGAAACCTGCACATCCAGTACCACGGCGGTTTCTGGACCGTTCTCCTGCACCACACCCAGGGTATCGAGGCGATACGTGAGTGCCTCATTATCTAAATCGGCCTGAGCCGCTTCGATGTTCTGGTAGACGAGTTTACCCGTCGTTTCATCATAGGAACCTTGTGCGGTCTTCACCTCAAGCAAGCGATCCTTCCACACAGACAGATCGACCACAATACTGCCATCACTTTGCGTCTGCGCGCTCAATTTTGCTCCGCTTTGCATTCCTGCCGGTAAGGCGGGGTCGCCAACCACCTCAGACAGAACCACGCCCTCTAAATCAAGAAAGGCAAACTGATTACCTTGAATGCCCAGTTCTTTGACCGAATCAGGCACCGTCAGTGAACGCAAGCAATTTCCCTGCACGTTGAGTGCTGTTAAAGAACCCTCCATCGCCGCATCAGGAATAGTAAGTTCTTTAAGCTGATTATCCATAACATCAATGCTGGTAAACGCGCTGTTCGGCAACGCAAGCGTCGTCAGAGCGCTATCCCAGATCCTCAGATTAACGAGATCGGTATTGTGGTCTATGGTCAAATCGGAAAGGCTTTTAACTAGATCCAACTTCAGCGTTTTGAGCTGAGTCAATGGAGTTAGATCGAGCGCTGCAAGAGATTCGAACCTGAGCGCCGCCACCTCTGTCGCATGGCATCCCTCTGCGAAAGTAAGCGAACGCAGAACATTGTCAGACTGCACGCTGTTATCTACGCCACGCGGATCGAAAAGCATCGAGCCCGCAAAGGACGGTACATCAACGAACAGTGTTTCTACCTTTTTGTCTACACATACTCTCAATTCGGAAAGATCCCGAGAAAGCGTCTTCGGTAGCACAACCTGGGCATCAGCTTCAGCTCCCGTTAAATAAACTCTCAGCTCGGAAAGACTCGCTAAATTCTCGATTCCCGAACCAGTTAGGCCAGCATTATCGGTTTTGACGACCAGGGAATCGATGCCAAGCAGCTTCGTCACCGCATCCTGATCTAGTACGTAGTCAGGGTTCACGGAGCCCGTCATACCAAGACCGTATTCACCCCAAACCGCTTCCTGCACAGCAGGGCTCGGGAACGCATCCCCGAATGTTTCACCCACGCGAACCACGGGAACAATGCACACCGTTGGAGAGGCATTCCCATCCACCAATACAGTTTGTGCAGTACCGCCTTCAGATGACCAAGGATCTTCAGTTGAGCCGATCGCAGCATTGTCAGGACCAACGATTTCAACTCCACTAAGATTTATCTGTTCCGCCAAAAGGGCAGCAGGATTATTGGCATCCCATGAGCCAGTTGCTACTTCAACGCTGCTGTTACTAATATCCAGGGTGCCACCCACTCTAATAGCTGCCGGCCAGCGATTATCGGCTATCTCATTTACTAAGACGACAGAATCATTACCGATTGATACATCACCACTCACTGTGAAGGCAGCGCGCCAATCCCCTTCAACCGTCACCTCTGCTTGAGAAAGAGCCACGCTAGTATCCCAGTCAGCGGAAATGGCATACACGGCCATTCCTGCTAGATCAAGCTGATTAGGATTGTCGATTGAGACTGAAAGCGTAGAATCAGAGACCTTCAAGGCGGATTGCCCCTCAGCAAGGTTCTCGCCGTCAGCTTTTAAGCCATACCCTATCCCATCAACATTGACCGTATCTCCCAATACGTATCGCAGATCAAACGATGCGCCATTCATTTCAACGGAATTCGCATCTACGATCGACGATATAAAGTTTTGTTCAAAAGCCTTGGACAGCGACACGCTCAGGCATGCGTCAGAATCGCTGGTTACGTTCAGGTGCCCGCCACACCTGATCGCATTACCATATTCTGTGGAAACCTCTATAGAGCTAGGCTTCTCTTCGAGCCTAAGATTCAAATCACCCTGGGCATAGATTCCCGCTTCGCCCCAATCTCCATCACCCCAAGAATCAGGGCCACCACCAACATGCGAGATCTGAGCACCATCGAGCGTTATCGTCGGCGTTCCCGCTTGATCGTACTCGAGCTTAATACTTCCGTCATCGGAAACGTAATTTGCGTCATGGCACACACCATCGATCCACACTGCGTTCTCTGCCGCTTCGACCTTTACATAGATGGTGAGCGTTTGCGTCCATGAAGTGTCGATGGTGGACTTCACCGTGCACTCGATCGATCCATATCCGTTCTCTAATTGAAGAGAGGTCTGGTTTTCAGGCCAGTCTGCTGTGAGATACCCTTTTCCGAATCCCGGAGAGTCATTCATACTCAACTTGACGCTACCGTTTCGATCAACCGCATCGCTCGGAAGAGTTATGTATGCATCCCTTATGTCGAGGTCCACATTTTCCGAGCTCCACGAATTGCCATTATCGGTGCTGTATTTCAAGTTCTCGAAAGCTGAAAAGGGATCCAGATTCGCCATGTCGATGGTTTCATTTGCAGCAATACCACCGGGCACTTCGTACAGCGTGTCCTCGTCTCCCATCAAGTAAACAGGAAATGGCTTATCCGATGCGTTATTAACTTCCTGGGACCCATCTACGACCAACCCCGTGATAGGGGTATTCGAAGGCAACTGCTCGGCTACTCCCTCTACAGCAAAAGAGAGATCATTATTAATGGTCGTCGTAGTTCTCCAGGGTGCATATAAGAGCAACTTGGTCTGCGCTCCCGCGTTCTCGAGCGCCTTGTACACCTTGCCATCAACATCACTCGGCAAGCACTCCAGCAGAACCTGACCCGTATAGTCTTTCAGTACATCCTCATTGATGTCGGTGACCGCATAATTACGCAACCACCCATCATCCAACTGACGAGACGCGCTGGAGGATATGATGCAGGATGTAGCACCTTCCTGCATTCCCACAAGGGACGCTTCGCGCTCTCCTGTTTCATTATCCTTCGTAACTTCATAGATGAAGCCACCGTATTCGAAACGAACAGCTTCGTAAGTCGATTCTGCTTGAGTAGAAGCAGCACCATCGCCAGACGTACCCGTTGATGCCTGAGGCTCATCTGCCCACAGAGCACCCGGAAGAGCCGCAGTTACCGCAAGGGCAACGGCGGCTACCGTCATACCGATCATTGCCTTCATGGCGTGGATACCACTTGATGTTTTGGATACGCGATCGAACAAAACCATGGGGCTTCCTTTCAGGGATATCTTAAGAAACGAAGTTACGATCCTAATTCGGATTCAATTACCTGGGCGACCTGCTGGGCTACCGTGTGTGCCGCTTCATGCGTAGGCGCTTCCACCATTACGCGGACAAGGGGCTCCGTACCACTAGGACGAACCAGGATGCGACCATCAACACCCAGTTCGCTTTCAGCCTGCGCAATAGCGCTCGCCACTGCCTGATTATCGGTCACCGCATGCTTATCGGTCACCTTAACATTGATAAGTTCTTGCGGAAAACGCTGCATGATCGATGCCGCTTCAGATACGACACCACCCTTACGCAAACATGCCGACAAGAACTGGCACGCCGTAATAAGGCCATCACCTGTTGAATTATGCTTCAGGAAGATCATATGGCCAGACTGCTCTCCACCAAGGACATAGCCGCCCTCGCGCAGCTGCTGCAGCACATAGCGATCGCCCACCTGGGTCTGAATAACGTCAATATCCGCTTCGCGCATAGCCTTTGTGAAGCCCAGATTGCACATGACCGTAGACACGACCGTATTGCCCGAAAGTAGTCCGCGCTCCTTCAGATCGAGTGCGCAGACGGCCTCGACCACATCGCCATCGATCTCGTTGCCCTGTTCATCGACGAACATGACACGATCGGCATCGCCGTCGTGAGCAATACCAACGTGGGCGCCTGTTGCAGCCATCAGGTTCTTCAACGGTTCCAAATGGGTGGAGCCGCATTTCACATTGATATCCGTACCCGTGAAGTCATCATTGATCGCGATCACTTCAGCGCCAAGTTCCTCAAGTGCATGAGCGGTCGTAAGCGATGCCGCGCCATGGCCAGTATCGAGCGCGACCTTCAAGCCCTCGAACGAAACGCCTTCATCCTGCACCAGTGAAACCGCGTAGTTGATATACAGTTCGCAGGCGTTCTCGACCGGTACGACCACACCCACCTCATCACCAGCAGGTAACTGGTCAGCTGGCGTGCCGCCCGCTTCAACAAATGCCTCAAGGGCTTCTTCAACATCATCGGGAAGCTTGAAACCCTGATTGTCGAAGAATTTAATGCCGTTATACTCCGGCGGATTATGCGATGCGGAGATGACCACACCGCCATCAGCGCACAATTCACGAGTCAGATAAGCAACGCCCGGCGTAGGAATAATACCTGCGGTCAGTACCGTACCACCGCGGCTCATGATACCTGCGTTTAGAGCGCATTCGAGCATATCGCCCGACAGGCGCGTATCCTTGCCGACCACGATGGTCTGACCCAGGAACTCAACAGCAGCCTGCCCGAGCTTGAAGGCGATATCGCAAGTCAATTCAGTATTAGCAACACCGCGTGCACCATCTGTTCCAAATAACTTTGCCATACGTGCCCCCTACTCTTCGTGATGCCCACGGTTGCGATATTCGGGCTTAAGCAGCACCACGCCTTCCCGTGAAGCGATCTCATCTTCAGTCATACGTGAATTCAATTCAGCTGCGAATTCATCGAGTGAAATACCACAGCGCTCAAGAAGGACCATGAGGTGATACACCACGTCTCCCGCCTCATAGCGCAAATGATCGACCTCCGAAGACGGCGATCCCGGAACTTCAACATCCTTAGCAGCCAACGTTGTTTCGTGAGCTTCTTCGACCAGCTTTTTCAGCAGCGTATCGATATCACCCTCAAGCAGACGATAGGTATAGCTCTTTTCGCCCGCATCGCGGCGTTCATGGATAGTGTGCGCAAGCGATTCGAGCGCCGCCCCGATCTGACTTACTGGTGGCGTACGGTCATCGGATAAATACGTTTTCATATTAAGTGTTCCTTCTGCAATAACTGCATGGTCAATGCGTCTTCGAAGCGTTCTTTTCGCAATACAACAGACGTTTTTTGTTTCCTTACAGAATACCGCAAGACATGCTGCCTATGCGCGCAACATCCCATGCCCATACGCACTTATGGAACAAATCAATGAAAATCGATCGCCCGTCAGCGATCCGCGTTTTCCTTCATACGCCCCGCCCACGGGCGTAGCCGCATTTAGAGTTGACCCTTGATGCGAAGGCGTGACTTCAATACCTCTGCCTGTGCTTTTTCGATATCTATCGTCAGGTATTCCCCGTCTTTATAGAGGACCTTGCCATCAGCCATTGTCAGAACGACATCGCTTCCCTGAGCAGAATAGATGAGCGAACTTGCCATGTCTTCACACGGCGTCATCCATGGCGTATCGATATCCAGCACCACGATGTCAGCCCGGTTCCCTACCGCGATATCACCGCAGTCCTCACGACCCTGGGAAAGAGCACCATTGTGCGTCGCCATACGAATTATGTCAGCCGATGACAACCCAAGCGGAGATGCGCTATGAGCACGCTCCATCAGTGCCAGCAGATACATGTCCTTGAACATATTGTGATTATTGTTGCTTGCCATGCCATCGGTACCCAAGGCAACGGTCACGCCCGCATCACGCATGGCGAGCACGCTCGCCACACCGCTGCCCAGCTTCGCGTTCGATGCAGGACAGGTAGCGACGAACACTCCCTTTTCAGCCAGGATCGCACGATCGGTATCGTTGAGCCACACGCAATGAGCTGCTGTGGTCGGCACATCGAAGATGCCACAATCAGCCAAATACTCAACAGGGGTCATGCCGTGACGTTCCCTACAGCCTTCCACCTCTGCTGCCGTTTCGCTTACATGCACCTGCATGCGCACCCCTTCTTCAGCAGCTGCCTGCGCGAGCCCTTCAGCTACCTTGCGCGTAGAAGTATATTCGGCATGCAAGTTGAAATCGACCATGAGGCGCCCATCAGCCGCCCCCTGGAAAGCGCGGATCAGTTCCTGGTTCTTTACCGCTTCTGGAAGGCTGTCGTACGAGATATCGGGATCGAAATCAAGCACGCTATGACCTAAATTGCACTTAGCGCCTGATTCAATGATCGCTTTTGCACGCGCTTCCGAGTGGTAGTACATGTCCGTGAACGAAACCACGCCGAATCGCAGCATCTCAGCAATACCCAGCAAGGTTCCATAATACGAATCATCATCGGTCATCAGCGCTTCAAAGGGAAAAATGGCATCGTTGAGCCAACGATCGAGCGGCATGTTCTCGCCCATGCCGCGCAGCAAGGTCATGGGCACATGCGAATGCGCGTTATACAGACCGGGCATCAAGAGCTTTCCGCGCCCATCATAAGTCGAATCATAGGTCGTCGAGGGAGCCTCTTCTCCTACATGATCGATCCGGCCATCACGCACCCCTACGTACGCATGGGCGAAATGATCACCTGAAGCATTGACCACGTTGATATCTTCGAACAGCATCGACTGCATGCTTTTCCTCCGTATGTATAGGATCTGTCTTGGTTCACCATAATAGCTTTTATTTCTAACCCATGACACACCACAATACGGACCTAATGACCTCCATCGCCCTTATCGATCTTCGGTCTGATCGTTTTGCTTGAAACACCATCGAGCATCCCGATCCTTCCTGCGAGCGAACTGATCATATCTGAGGGCGCATCTACGATCAAGGAAATAACCGACACGTGCTTTTCCTTGTAAGGGACACCCATTCGACCGACTATGCAGTCCCTATATTCATGCAGGATATCGTTGAGGTGCGGCACCGACGATTCGTTCTGGACGAGCACTCCGATCAACGCAACACCGGTATCCACCTGATGATCCGCTCGTTCTGGTCTTCCACTCATCTTCTTTTCACTGTCCATCTAGCCCATCCCCTTTCTCTCTCACGGAACTACTATGCGTTCCCATGATCTTCCTGGCGCCATTCGCATTGCCGAGATCCCGATTCCCTTGAGATAATGTTACGGATATGATAAAAATAACACGGGACAGTGATTCTGTTCACTAATTCACTGAAAGCGTAAATGCACCGGATAAACCAAGGTTCCGTTCCTGTTTTATTGGGTCACAAATTGTTTGCTGCCCAACAAACAGGAGGTGCACTTTGAGCGACGTTAAAAACACGATCCTCAAGCACGGTGTTCTGAGCATTACTGGAGAATGCAAAGGATGCGACCGATGCTTCAAGGCTTGTCCTACAGGAGCCATTACGATCAATGGCCTGGGAACCAAGCACGTCATCGACCCAGACAAATGCGTCAATTGTGGCCAATGTCTTATCAACTGCCCCTTTGATCGCATAAAGGAAATAAGCATGCTCGACGATGTTCGATCCGCCATCGCCGATCCGAATAAGCATGTCATCGTCCAAATGACTCCCGCTGTACGAGCTGGTCTTCTTACCGAATACAAGATGAACGATGCCGTTTCGGCGCAAAGCAAACTGTACTCTGCCCTTCGCGGTCTTGGGTTCGACACGATCCACGACACGGTGTTCGGAGCCGACCTTACCATCATGGAAGAAGGCTACGAATTGATCGGGCGGATCAACAAGGCCTTCGGAACGAGCAGTGACGAACATGCGGGCGATCTTCCTCAATTCACTTCATGCTGCCCCGGATGGGTCCGATTCGCTGAGCTTTATTATCCAGAACTTCTCCCCCTGCTCTCTACCGCGCGCTCCCCGATGATGATGCAGGGATCCTGCACCAAAGCATTCATGCCACAAAAGATCGGCGTAGCGGCAAAGGACATCTATAACGTGGCCATCATGCCCTGCACGGCGAAGCGATTCGAAGCATCACGCCCCGAATTCATCGCGTCAGGATACGACGATATGGATGCCGTCATCACAACGCGAGAACTGATCCAGTGGATGAAAGACGAGAACATGAACTTCGTCGATCTTGAAGAAGGCGAAACCGATCCATTCATGGGAACCGGATCGGGGGCCGGGGTCATATTCGGCAACACAGGAGGAGTAATGGAAGCAGCCCTTCGTACCGCTTATGAAGTGCTATCAGGACAGCCTCTCCAAGAACTGCGGATCGAAGCAGTTCGAGGGCAGAAAGGAGTCCGAAGCGCGACCGTTCCCATCCCCCTAAAAGGCACCGATCAGGTTCTCGATCTGAAAGTTGCCATAGTCAGCGGATCGCAGAACGTTCATCAAGTTGCAAAAGACGCCATTGAAGGCACGTCCGAATATCACTTCATTGAAGTAATGAACTGCCCAAGCGGCTGCGTCAATGGCGGTGGACAGCCCATAGACCGCACTATTTTCTAAGGAGCACTATCATGTCCTTTATTGAACGGCTCGTTGGTGAATCGGATGGCATTACTCGACGCCAAGTCATCAAGGGCGGGATCGTCGTTGGAATATCCGCCCTGTTCGCAGCAGCGCTTCCATCGTGGATGATATCGGCCGTTAGCCGTGCAAAAGAATTCATCACAGGTCGCACTGATGCCCTTTATTCGATCGATGAGGCGAGCGTCATCAGAACGTCCCATAGCAATCCGGATATCATCGCGATCTACCGAGAATACCTATCCCCCGGAGAGGTCCTCCCATCCACCACAGAGCTCTCCCATCGCCTTTGTCATACGGTCTACGGTAAAGATGTCGAAGCGCACATCAAGGAACTCAAAGAGCACTCACTTGAGAACTGCGTCAACGAAACCAATGCGCTTATGACAAAACTGGATAAGGAGGTCTAGGATGAGCAAGACGACACTCACTAATCCCGCCGTCATAGAATCAGACGATATCGATATCAAAGTACGAAAACACAATGTCTCAACGATGATAATGCATGGATGCGTTGCTTCCGGGTTCACCATCTGCGGCATTTCGGGAATAGTGCTCTGGCTCGGCGGTGGCGATACTATGCGTGGGCTGATTAGCCACCTTCATTGGATCGCCGGCATTCTGTTCTTCTTCGCACCCATCATCTATATTGTGGGAAACTTCAAGAAGTTCGCCCGCTTCACCGACCAAGTCACAACATTCGGAAAAAGGGACTGGGGATGGCTCCTCGTTCCTTTCGGCGGATATCCAGCCGAGCATCTCAACCTATTCAGAAAGAACAAAAAGCATCCGTATGTTCCACCGCAAGATAAGTACAATGCCGGTCAAAAAGCCGCCGCGCTCGTCCTAATGTTCGGCTCATTGGTACTTGGGGTAAGCGGGCTGATAATGGTCGCAGATGGCGGGAACCTCATCGCTCTAACGCCTGCGATGACTTGGCTCATTTGGCGTATTCATCTTATTGCCGCGATCATCACCATCCTCGTCTTCCTGGTCCACTTCTATTTATCGGCGATCTGGCCGGCAAATAGGAAGGGTGAGTTCGGATCCATGTGGAAAGATGGTCAGGCAGACTACGAATTCACTGCAGAAGAGCATGGAGAATGGCTCAATACGCTTGAAATCATTGGCGAGCGAACCGTGGTAGGGCAAAAGCCCCACAAGTAATACTCGGATACGCCACTCGTCCTCAATGAGATTGCCTGAGTAACCAAGTGAACTCCCGTAAAACCTCTGCATACATCGCTTGAACCGCAACCTCAATTCGTCCAATGCTTTCATAGAGAACCACCCGCGCTGTGCGGGTGGTTCGCTTTATGCCATAGATCAAAAATGCGCTCCCCGAAGGGAGCGCATTCATTTGCAGCATTATGCTCGATCAGCGATCGGACTAGTCTTCCTGATTGGAAGCAGCTTCGTCTTCGGCGCTAGTCAGGTTGAAGCCAAGATCCGTCGCACCTAGCAACGCATCAAGTTCTTCCAAGTTGCGCTGGTACGAACGCGGAGGAAGCGCTTCGCCCAGCATGTCCTCGCCTTCGGTGTTGAAGGTCGCCGGCTGGTCGCCGCCGATCAGCACCGTATCATCGGGCGAAAAGACCATATCGAGCAGCTGGCTCATGTCGTCACGAGAAGCTGCGAGGTCATCCTCGATCACGTGAGTCAAGCCACGCTCTTCAAGACCGACCTTCAGTTCTTCGATGGCCTTCGTACCGATGCCCTCGATGCGAAGCAATTCGTCTTCGGTATGACCGACAAGGTCAGCTACCGTTTCGATGCCCGCTTCGGAGAACTTATTAGCCCAACGCTGCGAAACACCCAAGTCGTCATAGATGTAGAGGCGCGCCTCTTCATCGCTCAAGTTGTTAGCGCGATAGCCCGACGTAATGGAAGCGAAGTAGCTTGCATAGTCAGAGCCAGCACCCAGATATCCCTCGCCATCAAGCGACCAATCCTGGGGCTGAGGCAGCAGATCTTCGATCTCACGCAGAGCTTCAGGAGCGGAATCAGGCAGACGATCGGAGTCGACCTTATCAACCGCAACACCCTTATAGGTGAGTCCCACTTCGTGATAACGCTTGAGACCCGTACCAGCAGGGATCGGCTTACCGATGATGACGTTCTCCTTCAGACCCTGCAGAGTATCGATCTTGCCTTCGATCGCAGCATCGGTCAGGACCTTGGTGGTTTCCTGGAAGGATGCAGCAGACAGGAACGAATCGGTTGCCAAGGAGGCCTTGGTAATACCGAGCAGCAGTGGCTGACCGACCGGAGGATTCTTGCCCTCGAGAACCAGATCATTCACTACCTGTTCGAACTCGTAACGGTTCACCTGGCGGCCTGGCAAGAAGTCAGAATCGCCTGGATCGATGACCGCGACCTTGCGCAGCATCTGACGAGCGATGACTTCGATGTGCTTGTCGTTAATGTCTACGCCCTGAGATACGTACACGTCCTGAACCTGGTCGACGATGTAGCGAAGCGTCGTATTAGGATCGGTCAAACGCAGCAAGTCGTGAGGGTTAACGGAACCCTTGGTGAGCTGCTGGCCAACCTGTACTTCACAACCATCCTTAACGCCAGGAAGCATCTGAGCACGTGCAGAAACAACGTATTCGCGGATGTTACCTTCCTGATCATGGACGGTAAGCGTCTTATTGTTCTTGTCGCCCGCGATCTGCAAGGTACCGGCGATCTCTGCCAGAACAGCCTGACCCTTAGGCTTACGAGCCTCGAAGAGCTCGGTAACACGAGGGAGACCGTGGGTGATGTCTTCACCTGCAACACCGCCAGTGTGGAACGTACGCATCGTGAGCTGCGTGCCCGGCTCGCCAATGGACTGAGCAGCGATAATACCAGCAGCAGTACCGATGTTGACCGGACGCGACGTTGCGAGATCCCAACCGTAGCACTTCTGGCAAATGCCGTGTTCAGCATGGCAAGTCATGACCGCACGATGCTTGATAACGCGAACGCCCGCATCATAGAGCGCTTGCAGCTGAGCAACGGAAGAAGGATATTCTCCAGCTTCCATGATGATCTCGCCCGTGGTTTCGCTTACCGCGGGTTCAGCCAGGCAACGACCGACCAAGGAATCATCGATCTTGCCCTTGGCATTCAAGAGCGCGCATTCGATACCATCGGTCGTACCGCAGTCGATCTCGCGGATGATAACGTCCTGAGCAACGTCGACCAGACGACGGGTCAGATAACCCGAGTCAGCCGTACGCAGTGCGGTGTCAGCCAGACCCTTACGAGCGCCGTGCGTGGAAATGAAGTATTCCAGAACGGACAGGCCTTCGCGGAAGTTCGCCTTAATAGGACGGTCGATGATCTCGCCCTTCGGGTCAGACATCAGACCACGCATACCAGCCAACTGACGAATCTGCTTGATGTTACCTCGAGCACCGGAGAACGCCATCATGTAGATCGGGTTGAACTTGTCGAAGTTCTCCGACATAGCGTTACCGACTTCTTCGTTGGCAGCGTTCCAAATGTCAACGACCTGCTTATGACGCTCTTCGTCTGCCATGAGACCCATTTCGTAGTCTTCATCAATAGCAGCGACCTTAGCGTCGGCCTTTGCGAGGATCTCTTCCTTTTGCGGAGGAATGGTCGCGTCGTAAACAGAAACCGTAACGCCTGCACGTGTAGCATAGTGGAAGCCTGCGCTCTTCAAACCGTCCAGGATGGGTCCCATCTCAGCGGTCGTGTTGCGGTTGCAGCAATCCTCGACCAAACGGCTGATCTCGGTCTTGTTCATTTCATAATTCAAGAACGGATAGTCATCAGGCAGCACGCCATTGAACGTGATACGGCCGATGGTGGTCTGAATGCGCTCGCCCGCCTTGTGCTCTTCGAACGTGCCGAACGCCGAAGCGACCAGCATATCCTTGGTCAAACGGACCCAGATCTTAGCCTGAAGGTCAAGTTCTGCGCGAGCATCGTAAGCGTTCATCGCATCGTTGAAGTCGATGAATGCACGACCCTCACCCGGGAAGCCATCACGAGCAGCGGTCAGATAGTACAGACCAATGATCATATCCTGCGTCGGAACCGTCAGAGGACGACCATGAGCAGGCGACTTGATGTTGTTAGCGGAAAGCATCAGGACACGTGCCTCAGCCTGAGCTTCATTGCCCAGAGGTACGTGAACAGCCATCTGGTCACCGTCGAAGTCAGCGTTGAATGCGGTACATACCAACGGATGCAGCTTGATTGCCTTACCTTCGACCAGTACGGGCTCGAATGCCTGAATACCCAGACGATGCAGGGTAGGTGCGCGGTTGAGCAGTACTGGATGCTCGGTGATGACCTGGTCCAGAACGTCCCAAACGTAGCTTGCACCACGATCGACTGCACGCTTTGCAGCCTTGATGTTCGCCGCATATTCGAGTTCGACCAAACGCTTCATTACGAAGGGCTTGAAGAGCTCGAGTGCCATCTGGGAAGGCAGACCGCACTGATGCAACTGCAGCGTAGGACCAACAACGATTACGGAACGGCCAGAGTAGTCAACGCGCTTACCAAGAAGGTTCTGACGGAAGCGACCCTGCTTGCCCTTGAGCATATCAGAGAGCGACTTCAGCGGACGATTGCCAGGACCGGTCACCGGACGACCACGACGGCCGTTGTCGAACAGCGAGTCGACTGCTTCCTGGAGCATGCGCTTTTCGTTGTTCACGATGATCTCGGGCGCACCCAGATCGAGCAGACGCTTCAGACGGTTGTTACGATTGATAACGCGACGATACAGATCGTTCAGGTCAGACGTTGCGAAACGGCCACCGTCGAGCTGAACCATAGGACGCAGATCGGGAGGAATGACCGGGATAACGTCCAGGATCATATCGCTTGGCTTGTTGGAAGAATGCAGGAAGGCGTCGACGACCTTAAGGCGCTTGATGGCCTTGGTACGCTTCTGACCCTTACCAGTTGCAACTACTTCGCTCAGCTCTTCTGCAGTCGCCTGAAGGTCGATAGCGTCGAGCAGATCGCGAATAGCCTCTGCACCCATGCCACCCGTGAAGTAATCAGAGTAGTTAAGGCGCATTTCGCGATACAGGGCCTCGTCAGCAACGAGCTGCTTAGGTTCGATCTTCAAGAACGCTTCCAGAGCTTCAGTGCGCAGGGACTTGCGCTCGTTGAACTCTTCATAGATGTCAGCGATCTCTTCTTCGACTTCTTCAGGAGTCATGCGCTCGTCTTCGTCGATATCATCAACGAATTCGTCCTCTTCGGGAACATAATCCACCGAGAGGCGACGCGTTGCCTCGATGAGGCGATCGCGTTCCGCATCCAATTCTTCCAAGTCAGCGGAAAGCTCGTCGCGCAGTTCCTCAACGTCTTCTTCGCGTGCTTCCTTGTCGACCGAAGTGATGATGGAAGATGCGAAGTACAGTACTTTTTCGAGCTCCTTCGGAGGAATATCCAACAGATATCCCAAACGAGAGGGAGAACCCTTGAAGTACCAAATATGGCTTACCGGAGCGGCAAGCTCAATATGACCCATACGCTCACGACGGACCTTCGAACGCGTGACCTCAACACCACAGCGCTCGCAAACGATACCCTTGAAGCGGATGCGCTTGTACTTACCGCAAGCGCATTCCCAGTCCTTCGTGGGGCCGAAGATCTTTTCGCAGAACAAGCCATCCTTTTCAGGCTTCAGCGTACGATAGTTAATGGTTTCGGGCTTCTTTACTTCACCACGAGACCAACCGCGGATGTCTTCCGCGCTTGCAAGAGAGATGCGGATAGCGTCAAAGTTATTTACGTCAAATTCGCTCATTTAGTTCTCCTCTCCCTCACCGATAAGGTCTAATGTGTCATCCGAATCCGTTGTGCCGCCCATCAGATCGCCCAACTCGGCGGTGATGGAGCCAAGCAGGTCATCTTCGGTCGTGAGCTTTTCAGCCTGCTCACGCACAGCGCCTAAAAGCTCAGACGTGTCCTCTTCGGGCTCATGCGTAACATCAATAGTCTGATGCTGGTGGCCTTCCAATTCAACGTTCAAGCCGAGCGAGCGCATTTCCTTGATAAGTACCTTGAAGGATTCGGGAACCTCAGGTGCAGGGATGGACTCGCCCTTGACGATCGCCTCATAGGACTTAACGCGTCCAGAAGTGTCGTCGGACTTAATGGTCAAGATCTCCTGGAGGACATTAGATGCGCCATAGGAGTACAGCGCCCAAACTTCCATTTCGCCGAAGCGCTGGCCGCCGAACTGCGCCTTACCACCCAAAGGCTGCTGAGTGATGAGACTGTAAGGACCAGTCGAGCGAGCATGGATCTTATCGTCGACCATGTGACCCAGTTTAAGAATATAGGTCTGACCGCACGTGATGGGCTCGCGGAAACGCTCGCCGGTGCGACCATCGTAGAGCCAGGTCTTACCCGTACGGGAAAGCTGCGGGATCATATCCGAACGGAAATGCTCGCCGTACTTTTCCTTGTTCATGTTGACCAGGTTGCGGTTCGCCTTTTCGATAACGTCAGAGATCTCTTCTTCGGTTGCGCCGTCGAATACCGGCGTTGCAACATGAATAGGACCTTCTACGACCTCATCGCTGTTGTCTTCATCAGACCAACCCCACAGAGCAGCCCAACCAAGGTGGTTCTCGAGCAGCTGACCAACGTTCATACGAGAAGGTACGCCCAGAGGGTTCAGGATAACGTCGACCGGAGTACCGTCGGACAGGTAAGGCATATCCTCGACGGGAAGAACGCGAGAAATAACACCCTTGTTACCGTGACGACCGGAGAGCTTGTCGCCCTGCTGGATCTTACGCTTCTGCGCAACGAATACGCGAACCAGTTCGTTCACACCAGGAGCGAGCTCGTCACCATTCACGCGCGAAGAACGCACGACATTGATAACACGGCCGCCTGAGCCGTGAGGAACCTTCAAGGACGTGTCGCGGACCTCGCGTGCCTTCTCACCGAAGATGGCGCGCAGCAAGCGCTCTTCGGCGGTCAGCTCGGTTTCGCCCTTAGGCGTGACCTTGCCTACCAGCACGTCGCCCGGGAACACTTCAGCACCGACGCGGATAACGCCATCGGCATCCAAGTCAGAGATCATATCTTCGGAGATATTGGGGATCTCACGCGTGATTTCCTCAGGACCGAGCTTGGTATCACGAGCGTCGATCTCGTATTCGGAAATATGAATAGAGGTCAGCAGGTCTTCAGCGACAACGCGCTCGGACACGATGATAGCGTCCTCGTAGTTGTAGCCTTCCCATGGCATGTAAGCGACCATGAGGTTCTGACCCAGCGACAGCTCTGCCTTATCGCAGGACGGACCATCGGCTAGCACGTCGCCTGCATATACCTTGTCGTCCTTGCGAACGATAGGCTTGTGGTTCATGCAGCCCGACTGATTGGAACGCTGGAACTTAGGAATAAGGTATTCATCGTATTCGCCGTCTTCACGTTCGATGATGATGGTCTGACCATCAACATAGTCGACCGTACCAGCGTTCTGAGCGACCAGAACTTCACCGGAGTCGACCGCGATGCGGTGCTCGATGCCCGTACCAACCAAAGGAGCGCTTGGGCGGAGCAGCGGCACAGCCTGACGCTGCATGTTCGAACCCATGAGGGCGCGGTTAGCGTCGTCGTGCTCGAGGAACGGAATGAGAGACGTTGCAACGGAAGTCATCTGGCGCGGCGAAACGTCCATGTAGTTGACCGTTTCGATCGGCATGTCGGCTGCTTCACCGAATACGCCCTGAGAGTCAGTCGTACGGCAGAGGACCTTTACTGCCTTGACGAATTCGCCGTTCTCGTAATGACCGAATTCACGCGTTTCGGAGTGGAACGTCTCATTCGCCTGCGCGATGGTGTACTTCTCTTCTTCGTCAGCCGTCAGGTAATCGACCTCATCGGTCACCTTGCCGTCTACTACGCGACGATACGGCGTTTCAATGAAGCCGTAAGGATTAATGCGTGCATACGTTGCCAGCGAACCGATAAGACCAATGTTAGGACCTTCAGGCGTCTCGATCGGGCACATACGGCCGTAGTGAGACGTATGGACGTCGCGGACCTCGAAGCCTGCGCGCTCACGAGACAGACCGCCAGGACCAAGAGCGGACAGACGGCGCTTATGCGTAACGCCTGCAGCGATGTTGGACTGGTCCATGAACTGTGAGAGCTGCGAAGAGCCGAAGAACTCTTTGATAGCCGCAACGATAGGACGAATATTGACCAAGCTCTGAGGCGTGATGTCGTCGGGCTCCTGCATGCTCATACGCTCGCGCACAACGCGCTCCATACGAGACAGACCGATGCGGAACTGATTCTGGATCAATTCACCCACCGTGCGGATACGACGATTGCCGAAGTGGTCGATATCGTCTACCTGATAGCCTTCCTGGCCATCATGCAGCGCCACAATGTAGCGCATAGCGGCGATGATATCTTCCTGGGTCAGCGTGGAATGATCGTTCTCGGGATCGAAACCGAGCTTCTTGTTGATCTTGTAGCGACCGACCTTCGCCAGATCGTAGCGCTGAGGATTGAAGAACAAGCCATCGAGCAGCGTACGAGCAGAATCGATCGTAGGAGGCTCACCGGGACGGAAACGGCGATACAGTTCGATCAGCGATTCTTCCTTAGTGGTAGCAGGATCGCGGTCGAGCGTACGGATGACCATTTCAGAATCACCCAAGATATCGATGATCTCTTCGCGCGTTTCAGCGATACCCAGCGCACGCAAAAGCAGCGTTGCAGGCTGCTTACGCTTACGGTCGATACGGACTGAAAGGATGTCACGCTTATCGGTTTCGAATTCGAGCCATGCACCACGAGAAGGGATCACCTTCGCGTTGTAGATGGTCTTGTCGGACGTCTTGTCACGCTCGGCGGAGAAGTACACGCCAGGTGAGCGAACAAGCTGGGATACCACGACACGTTCGGTGCCGTTGATGATGAAGGTACCACGCTGGGTCATAAGCGGGAAATCGCCCATGAACACATCTTGTTCCTTCATTTCGCCCGTTTCGCGATTAATGAAGCGAATTTCAGCGAAGAGCGGTGCTTGATACGAAACATCACGTTCCTTGCACTCGTCTACGCTATACTTGGGCTCGCCGAATTCATGCTTACCGAATTCAACACACATATCCTTGGTGTTAGATTCGATAGGACTGATGTCCTGGAAGGCACTAGTCAGGCCTTCGTCCATGAACTTTTTGAAGCTTTCCGTTTGGATGGCGATAAGATTAGGGACGTCCATAACGTCAGGAATCTTAGCGAAGCTCCGGCGGGTCCTATAACGGCTGTTGGAATCGGGGTTTTTAGACTGAACCACGAGTCATTTCCTCCTTCGTTGCAACCGGCTAATTTGCATAAAGACACAATTTACTAAGATACTTCGCGCGTATATACAAGTCAAGAAAAAAATTTGTCAAGTGTGTTTTGCTCGTGGATTTTTGGAAACTTTTTTTGCAAAGTCCTTCGGGCGGCCGCGTTTTGGGTGCCCCCGTATCAGCCGTGCTTCGGGCGCCCCCTGCATCGGCTGCGTTTTGGGCGCCGCCGTATCGGCCGTGTTTTGGGCGCCCATGTTCGCCCTCGTATCAGCCGTGCCTCGGGCATCCCTCTTCATCGGCCGTGTTTTGGGCGCCCTACTCCTGCGCACAGTTGACGCGCTTCGTGCGCCGTGCCTCCACATCAGCTACACTTCGGGCGCTCGCGCTTCGGGTGCCTGTGCTTCTTGCGCCCTACCCCGCATCGGTCGTGCATTGGGCGCCCACCCTCACCCTCACATCAGCTGCGCTTCGAGCACCCCGAATGATATGCGCCCTTCCGCACAGCTAGTGCTTCGGGTACCCAACCCCTCCGCACGATTGATACGCTCCTCCGCACGATTGGTGCGCGCATCCGCACAACTGGCGCGCTCCTCCGCACGATTGATACGCTCCTCCGCACGGTTGACGCTCTCTTCCACGCGACAACCGAATGCAAAACGCGCCTCACGCTGCAATGACCAACAAAACGCAAGAAAACACATGAAACAGGGTGCGCCATCGACAGGTTCGATCATCCGCGCATGAAAAATGCCCTTCTCTGGCAATTTTTTTCGGTTTTCGACGACTTTTCTCCCATTATGAGCACTTGTCCATGACCAGGTAATATGCACCAAGCTTCTGACCTGCGGAAATAGAAATGTGAAGTGATTTAGCGTGATTCCAATCGTCGAAAACCGAAAATAATTGCCAAAACAAAGGCAAAATCGTGCGCAAGTCATAATTTTGGGAGTAAAGTCCGACCTTTACATGAGTTGAGCGCTCGATGACATCCGCACGCCTGTGGGCCGGAGCTCATCCACGCGCTGAAAGCACTGTTGCGCATGGAAACGACCGCGCATCTTGGGAGTGGGAACATCGGCGCACTTGGGGGCTTAGGAAGCGTCTGCGTACTTGAGAGTGCTTGGGGTCCGAGAGTCGGGGGGGTATCCGCGTGCTTGGAAGCGCTTGGGGTCCGGGAGTCGGGGGCGTCCGCATATTTGGGAACACCTGGAGGCATCGCAAGGTGCCGCACAAAAAAGAATGGACGACCGAAGCCGTCCATTCCGATTATCTGCAGATAGCTTACAGAGAAGCTTCGCGGATCGTTTCAAGCAGTTGCTCTTCGCTCCAAACGCCCAAGTCACCCTCGTGGCGCTCACGGATCGAAACACCGCCCTGCTCCAGTTCCTTATCACCGATAACGCCCATGTAGGGGATCTTCTCCGCCTGAGCCTTTGCGATCTTCACGCGCATCGGTTCGTTCTGGGCATAAACCTCAACGCGTCCGCCCGCAGCGGTGATCTTTGCGGCAAGTTCCTTGCAGGCATCTACATGGCGATCGGCCAACGGTAGCAAAGCGACCTGCACAGGCGAGAGCCACAGCGGCAGCGATCCCGTATAGTGCTCGATCAAGATACCGAAGAAGCGCTCGATAGAACCGAAGATCGCACGATGCAGCATCCAAGGACGCTCTTCGGTGTTCTCCGCGGTGCGATAGGTCAGCTCAAAACGCTCCGGCAGATTGAAGTCGACCTGAACCGTCGAGCACTGCCACGTACGACCGATAGCATCCTTGACCTTGATGTCGATCTTAGGACCATAGAACGCACCGTCACCTTCGTTGATCTCGTAGGCCAGGTTATGGCGCTCGCATGCTTCCTTGAGCGCGTTGGTCGCGTGATCCCACATATCATCAGAGCCGATGGACTTTTCAGGACGAGTGGAGATCTCCGCCTCGTAGGTGAAATCGAAAGTGGTCATGATGTGATCGACCAGATCGAGAATAGCCACTACTTCATCGACTACCTGATCGCGCGTGCAGAACACATGAGCATCATCTTGAGTGAAACCGCGCGCACGCAGCAGACCGTGCACCGCGCCGGAAAGCTCGTGGCGATACACCGTACCGAACTCGAACAAACGCAAGGGTAGATCACGATACGAATGAATGTCGTTCTTATAGATCAGAACATGACCCGGGCAGTTCATGGGCTTTACGCCATACTCCTGCATACGAGGCGCGTCATCGCTGCCTTCGTTGATCTCGAAGAAGTACATGTTCTCGTTATAGAAGTTGTAGTGACCGGAGGTCTTCCATACGTCAGACTTATACACGTGCGGCGTGATGACTTCTTCGTATCCACGCGCATACAGATCGCGACGCAGCCACTCCTGAAGCAAGCGGATAACGCGTGCGCCCTTCGGCGGATACAGCGGCAAGCCCACACCGGCAGCCTCATCAAGCATGAACAGGCCGAGCTCACGACCGACCTTACGATGGTCACGCTTTTCAGCCTCTTCCAGATTATGCAGATAGGTGGTCAGTTCCTTCTTCTTGAAGAAGGCCGTACCGTACAGACGCTGGAGCATTTCGTTATCGGAATCGCCCTTCCAATATGCACCAGCGGTCTTCATGAGCTTGAACGAACCGATCTGACCCGCGCGCGCCACATGAGGACCGCTGCACAAGTCAGCGAAAGAACCGTGACGATAGATAGAGATCTCGGTATCGGGTGCAAGATCATCGATATGCTCCGTCTTAAAGCGCTGATCAGCGAAGACCTCTTTCGCCTGTTCACGCGTTACAACCTCGCGTACGAACGGCTCATCTTGAGCGATGATCTCGGCCATCTTCTTTTCGATAGCTTCGAAGTCGTCAGTCGAAATAGAACGAGACAGTTCGAAATCGTAGAAGAAACCGTCTTCGGTCTGAGGGCCGAAAGCGATCTGGGCGCCTGGGAACAGGGTCTGAACTGCTTCAGCCATAATATGAGCGCATGAATGGCGCATAATACCCAGCGCCTCAGGGCTCTTGTCGGTGATGATTTCGATCGAATCACCGTCAGCGACCGGCGAGGTCACATCAGCGAATTCGCCGTTGATCTTTCCCGCAAGCGCAGCCTTCGCCAAACCGGCACCGATCGATGCGGCTACGTCGTAGACCGTGGCTCCATCTTCAAGGGTCTTCTTCGATCCATCGGGGAGCAAAATTTCCATAGTCGTTTCCTTTCTCGTGCCGGGTGCGCACAAAGCACCTGCACAGCTCATAACGAACGAGCCGCCCATACGGCGGCTCGCATCACCTTATCATATTCATTCGCGCGCATCTGCAAAAAGCGTGCAAAGCTACCCAATCTGCTGTTCAGATCTTGACCGCTCTACCTGCGTCCTCCGCCGATAGGCGTGGTGCAATACGGGCAGACCGTCCACGACGGATCGAGCGCATGATGGCACGTTGGGCACAAGTTCTTCAGGCGCTGATGGCAGCTCGGGCACATAACATAATCGGCCTCGACCGGATAGCCGCAGTTCGCGCAATCACCATAGCGCATCAACTGGCGACGCTTCAGAGCGATCTCGAGTTCCTGCTCGTCGCGATCATCTTTCAGTAGCGGCGGACGGATCAAGCAATAGGCCACCAGACCGGCGATAGGGATGATGGAAAGAAGGCCCCACGCCCAGCCGAATCCGCGAGCTGATGCATCGCGAACCGACCAGAAAATGGAAATAAGATACAGGACAATGACCAGAATCAGAAGAGCGGTGACCACTCCCATGACCTCTGGAGTAAACACCTGTGAAAGCAGTTCGTTCATTCTTAACCCTCCTGCTCGATATCAGCTAATTCCGCACGCAGACGCTCCATGCGATCTACGATATCAGCGAGTTTCGCACGGTCCTTCTCTACAACTTCAGGGGCAGCCTTCGACAAGAACCCGGGATTTGAAAGCTTCTTATCGAACTTTACGCGATCTTTTTCAAGCTTGCCCAATTCTTTTTCAAGACGGGCGCGTTCGGCAGCAAAATCAACGAGACCGGAAAGAATTGCATATACCTCAACATCGTCAGCCAAACGCATGGTCGACTCAGCGGGCTTTTCCGCTTCTTCGGAAACCTGCTTGATCGCAACATTGCCCAACGCAACGATGAGATCCTGCTGTTCATTGAACAGATCGACCGCCGTCGCATTGTGAGCCTTCACCACTACTTCAAGTTCAGTGCGAGGCGAAATGCCATAGCGTGCACGAATGGAGCGAATACCCGAAACGGTCTGCGTGACGATAGCCAACGCGCGTTCAGCATCATCGTCGATATACTGGGCGAGTTCCTGGGCGTCGGGCCAAGCGGCCATCATCAGGTACTCGGATTCCTTTTCGCTCGGTAGGTCCTGATAGATCTGCTCCGTTACGAACGGCATAGCGGGATGAAGCAGGCGCAGTGCCGTATCAAGCACGAAGACCAGATTGCGCTGGCAGGCCACGCGATCTTCGCCGCCGGCAGCCAAACGAGGCTTCGAGAGCTCGATGTACCAGTCGCAGAACTCGTTCCAGAAGAAGGCGTACAGTTCGCGAGTGATGTCGCCGAACTCATAGCCCGTATAAGCCTCATCAAGCGAAGCGACCAGGCGAGCCAAACGAGAGAAGATCCAACGATCAGCAGGCGTCGTAGGCTGAGGATCACCCGGAACATAATCGTCCAGGTTGAGCATTACGAAGCGAGCTGCGTTACGGATCTTGTTCGCGAAGTTGCGGCTGCTTACGAGCTTGTTCTCATTGAACTTCAGGTCCTGAGCGCCCGTTACCTGCATCAGCAGACCGAAGCGCATGCCGTCAGCGCCGTAATCTTCCATGAGCTTCAGGGGATCGACGCCATTGCCACGGCTCTTGGACATCGGCTTACCATCCGCCGCCATAACGGTAGGATGAATAATGACGTCCTTGAAAGGAACCTTTCCAGTGAAATACAGCGATGACATCACCATACGTGCGACCCACAAGCCCATGATGTCACGAGCGGTAGAGAGCATCTGGGTAGGATAATTCGGCTCAAGATCGGTCTCATCAGTCGGCCAACCCTGAGTAGCGAACGGCCACAATTGCGAAGAGAACCACGTGTCGAGCACATCTTCATCCTGGCGAAGCTTCGATCCGCACTTCGGGCAGGTGTCGGTATCTTCCAGAAGAGCATCTTCCCAACCACATTCGTCGCAGTAGAACATCGGAATACGATGGCCCCACCACAGCTGACGGGAGATGCACCAGTCCTTAAGGTTCTCCAACCAATCGAGGTATACCTGCTTCCAGCGCGTTGGGTGGAACTGCACTTCCCCGTCTTCAACTACGCGAGCAGCTTCCTGCTTCAAACGCTCGACTGCTACGAACCACTGCTCGGACAGCCAGGGCTCGAGCTTGGTGTGGCAGCGGTAGCACGTCATGACCGAATGGTCGTGATCTTCAACATGATCGAGTAAGCCAAGTGCTTCGAATTCAGCGACGATAGCCTCACGCGCTTCTTCGCGCGTCATACCGCTGAACTTGCCATAGCCCTCGACCACGACAGCGTGCTCATCGAAGATGTTGATCTGTTCCAGGTCATTACGCTGGCCCATGGCATAGTCGTTAGGATCATGCGCTGGCGTGGTCTTCACCGCACCCGTGCCAAATTCAGAATCAACATGATAATCAGCGAAGATAGGGATCTTACGTCCCACAATGGGAAGATCGACGGTCTTGCCTATCAGGTTCTTATAGCGCTCATCCTTCGGAGATACCGCAACGCCCGTATCGCCCAGCATGGTTTCAGGGCGCGTAGTGGCGACCACCAAGTATTCGATGCCATCAACGGGTTCGGTCAGCGGATAGCGCAGATACCACAGGTGGCCCTTTTCATCGACGTATTCCGCTTCGTCATCAGCGATAGCGGTCGTACAGGAAGGGCACCAATTCACGATACGGCGACCACGATAGATCAGATCATCGTGATACCAATCGCAAAATACCTTGCGCACCGCATAGGCGTATTCAGGAGACATCGTGAACTTCTCGTCGTCGAAGTCGCAGGAACAACCCATGCCCGCGATCTGGCTCACGATGGTATTGCCGTATTCTTCGCGCCAATCCCAGCAAGCATCAAGGAACTTCTCGCGACCGATCTCCAAACGGGAAATGCCCTCAGAAGCGAGCTTCTTATCCACCTTCGTCTGAGTGGCGATACCTGCGTGGTCGGTGCCAAGGATCCAGCGCGTCTTGTAACCCTGCATGCGCGCATGACGTACGCAGGTGTCCTGAATGGTGTCATTCAGGGCATGACCCATATGAAGCATACCGGTGACATTGGGAGGAGGAATGACAACGGTATACGCTGAAGCGCCATTTTTGCCAAAACCGGGCGTACGAGCAAAATACCCTTGTTCCTTCCATGCATCGAAAAGCGGCTTTTCCCAATCGCGATAAGCCGGCATTTCGTTTTTCTTGTCTGACGACATGAAATCCATCCTTCCTACCAATGGCCTACTATGGCATATCAAATGAACAAGCGCGCCAGCCTCCTGGCAACGCGCCTGTTCGATCACTACTCTACTCTATTATTCCGCACTACGTGATGCGTCGGCCGAATCACGCGGTTCGATCTGGGGTTTCGTCGACCCCTCGATATCACTTCGGCGAATGACCACGCGCGTTGCGCCTTCGTGCTCAGGGAGGTCGAACATGACATCCTGCAGGGCACGTTCACAAATGCTACGAAGACCACGAGCGCCCGTCTGGTGCTCGATGGCCTGCTGGGCCATAGCACGCAACGCATCGTCTTCGAAGATCAATTCGGAGTCCTCGAAAGCGAACATCGCTTTATACTGCTTCACCAAAGCGTTCTTCGGCTCGGTCAACACGCGGACCAGGTCTTCTTCGGAAAGCTCCTTCAGCGAAGTGACCACCGGAATACGTCCAACGAATTCCGGAATCATACCGTACTTATGCAGGTCTTCGGGAAGCACCTGATTCATCAGTTCCGCATCTGCAGCGCGCTTCGATTCGGGCATATCAGAACCAAAGCCGATGCTGGTCTTGCCAACACGCTCAGCGATGATATCAGGCAATCCGACGAACGCCCCACCCAGAATGAACAGGATGTTGTTGGTGTCGATGTGGATCAGTTCCTGCTGAGGATGCTTTCGTCCTCCTTGCGGCGGCACTGAAGCTTCGCATCCTTCAATGATCTTCAGAAGCGCCTGCTGAACGCCTTCGCCCGACACGTCACGCGTGATGGAGAGGTTCTCCGCCTTGCGGGCCACCTTGTCGATCTCGTCGATGTAGATGATGCCGATCTCTGCACGCGGGATATCGAAATCCGCTGCAGTGATGAGCTTTAGCAAGATGTTCTCGACATCTTCGCCCACATAGCCCGCTTCAGTAAGCGTCGTGGCATCCGCGATGGCAAAAGGAACCTTGAGTGTACGGGCCAGGGTCTGCGCCAAGAGCGTTTTACCCGAACCGGTAGGACCCAAAAGCATGATGTTGCTCTTAGCGAGCTCAACATCGCCCTCTTGCGCCTGTTCGCCCAAGCTGATGCGCTTGTAGTGGTTATACACCGCTACGGAAAGCGCCTTCTTCGCCTCTTCCTGACCCACTACGTGCTCGGAGAGCTGCTCGAACAGCTCGCGCGGAGTAGGCAGATCGGTCAAGATCAATGATTCTTCCTGCGAATCCTCATCAACATCGGCCGTTACTTGCAGAACATGATTAAGCGCATCCGATTCCAACCCACGCAGGTTGAGATCGGCCATCATAGCTTCGGCCGAAAGGGAGATGCATTCGTCACAAATATAAATCCCATCAGGACCGGAGATCATCGCATTGACCTGATCGGGCGTTTTTCCGCAGAACGTGCAGTGAATATCAGAGCGTGTGGGAGGAACGTTGCCAGTCTGATCGGCCATGCTTATTCTGCCTTCTCGTTAGCAGCGAAACGAGATGCGACCACCTTGTCAACGAGGCCGTAAGCGCATGCTTCTTCAGCGGTCATCCAATTATCGCGCTCGGAATCTGCGTGGACGCGCTCGGGAGTCTGGCCACAATGCTTGGCGATGATGCCCTCCAGGCGATCGCGCGTCTTCTTCATTTCAGATGCGAGGATCTCGAAATCGGTCTGCTGCGTACGCTCGCCCGAACCGCCCATTGGCTGATGGATCATGACCTGAGCGTTCGGCAAGATGATGCGCTTGCCGGGAGCGCCTGCGCACAAGAGCACCGAGCCCATGGATGCAGCCAGGCCCATGCAGATGGTGGACACATCGCACTTGATGTACTGCATAGTGTCATAGATCGCAAGACCCGCCGATACGGATCCTCCGGGTGAATTGATGTAGAGGGAAATGTCCTTATCGGGATCAGCAGATTCGAGATGCAAAAGCTGAGCTACGACCGTGTTCGCAACAGCGTCGTCGATAGCTTCGCCGAGAAAGACAATACGTTCGTTGAGCAAACGCGAATAGATGTCATAGCTGCGTTCGCCTCGAGGAGACTGCTCGATAACATAGGGGATGAGTGCGGATTGGGTAGTGTTTTGGAACATATAATGCCTCATTTCACTCATTCACATCGCATGTGATGTGGTCTTATGGCTCAAAAGGGGCAACCACCACGTATATGCGGCGATCACCCCTATAAAACTAACCGAGAACCAAGGTATCGATGGCTCTATGAAAGGCTATTATTCTTCGACCTTAGCCTCAACGACCTCGGTTACCTGTGCCTTGGAAACCAAGTCGCGCAGTGCATTCGCACGGGAAATGCTCTCGCGGATCATAGGAAGACGACCCTCTTTGCGCCATTCAGCTTCGATAGCATCGGGATCGTCGAGGTCAGCCTGGGTAAATTCAGCGTGAACCTCTTCTTCGGTAGCGGCGATCTCGAAGTGGCGAGCCCATGCATCAAGAGCGAGATCCTGGCGCACAGTGTCAGCTGCCTGCTTCTTGTTATCTTCCTTGAACTGCTCAGGGGTAAGATCCATGGTCTTAAGATACGTATCGAACGTAAGGCCCATACGGGAAAGCTGACCGTAGAAGTTCTGGAGCAGGTTCGTTTCCTCACGCTCGCACATAGCCTCGGGAAGCTCACCTTCGAGACGAGCAGCCAAAGCCTGCAGGCACTCGTTCTCCTTGCGGCGAGGCATGCTGGTCATCTTCTGACCCTTGATGCTATCGGCGATCTTGGAGCGCATATCTTCAACGCCCTCGAAACCGAACTTTTCCTTTACCCATTCGTCGTCGATCTCAGGAGAGACCTTCTTCTTGATGACCTCTACCTTAACGTCGAAGTGGAACATGCCCTTTTCTTCGAAGTTGTTGGTGATGAGGGAATCATCGTCAGTCAGATCGAGATCGAAGCTCTTGTCCTGGCCCTTCTTGAGGCCGATGAGCTCTGCATCGAACGCTGCAGGGTATACGCCCTGGCCGAGTTCGTACAGACGGTTTTCGGAAGAAAGCGCAGCGACTTCTTCGCCCGCTTCATTGGTTGCAGCGATGGTCAGCTCAACGAATTCACCGGGCTTGATCTTGGTGTTAGCGTTCGCATCCTTGAAATCATGGTAGTAGTTGCGCAGTTCTTCGACCTGAGCATCGATCTCTTCTTCAGTTGCGTCAGCGGAAGGAACCTCGACCTCGACCGGCTCATAGCTGGTCAGCTCGAACTCGGGCTTCACCTGAATGGTAGCGGTGAAGTTGAACGGCTTGTGATCCTCTACCAAATCGAGTTCGTACTGATAATCAGGACGCTGCAGAGGGATCAGATTATTCTCTTCAAGAGCCTGAGGATAGACTTCGTTCACCAGATCCTCAGTGACCGTGGTGCGTACCGCATCGGCACCCATGATGTTGTCGACAACGGGACGAGGAGCCTTACCGGGACGGAAGCCGGGGAAGCTATAGCGCTTGGCAACCTGACGATAAGTACGCTTGATACGCGCATCGACATCGGCAGCGTCGACCTCGAACGAAAGCTTTACCTGGTTGTTCTCGAGAGCCTCTACTTTGATGTTCACGAATTAACTCCTTCTTGGGTACTTCTTTGTTTCGCAATGGTGCGGGTGAAAGGACTTGAACCTTCACGGGGGTTACCCACCAGAACCTAAACCTGGCGCGTCTGCCAATTCCGCCACACCCGCAACTCAGCGCGACAGCGTCACCCATCCAGGGCGACAACTTCGCTATCATATCAAATCGCGCCCATCCTTGCTCAAGAAATATCAAAAGATGGGGCAAGTTGTGGAGAATCTATGCCAAGTTGCGTAGGCGCCGTTACACCGACGTTGCATCACGTGCCGTGATGGTCCGCGAGGGCGAAATGAGAACGGTTCCCACACGTCCCTGCAAGGTGGCGTCATCATAGAAGACCCCATCGACCAGCACGCCATGAGGGGCAAAACCCTCATCCTGCGCCGAGATCACGATATGGGCACCGGAATATGAATCGAGAAGCGACAGATCGCTGACGATGCAGACGATGAAGTCGACCTCGAGCGCTTTATATTGCTCTATGCGCTTTTGGAAATAGCTTTCCTGCGCGGTAACCTCATCGATGGAGAACATCCCGAAAGTGTACTTGCCCGCGCGCACGACGCTATGGTCGTTGTACTGCGTCAGATCTTCCAGATCAAGAGTCAGCACATGAGCGTTCTTCTCTATATAAGAGCGTTGGAGCTCGAAGACGGACAGCGGACGCACCTCTTCTTCACTAGAATCGGCATTGGCCGTATCGGTCGCGCTTGCTTCCCCGGAAGAATCTTCGGTTTTATCTTGAGTCGAGCGCTTGTTCATGGCGTGAGGCGACAGCGCCTCTCCCACCGCAGAAGAATCAACGACTGTTTCACGACGTTCGGTCACCGTACCCTTATACAGGACCGCGGTATAGTCATCGAGGCTTCCGGTCGCATCATCAATGGAGCTTGCCGCAACATTAAGAGAGTGGCCCACGGTAACGATATAGGTGATCAGGACACCCAGCCCCGCCAGTACGAGGAAGGCGAAGACCCCAAGAGCTGCTTTTTCGCGTGAAATGCTTTTCATAGCTCCGTATCCTAAACAAACCCGCCGGCGATCCACGAAAAGAAATCGCGCGAACGGCCTTCGAATTCGCTCGACCGCTTCGTTCCCTTCTTTTGTTCGCCTTCGTGCATAGACCTTCGAACCGCCCTCAATGACTACTTTGCCAACATGCGCTTCAGGAAACGCCCCGTATGGCTCTCGGGTACGGCGGCAATATCTTCCGGCGTACCTTGCGCGACGATCGTGCCGCCACGGTCCCCGCCTTCAGGGCCAAGATCGATAACGTAATCCGCCGCCTTGATGATATCGAGATTGTGCTCGATGACCAATACCGTATTACCCGCATCGACGAGGCGCTGCAGCACCTCGAGGAGCTGACGTACGTCATCAAAATGCAAGCCTGTTGTAGGTTCGTCGAGAATATAGAACGTCTTGCCCGTCTGGCGACGCTGCAATTCACTTGCGAGCTTCACACGCTGAGCTTCGCCACCGGAAAGCGTCGTCGCGGGCTGCCCCAGGCGAATATAACCCAGGCCCACATCGTGCAAGGTGTCCAACTTACGCACAACGCCAGGTATCTTAGAGAAGAACTCGCGCGCTTCATCAACGGTCATATCAAGCACATCGTATACGTTCTTTCCGCGATACGTTACCTGAAGCGTTTCGCGATTATAGCGCTTGCCTTCGCATACTTCGCAGTCAACGTACACGTCAGGCAGGAAGTGCATTTCGATCTTTTTCTGACCATCACCCTTACAGGCTTCGCAACGGCCACCTGCAACGTTGAAGGAAAAACGACCCGGCGCATACCCGCGCACCTTCGCCTCAGGTGTAGATGCGAACAATGCGCGAATGTCGTCCCATAAGCCGATATACGTTGCCGGATTGGAACGCGGCGTACGGCCGATGGGGCTCTGATCGATATTGATCACCTTGTCGATGCGCTCCGTTCCCGCAAGACGACGATAATCGCCCGTTTTACGGTGCGCATGGTTCACTCGATTGGCGAGCGCGGGAGCTAAGGTATCGGTGATGAGCGAGCTCTTGCCGGACCCCGAAACACCCGTTACCAACGTGAGCGTTCCCAAAGGGATGGAGATATCGACCTTCTTCAGGTTGTTTTCCGTTGCGCCCTTCAGTTGGATCGAACCCCTATTGGGCTTACGGCGCTGTTCGGGGACAGGAATGACCTTCTTGCCGCTCAAATACTGCGCGGTAAGCGATTCGGGTACAGACAGTATTTCATCGGGCGTGCCTGCGGCGACCACCGCGCCACCCAGTTCGCCCGCGCCAGGACCCATGTCGATGACGTAATCGGCGCTGCGGATGGTGTCTTCGTCGTGTTCGACCACCACTACGGTGTTGCCCAAATCACGCAGATGCTCAAGGGTGCCGATGAGGCGTTCGTTATCACGCTGATGCAAACCGATCGAAGGTTCGTCCAGAATATAGAGCACACCCATCAGGCCCGCACCGATCTGAGTCGCAAGGCGAATACGCTGCGCTTCGCCACCCGACAAGGTAGCAGTCGCTCGTTCGAGGGTGAGGTAATCCAAGCCCACATCGACCAAGAACTGCAAGCGAGTCCTGATCTCCTTCACAATGGGAACCGCAATAGTGTTCTGCGCATCGGCAAATGAAAGCGTTTCGAAGAAATGCAGCGAATCACGAGCGCACATCTCGCACACTTCGTGAATGTTCTTCTCCCCCACGGTGACGGCCAAGATCATAGGATTCAAGCGCTTGCCCTGGCACGTCGCGCAGGGAATAATGGAGAAATACTGCTCGTATTTTTGGCGCTGACGATCAGATGATGCTTCCTTGTAGCGATGCATGACCGCCGCGCAGATGCCTTCCCATTCGATGAACCAGTAGGTCTCGCGCCCATCGACGGTCGTGTAATCAACGCGGATCTTTTCATCGGGGACCCCGTAAAGCAGCGCCTTTTGCACCTTATTGGGAATATCTTCCCATGGCGTAGCGGGATCAACTTTGAAGTGAAGCATCACCGCACGCATGACCTGCGGATAATAATTGCCCGTTTTAAAGGGAGCAACCGCGCCCTCTTCAAGCGAAAGCGTTTTATCGGGAACCAGTAAGCTAGGATCGACCTCTTCGCGGCTGCCGATGCCCAGACAATCAGGACATGCACCATAGGGAGCATTAAAGGAAAAATCGCGCGGCTGCAGTTCGGTCATGGAACAACCGTGCTCGGGGCATGCCAACGCGAGCGAGAAAATGTACTCGCCCGGAGCAAGACCACCCTTAGCGCCCGACGACGTTACCACGTTGGCTTCTTCGTCGTCCTTGTCCATCACCTTTACCAGAACGCGCCCTTCGGCAAGATTACAGGCCATCTCCACCGCTTGAGCGATGCGGGTATGAGCGCTCTCTTTCAGAACAACACGATCGACCACCACGTCGATGAAGTGCTTGATCTTCTTGTTCAGTACGATATCTTCGCCACCGAGCTTGGTCACTTCACCATCAATGCGAACACGAGAGAAGCCTTCCTTCTGCAGATCGCGGAACAGTTTGGTGAATTCACCCTTGCGCCCCGCCACCACAGGAGCCAGGATCAGCGCGCGCTTCCCTTCGCCAAGAGCCAACACGTCGTCGGTCACCTGGTCGGTCGTCTGCGCCTTGATCTCTCGGCCGCATTCGGGGCAATGAGGAACGCCCACGCGTGCGAACAACAAGCGCAAATAGTCATAGATCTCTGTGACCGTACCCACCGTAGAGCGCGGGTTCTTGCTGGTCGTCTTCTGATCAATGGAAACAGCGGGTGACAGGCCGTCGATAGAATCGAGGTCAGGTTTGCTCATCTGCCCCAAGAACTGACGCGCATAGCTGGACAAGCTCTCAACGTAGCGGCGCTGACCTTCAGCGTAGATGGTATCGAACGCGAGCGAACTCTTACCCGAGCCCGATAGACCGGTAATTACCACGAGTTCATCGCGGGGAATTTCGACGTCGACGTTCTTCAGATTATGCTCACGAGCACCTTTTATAACAATGGAACTTTGTCCCATGGATCTCTCCTCATATCATGGATGACATCTGGCTATTCTACCGCAGCAAAGATACTGCAACGCCGTTCGAGAGATTCCTTCACATTTCACCGTGAGTGGGGGTATTGGCGTTCGCTAGAAAGAACATTCAAAGCGCTTTGAAACTCTCGTTAAACACCACTATTGAAAAAACCAAAAATGGCCAGTTCCCTGTTTTTCAAAATATCAAACCGCAAGCTGGAACTAACATGAAGAAGCCTTGCCGCCAGTCGGTTTGCCACTGTTCAAAACAGCCACTTCTCATTAAATGCGCCGATACCACCGAAAAGCGGGTCACCTTCTCCAAGGCGGCCCGCTTTCAAGATGTAGCCCTTCTCAGTTCAGACAGTGTTACGGCAACGGCTTCTTCCCCTGTATCACAACAGGTTTCTTGGGAAGTTTCCACTGGTACACGAGATTGTAGACGGCGAAGCAAGTAACCACGATTCCTGCGTAAATACAGATCGGCGTCCAGAAGTAATCTGAAATGGTACACCACATACCGATACCGGCCGGTGTCCAGGTGATTATGATCGTGATAAGGATCATAATCTGGATCGCCACGCCAGCGCCCACGCGGCCAGTCTTTACACCGCGACGCATCCAATGCCAGCACGGGCCAAGCGCAACCATAAGGTTCGTCCAGAAATAAAGCTTGAAGAACGCCGCATCGGCATAGCCACCCATGAAATAGATAACGCTCGAAATAACTCCGGTCCACATAATGAACTGCACGAAGAGATGACGCGCCGCCATACTCGTAGTGACCGGCTTGCTATAAAGATTACCGAGCACTTCTTGCCGCTCATATTTCACACTGTAGTACATCGACACGAGTTCGAGCACCACCCAGATCGCCATGCATACAGAGAATGCCCAAAAGGCCCAGAAATTGTCGTTCTGCAAGGCCTCCTGAGCCCAGAATATGCTTCCGAGCACGTCGCACGCGCAGAAGAACGTGTGCATCCAAGACGGATAGCAGCTCGTATGCTCCTTTGCCAAAATAAGCAAGCAAAAAATGTAGACTGTGTAGCCCCCCGCGAACGCTATAGCACATGGCAACAACACCCAAATCAGATCCGGATTCGAAAGCGAAAGCTTCTCGAGCAGATCTGTGAGAACCTGTCCCTTTTCCATCATCTCCCCCTTCTTTTTTTTGTTATACATGAATGCTGTACATGTATAATATTCAAAATATAAAGTGTTGTCAATTTAAATTAGGAAAACCTTGTTAGAATGACTAGAGAGACAGCGACTCGTACAACAAGACGACGCTCTTGAAGAGTCACCACAGAACAACTAAGGAAGACATTCGATGGCCGCACCGAAGAACGACGCAGAACGTGCGCGTATATACAATGCAGCAATCAAGCTCTTTTGCCGTGAAGGCTACGAGAGAACGACTTACCGTGCCATTGCCGAAACGTGCGAGACCACCCGTTCAGCCGTACAGTACTACTATCCACAAAAGGATCAATTCGTCGCCCAATTCTTCAACGCACATCTCGAGTGCATCTATAATCGCGTACAGGAGAAGATCGGTACCCATTCTGACGTGCTCGAAACCTTCTGCATGATGGGTCTTCTGCATTTTGATTTCCTGCTCAACGACCGATCGGTCCGCCCGTTCATAAGCGATGTGATCGCGAACCGTGCCCTTACCGCAAGCATGGTAATCTCAGAACGCGACTGGGCTGAACAGCATATGCCGAAGAGCAAGCTATCCGTTTCGAACGCCGATGCGCTCACGGTGGCTCTCGGCGGTGCCTACGAACTCATCTACCAGGCATACCTGTCAAAATCAGAGATCACGCCACTCTATGTAGAGGAAGCAGCCATCCTCCCCTTTGCGCTCGGGCGGGGCTACACACGAAAACACGTTAAAGAAATACTCAAGAAGTGCAGCGATTTGCTTTGATCACCTGCACCATCCCCACACGTTAGGCTCTTTCCCTTTCATACCAAGACGATCCAGAACAGAGCTCGAGCTTTGATAACTTGGGCCTCGTTTTACGCAGCGTGAACATTGTTGGACTTATTTACCCTCGAGGATGGGTTTGGTGGTGTACCTGCTTTAAGCGGTCGGATGTTAGGTGCGTATAGATCTGCGTGGTGGACAAACTGGCATGCCCTAGCATTTCCTGAACACTGCGTAGATCCGCTCCGCCGGAAAGCAAGTCAGTAGCGAACGAATGACGCATGGCATGCGGAGTAAGCGATTCATCTAGCTGTGCGGCCCGAAGCGCTTCTTTAAATACGGACCTGATAGTGTTCGTGGAAAGCGGATTACCTCGCACCGACAAGAACACATAGGGAGATTCCCCGACAAGCAGCAACGGCCGCGCTTGCTCGAGGTAGCGCGCAAGCACCTCACAGGCGACGGCATATAGCGGCACCAGGCGCTCTTTCGATCCCTTACCCATAACACGAAGCGCACCTGCCTCAAGATCGACCCGAGTTACGAGCAGGCCCGCCACTTCAGAAACACGCAGACCCGCCGCGTATAAAAGCTCGAACAGGGCTTCGTTTCGCAGCGCGATGGCTTCGTGTAGTACCGCCTTCTTCGATCGGAGCTTTTTCTGCGCAGCCTCATGCGAAACCGCCTCTTGCGACGCAGTACAAGACAAGAGCCTATCCATGTCTTGGGGCGCGATGACACGAGGAAGGGTCTTTGCCTGCTTTGGGCCACTAAGTATATCCGCAGGACTTGACTGACAATGCCCTTCAACGACCGACCACCGATAGAACCCCTTAATGGAGCTCAAATGGCGATTGACGGTCTTTCGTGAATACCCTGCCTGATCAAGATACGCCAGATAACGCCTTATCTGCTGGTGGCGAACGGAAAGCACATCGAGCTTTTCGCGTGCACACCACCGCATATACGCCTCAATATCAGTCCGATAATTACGGATCGTATGCACCGATCTATTATGCTCGACCGCAAGCGAAGTGCAGAACCCCTCCACCAAGGAACGTAACGACGAATCGATCCCTCCTTCAGAAGGAACTACATCATCGTATGTGCCCGCCTGAGTCATTGAAGCACCCTTACACAGCCTGTTGCTCAGTTCTTTTCCATGAGCCCTTGTTCACGCAGCTGATCAATGTAGACGTTCATCGCACAAGCACCGCGCTCAGCATATGCGGCATAGCGCTGTCGTTTATTGCGTACCGGCGGATCGAGCGGTTCCATAATGCCGAAATTGACATGCATGGGCTGGTAATCAACCGTATCTTCGTTCGTAGCGTAGGCAATAAGCGCACCAAATGCGGATTTCTTTGGCAAAGGATGCATCGGTATTTCCTGTACGCAAGCTGCAACCGCAAGCGAGGCATATAAACCCGATGCGATGGCTTCGCAATACCCTTCGGTTCCCCCGAATTGGCCCGCCACAAATACCGGAACAGGCAGTTCTTTCGCTTGATTGGTTATCAACTGCAGCGTGGACGTTAAAAGATGCGGCGCATCAATGAACGTATTGCGATGCATGACTCCATAACGTGCGAATTCAGCATGTTCTAATCCGGGGATCATCTGGAACACGCGTTTCTGTTCGGGGAACGTCAAATTCGTCTGAAAGCCCACCAAGTTGAAACTCTGCTTGTGCGCATCTTCTGCACGAAGCTGCACTACCGCCCAAGGGCGTCGCCCAGTTGCGGGATCAGTCAACCCTACGGGCTTCAAGGGACCAAAGCGAGGTGCGTCGAAACCCTTACGCGCGATCTCTTCAATAGGCTGACATGCCTGGAACAGATCAGAGCCTTCAAAATCACGCTTGATCACTCGCTGAGCATCAACAAGTTCAGTAATGAACGCCTCATATTCTTCCTTATCGAAAGGAGCGTTAAGGTAATCGCCCTGCCCTTCATCTTCATAGCGGCTTTGGCTGAATACCCGCGAATGGTCAAGCGAATCAGCCATTACTACAGGCGCAGCAGCGTCGTAGAACGCCATGTGATCTTGCCCGGTAAGGCTCTGCATGAAACCCGCGAGCGATTCAGACGTCAACGGACCCGAAGCCACAATGATCGCTTGGGCCGGACCGAACGGAGCGTAGGGTTCATCGATCGAGCCGTCAGTCACCAGAACCGCCCCTTGCTCAGTGAGGCCCACTACTTCTGCTTTCACTAGCGTGATGGCAGGATCCTTTTCGATGAGATCCGTAACCGCTTGAGAGAACTTCTCCCTATCAACTGCGAGAGCGCCTCCCGCAGCTACTCGGTTCTCATAAGCACAGTGCAGCACCTGCGAGCCAAGGCTTTCAAGTTCTTGCTTGAGCATGCCTGCCGCACTATCTGGTTTGGTTGATTTCAGAGAATTAGAGCAAACCAGTTCTGCGCAATTTCCGCTCCGATGCACCACGGTTTGATGGTGCGGGCGCATTTCGAAAAGACGCACCGCAAAGCCTCGTTGCGCTAACTGAAGCGCCGCCTCGCTTCCTGCCAAGCCGGCGCCGATGATATCGATGGTATGTTGTGTTTTATTGATCATAATGAAACAGTACTATACCCGAGCCGGACCGTAACGCCCATCAGGAAACCGCGCAATCAAACCATCTCTTTCGTAACCAGCCAGTTTTACCATGAGCCACGTAAGAACATCATGCTGGCCATCAGGCGCATCAACATCCCATGGCAACGTAAGAAGCTGTTCTATTCTCATAGGATCAGCGTACAACGCTTCCAGAACAGGATCGTCATTCGGGTGAGATATATCGCCGACCTGCCCCTGCTTGCCAAGTTCACGAGCATCTTCCATACGCAAGCATCCGAATATTCCCACGAGTACATCCTCAAAGCTCTCCGCGTCGACGATAGGAGTGGCGCCCTGATAGATAAGGCGATTAGAACCCCTTGATGTCGAAGACATGATCGACCCCGGAACAACCAGTACTTCACGCCCAGCCGCAAGGGCATCATCAGCGGTAGAGAACGTACCCGATGGCAACCCCGCCTCAACGATAAGGGTCGCTCGGGAAAGCCCCGCAATAATGCGGTTCCTCGCTCGGAACGTATAGGGCAAGGGCGGAAAATCCCAATGATGTTCCGATATGACCGCTCCTCCTTCATCGATCACGCGCTGGAACAGCTCTTTATTGCTAGAAGGATACAGCTGATCACAACCCCCACCTAAGACCACCACGGTCTTACCTCCTGCTTCCAGAGCACCCACATGCGCTTGCGTATCGCACCCGAGCGCTCCTCCTGAAACAATAGGAACGCCTCTTCTTGCCGCCAGCAGAGCGAACTGACGCGCGGCGGCTTTCCCATAAGGGGTCGCCTTTCTTGCTCCGATGATAGCCAACCCATCATTCAACACACGCGCATCCCCTATCACATAGAGCATCTTAGGCGGATCATCCACTGTCATTAACGATTCTGGGTAGCCTTCTTCTCCTAAACGAAGCTCACAGCGCGGACCCAAAAGGGTCGCCTTCGGTAATTCCGAAAAACGTTTCCGATGCACCGCTTGAGCCTGACGCACACTTAGATCCTTCACTGCGACACCCCTCCGAACCGTAAATTAAATGCTTCCGCCACATGCCCCACCTCTACCCGATCGCACTGAGCTATATCGGCGATGGTCCGCGACAACAACAGCGTCTTTGCAACAGAACGTGCACTCAGCTGCCCACTGTCTGCAAGTGACAGGAAGAACCGTTCCGTCTCCTGGTCGAAATCGCACTCTTCCTTGAACACCTTCAAACTTCCATTGCGCACTGCATGCCCCTTTCGCCTTCTGTGCGAAAAGCGCCTAGCGCGAATGACTCCTTCGCGCAGTTCTTCCGAGCTTTTACCTTCTGCATGATCGAAAAGATCGGAGCTTTCCTCGCGCCATACGTCGATACGAATATCAATACGATCCATAAGCGGCCCGCCAATGCGGTTCTGATACGTCTGCACCGCAGCAGGAGCGCACCGGCACTTTCCGCTTGCATCGCCAAAATACCCGCAAGGGCACGGATTCGTTGCGGCAATTAGCTGGAACCGTGCAGGGAACGAATAAGAGCCATCAGCTCGCGTAAGAACGATCGACCCCGTTTCCATAGGCTGACGCAAGGTCTGCAATACTGAGGTTCCAAATTCAGCCAATTCATCCAAGAACAGCACCCCTCTATGTGCAAGAGATGCCTCGCCCGGATGAGGAGGTCTGCCACCGCCGATAAGTCCCGCTGCCGTCGCACTGTGATGAGGGCTTCTGAATGGACGCTGCCCCGATAGAATTCCCGAAAGATCTTCCCCTGCCACCGAATGAATAAGAGCCGCTTCTATGCGCTGGGATTCATCAAGATCGGGCAAGATGGTCGAAAACCGTTGCACGAGCATCGTTTTCCCCGAACCCGGTGGACCCACCATGAGCACCCCATGATCACCCGCAGCCGCGATCTGTAAAGCACGCTTTGCCGCTTCATGCCCTAACACTTCCTTGTAATCGATCGACGCAGACGATGACCCCAGTTTTAAAGGCGCGGCTTGCGCAAATCGATTCGTTCGAATATACGACAACTGCTCAAGAAAACGGCATTCGAGCCCTTTGAAGTTGAAGATCCCTTGATCGGGAACACCCGTTAAAAGCTTCCACCCGTTTTCATAGGCGCATTTCTGATACGCCAGAACCCCTGCCGTACAGCGAACGGCCCCACTTAAAGACAGTTCACCTACCACTATTGTGCCCTCGAGTACTGAAGGATCGATCTGCCCCGTTGCCGCAAGGATACCCAATGCAATGGGTAGATCGAAACCCGACCCTGTTTTTCGCAACGCCCCCGGCGCAAGGTTCACCACGATCTTATCGGTAGGCATAACGAACCCGCTCGCACGCAAAGCCGCCTTGACCCTCTCTCGGGATTCCATAATGGCCGCATCCGCCATACCTACAATGGAAAAGGGAGGAATCCCATTCGAAACAACGACTTCCACCAGAACAGGAACCGCCTCGATACCGCGGATAGTCCCGCTCTGGATCGTATACGAACGCTGCGATGTCATTCTCCCGCTCCGAACGCATTGATATGAAAACGCAAGAACGCGCGCTGTTCAGACAATACCAAAATGGAAATAACATCGAAGCGGACCTTGATATCGCATGCCTCGTACGTTTTAAGATAGCTTGCCGCGATCTTTTCGTACCGAGCCCGCTTTTTCGCATCTACGGCTTCTGCAGGAAATCCCTTTTCCGAATTAGAGCGCGTTTTCACCTCAACGAAGCAGAGCGTGTCTCCATCACGAGCGATGATATCCGCCTCGCCCGCAAAGCACGTCCAATTCGTCTCAAGGATGTCATACCCACGGTTCTTCAGGAAACGGGCTGCAGCCCGCTCTCCCTTTCGACCGAGTTCCTTAGCGGAGGAGCAAGACGTCTGATCGCACGGATCCTGCGCTCCTTCGTTCCCTGCAGAGCCACAAGCGCTACCGCCTATAGAATGCTCACCAGTTCTTATACATAGCTCATGTTCGTTCAATTCACACATCTTGTCCTCCTTACACGAACGAGGATAGAGAGTGAAATTCGAAAAATATAAGAAAGGAGCCTTAAACTAAGTGCACATTTCCCTCAAATGAACCTCAAATCGTACACGTACTAAGGAACGTGTGCGTCGAGCGATCCATCGATTATGAGAACAAGCTTTCCTGCAGGAAGTTCTGACAGAACGATACGCGATGAATGGGGGTAAGTCCCTTTTCTTGAATAGCCTCACGATGACGCGCGCTTCCATAGCCCTTCGAAGACGCAAAATCATAGCCAGGATATTGCGTATCGTAGGCGACCATCTGAGCATCACGCGATACCTTCGCAATAAGCGAAGCTGCCGCGATCGAAGCACAACGCGCATCACCATGGATCACATTCATTTCACGTGCATCTAAATGCATCGGATTGCCATCGAGCAATACCACATCAGGCACTATTCCCTGCGCTTCAATAGATGCGATGGCCTTTTGGAACGCTTCTCGCAAACAGGCCGAAATGCCCTTCGCATCGATTTCTTCCGGCGCGATATCCACCACTGCCCACGCACGTGCCTGCTGCTTAATAGCATCAGACAGCGCAGGACGATGCGATTCAGGCACCTGCTTGGAATCATTCAAGCCTGCGATACGCGGCGCATCAGGCGAAAGAACCACCGCACCCACCGTCAAAGGACCCGCAAGAGGACCGCGTCCCACTTCATCTAAACCGACGATGACCTTCCCATTGGAAAGTTCCTGTTCATAGGTATACAGACCCTCCAGACGCTGTTGCTCTTCTTGTTCTGCCTTAAGGCGGCGTCGAGTTTGCACGAGAGCCGACTGGACCCCTTTACGAGTGTCTGCGCATAGAGAACGCTCCAACACCGCAAATTCTTCAGCAGTTGCCTGCGATAAACGCTGACGAATATCTGCGACCGTCTGCGACACGATCAACCAACTCCTTACGGAACAAACCCACCAAGGCCTTACCGGCCCGAAAACGATCCATATCAATGGCGTAAGCCAGATACATTCTATCCTATGGTCCTCTGGCCTAGCCCGTATCCGCTTCTGAAGTCCCGCCCAGAATAAACTACCGCGCAGAGCACATGTGCGCTCCTTCGGGCAAACAGGGCATAAAAAAGGGGCACGAACGATTCGTGCCCCTTTCGCAATAACAGGTAATAAGACTTAGAATGCCTTTTCCTTGATCTTTGCAGCCTTGCCCACCTTGTCGCGAAGATAGTAGAGCTTTGCGCGGTTAACGTCGCCGCGACGTACTACTTCGATCTTCTCGATCTTGGGAGAATGTACAGGGAAAGTACGCTCTACACCAACGGAGAAGCTGATCTTGCGAACCGTGAAGGTTTCACGGGAAGATGCACCGTGACGACGAATAACGTCACCCTGGAAGACCTGAATACGCTCACGATTGCCTTCCTTGATGCGATAATGAACCTTGACGTTGTCACCGACATTGAAGTCCGCTACGTCAGGGTTGATCTGCTGCTGCTCGATTGCGCGGATGATATCCATGGTTCCGTTCCTTCTATATACTCAAAAACTTGGTTTTACCAATGTGGTGTCTTTTGACACAGCAGAGAATTATACCGTTCGACCCCCTGCTGCGCAATACCTTATTGGCACTTATTTTACTATCTTTCAAAAGCGCTCTTATTCGACGCTCATTTGCCTACAACAACCCTAACTGCGTACGGGCTTTGTTCATTTCGGCTTCAACATCTGCGCCGATGATATCCAGACCCTCCGCACTCACGAAACGGGTCTTCTCAATGCCGAACATACGCGCCATACCACATACGTAATCGTATCCGAAGTTGCGATCCCCAATAGGTCCGCCACTAGTGGTGATATACGTAAGCGACTGAGCCTTGCACATGCCTTCGACGTTGCCCATCTGCCCATAGCAAAACGTCACGCCGCATACCGTTACGTATTCGATATACACCTTCAGCGCTGCCGGGAACGACAGGTCCCAATACGGCGCGCCAATTACGACCTCATCAGCATTCGCGAACTGCTTCGCCAGGTCGAAAATAGCGTCATCGGCGTTACCCGCTTCCAGCTGCGCCACCCGATATTCAACGCGTTCGTTATTAAAAGGGGTCAGCCCCAGTACCGCCAAGGGAACTTCGGTGATATGAGCATCGCTGCGCGTAGCCAGGTATTCCCTGCACAGCGCAAGCGTATTCGATTCTTCCCCACGCATGCACGCATTCACAAAGAGCAATTCAGTCATATAGAACATCCCCTTCCGTTGCCTTGCTAAGCGCTTACAGCAACATGAGCAATCCGTAGCTACCTACACCGGCTACGATACACCATACGAGAGACTTCGTTTTGATAGCGACCACCACTACCACCAAAGTCGCAACTAAAGGCAGCGCTCCCGGCCACAATCCAGCGTCGAACATACCCGGCGACAAAAGGTCGTTGGCGATAAGCGCCGCGAACGCCGCAGGAGGAATGAAGGCGAGCGCCTGAGAAAGCCATCCCGGCAGGTCACGTCCTCGAAGCGCGAACACGGGCACCACGCGGAACAACAGAATAGTCGCAGCGCAGGCAAGACCAATGAAAGCGAAATCACTCCACGACACGAGCGCCACTCCCCTTTCGAGACATAACAATACCCGCCACTACTCCAATGAGCGCGCCGATCAGAATAGCCGGACCGGAAAGCCCCACGCATTTGCACACGAACACTCCGACGACCGCAGCCAAAGCTGCGACCACATTCGCCGCCGTCTTTTTCTGCGAGAACAACAAGCAAAGGAAAATACTGGTCATAGCGAACGAAGCCAGCGCACTGGGCAGCGTCAGAAGCGACCCGATGATAACGCCCACCGCATTGGCGAGCGCCCAGGTGGTCTGACAAGAGATATTGACGGCCGTCGCCTTACCGACGCTCCAATTGCCGCGCTCGAAACGACCCAGATTAACCGCGAACGATTCATCGGTCACCGTTGCGCCGAACAAAAACGACAGCTTCTTCTTCGCATTTCCGCAGAACCGCGAAAGCGATGCACCGTAAAGCAGCTGGCGCGAATTGACTAGCGTTACCGAAGCGATGATGGCAAGCGCGGGCGAACCCACGAGCCACATATTGGGGATCATGTACTGTCCCGCACCTGAATAGAACAGCATGGAAAGCAAGAACACCTGCAAGGCGCTCAGCCCCACCTGTTCGCACAAAATGCCGCAAGGGATCCCTAAAAAGACATAGCCGATCATCACCGGCCATGCAGCACTCAATACCTCTTTGGCAGTTGCGGCGAATGATGCTCTGGGCGGCGTATGCAAAGATGCCTCTTCTTGAGAGGCATCTGAATTAATCTGTTCTTCAGTATTCATAACCCAAGAAGCATAGCACTCCCAGAGTTAAAAACCAGAGCATTTACCAAGTAAGCTTTAATGATTCCACGAGTGCGGAACGAACATATCCATAAAGAAGCTCTTCGCGTAACGATCGGTCATTCCCGCCACATAATCAGTTACGGCACGCAGCGGATCGCCGCCGGAAATGTTCTTGAGCTCCTGAGGCACCTCATCGTAGTGGCGAACGAAGTAATCGAAAACATCTTCGATCAAATGCTTGGCCTTGGCCACTTCCACCATAACCGGTTCGGAGGTGTATACCTTATCGAACAAGAACGCACGCAGTTCCATCATGGCATCCCACACTTCAGCGCTCATGACAATGTCGTCGCTCTTCGCGGACGTCTCGATCATGTCATGCACGAGCGTTTGGATGCGCGTCGAATGGTTAGCGCCCAGTACTTTGTGAGTGGATACGGGCAGATCCTCCTCGCACAACGCTCCCGCGCGAATAGCATCATCTATATCATGATTGACATACGCGATGCGGTCCGCCGTCGCAACGACACGACCCTCGAGAGTATCAGCGCGCTGCGAACCCGTATGGCACACGATGCCATCACGCACCTCGGCAGTCAGACCAAGGCCCTTACCGCCGTTCTCGATGACGTCGACCACGCGCAACGATTGAATGTTGTGACGATACAGGCGTTGGTTCTCTGGCAGCGAAACATCAAGACCGCGATGGCGCGCAAGACAAGCCGAAATAGCTTCTTCGCCCACATGACCGAACGGCGTATGACCAAGATCATGACCCAACGCGATGGCCTCGGTAAGATCTTCGTTCAAACCGAGCGCTCGGGCGATCGTACGGGCGATCTGAGCCACTTCCAGCGTGTGGGTCAAACGCGTACGGTAATGATCGCCCACCGGTGCCAGGAACACCTGGGTCTTATGCGACAAGCGACGAAACGATTTCGTATGCAAGATCTTGTCGCGATCGCGCTGGTATTCATTGCGATACAGGTCAGGTTCGCCCGAGAAAGCACGCCCTTCGGTTTCATCTGAAAACGCTGCATCGGCAGAAAGGCAGGTGTGTTCCTGCTCGACCTGATCTTCTCGGGTGGTCAACTTCACGGGACTCACTCCTCCACAATAAGAAGACGACGACACGATGGGCATACGGCGATGGGCGCTTCGGAACGGATCTTGCTCATACGGCTCTGATCGAACGCCGTCCTGCATGCGCCACAGGAATCATTGAGCAGATCGACGATCGCCACGCCCCCGCAACGCTCCAAGATCTGCTCGTATACCTTAAGCAACGATGGATCGACCATGGCAGCCAGTTCGGTACGTACCTTTTCACCTTCCGTGATGACCGTACGCAACGATCCGCCCGTTTCCTGGAACGATTCAACGAGTTCCTTTTCTTTAGCGTCAAGCGTATCGAACGCCTTCATTATTTGCTTCATGACAGGGTTGATCTTATTGACCTGTTCTTCAACGCGAGACAGTTCAAGAGCGACCTTTTCGCGACGCTTGCGCACTCCATCGAGTTCACGGGTCTGTGCAGTGACCGCACGATAATCGCCCTGCACTTCAGCGAGTGCTTTGGTGACCTCATCCTGTTTGATTTCGAGCTCTTCGTCTTCCTGTACGAACGATGCCAGTTGTCCCTCGGCATCGTCGAGCATATCCTGAACCTGGATCTTCTTCTTCAGAACCTCATCTTTTTTCGCGCGGACCTCGAGGATCGCCTGACGATGAGGCAGGGTCTCAAATTCCTTTTTCGCTGAACGAATCTTACGATCAGCTTCCTGGAGCTTACGAAGAACCGCGATATCGTGTTCGGTTGCGTTCATGGGTCATATGCCTTTCTCTACAGTTCCCCGAGAAGAACTCTGTTAGCGCCGCGATGATTCGGGCGTGTACCAATTATTATGCTGATCGATCACAGTGATGCTTGAATCAACGATCCCCGCTGCTTCGCAAGAAGCGGCAAGAAGCGCGCACAAAGGAAACTCTGACACATCATGTCCTAATTCTACGATGGCGAGCCCCGAAAGCGATGCATCAAGCGCTTCATGATACTTCACTTCTCCACAAATCAAGCAATCAATGTTCTGTTCCAGGCAGGCATCAAGCATCGATCCCGCCGACCCCCCGCTGGTTACTATTCGGCGAAGGCCCTTTTCGGGAGCACCCCACACTCGAGGGATGGTTCCGAAGACCGACACGCAACGAGCGCTCAAATGACGAAGTGAAAGCTCTTCTTCATCATCCGATACGCAAACGCGTCCGAAACCCTTCGTCGTGCTACCCATAAGAGGTTCGAGAACCCCCACACCGCGCAATCGCAACAACGAAGGCAGCGCATCAAGCCCTGCGACCGAAACATCCAAAGCCGTATGGAACGACATGATGCTCATACCGTTCTCGCATGCAAAACGAATGACCGCACCACTGGTATGCCCCTGTATAGAGGCGGGCACGAACGATTCCGGCGCATCGATGAACACCGGATGATGGGTAACCAGCACATTGGCACCCGCATGCAAGGCCGCTTCAAGTGCCGGAATAGTGGGATCGAGCGCTATCGCTACTCCCCTTACCGTATCAAGAGGATCGCCCACCAGCATGCCTGTTCTATCCCAGGAACAAGCATCGGCCGCAGGCGTGCTTTTCAGGAGCGCTTTTTCCAATTCACCTACCGTAAGAAGATGATCTTGCGCGGCTAAATTACCTACTTCGCATCGTTTGAGCGAGGTTTCACTACCCTGCATAAGCCCCTCTTTCCTTATTCATGACCCCAATAGCAAGAAGCGTGGCTTTACTCAATGATAATGCTTCTTCTATCCCCTCCAGGTTTCACTACGGTTACTTCACGATACCCGGATTCATACATCCAGCGATATCCTTCCCTGATGAATTGATCCACCAGTTCGGGCTTGTGAGCATCAGATCCTATTGTGCACGGAACGCCTGCGCGGCAGAACTCCTTCAGCAGATCGAGTGCGGGGAACATTTCCTTGCACGCGTAGGTAAGACCCGACGTGTTGACCTCGATCATACGTCCACTTTCCTTTGCCGCTTCAGCGGCCTCGCGGTAAAGGCCTCGCGGATCGAAGCTGGGCATGCGGCCGAACTTCTTCACCAAGTCAGGATGTGCCATGACCGTGAACGGGACCGAGGACATGACCGCCTCGCACCAGACCTCGAAGTAGCGACGCCAAATATAGTCAGCACCCACTTCATCCCAGTATCCCCGCTGCGCGGGATCATCGAACGGCCACAGGTCGAGAAAGTGAACCGAGCCCAAGATCAAATCGAACGGCTCGTACGATTCGGGCGAGAACACACGATCCTCGCCTTTTCCGAGCCAATCGAGCTCGCATCCTAAGAGGATCTCCATTTGAGGATATGATTCGCGCTGAGCCAGAATGCGCTCGCAGTATTCTGACAGCCTGTCAGCATGCATCGAAACATAATCGCGCGGATCTACCTGCGGTGTTAGCGGATAATGTTCAGTAATGGCGATGTTGGTCATGCCTTTCGAATGAGCGGCCGCCACCAGTTCTTCGATGGTCCCTTCACCATGGTTGGTCATACCAGTGTGATTGTGCTGGCTTACCAGTTCCATTACCGAACCCTATTCCCTTCTTCAGTTAAGCGTTAGCCGAATTTCCGCACTACCTCATCAAAGGCCGCGAAAAACGCATCTATGTCTTCGGGCGTCGTATCCTTGCCGAACGACAATCGCAACGCACCCAATGCTTCATCGCGCGAAATGCCCAGCGCCTTCAGTACATGCGAAGGATCAAGATCATGCGATGCACAGGCCGATCCGCCCGAAACGCATACGCCTCTACGGTCGAGCTGTATGATAAGCGTCTCACTTTCAATACCGCGAACCATCACATTGACGACGTGAGGTGCGAATTCGGCGCTTTTCGGTTCAACGACCACCGAAGCTCTGACTTGCGGATAATGCGAAAAACGCTGATAGCAATCGTCGCGAAGCGCCTGCAAACGCTGCGATTCTTCTTCGACGCACCCTACTGCCTCGCGGCAGGCCGCCGCAAAACCAACGGCCCCCATAACGTTCTGGGTTCCACTGCGGTAGCCCGACTCCTGCCCACCGCCGACGATCTGAGCGGAGAACGGAGTACGCGCCTTCAAGAACAAAGCGCCCATACCCTTCGGTCCGCCGATCTTATGAGACGACAGCGACAGCGCATCAACGCCCCACTTTTTCACCGACAGAGGGATCTTGCCGAGCGCCTGCGTCGCATCAACATGGAACAATGCACCTGCATCATGGACGACCTTCGCTAAAGCAGGGATATCCATAACGCTGCCCACTTCATTGTTCACCGCCATGATGGACACCAGCATGACCCGGTCGGTCATTACGCGAGACAGCGCTTCTGGCGTGATATGACCCGAAGAATCGGGCTCAACATAGCTGACCTGCGCACCCCAATGGCCCAAGGTCTCTGCGGCTTCCAGCACCGCCTCATGTTCGATAGATGACACGATGACCTGCGGCACGCATTCATGGTCTCCCGACTGCTCTGCCTTCATCATGCAGGCATCCACGATGCCGAACAACGCGGCGTTATCGGCCTCGGTCGCTCCTGAAGTGAAGATCACTTCGTCGGGACGCGCGCCAATCGAGCGAGCGATATCTTCACGCGCCTGCTCGAGCGCACGGAACGCGACCCGCCCTACCTCATGCAGGGAATTCGCATTGCCCGTGCCCGTTCGCAAACCGGCTGTTCCCGACTGGAAGAAGGGCTCCATAGCCGATCGAGACGCTTCGCTCAATGGAGCGGTAGCCGCCCAATCTAGATACACGAGTGGTGAAGTCATTATGCCCGTGCTCCTTTTCCTGCCTCGCGGAGTACACCTACGGCCGCTTCGGGATCCTGTGCGGCGAACACTCCCGAACCGGCAACGAGAACATCAGCACCCTGAGCGCATACCAAACCCGCGGTACGCGAAGCGCTTATGCCGCCATCGACCTCGATCAGTAAATCCGGATTGTAGCGACGCGCGTATTCGGCGACCTTTCCTACCCTATCTTCGCTGCCCTCAATGTATGACTGGCCCGAAAAACCAGGGAAAACGCTCATGACCAGGACCATATCAAGGTCGGCGATAAAGGGTTCAAGACGTTCGATCGCGCAATCGGGCTTCAAGGTAAGAGCCGGACGCGCACCCGCTTCGCGGATCCGCCTGATTGCCGATCGCGTTTCTTCTTCGTTCTCCAACGCTTCGATATGGACCGACACCAAATCGGCCCCTGCATTCAAATACCACTCGAGCTGTTCAAGCGGATTGGAGATCATAAGATGCACATCGAGCGGAATCGACGTGATCTTCTTCAACTGCGCAACGAACGGAACACCCAGCGTTAGGTTGGGAACGAAATGACCGTCCATAACGTCGACATGAACGAAATCAGCGCCTGCTCGTTCGAGCATATGAATATCCCGCTCGAGATTCATAAAATCCGCTGACAAAATGGATGGTGCAATCTTGATGTCGCCGAACACGTTCTGCCCCTTTCGTGCGTGCATTGTTCCATTCGAATTCGTATATAGTATGTCCTACATCATACGCGCTTCAAGGTCGATGAGAAATTGCTTAATGGCAGGATCCGCCACAAAGCCTCCCACATCTCCGTGGATACCGATAACGCGATGACTCGGAACGAATATCGGCAGTGGATTACGGCTACATGCCGTCGAAACGGCGTTGATTCCCTTTGAGTTCCCTAGATCATTAGCCACTTGCACATACGAACGGGTCTCCCCATACGGAATGGTCCTTAGATGGTCCCACACCTTCTTTTGGAAAGCGCTTCCCGATAGATCGAGCGGCACACTGAAAGATCGACGTTTTCCCGCAAGATATTCGAGCACTTCATTCGACGCCTGATTGGTCAATGCGCAGGCCCGGCAATCACCTTCGAAGACCGCAGGCCCGAATGCAACATGGGTGAGCGCTTCGCCATTACAGGCGAGCGTAATGCGACCCATGGGCGTTCGATATACGTAATAAGTGCTCTTCACCTTCACTGAGCAGCAAGCCCCCAGAACTCCGTTGTAAGCGGACGGTTGAATAGTTCCGCCGCCATCATCTCGAGCGAGCCGTTCTCCCACACTATCGCACGAACCGCTTCGGTGATGGGAAGTTCAACGTTGTAGCGCTCCGCGAGCGGACAGATGGTCTTACAAGCCAGGGCGCCCTCGACGACCATGTGAGTACGCTGTTCGTAGCCCTCCAGCGTGCCCCCTTGCGCGAGCGCCTTACCGAACGTACGGTTACGGGAATGTTCCGACGTGCACGTAGCGATCAGGTCACCCGCACCAGCGAGGCCCATGACCGTGAGCGCATCGCCTCCGCATGCCGTCACAAGGCGACTCATCTCCGCCATGCCACGCGTCATGAGCATAGCAGCGGTGTTGTCACCGTACCCCACGCCATACGACGCACCGACCGCAATGGCGATAACGTTCTTGAAAGCCGCACAGAGCTCGACGCCAATGTAATCGCTTGAGGTATAGCAACGGAACGTCGACGTGGTAAGCAGGTCGCGGAAATAGCAGGCGATATCAGAATTGGCCGAAGCGATGACCGTACCTGCCGGAAGACCGAGCACGACTTCTTCTGCATGGTTAGGACCCGAAAGCGCAGCAAGGCGATCGATGCCACCTAGCACCTCTTCGAACACCTGAATGGGGACCATGCCGGTCCCTTCTTCAACACCCTTAGAGCACAGAACGATAGGCGTGGTGTCCGGCACCCAGGAAGAAAGCTGCTCGGCGAACGAGCGCGTCAAACGGGAAGGCGTGACCATGACGATGGATTCCGCATCGGCAACGCATTCTTGCAGATCGCTGGTCGCATAGATCCCATCAGCCAGAACGATCCCTGAGAGGTATCGGGGGTTGCGATGAGCCGTGGTAATGGAATTGGCGACTTCATCCTTACGCGCCCACATGCACACTTCATTGCCGGTGCTTGCAAGGGTCTGGGCAAGCGCAGTTCCCCATGATCCAGCACCTACTACCGCTATCTTTCCCATGGATGTTCCTCTCCGCATACCGCTTGATCGCGTTCGATATCCGACTACTCTTGACTTGCCTTCTTCTTGGATCCGATCTTGTTCTCATTGCCTGCACGCAATCGAGCGATGTTCTCTCGATGTGCCCAAATGACCGTCACCGCAGCAATGGAGCAGGGCACGATAGCGACCCAATTGCCCAGGAAGAAGAACAGGGCGAAGAACGGACAGGCCACCGCCGCCGCGATAGAACCTACCGAGACATATTTAGTAGCTACCACCAAAACGATAAAGATAAGGAGCTCCAGCGCAAAACCCACGAGCCCAAAGGTCGAGAAAAGGCACCCGATGGCAACAGCAATACCCTTACCGCCCTTGAAGCCCAGCCAAGGACTGAAGATATGACCCAGAACACAGCCCAAGAACGCGATCGACAGGCACACCTGCAATACGCGCATCTGAACCGCCGAAGCATCGGGAGTCGGACCCGTAATAGCCGTTGCGGTACAGAACTCTTGCGCTGCCACAGCATCAATGACAATGCATCCCGCAATGAACACCGCGATCAGCCCCGACAGGACACCCTTACCGAAATCGAGCAAGAAGACCGCTGAACCGCCCACTTTCCCCATGGTACGCATGGCGTTCGTGGTGCCGATATTGCCTGAACCATGATCGCGCACATCGGTGTGAAAAAAAACACGCGAAATGATAACGCCCCAAGGAACGGACCCTAATAAGAACGAAACAAGGAACAGTAGTGCCAAAAAACCTACGACAACAAGCATCGAGTTAATCCTTCTTCTTGAACTTCATGCGAATAGGAGTTCCTTCGAAACCGAACGAAGAACGCAGGCGGTTCTCCAGATAACGCTCGAATGATGGCTCCACCAATTCGGGATGGTTGCAGAAGAACGTGAAGAACGGTGGTTCGGTACCCGTTTGCGTTACATACTTCAACTTCAGGATGCGCTTGCCCTTCGAAATCGTATGGCCGAAGTCGCGAATATCCTGCAGCCAGTTATTCAGACGGCTGGTTGAAATAACGCGAGAATAGTTCTCGTACGCCGTATCGATAGCACTCCAAATTCGATGAACGTTCTTGCCCGAAAGAGCCGAAATGGCAATAACAGGAGCATACCCCACGAACATCAGACGATCTTCGATGCGCTCGCGAACCTCCGCCTTAGCTTCAGGGCCTTCTACAAGATCCCACTTGTTAAGCAGAATGACCATCGCGCACCCGCGATCTGCGGCCATGCCTGCCACGCGCTGATCCTGGTCGGTCAACCCGAGCGTCGCATCAATGACCAGCAGCACCACCTGCGCGCGATCGATAGCACGCATAGCGCGCACGAAACCGTAGTATTCCACGTCTTCATCAATGACGCTCTTCTTGCGCAAACCAGCCGTATCGACGATGGTGTAATACTGCCCTTCACGCTCGACCGTCGTATCGATGGCATCACGCGTAGTGCCGGCGACATCGGAAACGATGGAACGATCCCCATCGGTAAGCTTATTGGTAAGCGATGATTTGCCCGCGTTCGGACGACCGATAATGGCCACGTTGATGGAATCGAGCTCGTCTTCTTCGACCTCTTCAGGGAAGTGCGATACCACTTCATCAAGCAGATCGCCCGTACCGTTGCCATGCAACGCCGATACTGGACGTGGTTCGCCTAGACCCAGCTGCATGAATTCCCAGATCAGATGATCGTCTTTCACATTGTCCAGCTTATTCACGGTGAGCAGGACCGGCTTACTCGACCTACGCAGAATATGGGCGACCGCTTCGTCGTCGGCATTCACTCCCGTTTTTCCATCAACGAGGAAGATGATGACATCCGCCTCATCCGCTGCGGCGAGCGCTTGGGCGGTAATGGAACCCTGGAACGCATCATCGCTGCCCATTTCGATACCGCCGGTATCGATCAAGGTGAAAGCACGGCCGTTCCAGTCGGCCGTATGATACGAACGATCGCGCGTTACACCGCGCATCTCATGCACAATTGCTTCGTTGTTTTCCGCAAGGCGGTTGACCATAGTGGATTTACCCACATTAGGACGGCCAACAATAGCCACGATCGGCAATGACATATCCGCTCCTTGAATAGCGTACTTACTCATATCTCAAGCTTTTAGGATACCACGCACGAACACCTTAAGGTCCATCCCTTTCTGGCTCCTCAAGATAAACCTTTGCTTCTGCACTACCTAATAACATCACAGAACAGCAAAACCGCCCGTCAGGGCCCCATCAGCCTTAATCTTCAAACCAGGACACCTCGCGCAACCTTAATACGACATGCTTTATACTTGCGAAAGCCTGCCATTCCCCAATATCTGCAACAGGAAAGGAGGACTTGCGTGTTTCCAGCCCAAATTACAAGCCTCATCGATTTTAACCTCATTCTTATAGTGGGATTAATAATCGCGATCTGCTGTGGCATCGCGTTCATCATGAAAGAAAAACGCTATCGCGAAGTTAAATCAACGAGTCTGCGACTGAAGGGCATAAACGAAATCAACACCAAGTATTCTTTCTCCACCCTTCCCGCAGATAAGCAATTCAGGACAAAGGTTGACTCTAAAAATAAATTTGACCACTTCTCCCCCTACGATCACCTCCTGGTTTGTATAGAAGACCAAGAAGGCGAATTCGAAAGCTGGACAAGAAATATACGCCGCAATCAAAAACTCTGGAATTCATATTCCACTGAGATATCTGCCCTTCCACCGACCTTTGTAAAAGAATCCTATTTGAAGGCCGAATCTGACCTAGCGTCAAAAGCAACACTGAAAAAACCCGTCACCGATCTCGTAGTAGAAATCGTATGGACCTACACATCACCCAAAGGACAGAACCACTACCAGAAAAGGGCTTTCTTTACCACCGATGAAGTCGAGGCGGCCCTTATCAAAATAGCCAGAATCAGACAAGAAGCGAATACGCGTCAAGCTCAGATCCGTAGAGAGCGTGCGCTCATGACCCCCGGTCTTCGATATGAAGTGCTCAAGAGAGATAACTTCACATGCCAGATTTGCGGCTCAACGCAAAATGACGGTGTAAAGCTCGAAGTTGACCACATTCATCCCGTTTCCAAGGGAGGAAAAACCGAATTCTCCAACCTGCAAACACTATGCGATCGATGCAACAGGGGCAAACGAGATAAGATCTGACTTTGCTATTAAAGCATTACGAGGCAACAAGAGCACAGATGCTCTTTTAAAAACTCTCCTCAAAGCGATCCGTTGTTTTCTTGCAACATAAAGCTAACGAATCGAACTCGCTCTGCCTCAGATTCACACGTTCAGTTCTGATAAGAACGAAACTACCCTATCGATCTGATCGTCGGGCGTGGACGCGCCGGCGCTCACCCCAACGCTGCGACAACCGGCGAACCACTGGGGGTCGATCTCTTCGGGTCCTTCGATGTGGTACGAGCGATCGCAATAATGAGAGCAGATCTCGAACAGGCGAGTAGTATTGGATGAGTTCCGTCCCCCGATAACCACCATGGCATCCATGCGTTGTGCCAGATCGATGGCAGATGCCTGGCGCTGAGTGGTCGCGAAGCAGATGGTGTTCTTGACCTCTACCTCAAGATCATATTGATCAAGCGCAAGAAGAACCTCGTCCAGTTTCTCTTGCGACTGGGTCGTTTGCACCACTACGCCGACGCGGCCCGTCAGATCAGCCGGAATATCGGCTGCACCTCCAACCACCGTGCACGTTCCTCCGGCAACGCGTGCATGAGCGGAAATACCCTCCACTTCGGGATGACCTTCTTCGCCTACCACGATCACATGATATCCCTCGCTTGCGAGCTTCGCCGCCGCCCGCTGGGCGCGCATAACGTGAGGGCACGTTGCATCAACAATGCTGAAGCCCCGCGCATCAATGGCCTCAAGGACCTGCGGGACCACCCCGTGCGATCGGATGACCACTTTATCGGCGTCGATATCTTCAATACCCTCAGCAACGCCAATGCCCTGATCATCCAGTTCCGCAACGACTCGGGGATTATGAATAAGGGGACCGAGCGTACACACCGATCCCCCTTCGGCTGCCGCCTTGAGCGTCATATCAAGTGCTCGCTGTACGCCATAGCACGCACCAGCGTATTTAGCACGGATCACCTCAAGCGTAGCCATAATGCTCACGATTCCTTTCGATAATCAGGCAAGGTCGCCGGATCGAACGGTTCTATGGGATGTTCGACGAACACCGCCGAATAATCCTTCGATTCAGGGAAGAGCGTCACCATGTCGACCTCTTCGGCTTTAACATTGTTCGACAGCGCATAGGCTTCGCGCATGGTGTACCACGCGAACGCATCGAGTCGTTCCTCCTTGGGCAGGAAATCGAACGAATCGAGCGAGACCGGCTCCCCGAATCGCGCGGTTATCTTCTTGAAGCGAACACGCTCTCCTTTGCGCTTCACTTCCGACAAGTTCTCTAAGCCAAGCGGAATGATAGGTGCCTTGCCCATGCGCGCGATCACCGCCGCACCTGCATGCAGCGATGGCTCTTCGCTTCCCTTGCTGCGGCGAGTACCCTCTGGGAAAATGCCTACCCATTCACCGTTCTTGAGCATGCGCGAAGCACGCTTTAAAGCCGTACGATCGGCAGTATTACGCTTGATCGGGAACGCTCCCGCACGAGAGATGATCTCGCCAAGCAGGCCATTACCCGCATAGAACAGGGATTCACGCGCCATGAGACGGACCCACCCACGAGGGCGCACCGACAAGAACATGATAACCACATCAAGATACGAATGGTGCGGGGCGACCAGGATGGCTCCCGTGGTCTTGCCCTTGAACTTATCCACGATCTCCTGGTTCTCTATTCTCATGCGGAAAAGAACGCGGCACAGAAAACCAAGTACCGCCACCACGATCGTGATGAGCACGCGAGGGACATGATCGCTTTGATCATTGCCTAGACACGGACGGTCCCAAAATTCTTCATGGACATTAAAAGCCATTCCTACATCCTTGCTCGCGCCTGATCGCAGATCATCTCGATTATCTCTTCGATATAGGCATTGGTGGAATCGACCAGAACAGCATCCTCCGCCGCACGAAGAGGCGCGGTATCACGCTGAGAATCCAGTTCATCGCGACGGATGATGTCGGCGAGCACCTCGTCATAATCAATGGAGCCCACGCCGCGATCGACGTTCTGACGTACACGCCTATGAGCGCGCTCTTCAGCGGATGCCGTTAAGAACACCTTATATTCAGCCTGAGGGAACACCTCGGTGCCGATATCGCGCCCTTCAACAACGTAATTACCTTCGGACCCGATACGACGCTGCTGCTCTACCAGTGCCTGACGAACGGCAGGTACCGCCGAAACCGGCGACACGCTTCGGTCGATCTGGGCGGTGCGGATCTCGTCTGTTATCTCTTCGCCATCAAGGAACACGCAACGAGGAACAGGATCGCCTTCGACGTGACCGAAATCGATCACATGGTCGCGCGCGATGCGTCCCAAAGTTTCCGCATCATCGAGCGCTACCCCATCTCGGAGCGCCTTCCAAGCCACCGCGCGATACATCGCTCCCGTATCAAGGCAGGAGAACCCGAGTTCCTTCGCAACCGCTTTCGAAACCGTTGACTTTCCTGCTCCGGAAGGTCCATCTATCGCAATGATCATCGAGCAAGCCCCCTTATCGCCTCAAGGAAACGCGGGAAGCTTACCTTGACGCAGTCAAAATCAATAATGTCAACAGGAGTCTGAGAGCATAGACCAGCAAGTGCCCATGTCATTGCAAGACGATGGTCTTTTCGCGAATCGAACACAAGCCCATCGGGAACCGCCAGGTCGGGCTGACCCTCAATGAAGAGATTCTCGTTCTCGGTCCACGCATTAACACCCAAAAGGCCCAGGCCTTCAAGAATGGCATCCAGGCGGTTCGATTCCTTTTTGGTCAATTCACTTACTCCGCGGAACACCGTAATGCCGCTTGCATGAGCAGCAACGAGCGCCAGCACGGGGATCTCATCGATTTCCGAAGCGATATGCTGTGAAGGGATCTCGCATCCGCGCAAATCAGACGTATATGCAGCTTCGATGACGCCGATGGGCTCTTTGCCCTCGGCGGTTAGATAGCGTACTTCAATGGAGGCACCCATGCGCTCGAGCGTACGAATGAAGCCCACACGGCCCGGATTCAGGCTCACGTTCTCGATCTGGATCGAACTACCCGGCTTCAACAGAGCGGCGCAAATCAAAAACGCCGCCGATGAAGGATCGCCCGGCACATCGACTTCAGCAGCGTGAAGCTTGACGGGGCCCTCCACTGAAGCACGACGGAAGGCCATACCCGCCTTCACGCCGAATTCAGGCAACATCAGTTCCGTGTGATTACGCGAAACAGCCGGTTCATTAATGACGGTTTCGCCCTGAGCACCCAAACCAGCCAAGAGCACCGACGTCTTAAGCTGAGCCGACGCCATGGGCGAATCATATTCAATGGCCTTGAGAGCTGGTGTTCCTATTTCAGTTACAGGGAGGGTCTCACATGCTTCAGGTTCGAAGCGCACGCCCATCTTCATGAGAGGAGCGATAATGCGGCGCATCGGACGCTTCTTCAGCGAATCATCACCGGTGATCTCCACGCGAATGTTCCAGGGAGCCAAGATCCCCATCAGAAGACGCGCTGTTGTACCGGAATTACCACAATCGATCGCATGATCGGGCTGCGATGGTCCCGCCGCCCCCCAGCCGGTCACTCCACCGGCGAGCGTGCCGTCGATCTGACGCTCCAAGGCAACCTGAGCACCCAGTGACGACATAGCGCCGATCGTTGAACGAACATCGGCCGAATCGAGCACGCCTGTCAAACGTGACGTACCTTCGGCCATAGCAGCGAACATAATGGCACGGTGCGAAATGGACTTGTCTCCCGGCACGCGAACGGCACCATCAAGGGGACGATCTAGCGGCTCTATGCGAGTAGTTTGCAAGGTGTTCATGACATCACTGCTCCTTAAACAGAGGGTTGAACGAAACACTGAACCCCGCCCGAATCAACTGAGTGGACAGTTTTCCTATGTCACCCTCGTCAGTCAAAATAAGATCAAGTACCGCGCTTGACGACGTAATATGATCGATATCTATAGACTGTATGTTACAACCCACCTGACTTGCAATAGTGGTGATTTCAGCAACAATTCCCGGACGATTAGTTAAAGGAATGCGAACTTCCAGCAGATCTTCCGTTGCCGGCATCCACTTAGCCGGGATAGCACGCCTCGCTTGAGCAGCGCGATCGAGCAACGCCGTGAACGTTTCCTTGTTCTCGTCACGCAGGGTATCGGCGTAATCCTTCAGAATGAAACGGATCTCATCCAGGCCTTCGACGATGGCCTGGCGATTATCGAATGCGATACCGGTCCAAAGCGCGGGAGAGCCCGCTGCAATGCGAGTGGAATCTTTGAACCCGCCAGCCGCCAAGCGGAACAGCGCTTCCTGATCGCCCGCATGACGGACCGCCAGTTCCACCAAAGCCGATGCCACGAAATGGGGCACATGGCTCACGATGGCCACCGCTTCATCATGCGCATCACGCGGAAGCGCCACAACACGAGCGCCAAGGCCCGTGAGCGCCTCGTGCAGATCAGCATAATCTTCTGCCGACGTCATCTCATCGGGACACAATACCCAATGAGCGCCTTGGAACAGATCCTCGCGCGCGCCCTCGATACCGCTTTTTTCCGAACCGGCCATCGGATGGCCGGGAATGTACTTTTCGGGATGGGGCAGAACATCCTTGGCCTGCTGGCTCACGAGCGCCTTGGTGGAGCAAGTATCCGTTACCACCCCGGAATAATCGCTCTCTGCGATGATCTGGAAGTAATCCGACGCGACAGATACCGGCGTTGCGATCATGACCAGATCGCTTGCCACGAGCACATTGGCAGTCAACGAATCCGCCAAATATCCTTCATTGATCCAACCGCGCTGATGCGCCTCATCGAGGGTCTTTTGGGATACATCCACTCCCACAATACGAGACTCAGGATAAGCGCTACGATACGCCATCGCGAACGATGAACCGATCATGCCTAAACCAATAACGACAACTGAAGTAAAACGCGTATTCATACTCAAAACGTCATTCTTTCATTTCTCGAAAACAAATCTGGTCAATTCTACCATTGCTCACTTCAAGCACGCCTGAAGCGCCACGACTTCCGCATCGCTGAGCAACCGATACGATCCTTGCGACAAATCACCCAACACCAACGGGCCGAACCGTTCGCGATGCAGGGAAACGACCGGATGCCCCACCGCCTCGCACATGCGTTTCACCTGGCGTTTTCTGCCTTCATGGATAACGATCTGCAGCAGCGTTTCCCGCCGATGCCCGTCAAGCACTTCCACTTGAGCAGGAGCGGTCATGCCATCTTCAAGACGGATCCCCTTGCGCAATCTATCGAGGACCCGCCCTTCCGGACGCCCTTTCACCCACGCATGGTACGTTTTATCAACATGCCGCGAAGGATGCAGCAGCGCATTTCCCAGCTCGCCATCAGTGGAGAACAGCAACAGTCCCGTAGTATCAAGGTCAAGGCGGCCGATGGGGAACAGCCCAGGATATTTATCACAAGGAACCAGTTCCGATACGCACTTTCTTCCCCGATCATCTTTCATCGATGTCAAATACCCTGCCGGCTTATGCAGCATGAGCGTAACGGCACGCGCCTCAGGCGCTACCACCACATCATCCAACCGCACCTCATCATGTGCAGGATGAACCTTGGTCCCCAATTCAGTGACCACTTGGCCGTTGACCTTCACGCGCCCCTGCTCGATGAGCGCTTCACTTGCGCGCCTGCTGGCAACACCCGCTCGTGCGAGGTACTTCTGGAGCCGGATCATATCTTCAGGCGAACGCTCTTGCTGGTCTTGTTGCTTATCACTTGCCATGGCACAGGACCCTAGTCGTCTTCTTCGAACACGAGTTCGTCGAAATTGATCTTCTCGACCGCGCCTACCCCGGAAGCAAGCGCATCCGAGAGCATCGCCTGCATGGCTTCTTGCATCGATTCAGCACGCGCAAGATCTTCGGCAGCCGCGCTGCTTTCATCTTCCAAGTAATACGATTCGTCTTCAGGGCGAACGACATTCAGGCGCTCGGCAATGAACGCACGCGTTTCATCGTCGGGAGCGAAGGATTCAAGCGGTGGCAGATCGGCGACGGAGCGCAATCCGAACTTCTCCAAGAACGTGCGCGTCGTTGCATACAGCACAGGATTACCCGGCGCATCCTGCACTCCCGCTTCACGCAGAAGGCCCTTTTCCACCAGCGAATTGATAGAGCTGTCAGAACTCACGCCACGCACCGACGCAACGCCGTTGCGGGTAATGGGCTGACAATACGCCACCACGGCAAGCGTTTCGAGCGCCGCCTGGGAAAGCCTGCGCGTATCCCATGATACGACGTAACGCTCGATCAATTCGTGATAGCGCGGATGAGAATACAGACGCCAGCCACCCGCCACTTCACGCAGCTGGATGCCTCGCTCGGAATCTTCCAGGTCCTTTTGCAGAGCGACAAGCGCCTCTTGAACATCCGCCGGCTCTACCTGAAGCATATCGGCAAAGGTCAGAACGGTGACCGACTCATCAGTTACGAACAGCATCGCTTCAACGGCACCGCTCAGCCATGCCTTTTCGTTCTGTTCCATGGTTCGTCCCTTCGCTTCCTCGTAATACGCGCCGCAACACGTTCAACATCCGCAGCCACCGACGTGGCTCCGCGCGATCATCCGCGCCTTATCGTCCATCCATTATCGAATCGAATTCACCCTCATCGATCAGGTGGCGATCCCCACCCTCGACAGAGGTGATCTCTATATCTCCGAACAATTCATCTTGACGCAAATTCACCATATTGCGCTTGAACAGCTCCAATACCGCCAAGAACGTTACCACGATGACGTGGGAATCATCGCTCGCCGTTACGAAATCGGAAAAATGCGCTTTTCCCTGCGCACACACCGTTTCGAATACCGTACGGACCTGCGTTTCCAGCGGAATAACACGCGCGGCAATATGCTCGGATTCAAGCAAGAACACATCTCGACGCGCGATACAGGCAGCGCAGAGCTCCCCTAGCTGTTCGATGCGCACGTTCTTAAGGTAATCGGGAACGAGCGTCAAAAACGAGCGGTCGGGACCGAAGGGGCGCGCATGCATACGCTCTTCTGCGTCAAAACGGCTTTGCAGTGCCGAAGCGGCGTTCTTGAATTTCTTGTATTCCAGCAGGTGATCGACGAGCGCATCCCGCATCTCAACAGGTGATAGATCGTCATATTCCTCATCAAGAGCACTGGGTTCTTCGTGCGGAATGAGGCTCGCGGCTTTGATTTCCAAAAGCGTTGACGCCACCAACAGGAAATCACTTGCTACATCCAGGTCAACATTGCGCATTCGCTGCACTTCGGCCAGATACTGATCGGTGATCTCTGCCAACGATATGGATCCGATAGCGACCTTCTGCCTGCTCACTAAATAGAGCAGCAGATCGAAAGGGCCCTCGAAGCTTTCAATGCGCACACGATATGACATGCCTACGCATTCCCTTCAAGAACAGATTCGCCTTCAAGTCCTGCAAAGTCGTTCTGACGCAACGCCTCGTATACACCAAGCGCCGCCGCATTGGAAAGATTCAATGAACGAAGCCCTGGCATCATAGGAATGCGAACGCATTCATCGGCATGCGCTTCAAGGATCTCATCATCTATGCCACGGCTCTCTCGCCCGAAGATAAGATACACTTCGCCTTCGTAGCGACGCTCACAATACGACTTAGCCGCTTTACCCGTGAAGAACACAAGGTCCTTGCCTTTACATTCTTCAAGGAACTGAGCCGTGCTTGCATGGCGAACGATACGAACCTTGTCCCAATAATCAAGGCCCGCACGAGTCAGATTGCGCTGCGTAGCACGGAACCCCATTGGCTCGACTAGATGCAATGTCGCACCCGTGCATGCGCACGTACGCGCAATATTCCCCGTGTTCTGCGGGATCTCCGGTTCGAATAGCACCACGTGCAGATCAAGGCTCACTGGAGCGCCTCCTTGCTCTTGCGCATTTCCTCTTCGATCTCTTCAGACAGCATGATCCATTCTTCCTCATGAGCCGCCAGAGATGCTTTGAGCTGCGCATGCTCTGCAATGACATCGCTCGAAGCGTCCTCGTTCACGTAGAAATCCGGATCGGCCAACAGCTGCAAAATCTCTTCCATACGCGCGCTCTCGCGCTCGATCACAATATCCAGCTCCTTGATGCGCTTTCGCTGGTTCTTCAATACCGCATAAGCACGATTGCGCGCTTCGGCCTCAAGGCGCTTTTGCTCCTTGGTCTTAGGTGCTGAGCCTTTTGGCGTGGTGAGCGCAGCATTAGCTGCACTTGCCTGCTGCGCATCAGTGCGCGCGAACGACGCCGAAGAAGCCTGCACCGGTGCCGCCTTCGCCGCCCTTGTCGGGTTCGACGAATCGACCTGCACCTGAGCAGGATCATCCTGACTCTGCCCCGTCTTCGATAAGTAGTAGTCATAATCACCATCATACGAGGTGATCTTTCCCGGCTTCACTTCGATGATGCGATTCGCAACCGAGCGAATGAGGTGACGGTCGTGCGTGATGAGCAAGATCGTGCCCTCGAATTGACGAAGCGCCTGCTCGAGAATATCAGCGCTCGCAATATCCAAATGGTTTGTCGGTTCGTCCAAACACAACAAGGGCTTGGGTGCCACGAGCATCTTCGCAAGAGCCAAGCGGCACTTTTCGCCACCAGAGAGCACTGATACCTTTTTGTCGACCGCATCAGATTCGAACAGGAACGAACCCAACAGAGTACGGACCTGAGAGATGCTCCATCCCGGTGCCGCACCATCGAGTTCTTCGAATACGGTATTACCCGGATGAAGTTCCTCTAACTGATGCTGTGCAAAATAGGTCTTGCTTACGTGGGTGCCGTATTTGATAGTTCCCGAATCAGGCTCCAGCGCACCCGCGATCATTTTAAGAAGCGTCGACTTTCCGGCGCCGTTAGGACCGACCAGCGCTACCTTGTCGCCTCGATAAAGCGATACATCCAACCCGTCGTACACGACTTTAGTGCCGAAGGTCTTGCGAATATCCTTGACCTCAACGACCATGTCGCCCGTTCGGGGTGGCTGTTGGAAATTAAAATGAACGCTCTTTCGCTCAGGCGGCACCTGAACGCGCTCCATCTTCTCCAATTTGCGAACGCGATCCTGTACCTGCTTGGCCTTGGTCGCCTTATAGCGAAAGCGCTCGATGAACGCCTCCATATGAGCGATCTCTTCAGCCTGCTTTGCGGCTTGCTCGCGCAAGAGCTGAATGCGCTCTTCACGCTGACGCAAATACGCCGAATAGTTACCCTTATAAAGCTGAATATGACCCAGATCGATTTCCGCAACACGGCTGACCATGTTATCAAGGAACGCACGGTCGTGGCTGACCACGATAACACTGCCCGCGTAACCACGCAGGAACCCTTCAAGCCAACGAACGCTCTCCAGATCAAGATGATTGGTCGGCTCGTCCAATAGCAGCACTTCAGGGTTACGCGTCAGCAGCTTCGCAAGCGCAATGCGCATCTGCCAACCACCAGAGAAATCAGTGGTGAGGCGATCCATATCCTCTTCACCGAAGCCCAGACCGAACAACACCGAACGGACGCGCGATTCGAGTGCGTATCCACCCATCGATTCGTACAGATCGCACGCACGCCCATATTGCGCCAATTGGGTCTCACTAGGATCATCACCAAGGGCCGCCTCAAGGCTCCGTACGCGCTTTTCCTGATTCAGGATCTCATGCTGAGCAGAAAGCACCTCTTCGAAGATGGTGTTCTCCCCCATTTCAATGGCTTCCTGCTCAAGATAGCCGATCTTGGCATCTTTAGCCGTGATAATGCGACCCTCATCAGCCGATTCTTCACCGGTGATGATATTGAGAAGCGTTGTTTTCCCCGCCCCGTTCGGCCCGACGAGCGCAAGCCTGTCGTGCTCTTCCAAACGGAACGAGACATCATTGAATAACGTTCGAGAACCGAACGATTTTGAAATATGTTCTAGCTGCAAAATCATAACGTCTCATTATAACAATGAGACCAGAGTTGACCTAGTCGATGTAGATATGAGATGTCGATGATGGATCAAGCTGATGCTCGCGCACGAAATCAATGAAATGGTCCACACAATAGGGACGATAGTTCTTGTCGCTGAACACCAGATACACCATGTGTGCAAAGCGGCGCTGATCTTGCGCATTGTCATACAGTGGCTTAATGACGATGTCATCTATAGTGTGCGGGAAGAACGTATCAAGCATGACCGCATACGAACCCGTTGCGGCAAAGCCCGCCAGAATGGACTCATCTTCATACGAATAACGCACGTCCTCAATACCATATCCATCAAGCAGACGTTTAACCGATGCACCCAAGGGCACTTCCTTACGATAGGAAATAAGCGGCTGGCCAACAAGATCTTCCGGCGTCAAGAAGGGCTTCGATGCCAAAGGAGAAGATGGGCTCATGCTGACCACAAGGAGCTGCTCTGCCACAGGGATCTTCTCGATACCCTTTTCTGTTTCCCCGCAAGCACAGAACGCCACATCGTGCTTACCCTCAGCGACTCCCGTGATCAGTTCCTGGGAAGGCTTCTGATTGATATCGAATGCGGTTTCCCTATCATTGATGGAGGCATACTCCTTCAAAAGGCGCGGCAGATAGTCCGACTGCAGCGTAATGATGCAGCCCAGATCGATAGAGCCCCCATCGCCTTCGCCCGAATACCCCTTCATAATGGCAATACCCTTATCAAGCTGTTCGAGCGCGGCGTTAACATAGTCCAAGAACTCAGAGCCATACTTCGTCAGTTCAACATTGCGCCCTGCTTTTTGGAACAAAGACACCCCTAGCTCCTGCTCAAGCGAGGAGATAGAACCCGAAAGCGTTGGTTGGGTGATGAACAGCTCTTTGGCCGCACGCGTATAATGCTGCAGCTCTGCGAGCTTACGAAAATAATACAGCTGGGATAAATTCATTACTGCTACACCTTTAAAACGGATTATTACAGCTAAATTATAGCGTAATTCCGATAGATTATTCCTGATTCATAAGAGGAACCGGTGCTTTTGCCGCTGAACCTCTTTTTAGGAACGCTTAAGACAACTCAATGGTCGCAAGCAGAAGTCCGGGCAAAAGAAGACGACACGAAAGAAGGCCGCACATAAAGTGCGACCTTCTAAAAAGCCGGTGTAAAAAACCGTGATGCTTACTCAGCAGCAGGAGCCTCAGGCTTGGGCTCGGGTTCTGCAACCTCGATTTCGATGCCCAGCTCTTCAGCAGCAGCCTTCATGGACAGGGAAATGCGACGGCGCTCTACGTTCACGTCCATGACCTTGACCTTGACGCTGTCGCCCACATGAACGACCTGAGAAGGCGAATCGATGTGACGCATTGCCATTTCGGAAATGTGCACAAGACCCTCTACGTTAGCACCCAGCTCGATGAATGCACCGAAGGGAACGATCTTGGTGACCTTGCCGTCAACGACCGTGCCAACAGGATAGGTCTCAACGAGCTTGGTCCAAGGATCTTCCGTGGTCTGCTTGAGACCCAGGGAGATGCGCTCGCGCTGAAGATCAACATCGAGAACCTCGACCTCGACCTCTTCGCCGACCTTAACGACCTCGGAAGGATGGTTGACGTGGCTCCAAGAGAGCTCGGAGATGTGGATCAGACCGTCGATACCACCCAGGTCAACGAATGCACCGAAGTCAACGATGGAGGAAACGGTGCCCTTCAGGCGCATGCCCTTAGACAGCTTCTCCAGAATTTCAGCGCGCTCGTTCTTGCGGCCTTCTTCGAGAAGAACACGGCGGGAAAGAACAACGTTGTTGCGGTTGCGATCCATCTCGATGACACGAGCTTCGATTTCGGTGCCGAGATATGCAGAAAGATCCTTAACGCGACGAAGGTCGACCAAAGAAGCGGGGAGGAAGCCACGCAGACCGATGTCGAGGATCAAGCCGCCCTTAACGACTTCGATAACTTCACCGGTAACGACTTCGCCAGCCTTGAACTTCTCTTCAACCTGAATCCAAGCACGCTCGTACTCTGCACGCTTCTTGGAAAGGATAAGACGACCATCCTTGTCCTCTTTCTGGAGAACGAGAGCCTCGAGCTTGTCGCCCAGGCTAACAACCTCGGAAGGATCGGCATCCTTGCGGATGGAAAGCTCGCGAGCAGGAATAACGCCCTCGCTCTTGAATCCGATGTCAACGAGAACTTCGTCATGCTCGATCTTAACAACGGTACCGTCGATGAGATCGCCCTCGTCAAAGTCGGTCAAGGTGCCATCGATCATTTGATTCATTTCTTCATCAGAAATATCTTCAAAATCAATGACGGAGGTGTTCTTGATTTCGGTCAAAACGGACCCCTTTCAAAAAAGTATCGGGGACCCTTCGTACGTGTTTGCGGTTTCAAACATTCGCCATGCATGCTGCGCTCATACCCAAGCGCGAACAACAAACATGTCTCGGGGGCCTATAGTTTCATGCCTGCCCTCTTGACAGACCAGAAAAGTATATCATACGGCCGGCTCATAAGAAGAACTACTTGCGCCTTTTTATGGTAACGCTTTCATAATTTACACGGGTTTACATACTGGACCGACAGCAAGCCTTCTTCTTCTACCCCAACGCCATCAGAACGCATTTTACAGAACTGCGCTGATCAGCATTTTCACATAATCGCTTTTCGGATGATGGAGCACGTGATCCGTAGCGCCCTGTTCGACTATCGCACCATCGCGCAACACCACCACGCGATCGCATACGCTCTGCACCAGTGCGATGTCATGGCAAATGAACAGCATCGCCATGTTGGAACCCTTGCGAAGATCGGCAAGAAGATCGATGATGTCCTTCTGCACCGTGACGTCGAGCGCGCTGGTGGCTTCGTCGCATATGAGCACATCGGGCTCCAACGCCAGCGCGCGCACGATAGCGGCACGTTGGCACTGCCCGCCGCTCACTTCATGCGGGTAACGGCTCGCTAGTTCGACAGGCAAGCCGCAACGCTGCATCAGCGCGCTCAACTGGCCCTTAATGAACTCCGATGATTTGCCTGCGTTCTTCAGTCCTTCCGCCATGCTATATCCCAGCGTACGGCGTGGGTCGAACGATGACGTAGGGTTCTGAAAGACCACCTGAATGCTACGATACACATCCCGAAGCGCCTTGCCTTTGCACTGCGTAATATCATTCCCCTTAAGAAGGATCTGGCCTGCGGAAACATCTGATAGACGCAGGATCATATTCGCGATGGTGGATTTTCCCGAACCCGATTCTCCGACCAGGCCCACGCATTCGCCCGGAGCCACAGCGAACGAAACATCGTTCACGGCAATTCTAGGGTGATCAGCCCTTTGCTCGAACACCTTGCGCACGTTGCGCACTTCAAGCACGGGGGCTTGAAGTGCAGGATCGAACGAGCGCGTGGATCCATCAAGCACATCGGCCATAGCCTACCCCTCTTCCCTCGAAAGCGCAGGCACCGCATCGAGCAGTTCCTTGGTATAGGATCGCTGCGGATGCGCCAGCACCTCTAAAGCGCGACCCTGCTCCACGACAGATCCGTCCTTCAGCACCAGCACCTCGTCTGCCATATAACGCGCGACGCCGATATTGTGCGTGACCAATACGATGGCGTTATGGATATCTTTCTGAAGGCGCATCAGTTCCTGCACCACCAGTTTTTGCGAAAGCGCATCCAGTGCGCTCGTAGGTTCGTCTGCGAACAGAACCTTCGGCTCCATGATCAGCGCCATCATTATACCTACGCGCTGGCCCATGCCACCCGAAAGCTCGAACGGATAGCTTTCCAGCACCCGCCGAGGGTCATCGATGTTCATACGGTCAAGCAGGTCGCACGCCTTTTCTTCCACACCTTTACGCGGGATATCTTGGTGAATGCGCACTGCCTCGTACAATTGATTCCCAATAGTACGGATGGGAGTCAATGAAGCCAACGCATCCTGGAACACCATGGCCATATCGGGACCGCAATGCACGCGCAGATCATCATTGGAAAGGCTCGTCAGGTCGGACCCTTCGAAAAGGATCCGACCCTTGTTCACTTCGCCTTTACCACCGAGCAATCCCATGGCGGCCTTCACGAGCGTGCTTTTTCCGCTGCCCGATTCGCCCACGATGCAGAGCGTTTCGCCCGCATGCACTTCGGCGGTTACCTGGCGCAGTGCCACCTTGCCGCCATACGACACGTCCACGCATTCATATTTCAGTACCGGTTCACGCATCAAAAAGCATCCGTCGTCCTACACAACATCTAAATTCGCCGTGATCTCATAGTAATCGCACGGATGCGGTTCAATGCCCGTCACACCCGCCTTGGAAACTATGCCCATCGTAAGATGAGAGGCGAAGAAGTACGAATTGTCATCCAAGATCAGCTGCTGCATTTCGGTTGCCAACGAAGCACGGGTGTCCGCATCGAATGTAGTGTGCAGCTTTGCTGCCAAAGCATCAAGTTCGGCATTGGAATACTTACCGTAATTCGCCGTTGAGTCCGTAAGGCACGTTGCGGAGAAGAAGTACTCCGGGTCGCCCGTAGGAGCCGTTACCAATGCGCTGACATACACATCCCACGCAGTAAGGTCCTTGCGAATATCGGTATGGTTGGCGGTGCTGTTCACCTGAATATCAAAGCCAATGGCCCCCAATGTAGCCTGGGCAGATTCCGCAAGCAGCGGTAGTTCCATGCGTCCCGGGTATGTCAGCCAACGTACGGTCAGGGTCTGGCCATCCTTTTCACGAATGCCATCTCCGTCAGAATCGACCCATCCCGCTTCTTCGAGGATCACCTTCGCCTGTTCGGGGTCATACGAAACACTGGAAACCGTGGAATCGCCGAACGCTAAATCCTTGGGGAAGGGACCGACCGCCGCAACACCGCGCTTATTCAGCAAGGTTTCGATGAAGCCCTGCTTGTCGATGCCCATAGCGAGTGCCTTACGCACTGCATCGTCTTCCATGATGGAAGAAGTGAAGTTGGCCTGACCGAAGAACGAACGGCTGGTATCGCAGCTCGCGATCGCGTATTCGTTTTCGTTGCCGAACAACTCGTAGCTCGCATAAGGCATACCATACGCCGCATCTATCTCGCCCGACTGAAGAGCGGAAGTCAGGGTATCGCCATCGGTGATGGAGCGCACGATCACCGAGTCGAGCTTCGGCTCCCCATCCCAATAGCTCTGGTTCTTAGTCAGAGAGATCTCCGTATCGGAAACCGCTGTTGCAACATAGGGGCCCGTACCGCTCACGTTGCGATCCTCCGTAACGCCCGCCTGCATATCGATGATGGCACCATACGGATCGCACAGATAGTTGATCAGACCCGGGCAGGGCTCGCTGGTCTCAATGGTGACGGTATTGCCATCAGCCGTGACTTCGCTGATCTTCAAGTCGGAAGCGGCGCGCTTGTGCACGGCTACCAGATCATCAAGGCATTCCTTGACCGCCTGGCCATCCATCGTGCGTCCCGAAGTGAACGTGACGCCTTCACGCAAGGTAATGGCGCAGTGGGTATCGTCCACGAACTCATAGCTGGTTGCAAGCCACGGTTCGGGCTCCATAGCGTCATTGAATTTGAACAGGGTCTCGCCCACGCCATAGCGCACCGCGCTCCACCCCGAATAGGCCTCATGCGGATTAAGGCCCGCATCATCCATTTCCACTCCGTATCCGGTAGTGCCGTACACGAACGTTTTGCCTTCGGCTTCGCTTTTCGCGCTGCCGCCGCAGGCGCTCAGCAACAGAGCACATGCACTCAGGCAGGCGACCAAGCCCATCACGATAGCGAGCCTAAAAGCACTTGACCTGCCTTTTCTCATTTTTCCGATTTCCATGATCGTTCCTTACCCTTCGACCTCGAACACACTTGACTTACCATGCGCGCACTGGCGAGAAAGCCCCGCACCATACGCACGCTTCAAACACGTTTTTTCTTGAACCAACCCTGACCACCCGACTCGGTCACCTTGCGTTCCGGGTCCATCCAGTCACGCAACGTATCACCCAGCAGATTGAACACCATGACCACCAAGAAAATAGCAACACCGGGTGCGAGCACCGTCCAGGGAGACGTTTGCAAAAGATTGCGATTATCGCTCATCATCGACCCCCATTCCGCCAGAGGAGGCTGTGCGCCCAACCCTAAGAACGATAGACCCGCAAGCTCCATCATCATGGTTCCGATATCCAGAACCGCCGTCACAAGAACAGGACCGGCAATATTGGGGAACACGTGACGCATGATGATGCCTCCCGTAGAGCAACCCGCAAGACGCGCGGCCGCCAAATACGGCGCTTTCTTCTGAGCGAGGGTCAGACCTCGAGCAATGCGCGCGTACTTAGGCCACGAGATCGCCGCAAGGGCGATGACAGCGTTATGCATGCCACCCCCTAGAACTCCCGCAACGGCAAGGGCGAACACCAACCCCGGGAAAGCTAAGAAGACATCGGATACGCGCATTATCACGGTATCCAGCTTTCCCCCGCGCCATCCTGCGATCATTCCCACGCAGGTACCCACTACCGTGATGATGGCCACCAGGGCGAATGTAGAGAAGATGGACGACTGCGCGCCCACGATGATGCGCGAGAACATATCGCGCCCATAGCGATCGGTTCCCGCAAGATGCTCTGCGCTTGGGGCCTGAAGCGCCTGCGCCAGATTCTGCGCATACGGGTCATAGGGAACAATGAAAGGTGCGACGATAGCCAGTAGTAAAACACAGGCCGCCAGCACCGAGAGCACCACAAGCTTCGTTCGGGTATTGGACAGAGGCACGCGCACGGTGCGCTTTGGTATGACAGATGACGAAGACGGGGCCATTACTGTTCACCACCCAAACGGAGACGGGGGTCAAGACGGTGATATACCAAGTCAGCTATGAGGTTCACGACCACATAAATGATCGCCATCCAAACCACGTATGCTTGAATCAAGGGATAGTCGCGCATGATAATGGAATCGACGGCCAGCTTTCCGACGCCATCCCACTGGAAAATGGTTTCCACGATCGCCGTGCCGCCCAGAAGATCGCCTATGGAAAGTGCGAGCAGCGTGACGATCATGATCATGCAGCTTTTCAGAACATGCTTCACCATAATGACGCGCTCGGGAACTCCCCTCGCCCGCGCACCCGCAACGTAAGGCTTATTAAGTTCATCGAGCACGGTCGCCCTGATCTGACGGGTGTATTTAGACACCATGGCAATACCCAACGTAAGCGTTGGCAGCACCATGCCTGCAAGCGTTATGGATGCCAAGCCCGACTTTCCAGAAGCAGACGAAAGAACCGGGAACCAGCCCAGTTGCACAGCGAAGATGAAGATAAGGAGCAGTGCCACGAAGAAGTTGGGCATCGAATTGCCGATGAACGTCAGGATGCGAATAACATAATCCAAGAACTTGTTCTGCTTAACAGCGGAAATAATACCCAAAGGCACTGCGACCACTATGGTAAATAGAACAGAGGTGACCGTAAGCAATATTGTTGCGGGTAGCTTCGAGATGAATGTATCGAACACATCCTTACCCGAAACGTAACTCGTTCCCATATCTGCCGTAAAAAGTCCCACCAGCCAGCTTATATATTGTTCCAAAAATGGTTTATCAAGCCCTAGCTCATGACGCTGGGCATCGATCATTTCCTGCGTAGCGACGATACCCTGGTTCTCAAGCTTGGCCGTTACCGCATCGCCACCCGCGATATACATCATGGCGAATGACAGCAATGTGATTCCAAGCAAAATGGGTATGAGCTGCAACAGGCGTTTTACCACATAACTTCTCATGCGGAATGCGCTCCGTTCGACCGTTCTTTTCAGTTCGTACTTCTTTGTTATTTAGTCGCCTCGATCAAGAAGAGCGGGGATGCTCCATAGAACGATTGCTCTTCTTCCGTCCAAACGGTGCGCCATACCTCTTCATTCGAGGAAATGCATGCAAAGCCCAGCTGGCCAAGCGCTTCCACATCCCAATCAGGACGCGCCAAATATGTCGAAGGAAGCGCCAAGGCGATTTCCTCGCAGCGGGTCTCCTGATCATCAGAAGCATAGCCATTCACTTCAACGCGCTCGAAATCCACGGCAGCCTCGTTGAGCAAACGCTGAGCATCCACCACGGGATCAACCAGATAGTGATACCAGTTCGCATCGAAGACCATGAGCTTGCCACCCGGCACCAACACGCGCTGCCATTCCTCGTAGGCGCTGCGCGGATCGGTCATGAGCCAAGTAACGTTGCGCAGTACCACCACATCGAACGTGTCATCAGCGAAAGGAAGCTTTGCAATATCTGCATTGTGGAACGCCACGTTCTGAACCGTATGGGCGCGGCGATTGTTCTCGTAAGCCTGTTCAAGCATGCCGTCACTTGAATCCACCGCATCGACCCTGCACGCCATGCGAGCGAACAGAATGCTGAAGAAGCCCGGGCCACAACCCAGATCCAAGACCCGAGGAACGCGACCTGCGCTTTCGGCTCTACGACGAGCATCTGCTGAATGCTGCTCCAGCACACGCGCCCAATCCGCATATTTTTCGCCCTCGAGTTCGCCACATACGCAAGAGGAATAACTTGATGCACGTTCATCCCAATAATCAATGATCACAGAATCTGAAACAGGGGTCACTACCGAAAATCCCTGATGTAAGCTTGAAAAATTAGTTGCAACTGCAGCCGTGTTCGCCATGAAGCATCCTATCTATTGTTACGTTCTTCGTAAGCGTAATACGGTCACTATAGCAAGATGTTACGAATCTGGAAATGTTATTACCCTCAATGGGTCATTTTTTCGGCTTATTGGTTTCAGCTGGCCAACGCCTGATAAAGGCCCAAAGGAAAGGACCTTTGACGTGATACCATCCCAGTATCGATGCACTATAGGGGGGATGCTCGTGAATATCTTGGACTATGCCGAACATGAGTTCCATACCTTTGAGGAAAAGCCATTCAATCCGATTGATTCAGCACTGCTCTCGCAGTTCTGCATGATACGTTGCGGCGGAATGGTGCCGTTCCTTGAAGAGCAGCGCCCTGGACGATTACGCAAAATGATGCGAACGATCCTTCCTGGGTCGTCAAAAGAGGCGCACTTCACCGATCTACTTCGAGCAGAGCGCTATCACGATATGTTCACCGGACTCGTTCCAGAGCGCATCAAAGAAGCGCTTCTGGCCCTTGCCGCAAGTCCTCGATTTCGCACAATGGGGCTTCGCTACTATAAGAGCATCTTCGACGAACAGCAGCTGAACCAATTCGCTGCCGTTACGTTCGTGCACGACCAAGAGTTCGCCTATATCGGATTTCGCGGCACCGACACATCGCTTACAGGATGGCGTGAGAATTTCAATATGGCGACCTCTTTTCCCGTTCCCGCACAAACGCAAGCGCTTGAATACCTGGAAGCGGTCGCAGCGCATCTTCCGAGAAAGCTCTACCTTGGCGGCCATTCGAAAGGTGCTAACTTGGCGCTCTATGCAGCTCTGAAGGCAACACCCGAGGTCCAACAGCGCATTGAGCGCGTATATGTACATGATGGGCCCGGCTTCAAGCAGGGAGCCATCGCTACCGAAGAATGGCTTCGCCTTGAAGGGCGCATCCATCGCAGCGTTCCCAAAGAGTCCATCGTTGGCATGCTGATGAACTGCCCCGTACCGGTTCATATCGCCCAGGCCCAAGACCATGGACTGAACCAGCACAGCGTATTCAACTGGGATGTTAACGATGAAATGGATGACTTTGTCTACACGGATGAACTTGCCGACAGCGCAGAGTTCTTCGATAGCGTATTCAGCGAATGGCTCTCCCGCTATTCGGACGAAGAGGCGGCCATCATAGTCGATGCTCTGTTCAAAGCGATCGAAGCCTCCGGCGTTACTAACGCATCCAAGCTGTTCTTCAGCGGCATGAAGATAGTACCGCTCATCACGAAAGCCGCCCAAGAGCTGGATAGCGAATCAGGTGCGGTACTGCGATCGGCTCTCGGATCGCTGGCTGCGATAGCAGCCAATCGTGCAGGTCGCAACGTTAGCCAAAGCGTGCAGGGTTTCTTTGCCAGTAAATTGGCGCGCACATCTGACGAAGCGGACGACTAGCACCACCGCACAACCGCCCGATCCATGAACACGAAGGCCGCACCCCCTTATGCGAGGTACGGCCTTTCATACATGCCAGCAGAGCAGGATCCTTCGGGATCTCTTCTTCGATCGCCGATTCCCCTACGCTTTCTTCGCTTCGATGTGCTTCAGCACTGCAGGTGCACCGGGAATCACTTCCACGTTGCCAGCCGCATCCACATCAAGCATCGTTGGTGCCTGCATCAGGCGATAACGCTCCACAATATCGAGATGGTCTTCCGAATACAAAAGCGTATATGCGATACCCGCCTTGTCCAACTGCTGCTGCGCGAAATGACAATTAGGGCATGTGTGGGTGGCTACCAAATACAGTCCGGGAGCGAGCACAGGTTCGGTAAGGGGGATCTTGCATTCGACCTGGGCCGAAGAAACGGCAACGCCTTGTGCATTGCTCTGAGCCGACGCGCTCGTTGCATGATCAGCAGATCCAGCGCGCGTATCCGTCGAAGCCTGCGCAGCATCACGTGCGGTGGCCTTTACTGCCTGCACACTTTGCTGAGCGCCTGCCTGAAAAGCCAAATATCCCTGATACACCTTGCGGTCCTTGAATTCCTGCGCTTTGCCGTCGTTCCAGTTCTGAACGGGACGGTAGTAACCCGTGATACGGCTATACACTTCCGTTCGCTCGTGGCAGTGCGGACATTCGTACACTTCGCCAGTTATATAGCCATGGTTCTTGCATACCGAATACGTGGGGGACATGGTGTAGTACGGCAGCTTGTAGTTCTCGGCGATCTTGCGCACCAGCGCAGCAGCCGCCTTCCAATCGGGCAGCTTTTCACCCAAGAAGGCATGGAACACCGTGCCTGAAGTGTAGCGCGTTTGCAGATCATCCTGAATATCGAGCGCGCTGAACACATCATCGCTGAAGCCTACGGGCAAGTGCGATGAATTGGTGTAGTACGGAGCGCCATTTTCATTCGCCGTGATGATTTTCGGGAAGGCCTCCTTGTCGTGCTTTGCAAAACGATACGTGGTCGATTCCGCAGGCGTGGCTTCCAGGTTGTACAGATCGCCATAGCGCTCCTGATAGTCACTCAGCTTTTCGCGCATATGGTCCAGCACTTCCTTAGTGAAGCGCTGAGCGGATTCGTCCGTCAGATCACAGGCGAGCCACGAAGCATTGAGGCACGCTTCGTTCATGCCCACCAGACCAATGGTGCTGAAGTGGTTCTCGAACGTGCCCAGGTAGCGCTTGGTATAGGGATACAGACCAGCATCCAAGAGCTTGGTGATGACGCTGCGCTTCGTCTTCAGCGAACGCGCCGCCAAGTCCATCAGATGATCAAGGCGCGCGTAGAAATCAGCTTCATCCTGAGCCAGATAGGCAATACGGGGCATGTTGATGGTGACGACGCCCACAGAACCCGTAGATTCGCCGCTGCCGAAGAAACCACCCGACTTCTTGCGCAATTCGCGCAGGTCAAGGCGAAGACGGCAGCACATAGAGCGCACGTCTGACGGCTCCATATCGGAATTGATGTAGTTACTGAAATAGGGCGTGCCGTATTTGGAGGTCATTTCGAACAGGAGCTTGTTGTTCTCCGTTTCCGACCAATCGAAATCACTCGTGATGGAATAGGTGGGAATGGGATACTGGAAACCGCGTCCGTTCGCATCGCCTTCGATCATGATCTCGATGAAAGCCTTGTTCACCATGTCCATTTCGCGCTGGCATTCGCCGTAGGTGAAATCGAGTTCCTTACCCCCGACGATGGCCTTTTGCTGCGCTAGGTCAGCCGGGCATACCCAATCCAGCGTGATGTTGGAGAACGGCGCTTGCGTGCCCCAACGGCTTGGCGTGTTGACGCCGAAAATGAACGACTCAACGCACTGTTTGACCTCGTTGTAGCTCAAGTTGTCCGCACGTACGAACGGCGCCAAGTATGTGTCGAAACTTGAGAACGCCTGAGCACCCGCCCATTCGTTCTGCATGATGCCCAAGAAGTTCACCATTTGATTACATAGGCTTGAAAGGTGGCTTGCGGGCTTGGAGGTGACCTTACCCACTACCCCACCCAGACCTTCCTGGATGAGCTGCTTCAGTGACCAACCCGCGCAATATCCCGTGAGCATGGATAGGTCGTGAATGTGCATTTCGGCATTGCGATGCGCGTTAGCAACTTCCTGGTCATACACTTCCGAGAGCCAATAGTTCGCGGTGATGGCACCGGAATTCGAAAGGATGAGCCCGCCCACTGAATAGGTAACGGTGGAATTCTCTTTCACGCGCCAGTCTTCGACCTTCAGGTAGCTGTCCACCAGCGACTTGTAGTCCAACAGGGTGGCTTTCGCGTTGCGCACGTTTTCGCGCTGCTTACGGTACAGGATGTAGGCCTTCGCAACATCGGCGTATCCCGCCGTTGAAAGCACTTCTTCAACGCTATCCTGAATGTCTTCAACATAGATAATGCCGCTTTTGACCTTCGGCTCGAAATGGGCCGTGACATTCAACCCCAGCAAGTCGATGGTCGAAGGGTGATACTGTTTTTCCAATGCGTCAAAGGCCTTTGAAATGGCCTTGGTGATTTTAGTTACGTCAAATTCAGCGATCTTTCCATCTCGCTTTTGAACTTGGTACATGCGCGCTCCTTTCGTGAGATCCGATGTCATCGATAGATAGAACCCTAACCCTTTATCAAAAGGATATACATGGACAAAGTTCAACATATAGGTATTTATATATTCTTAGATACTATATATGGTATATACGAACTGAAAAGCCCATGGAAACACAAGAACACAGGTGCGAACGAACCCCAGCGGTAGCTTTCAGCACGCCAACGGTTCGGGCATCAAGTGCACGTTATACGATACCGAAATTGACCGAACTATCTGTCCAAAGAACGGGACAAAGGACAACGCAATGATCATCGCAGGTCTGCAAAAACTCACTTTGCTGGATTACCCCGGAAAAACTGCCGCCACCATATTCACTCAAGGGTGCAATTTTCGCTGCCCGTTCTGTCATAACGCGGATCTACTGAAAAGCGCACGAACGACGTCTTCCGCACCTCAAAGCGAATACGATCATGTTCTGCCGACGATCGCAGAAGATGACCTTATGAGCTTTCTTGAAAAACGCAAAGGCATCCTTGATGGCGTTTGCATCACCGGAGGCGAACCCACGCTCCAGAGCGACCTGCCCTCACTCTGCCAACGCATCAAACAAGAAGGCTTCCTCTTGAAGCTCGATACGAACGGGTCGAATCCTGACGTTATTGCCGATCTTCTTGATAAGGATCTTCTCGATCACGTTGCACTCGACATAAAGAACTCCCCCGAGCTCTACGCAAAGACCGCAGGCGTTCGCACAGGTCTGACTAAAACGATAGAGACGACCGTACGCATGCTCATCGCCAGCCCCATTCCCTTCGAGTTACGCACCACCATCGCGCAAGAACTGCATAGCGAAGAAGCGCTTATCGAAATCGCTTCCTGGATAGCGAGAATCGTCTGCTCATCCCCCGCCGAGAACACCGAAAATAGCGTTTCGTGGTACATCCAGAACTTCCAAGACTCAGACAATGTTCTAGCTGGCGAAGGAGCGTTCACCCCCTGGAATGAAGATGCGCTGCAAAAGATCCTGCCCCTCCTCAAAGCAAAAGTACCGCAGACATATTTACGCGGAATCTAAATTCCTGCCGCATGTCGTTTTATCGCCTTTAACCTGCCTATTTATGGTATCTTTCGAGCAGCGATCGAGGGGTTGTTCGCTGCTGCCTAACCTACCGCACTACAACACGAAGTGAGGGTACTATGAGAAGCGAACAGCCCTTGTTCTTTGATATTTTGGAAGACAAGAACTTTCGAGGATTGCTCCGCGAATCGCAAAGAAGAGCTCTTTCGTGGAACGAGTTCCTCGACCACCCCCTTCCCGCAAATCTCAGCCCTCTCCAAACCAACAAAGCACTCGAATCGCTCGGACGCTGCCTTGGGGTCCACCTATTCGAGAGCTTCGAAGGTGAGCTTTTGTGGTACCGAAAGACCTATGAACTCACCGAGCTCATAAACAGAATCGAAAGCTACCTCAGCAACGATTCTGCAGCAATGAAGCGATCATTCTTGCACCAGACCCAACTCCAAAAGAACGCTTTTCTAGAACGGGAAATACATGCCTGCCTGACGCTTTCGCAAACAGGTCGGGGGAAGCTTCGCAAGACCCTTCTCGAAAAGCGAAACGAGTCTTGGGTTTCAGATCTGACCAACGCATACAAGAGCATCGAAGCGAATCTGTCTTCTGATCCCCGGCCTTTCAGTATCGAATTAGTAGAACAGATCGCACAGGAGCTGCTTGCTGCGGCAGGGCCGGACCACATGTCGAACGCACTTTATTTTCAGGCACCGCTCCAGCTGAAAGCCACCTACCGGAACGCCTTTCAAAGCATTACCGAATACCTGCACAACCCCCACAACCACGATGAGCCCGACTACTTGAAGGGCGTGCTCATCGGATCGATCATCAGATCGCAGGGACTATTTGCGAGCGCCACCACGCTCGTAGCATCTCTTGTTACCAAGCTCATTTACCAGGAGCTAGGCATTCCTCTTCTTGCCGTATTGCCCCTGACCGAGCCCATAGCCAAATGGAAATCGAATGATTATGCCCCGTTCTGCGTATGCGATTACGAAAGCTACCAGCAAACGCTCAGAAGAACACCAGCCGACTACACCCTGCACCAGACCATATTGGCACAGTGCGTGATCTTCACCTTGGATGACCTGATGCGCCGCATCACCGACATCAGAGAGCAGGAACATACCCTGCAAAGAACCCTCAGTGAAGACACTAGCCTCAATAAGAGACAACGCACCGTTCTGCTCGACCTACTGCAATCTCATCCCTCGGAGATCAGTATCAGAGATTACCAAGCGGAGAACGGCATTTCCTACGCAACTGCACGTCGAGATCTGTTAGCTCTCGAAGAAGAGCATTACCTTTCGAGCCATATCGCTGGCAAAACACTTGTTTTCACGGCCGAGGAATCCCATTTGGGTCAGAAATAGACCCTCTAGTTCACCGGACAGCACACTCAACGCATCTATACCCCTCTGACCGCTCCGACTAGAGGGGTGTTTTCATGAATGAAAACGAAGAAATTGATAGCCTACGCATTAAAGAATGAACCAATTCATGACGCTCATAGGCTCCATTTACCGACAAGAAGACACCAATTTACATCACCGATCGTGCATCAGATGAAATCAGCACCCGCAGTGATCCTGTCTTATCGTTTCAAAAAGAAACACATCAATTCGTTTTCATAACCACTTGTCGTCGTCCGATAACTTCCAATGATGCCTTTCTGACTATCTGTTCATTTTGAACAGATAGTCAGCACCGTACCGCATTTTTTCGTAAAAACGCCTGTTCATCTGTTCATTTTTCAACAAAAGCAGTTTTATCTATCCTCCGTTTGTCTAATAACTGTTCGCCCACGATCAAATGACCCCGCCCAAGAACTATCCAAGGAGAAACGGAGGAGTGAAATGAAAGAGCAGATGCTTTTCAATCAGTTCGCTTGGCTGCTGTTCATCATGCCTTTTATAGGCTTACTCGCATCAGGGTTGGTCAAACGACAGAACCCTAAGATCATCGGGAACAAGATTCTCAGACATGATGCCCCCGCCCGATTCTCTCACTGGAGCCATGCACTGGGAACGGTGGTCTGCTTGATTTCAGGCATCATCATAGGAACCCGCTTCACTCCCGCCTTCATGGAGGGCGGAACACCTTCCCTTACCATGTATAACACCCACTTCATCTTCGCCGTCTTCTTTCTGTTCGGCACGTTCTTCTGGCTGGGCAACACCATCGTTTCACCCTACCGTCTGCGCGAGCACCTGCCGAAGAAGGGCTTCATCAAGTCCATCCTGAACCACTACGGCTCGGCCCTGCATATTAAAGGATGCGTCTATCCGCACGAAGAAAAGTACTTCGAATCCGAGCGTACCGCCTTCATCATGGCCGTTGGCGTTTCCATGCTCGTTGTAGTGACCGGCATCATTAAGGCCCTTGCCCACATATGCGATCTGCCCGCTGAATTGATGGGTCCCGTTTCTTGGATCCATGACATTGGTGCGGCGCTCATGCTTCTCTTCCTTCTTGCCCATGTCTTCTTCGGAGTACTCATTCCCATCGCCTGGAAAGCGGCCCCTTCAATGATCCATGGCTACATCGACCTCGAAGACGCTCGTCACGAATATCCCGCTTGGGTAGAAGACCTCGAGAAAAAACAGCAGGACGAATCGAACGCCGATTCGCGTACCAACTAGAAGGGAAACCCCATGCTCCCCGACAACAAGAACAACACCCCCAACGCCGCCAATGACACCGAAGATATCAAAGAACCTGAATCGAACGGTCCTCTCGCAAACACCGATTCTGCACGGTCGTCCGGTAAAACCTTTACTCGCCGTAACTTCCTGAAATCTCTCGGTGTTGTTGGCATCGGCGGCATCCTTGCAGGAAGCGGAATCTCCGCGTTCCTGCTCCCGAACGATGTCTACGCGTTCGAAACTTCGGAAGGGTTCCTGCTCGTTGACACCAAAAAGTGCGCAGGATGCGAAACCTGCATGCTGGTATGTTCGCTCGCCCATAACGGAAGCGCGAACAAGAGCCTGTCCAACATCCAGATCAAAAAGAACCCTCTAGGATGCTATCCCAACGAGATCGGACAGAACCAGTGCCGCCAATGCGAAGACCCCGGTTGCGTGAAAGCGTGCCCAACTGGCGCAATGCACGTGGATGAGAAGACCAATATCCGCTGCGTCGATCCAGAAAAATGCATCGGCTGCGAAAGCTGCGTTGAAGGCTGCAACTACACCCCTTCACGTGTTCAGTGGAACTTCGAAGAGAAGCATACCCAGAAATGCGACCTGTGCACCAACACCCCTTACTGGAACGAAGAAGGCGGACCAGACGGCAAACAGGCCTGCGTATCCATGTGTCCTGTAGCCGCCATTTCGTTCACCAAAGAACTACCTGCGCAAGATGATTCGGGCTACATCGTGAATCTGCGTAACGAACATTGGGCGAAGATCGGCTTCCCGATGGATGACGAAGGAATGGAACTCCCCAACGTTTCCTATCCTCCCACCCCCGATGTAATGGAGTAGTTTTTCATTCGTTCACACGTTAGGAGCAAACCATGGCACAAGCTACTGGTGGATATATGGGAAAGATCCTGGTACTGGATCTGACCAATAAATCGTACGAGATCATTGACTCTACGCCCTACCAAGAATGGATCGGCGGCCACGGAATGGGGTCGAAGCTGTTCTGGGATTATTGCAAAGACAAAACGGTCGGCCCGTTCGACGAAGGAAACGTGGTCACTATTTCCTCGAGCCCCTTTTCGGGCACGCCGATCCCAGCGGGTGCTGGCCGCGTGGAGATCCAGGGCATCGGTTCGTTCGGCGATCCTGAATGGTTCACCCGTTCCAGTATGGGCGGCCGCATTTCGAGCATGATGAAAGCTGCCGGCTACGATGCAACGGTCATTACGGGCAAGGCAGAGAACCATACCTGGGTCAGTGTCGTTCATGACAAGATCGAATTCAGGGACGCCGATGCCGACGGCCTGTGGGGCATGGACACCACCGAAACGCAGACGACGGTCTGGGAAATGATGACCGACGGTGCAGCTGACGGCGAATGGGTCGAACTGAGCGACACGCGCGACGGCGGACGAACCACCCAAAAGCCCGCCGTTATTTGCATTGGCCCCGCTTCCGAGAACCTTGCCCGCAGCGGCACCATCACGACTGACGGCGCACACCAAGCAGGCCAGAGCGGCCTGGGCGCAGTATGGGGATCGAAGAACTTGAAGGCGATCTGCTTCTTCGGTTCCAAAAGCGTTCCCGTTGCCGATCCTGCCGCACTTCTACAGATCCGCATGGAATACCAGGAACGCTTCGTCTACAAAGTAGACAACCCCTCCCTCGAAATGCCCTTCCCCGACGCAACCAAGTTCGACGCACGCATTTGGGGCACCATCACCCGTAACCCCGGTTCTTCTGGTGCATACTTCTCGTCGCGCGACATGCTCACGCGCCCCTATGGCTGCCCCGGCTGCACCCGCAACTGCCGCCACAACTTCGACGACGGCTTTGCGAACGGCACCATGTGCGCCGCTTCGATGTACTACTTAACGGCGGACAAGAAAGAGGACATGCTCTACGCCGCAGGCATGCTCAACAAGCTGGGCATCAACGGCTTCGACCGCGGCTTCTTGGATTATCTGCGCAGCCTGTACAAGATGGGCATTTTGGGACCAGGCAAGGAAATCGACACCGATCTGCCGTTCGATAAGTACGGTTCACGCGAATTCATCGAAGAGTTCCTGTTCTCCATTGCGTATCGCAAGGGCATCGGCGACGTCATGGCGGAAGGACCCGCTCGTGCAGTCAAGGCCTGGGGCCGCTGGGACGAAGACACGAAATCGGGACTGTTCCCCTATCCGCAGTGGAACTACTACCAGCACTACGACCCGCGTCTCGAAGTGGAATGGAGCTATGGATCGGTCTTCGGCGAACGCGACATCAACACGCACGGCATCAATGCTCACGTGCACTGGATGCCCTACATTTGCGACATGGCCAAGCAGGATTACATCCTTTCCGCCGAACAGGTGGTCAAGCAGCTCGCTGCTTCCACCCACCTGCCGGAGATGGGCTTCGACTACAGCGAAGAGGGCATCTATAGCGACGAAAAGATCCAGACCGTTGCATGGCAGCGTCACTACAGTCGCTTCTGGCTTGATTCCATGAACCTGTGCGATTCAGTATGGCCAACGCTCATCAACTACAACGACCCCAACATGGATACCACCGGCGCAACGCCCGAATTCGAACCCCGCATGTTCACCGCGGTCACCGGTGTTCCGCTGACGTACGAAGAAAGCCTCGAAAAGGGCAAGCGTATGTACCTTCTCGATCGCGCTATCTGGTATCTGCAGGGACGCAACCGCGAAATGGAGACCTTCGCCGATTATGTCTTCGAGGTTCCCACATCGTCTTCCTACCCCCTGACGGTCTACAAAGACGGGCAGTGGGTCTTCGACGATTGCAAGGGCCGCGTCCTTGATCGCGAAAAGTTCGAAAGCGTAAAGGACCGCTACTACGCAACTGAAGGCCTGGACAACGCAACGGGCTGCCCCACGCGTGAGACCCTCGAAGCATACGGCCTGGGCTTTGCTGCTGATGCCCTAGAAGCAGCAGGCGTAGGAGCATAGCCATGCAGAACGAAGAGCTGTTAGAACTTGCGAGCCCCGAAGAGCTTGCCGAAATAGGGGGCTTCGATGCCCCCACCCCTCAAGAAGCGAGTCACTTACTTCGCGAATTGGATTGGGATGGACGTTTCACCGGCATGGACGTGAACGCCGCTGCGGGAGAAAGCACAGTCCACCTCTACAGCCTGAAGGAACTTGCGAAGTTCTTTCGATTCGGCACGGCGGGCCTGGGTTTTTCCGTAGGCGGAAGCGGCTCGGTCAGCGTTGCCGATACCGATTACGTCATCAACTGGATCAACGATCAAGTGGGTGACACGGTTCTGGCGGGTCTTTTGAAGAAAGAGATCGACCCCGAAGAGTCCTATCACGACTGCGCGCGCATCATGTCTCGTTTGGTGAACATGAGAGCGGTTCAGCTGCAGGGAATCGCAGCTCGCGCGTAACAATACAAGCAAGTGGCACCTCACATGCAAAGGCATGAGGTGCCACTCGTGCGTAAAGCTTCAGAGGCCGCATCTCGCAAAAGTTTTACAGGGGCTATCCCGGGGGCCACCCCTCGAGCCACCCCCTACGTCACCACATATTGAAAGGATGGAAGATATGACCATCGACGCACCCATTAAACAGAGCGCCCTATCCTTTCAGCATGATTTTCCCGTTTTCCAGCGCGAAGAAGAGGGTGTGCGAAGCGGTCTTGCATTCCATTACCTGGACAACGCCGCCACAACGCAGCGCCCCCAATGCGTCATCGACGCCCTTACCGAGCACTATCTGAACACGAACGCGAACCCCTATCGCGGCATGTATCGCGATAGTCTTATGGCCACCGCAGAATACGAGCAATCCCGCATAGAGACCGCCACCTTCGTCGGCGCAGACCCTGACGAACTGATCTTCACGCGCAACACCACCGAATCCATCAACCTCGTTGCCATGAGCTACGCCCTTGCCCATATAAAAGAAGGCGACGATATCGTCCTGCCCATATCAGAACATCACAGCGATCTTGTTCCCTGGCAGCGCGTTTGCGAAAGAACCGGTGCACGCCTGGTGTTCATGAAGATAGACGCTCAGGGGGCAATCCCCGAAGAAGAATTCGAGAAGATCGGCCCACGCACCAAGTTAGTTGCCTGCGCTCACATCTCCAACGTTCTGGGGACCATCTTCCCCATTGAACACATTGCCAAGGTGGCCCATAGCGTAGGAGCACGCGTTCTTATTGATTGCGCACAAAGCGCAGGTCATCTGCCGCTGCGCTTCCATGAATGGGACATTGACTTCGCCGCGTTCTCAGGGCACAAAATGTACGGACCCATGGGCATTGGCGCGCTGTTCATCAAGCGAGAGCTGCAAGAACAGATGGAGCCCTTTATGCTAGGCGGCGAAATGGTGGATACCGTCTGGGAACAGAAGACCGCTTTCCAAACAGGGCCGCGCAAATTCGAAGCAGGCACCCCTAACGTAGATGGCGCCATTGGGCTAAAGCAAGCCATCCGCTATGTGCAGAGCATCGGCTTCGATGAAATACAGCGCCGCGAACAGGAGCTGACCAGCTATCTCTTGGAACGACTTCGAGCATTGCCGCAAGTTACCATCTATGGATCGGCTGAGCCCGCTCAGACGCGGGTAGGAATCGTCTCGTTCAACGTGGCGGGCGTCGATCCCCAGGATGTGGGGCTCATGCTCGATGCCCATAACGTATGCATCCGGACTGGATCACACTGTGCGCAACCCCTTCATCGGCGCCTTGGTGTGGAGCGGTCGTGTCGCGCTTCGCTGGGAATCTACAACACCAAAGACGACATCGATACCCTTGTGGACCCTCTTGATTCGCTACGCGATGTGGTAACGAAGCGCATTCTGGGAATGTTCCCCTAGAATGCATGCACGGTGCGCGGGTTCGTGGCCTTTCGCGTATTGCGCATCGCGACAGCTTCGCTTCACAGCGTTACGTATCCGCAAGACATACGTATCCATACGTTCCGTACACGATGCACCACCCCACCAAAAAAACGCCACCCGAATCTTGCTCGGGTGGCGCCTTCGTGCATCAGTGAGGCAATGCCGCTATGAAATGAGCGCTTACGCGTGCGTCTTCTCGAATTCCTTCATGTAGTCAACGAGAGCCTGAACACCTTCGGTAGGCATAGCGTTGTAGATGCTTGCACGCATACCGCCAACACTGCGGTGACCCTTGATGTTCTCAATGCCTGCCTTCTTAGCGCCCGCTACGAATTCGGCATCCAGATCGGCGCTGCCCGTAACGAAGGGTACGTTCATGATGGAACGGTCTTCCTTGCGAGCCGTTGCGGTATAGAAATCGGTGGAATCCAGGTAGTCGTACAGGATCGCTGCCTTTTCTTCGTTGCGCTTCTTCATGGCATCCAGGCCACCCTGAGCCTTCAGCCACTTGAATACCTTGCCGCAAATGTAGATGCCGTAACAAGGAGGCGTGTTGTACATGCTGTCGTTATCGACGGCGGTCTTGTACTTCAACATGGTGGGCGTATTGGGAAGCCATTCGTCCTTCACCAAGTCTTCGCGCACAATGACGATGACAACGCCTGCCGGGCCAACGTTCTTCTGCACGCCGCCATAAACAAGACCGTACTTGGAAACGTCGATCGGCTCAGACAAGAAGCAAGAGGAAACGTCAGACACCAAAGGAACGTTGCCCGTTTCAGGCAGCTTGTGATAATGCGTGCCGTAGATGGTTTCATTTTCGCAGATGTATACGTAATCTGCCTCAGGGTCCAACTCGAGTTCGTCCACGTTGGGGATATAGGAGAAATTGCCGTCTTCAGAAGATGCTACGCAGCGTGCGTCGCCGAACATGGCAGCTTCCTTGTAGGCCTTCTTGGACCAAGAACCAGAAACGATGTAGTCGGCCTTGCCGCCCAACATGAGGTTCATGGGAATGGCGGCGAACTGCTGAGAAGCACCGCCCTGAAGGAACAGGACCTTGTAGTTGTCGGGGATGTTCATCAATTTACGAAGATCCGCTTCAGCATCTTCGATGATGCCCTTGAAAGCCGCTGAACGATGGCTCATTTCCATAACTGACATACCAGTGCCCTGGTAGTCGAGCATTTCTTCGGCTGCTTCACGGAGCACCTCTTCAGGAAGCACCGCCGGACCTGCGGAAAAGTTATACACCCTAGCCATACTGTTCAAATCCTTTCGATAATGCGTACTTCGTATACGCATACAGATAGTGCACAACACTTTACCACGATAAAGCCACCATATCCTGCAGAGTTATGCACCTATCACGCAGGCGTAATGTCCTACCGGGTCAAAGGGTGCAAAACCCGCAGCCCAACACCATAAAGATCAAACTTAAACGAGCGATTTGTGAGCGCGCAGCTTCATTTGGCCGCCCTGCTCTACCAGGGTGAGTCCGGCAACACCCGTGGTCTTCTGATAGGCCGCCGAAAAACCGCCGTCGATGCACACGACTTTGCCCTGCGCCTTGACCGGGCTTTCGCCGTCTTTCATCTTCACCGGAACGTGGCCGCAGATGATGTGAGCACAGCTGGCATCAAGGCCAAAATCCTCAAAGATGGCGTTGTACGTTTCAGGCGAATCAAACAGCTTATAGAAGGCGTTCTTTTCTTCCTTGCGAGCGGGCTTTTCCGCGATGAGGTATAGCTCGAACGTGGCCATCTTGCTTTTCGCGAACAGCGGAGAGCCGGGACCCAGCCACAGGTACCACATCATGTCCATGGCGATCTTCTTCTTTGCCGGATCCGTCTCCGAAAAGGCCTGGTACACGTATTCCTGCATGGTTTCATACAGTTCGCGGCCCTTGCACTTCTTGCCCAGCACGTCCACTTCCATCAAAGTGCCGTCTTCATTCAAAGGCACGCAGGCGTGCAGCACCAGATTGCCGTTCACAACCTTATACAAGCTGCCCGCTTCGAAGAAGAAGCGCATGTGACGCTGGAGCTTCTGGCTTTCCTGGAAAGCATGTACCAGGTAGTCCAGCACTTCAGCTTCGGCCGGAGTGAGCGCATACGGATCTTCGGGGTTCACCGTTGGGAACACAGTATCGGTAAGGGCGTACTCCACGCCATCAACCACGACGGTGCCCTTTTCGTAGTTAATCAAGTGGAGCAGATTGCGGTCATCCAAGCCGAAGCTGGGGTATTCGGCAATAAGGGCCGCTTCCACCTTGAACTGCAGCACGCTCATGGCCTTCTGGATCTTGGTGGTGATTTCCAGCTGATCAGGCGAAAGACCCGCGCTTGACTTCAAGGCGAAACCTGCGCACGGATCCTGCGCATACGCCTGGGCTGCGAACGATTCCAAAGGAGCAAGGTCAATGCCGTACGCATCGGACAAGATGTCCAAATTGCCGTACCGCGCACAGATGCGCACGATATTAGTAAGGCAGCCCGGCTGGCCAAGAGCAGCGCCCATCCATACCATGTCGTGGTTGCCCCACTGAATGTCTATGCTGGGGTGATGCATCAGCGTTTCGGTGATCAGGTCCGGATTGGGGCCGCGATCGTAAATGTCGCCCACAAAGTGCAGGCGATGCTCGGGCAGCTGCGCCAACAGCGAAACAAGGGCGTCCATGCAATCCTGCGTGCGACCCTCGCGCAACAAGCCTTCAAGCTCTGCCGCGTCCTGATCGGACAGCAGATCCTTGAACATATGGATAAGCGCCTGGTATTCGCCATGAATGTCAGAGGCGTAATAATCAATGCCTTCTTCTTGTTGAGCAGAGGGCAAACAAGCAACTTCAAGTACCGTTTCTGAACCTTCGGCAAAGCTTCCCAGCATTGAAGCCACATCGCCCTGCTGTACGTTTTCCATAGCGCGCTCCTAGCGTTCGTTTCAACAGTGGCACTATTATAAAGCCCCGCGCGCGCAAGGACCAATGCGGCTGCTCTTTGCAATATTGACCCATCGAGAGCAACAGCAAGCAGCACCATGTCGATTCCCAGAGAACGACAGAACGCCTGGCGGCGCGAACGACACCAGGCGTTGATTCAGCTGACGATATAGCTTAGTTCTGAACTACCTTTTCTCGGCATTCGCGCAACCAAGTAAAGAGCTCCGCTACGCCCTCTCCCGTGCGGGCACACGTTTCGAATATTTCCAGATCAGGATTCAGAACGCGAGCCTGTTTATACAGTGCCTCCATATCGAAGTCCGGATTCAAAGGCAGATAATCTGTCTTGGTAACGACAAGTGCATCAGCCACAGCGAACATGGGCGGATACTTATACACCTTGTCATATCCTTCAGGCACGGAAAGCAGCATGATGCGTTTATGCGCTCCGGTATCAAATTCCGCCGGGCACACTAGATTACCGATGTTCTCCAGGAAAAGATAATCGAACTCCGCATCCCCGAACGCCGCAAACGCCCCTTCAACCATACCCATCTCAACGTGACACACACCACGGGTCTCTAGCTGAACCACAGGGATCCCCGCTTCCTTGATCTTCTCCGAATCTACCTTCGACTCAAGATCGGCCTCTATGATACCCACGCTCGCCTGATCGCGCATTTCATTAATAAGCGCCAACAGCAAAGTGGTTTTCCCTGCACCAGGAGACGCCATCACATCAACGAAGAACGTACCCCGTTTTGCTAAAGCCCCACGAAACACCGCAGCAGCAGAATCATTTTTCGCAAGGATCGACTCCTTTACTTCTATGATGCGTGATTCTTTCATTTACGATCCCTTCCCCGAAAACAGACACTCGCGCTTTCGTGAAGCGCCATCTTGGCTAGTCCTGCGTCTTGCCCATGATCTTGTTGGCAGCATAGATCCCACTAATGCAAGCGGGTTCCATACCAAGACCATTCACATCGCCGGCCATAATGAGGCCGGGCGCTAGATTCTGCGGCAATGCTTCATGAGCTGCGGTATACAGTGCGTGCTCCCAATATTTCTTGCCGAGCACCTCCCACTCGTCAAAATACTCATCGAATTTGCCTGTTTCCTCAAAGTCGACCTCAGTGAATATCTCGTAGTCGCCATCGAATCGCTTGGCAATATAGATGATCGGAATAGTGTCATCGAATAAGTGCACCAGATGCTTGCGGTAGGCGGGCTTGATAGAACCGCGCACCAGATAGCCCGTAAGCTCGGATGCCTTACGAACATCCAGATCAGGAGCATCCTCTACACCTTGGAGCAATTGCTTCGTAATATGAGCAGGTGTTGCCATAACAAGATTTTCGCAGGTGAATCGACCCGCGGCGCATTCTACAGCCCAGCCCTCTTCGCATTTATCCACCTTGGATATCTCATCGATCAGAACTTCACCGCTCCCCTTCGCCAAGCGTTCCTGCGTGCCTTTTGAATCGAAATCAAAGCGCTTGAGATCGAACAGAAGCTTCAGGGGAGGAATCTGCATAGTAAGAGGCTGTACGGTATTCAGATAGTCGAGCGCGGTCAGATCCTTGATCTTAGTACCCGTGCACGCATGAGCGAACATGCTAATAAGGTCATGCGCAATAGGCCCAAAGCCCATACGCTCGATCATATGCTCGGCCGATTCCGTATACAGCTCTTTGATCATGGGGTCCAACTCAAGAGCAGCTGTTACTTCCATGGTGCAACAATTGTCCTTGAACTTGCTATAGCGAGGGATGAACTCCTCACGCATCCACTTCATATATTTTAAAAGCGAAGGCGCATCGGTGATCGTAGTAAGCGAAACCGGCTCGTACTGCTTACCAGTATCGTGATGGCAGCAACCAGCCGAAAGCGAAGGTAGAACATCAGGACCTTCGATAAGCAGACCGGACTTCAGCATATGCTTGTAAGTACCGAAATAGAACACCGCACCATAATTCATATGACGCTCTTCATCGTTGCAAATGCGCCCTCCAATATTGGGACTCACCAGCAAATATTCACGGTTCCCCTTTTGCAGCTCCAGGCAGCAGTTCATACCTGCCGCACCTGCGCCAAGAACGATGGACTCGTAATGCGTTTTCATGACTCTCCCTTTCATGAACTCCCAGACAGCTCTTCCGTGACTCATACCTGCATTTCAGATCGCAGGACCCGAACCTGGATCTGGGAGTACGAATCAATCACTTTTTCTCCCGTTGGCGAATGAGCTAGCCTTCTTTTCTTCATCCTTTTTAATAGAGCCGCAGCACGAACCGCAGCCCCTGCTGATCTTTAATCGAAATAGCGTTTACGGAAATTCCTATCGCCTTCAGCGAGCCTAGTAATGGTTTCCATACAGCAGCGACCCATAACAATAGAAGCCGTACCCAAGATGAACACCACGAAATACTTATGAATGGGCGTACGCAAGAACGGATCGAAATGACAATCACAGCGATAAATGAACCGTGATTGCGTTTCATTGATCTGGTACACTTCCCAGTTCCACGTCCAAGCAAAACGGTTGAACCACAGGCGAAGAGCGCCTTCTTGATTGGGACCGCGCTTTTTCCACGTAGGATCCGTTGCGGTGTCAGAATGGGCGGCCCAATAATACGTTCCATCCTCGCCGTTCGAACAGTCGGTCACCCATTCTCCAATGCTCAACGGCGCTTGATGGAACCACTGAAATTCACCCACATGCAAGTTCTGCCACTCGGGATACTTCGTATAGTCATAGTGATTACGAATATCAAAGGTAAAGAAGCGTTCGAGGCGTTCGAAGCTGTACCAACCACCCTTGGATTGTCCAGCCTGCTGCATATAGGGCCAGATCTTATCGGGTGTTGCATTCACCGTAATACCCGCGTCGTAACGCAGCTTCTTTTCCCCTTCGCTAAAATGATCGTCGCCTTTTAGAACATAGGCACGCTCTGCATCCGTCATCTTCACACGCAGACCGTAGATCCACAACATTGAAAGGAAGATGAAGCACACGCCGCAAATGCACCATAAAATGTTCCATACCGTAATTCCTGGGCCAAACGCGCTTAATAAATAGTCATGGAACGCGAACGCTCCGAACGCTATATTGCAAAAGCGCACCACAAGCTGAAGACCGAACCCGATAAGCGCATACCAAATGGCTTCCGCGCTGCATTCCATCATCTTTTTACGATGCCCGATCGCCCACGCGATAAGCACACCCACTATATTGAATAAGAATCCCAATACTATGAAGCCGAACTTAGCCCCTTTACTAAAACGGTCGATAAAGCGCGGTGTATTCGCCGGCATCAACGGCAAATCTCCATTTGCTGCCATCTCTATCACTCCTCCTTTTCCTTGAGCGCTTGCTGCGCCTCTTTTCTGTTTGTTCTCTAACACGACCGCGGACGATTCGAGCATCTACCGCCGTCCTATTCCTACATGCAGGTATCCTTTACAGGGCAGACTTCACATTTGAAGTCATAAGCACAGGGCGAGTGCGAGTGCCGAAAGGCATACGCCATATCCTGCTGATACCGTTCCACCTCTTCGAGGTCGAGCATGTAATACACAGAAGCACCTATACGCTCACGCTTAAAAAGGCCCGATTCTTCCATGACCTTTAAATGCTTAGTGCACGCCGGCTGACTGATCTGAAGTATTTCCGCGATATCGCTCACCTTCATGGTGTAGGGCTCATGCGAACCCACGATCTTGATCATCTTCATGCGATTGGGATCGCTCACTGCCTTGTTGTAACGGCACACGCGATCAACCAAGCCGAGTCTCCTCATTCCACGATCACCTACCTCTGATTCGTTTCTTATTTATAACTTTATAGTTATAAGGTAATTATCATGAACGCGTTATGTCAAGAAGAAAATGAACATGTTCAGCGTTTTGGAACAAAGCCTCTCATAGTGTTCCAAGGCTCTGAAACCACTCATTCCAGAATGCTATCTTCGAACCGTTTTGGAGCTTTGTTCTAAGGGGAGGGACCAATGAGCACCGTTGAAACTTGCGGTATGACAGAAGAAGAAATATACCGTGCATTCCAAGAATACCTAGATAAATTCGGGTTCGGCTATTGCGCCGTCGAAGGTGGCCACGAAATGGCCATGTTGAAGAAGTTCTACACGCCCCAAGAAGCCCTTTGGTGCATGGATATGCCACGCGATAAGTTCTTTGAAGCAGAATGGTTCGCAGAAAAAGAGGGTTTGGACATCGAAGAGGCAACTGAGGCACTGCGCAGCCTAGCGGTACGCGGCAACATCTACCGCGAAAGAAATGCTGAAGGTACCATGCTGTATCACATGGAACCAGCTGCACATGGCATTTATGAATTTCACGCCGGAGATGCCATGACCCCCGATTGGGTCAGCGGCTTGTACGGAACCATGGCAGGCGGCATGCTCGCCCAGGTCTACGATGCTGGCATCCCCTTCTATCGCTGCGTGCCCGCTTCGGCCGACCTGGTAAAAGAAGGAGAACTAGAACCTGACGATGATATTTTCGCGATGCTGAAAAAACATCGTCGCTTCTGTATCTCCCCTTGCGCATGCCTGCAATCTTCCCGCAGCATCATGGGTATCGAGAACTGCGATCACGAACAGAACGTCTGCCTGCAAACCGACGAGATGGCCGACTACTATCTGGACGATCTAAAACTCGGGCGTGAAGTGACACTAGAAGAAGCAGAGGCCCTGCTTCGCCGTAACGCAGAACTTGGTCTAGCCATCCAAACCACCTTCGCCAAGAAGAACGAGATCATCTGCAGCTGCAAGGTCTGCCATTGCGGCATCCTCCAAGCTGCCAAAGCGTTCCCTGGCGACGCAATGAATAACATATCTCATTACCGAATCGAATTCGAACCAGAAAAATGCACTCAAGAAGGCCTTTGCGCAGCGCGGTGCACGATGGGCGCCATCACCATGGGCGAAGACGGATACCCCGTCACCGACGAGAGCTGCATCGGGTGCGGGCAGTGCGTCATTGCCTGCGAATCCTGCGCGCGTTGCCTGACCCACAAGGACCCCGAAGGGCTCGATCCACTACCTGAAGTAGTTTGGGATGCTTACACGACCATGGAGACGAACCGCCGCGAAAAGGGAATGATCGCTTAGCTCTACGTTCCTTTCGATCGACAAAGCACTAGTACTCATGCTTATCGGAGCGAAGGGGCACTAGCGATTCGAACCGACCCTTGCCTTCTTGCCGCATTCAGGTGCACCTGCGGCGAGAAGGCTTCAAGTGAAGGAGGCATGGACCATGCATGAGATGGCTATTCTTTCCAATGTTATGGATGTAGTGCTTGACTATGCCAAAAAGAACCAAGCCACGAAGGTCGTTTCCGTTTCCTTGGTCGTAGGAGAATTGCGTGATACCGTAGATGATCTAATGGAGAGCTGCTTCAGGTTCCTGGCGCGCGATACCATAGCGAGCACCGCGCATCTCACCTTGAAGAAAGTACCCCTTAAAGCTCAATGCTCCAAATGCCTGCTAGTATTTGAAGCTGATATCAAAGCTCCAGAAACTCTTTTATGCCCTGACTGCGGAAATACCGAACTTCGCATCAAAACCGGCAAAGAGTTCCTGATCGATTCGATCGAGATCGTATGACCCTCGGCAATGCAAAGAAGAGGTTCTCATGACTACGCCAGAGCATGATAGCGTTTCAATCAAGAACGACTTCATCGAAGCCTTCGTGATACTTTATGCCCCCTGCGGAATGAAAGGGATATCCGTGAACACGCTGTGTGCACGTGCGGGGTATTCGCGATCCACGTTCTACCGCACCTTCTATTCCCTTGATAACGTTCTAGAAGAACTAGAAGACACAGCGCTCCCCACCGACGCCATGGACACCCTCCTGGAAAACGCCAATGATATTGGCATGGAAACCTTCTCTAAGGTGTTTCTTTCGTCACTTACCTGGCGCAAGGATTTCTATCGCGTTCTGTTCCTACACGATAAGGAAAGTCGGTTCTTCAACAAATGCAGGAAGCTCATGTTCCCGGTATTTAAGTCGCAAGTGCAGCGCGTGCTCGATATGACCGAATTCGAATACAATGTCTTAACGGAATACCTCACCACCGCCAAAGTGACTCTGCTGCGCATGTGGGCCGTTCATCCGAGCGAATTAAGCCTGGCTCATATTACTAAAATCACCGACTCCACCCTAGAAGGCGCCCTATGGGACAAGGTGGAAGAAGCTTATAGGGCAAAACAAAATGGAGCGCCCCATAAGAGAACCACCCTTGATGAGCTATCCGCCAAACGACCATGGATAGCATACCGTTACGACGCGAATGAATAAAACGAATCAACGGACCGGACCGAGATCCGTTGATTCGCCATCACGCGCCGATGGTTCGATGATACGTTACTTAACCTTGTATTTCTTAACCAACTGACGACCGGCAATGTATTCCATGATCTCCGTGGTCCCGCCTGCCATTTCCTGACCGCGAAGGTCGGCCCAGATCTGGCCGATTCGTATATCTTTCGTATAGCCGATCGCGGCATAGATCGCCATCGCAAGATCTGCAACACGCGTCAGAGAACGACATGCGTAACCCTTAAGCAGAGCCGACTCAAGACGAGTGGATTCACCATTATCGATCATGGTCACGACCTGGTACAGACGCATACGAACATTCTGCACGATGTTCTCCATTTCACATAAATGGGACTGAATCGCACTGAAGTGCGCAATGGGCTTCTTAAAAGCAATGCGCTCAGAAGCATATGCACCTGCGTCGTTCAATGCGGCCTGAGCAAGACCCAATGACTGCGCAACGACCAAGCAGCGCTCGAATTCGAGTTTCTTCATCAGGAGCTTCCATCCCATGCCGGGCTCACCAAGACGCATGTCTTCAGTGAGGACCACGTTATCGAAGAACTGGTCGACAAAAGGAATCACTTGCTGCCCGACCTTGTCCAAATTCGCATATGTGAACCCTTCCGTGCCATTCGGAATGAGCCACAACGAATACTTGTCGTTCTCGTAAGAGGGATCTTCGTCTTTCGCCACGACCATCGTGTAGGTTGCCAAACCACCCAAGGTCACCCATGTCTTCTGTCCATTAAGAAGATAGGTACCATCGGGCTGCTTCTTCGCAACACATGTCATTGCATTATTGTCCGAACCGGCAGCAGGTTCGGAAATGGACGAACACGCTACACACGTGCTCTCAATGTTCTCGATAGCATCCATGATCAGCTGCTGCTGTTCCTTGGTACCGAAATCAATGACGTCGGTGATGGTATTGAAGTCAGTCATGAACGGAAGGCTCACTCCCGTGAACTCATGAAGCTTCTCGATGAACAGCACTTCAGTCAGCTTATCAACAGGGACGCCACCTACTTCTTCGGGCAGGCCCAGATACATAAAGCCCGCTTCACGATAAGCCATCGCCGCTTCAAGGCTGATATGGTGATCGACCTCATAGGCCTGCCTTACCGCTTCATCGGTAAAATAACGGCTGGCATATTCGCGAGCACTTTCGATCAATAGTTCCTGTTCATCGGTCAATTTAAAATCCATGATGCAATTCATCCCTTCTGGCTCTTTTTGCCTGAACTCCCTGTATTACCTCTTCGAGCAGGTCACACGCGAATGGCCTGCTTATCTCTTAGGGCCTCAATATGATCTTCGGCATAGCCCAGCTCCATAAGCACTGATCTGGTATCTTGCCCCAGCGCCGGAGGACGCTTGAAATCCTGAATGACAGGACGAACATCCTCGATAGCATGAGGAAGGTTCGTTTGCAGCGTAGGTCCCAAACCCGGGAAATCCACGTATGCCATCATGTGCGGCTCTCGCTCGATGATCTGTTCGATAGCGGTGGTTTTATCCGCCACGACCGCCATACAAAGGTCTTTGTCCTCCAGCCATTCATCCCATTCATCAAACGTCTTCGAAGCAACGATCTCTTTCACCACTTCGAATACTCCCGGCTGCGTTCGGTCTTTGATTTCCGGATGGCCCGTCAGATCGCAGAACGTGTTCCAGAACTTTTCTTCGATAAGACCAATGGAAAGCTTTCCACCATCCTTCGTTTCGTAGATGTTGTAGAAAGGACAATCATCGGGATACGCAATGGTCCGCTCGGATATTTCGCGCCCCAAATATGACCAGCGGCTATCGATCATCGAATTCCACCAAACGAAGCAATCGAACATGGAGATATCGATATACCTCCCAATGCCACTGCGCTCACGCTCGTGAAGCGCGACCAGCAAACTCTGCGAAGCAACCATACCGGTCGCAAGATCGCACAAATGCAAAGGAGCTTTCACACCGCCATTCAAGGAAAGATATCCGCTTTGTGCCTGCATATTTATGTCGTGCAAGGGCTTCAAGCTACGAGGATCATCTTGGCCGTACCCCGACAACGAACAATAGATCAAGGTCGGGTTGATACTTTGCAAGGTCTCGTGATCTATTTTGAGTTTTACCGTAGCTCCTGGTCTGAAACTTTCAATCAGAATGTCGGATTCTTTCACCAGGCGATAGAACACCTGCAGGGTCTCTTCATCTTTCAAGTTGAATGAAACGCTGCGCTTGTTCCGGCCCAATGCGGAAAAATAGTAGCTCATTCCGTCTTTCACAGGTTTCTCGTGACGGCAAAAATCACCCATACCGGTATCTTCGACTTTAATAACATCTGCACCGAAATCAGCTAGAACCTGCGTTGCATACCCGCCCGGTAAATACCGCGACAGATCGAGCACTTTAATGCCGTCGAAGACCCCCATACGCTTTCCCCTTCAAATGCATGGAACACTTTTGTTCATGCTCTTAAGTTTAGAAAGCGCGTTCTGCTGAAGGAAGCGACACTGCATACGCTCTGTCCACTTCGTGACTAATGACGTGAATTGTCCACGTATAGACAATTCAGCCGATTTGTCCAGTGAGGTCTTCGGGTCCTTTGGTCAGAGGCGACGCAGATTCGCTTGCGTTTCCGTAGTGCTTGAAACTGATTTGCGACGCTCAAAGACGACGATGCGCGGGTCCTATTCACTCCAGTTACATCGAACCTTGTCTATATCTGGACACCCTCAAGCGCGCCATTACGATTTCGCATCTTCCTTCGCCCTTACTATATAATGCAACCACACAGCGCGGCTGAACCGGAGGTGCCGAAAGGAGCGCGCTATGGCGATAAATGTAAAGCGAATACTTGCTGAGGCGCTTCTTGAATTATCGGAAGAAAAGCCTCTGAAAAAGATAACCGTGACCGACATTATCGCCCGCGCAGGAACCGGCAGGCAAACGTTCTACAACCACTTCAAAGACAAGAACGACCTGCTGTACTGGATATATAAGAGAACGCTCGTCGGCGAAAAAGGAATAGTCGAAGAAGATGGCTTTTACGCGTATCTATGCAACGTGTACATCCAAGCCCAGAAGAAATACAGCCGCTTCCTGAAGGAAGCCTGCGAACTGACCGGCCAGAATTCCTTGTCCGATGCGATCGTGCATCAGACATATACCTATTACAGCAACTACATCAAGACCCACTATGGTGAAGAAGTGTTCGATGACCGCCTTCGATTCGCTCTTCATTACCAGGCATACGGCGCAGCGTATCGCTACATACAATGGGCCCTCGAAGGGATGCCCGGATCCGCAGAGGACGAAGTTCGCTATGTTGTTCACTGTATGCCCGCGTGCATCAAGCAATACTTGCCTTTCACTGAAGAAGAACTGCGATTTTAGGCGTTCCTGAAGGCGGAAGCCTCGCCATTTCAATCCACGAAGCGATCGACCGATTCGATGATGGCTCTCGAACTTGCCGCGAGAGTAAAAATTGCAGAATTTGGCAGGTGCTTGGTCAAAAAAAACAGGCACCCCGAAGGGTGCCTGCGTACCATGCTTTGCAAACAGCTAAGCTTATGCCTTGATCCAAGAGAACATGGAGCGGATCTTCTCGCCCGTAACTTCGATCTCGTGCGTGTTGATGGCCTCGCGCTGCTCGAGGAGCCACTTGTGGTCGTTGTTGCAGTCAGCAACGAATTCCTTAGCGAACTCACCGTTCTGGATGCGCTTCAGGATCTCGCGCATAGCCTCGCGGGACTGCTCGTTGATGACCTTAGGACCTGCATAGTACTCGCCATATTCCGCGGTGTTGGAAATGGAGTAGTTCATGAAGTGGATGCCCTTTTCGTACATAAGGTCAACGATCATCTTCATCTCGTGATAGCACTCGAAGTATGCGAGCTCAGCAGGATAGCCTGCCTCGGTCAGGGTCTCGAAGCCAGCCTTAACCAGCTCAACCAGACCGCCGCACAGAACAGCCTGCTCGCCGAACAGGTCTTCTTCGGTTTCTTCAGCGAAGGTCGCCTTAATGATGCCGGAACGAGCACCGCCAACACCCCAGCAGTAGGACAGAGCGATATCCCAAGCATTGCCGGTCGCATCCTGTGCAACGCAAGCCAGATCAGGTACGCCAGAACCTTCGGTGTACTGACGACGAACGATGTGGCCAGGACCCTTAGGTGCGCACATGATAACGTTCACATCTTCAGGAGCCTTGATGTAGCCGTAGTGAATGTTGAAGCCGTGAGCAAAAGCGAGGGTCTTGCCTGCCGTCAAATGAGGAGCAATGTGCTTTTCGTATACCTCAGCCTGCTTCTCGTCGGGAACGAGAATCATGATAAGGTCAGCTTCTTCGGCAGCAGCATCCATGCTCATTACCTTGAGACCCGCTTCTTCTGCCTGAGCAGCAGAGGAAGAACCCTCACGCAGACCAACACGAACATCAACGCCAGAATCCTTAAGGTTCAGTGCATGAGCATGACCCTGAGAACCGTAGCCGATGACCGCTACCTTCATTCCCTGGATCACTGAAGGATCGACGTCCTGTTCATAATAGATAGTTACAGCCATGATTCATCCCTTCTTCTTATGAATGACTGATTGCTTATATGGTGCATTACCGTATTGCGCTAAAGAAAGCTGCCAATGTAGTTTAGCTTACCTTTGGGCCGCGCGACATGGCAATAATACCTGTGCGAATGATCTCTTTGATGCCGTAAGCGCGCAACAGATCTTCGATACCGGCGATCTTGGATTCGGTGCCCGTTACCTCGACTGTCAAAGACGTCTTGCCGACATCGACGATATTGGCGCGGAACACGTTAGCGATCTCGATGATCTCGCTGCGGCGCTCTGGGTTAGCGTGGACCTTGAACAGAACCAGCTCGCGCTCGATCGCCTTTTCCTGAGTAAGGTCGGTGATCTTATGAACGCTGATGAGCTTATGCAGCTGTTTGGTGATCTGCTCGTAGGCTACTTCGTCAGCCATCATGATGATGGTCAAACGTGACATGGTAGGATCTTCCGTCGGGCCGACCGAAAGCGATTCGATATTGAACCCACGGCGCGAGATCAAACCCGTAACGCGCGACAGCACGCCTGATTTGTTCTCTACCAGAACGGAAAGAATATGCCTCTGCGATGGTGCTTGCATGTTATTGGCCTCCCTCTTCATTCGAATTGGCGGCGCTGCGAGCAGCGGCGTTAGCTTCTGCAGCATTTGCAAATGGAAGGCTTTCGAATCCTTCAAGCATGTTGGAGATCGGACCCACGTTGGTGGCACCGATGATCTCATCAAGCGGAGCACCGGGCGCTACCATGGGGAACACGTTCTCCGAACGATCGAAGCGCATATCCAAAAGCGCAGGACCATCATGATCGAGCAGCCACTTCAGGGCCTGCTCATAATCACCTGGCTCGCTCACGCGCTTTCCACCCCAGCCATACGCATCGCACAGCTTTACGAAATCGGGGATCTCGGGAAGGATGGTCTCACTGTAGCGGCCATCATAGAACAGACCCTGCCATTGGTGAACCATGCCCAATGCCGAATTGTTCATCAGCAGCACTTTAACGTTGATGCCTTCTGCTGCTGCGGTTGCCATTTCCTGCAAGTTCATCTGGAACGAACCGTCACCGGCAACGCAGACCACTTGCTTTTCAGGATAAGCGACCTTCGCGCCGATAGCCGCAGGGAACCCAAAGCCCATCGTTCCCAATCCACCGCTCGTCAAGAACGTGCGAGGTACTTCACGATCAACGTGCTGAGCGGCCCACATCTGATGCTGACCGACTTCGGTGGTCACGATCGAGTTCTCCGGATCGAGCATATCGCTCAGCATATCAAGCGCGCCTTCAGGGGAGATCGAACCGTTAAGAGCCGTAAGGCCCGGACTATAGAACGGATGGCATGCGCGCCATTCCCCGATCTGATCGAGCCATTCTTTGGTAATAGGGTCGCATCCGCCCTTTTCGAGCTGTTCCTTGATGCCCGCCAGAACAACCTTCGCGTCGCCCACGATGGGAATCTGAGGAATGCGGTTCTTGCCGATTTCCGCCGGGTCGACATCAACATGGATGACCTTTGCGTCGGGCGCAAAATCAACGAGCTTTCCCGTAACGCGGTCGGAGAAGCGCGCACCTACTGCTACCAGCAAGTCAGCATTGGTAACGGCATAATTCGCGTACTTCGAACCATGCATGCCAACGTGGCCCAGATTCAAAGGATGCGAAGACGGGAACGCCGCCTTACCCATGAGCGTCGTGACAACGGGGATCTGAAGAGCTTCCGCAACAGCGAGCAGTTCTTCTTCAGAATGCGAAGCGATGATGCCGCCACCAATGTAGAGGATGGGGCGCTTAGCGCTCTTCATCATCTCGACCGCCTGACGGATCTGGCGCACGTTACCCTTCACCGTTGGCTTATAGGAAGGGATCTGCACGTCATCGGGGTACTCGAACAGCATTTCCGCGCCAGCCAAGTCGGACGGAATGTCGATGAGCACCGGTCCTGGACGGCCGGAGTTCGCAATATAGAACGCCTCGCGGAACGTGCGAGTCATGTCTTCGCAGCTCTGCAGCAGGTAGCTGTGCTTAACGATGGGCATCGTGATGCCTACGATATCGGACTCCTGGAACGCATCCGTTCCGATAACGTTGCGTGGCACCTGGCCGGTAATGACGACCATCGGAACGCTGTCCATATAGGCGGTGGCGATACCTGTTACGGTATTGGTCGCACCGGGACCGCTGGTCACAATGACAACGCCCGTCTTACCCGTAGCGCGCGCATACCCATCGGCTTCGTGAGTCGCTGCCTGTTCGTGACGCGACAAAACGTGCCTGATCTTCTTAGAATCGTACAGAGCGTCATAGATCTTGATGGCCTGACCACCTGGATACCCGAAAACGGTATCGACCCCTTCGGCTTCCAGCGAAGCGATGATGGCTTCTGAGCCGAGCATGGTCTTGCCCTGCTTTTCCGTATGAGGACCAAGACCCATCTTGGCTTCATACTCCTTATCTATGCTCATCCGAAATACGCCCCCTTATCAGCACTCGAAACTAATTTCGCGTAACGAGCGAGCACGCCCACCTTGTACTTAGGCTCGGGCTTGACCCACGCATCACGACGTGCTGCCAGTTCTTCATCAGATACTTCCAGCGTAAGCGAGCCCTTATCGATATCGATATCGATAATGTCGCCTTCCTGGATCAATGCAATAGGACCACCAGCGGCTGCTTCAGGGCTTACGTGACCAATAGCGGGGCCCTTTGTAGCGCCGGAGAAACGACCGTCAGTAATGAGTGCGACATCATGGTCGAGGCCCATGCCGCAAATAGCAGAAGTAGGCGTGAGCATTTCGCGCATACCAGGACCACCAGCAGGACCCTCATAGCGAATGACCACTACGTCGCCAGGATTGATCTGGCCGCCGAAGATAGCCTCGCATGCCGCGTCTTCCGATTCGAACACGCGTGCCGGACCACGATGCTGGCGCATGTCGTCGGACACTGCCGACTGCTTGACTACGCCGCAATCGGGAGCCAAGTTACCGCTCATAACGCGCAGACCACCGACCTGGCTATAGGCATTTTCGACCGTGCGCACCACTTCGCCGTCAACAGGCGGGCAGGCGTCGATCCATTCCTGCATGGTGCCATGGCACGTAAGCGCCGAACCATCCAGTAGACCATGACGACCCAATTCGCCGATGATAGCCGCAATGCCGCCAACATTGTTCAGATCCTCGATGTGGAGAGGACCCGCTGGCGCGATGCGGGTGATGTTAGGAATACGCTGGCAGACCTTGTCCCAATCTTCCATCGTGACGGGGCAGCCAGCAGCATGGGCGATCGCCGTCAAGTGGAGCATGGTGTTCGTCGAACCACCAAAGGCCATATCAAGCGCCATGCCGTTGTGAATAGCGGCAGGAGTGATGATATCAAGTGCCGTAATGTTCTTTTCCACCAGTTCCATGACCTTCATGCCGGCCTGCTTGGCCAGACGAATGCGCTCGGAATATACCGCGGGAACCGTGCCATTGCCAGGCAATGCAATGCCCAGGCCCTCGGACAGGCAGCAGATGGAATTCGCGGTGAACATACCTGAGCAGCTACCGCAGGTAGGACAAGCGGTGTTCTCGAACCACTTGCATTCTTCTTCGGTCATAGTGCCGGCAGTTACCTGGCCGACTGCATCGAACAAGGTGTTCAGGTCGGTCTGATTGCCCTGCTTGTCATGACCCGCCAACATGGGGCCGCCCGACACGAGCACGGTCGGGATGTTCAAGCGGCATGCCGCCAACAGCATACCAGGAACGACCTTGTCGCACGAAGGAATGAGGACCACGCCGTCGAACGCATGACCTTGCACCACGCACTCGACCGAGTCAGCGATGACCTCGCGGCTCGTAAGCGAATAACGCATACCTTCGTGGTTCATAGCAATGCCGTCACACACACCGATAGTGGTCGCCTGCAGCGGCGTACCACCCGCCATGCGAATACCCGCCTTTACGGCGTCGGCGATCTTGTCGAGATGCGTATGACCCGGAATGACTTCGTTCTGGGAAGAAATGACCGCAATCAGCGGACGTTCGAGCTCTTCATCGGTTAGACCATCAGCCTTCAAAAGACTGCGGTGCGGTGCACGCGCGAGACCTTTTTTGATCGCGTCGCTTCGCATTCAATCACGCCCTTTCTTTTCCTGTGTCCAGGAATTCGATCCCCTGCAACCTCAATATAAAAAAATCCTGTGCAGCAGACTGCATCAGGACCTCAAAAGAAAGGAAAAGGTATGCCCTTTCCAGACCGATCACGGAGTCACCGATTCAGCCTACTGACCTTCCACCTTATCGAAGATCGTTCGACTTGAATGAAAGATGTTCAGACAGAATAGCTCAAAGGCGCCTTTCAGACCGTCCCACCGTTGGCTTCCAGCAACCGCCAACTCTCTGGAGATAGGATTCGTCCCTACTTTTCCTTATCAACGCTTTTTGTGTTGTTCAATAATAGCACCGCTTGAACTATTTGAAAGCACTTTTTCGCTCTCGCGGTCTTCGGTGCACATTATGGGAGCAGTGGCGAATAGGTGCACGTCGGCAGGGGTAGCCACCTACCAGCGCAGCTTATCGTTGCGCGAGCGCCAATCGGGCATGATGCGATCGAGCAGCTCTTTGAACTCGGAGCCATGATTGCTCACGAGCAGGTGACAGAGCTCGTGTACAACAACATACTCCAGACATTCAGGCGGATACAACGCTAAGCGCGTATTGATGCAGATCCTACCCGTAGAAGGCTGGCAACTACCCCATCGCGACTTCATGTTGCGGTAGACGACCTTCTTCGCGCGAACACCCAAAATAGGCTCCCACGCAGCGATCAGCTGAGGAACGCATGCCTCCACCACAGATCGCCACGCTTTCTGTTCTTCTGCACCTGCCGCCTCCGCCTGCGCTTGAGGCGAATCCTTGAACGCGCGGCGTTGCTTTTCTATCCAGCTTTTACGTGATTCGATCATCGAAGTGATTTCGGCATCGCTCACCCACAAAGGCGCCGATACCTTCACTTCGCCTTGCGGAGTCACTTTTAAATGGAGCGATCTGATGTTCTTACGGGTGACCATTACCTGAAATCCACCCGCACGGAGAACAGTTGTCCGTGTGTTCGTTGTTGCAGTATGCGCGGTAGTTTTTCTCATAAAGGAGAACTTATCACGAGTGAGAGCCCAGAACAAACGAAGGCCCGTTGCAGCTACCCTCTCACAGCTGCAACGGGCCTTTCATATATTCGAGGCCATCGCCTCGAAATTACCCCTCCCGCTTTCGCGGTAACTCACTCCTTTTATGGAACATCGTTCACACAAGCACCCCGATAACTCCCCCAGCGTCGGAAGTGCCGATGTGAACGCGTTCCAAATGAACTGTATCCATTAAAGCACGTAGAGAGGCATTTTGTGTTCAGAATCTTCAAATATTTTGAATAATGTTCGATTTTTTCGAATAACCCCTTATATGTATGGGACAAATTCAACAAGTTGTCCCATAAATCGAGTATTTAAGGGCATGCGCGCCGTTCGCGCGCACCATACGAACGAAACCGAGGATCGGCTCCCTGGTTATTCCCTTAGCGACTGCACGATCCGTTCAACCAATATCACGAAATCAGACTCGCGCGTTTTCGCAACATCGAGCACTTCGTCGTCATTAGGAGAAGCACCGTCGATGCCGCACGCCATATTGGAGACAAGCGAAATACCCAGGACGCGCATTCCCACGTGTCGAGCCGCGATCACTTCTTCGACGACCGACATAGCGACCGTGTCGGCGCCCAACGTGCGAAACGCCCGTATCTCCGCTGGAGTCTCAAAGCTCGGCCCCAGCAACCCCAGATACACCCCTTCTTGCACACGGACGGAAAGTTCTTCAGCGCACCGAAGGGCGATCGTACGCAATTGCGGATCATAGGCATCCTTCATGGGAACGAAGCGCGGCGCAATACCGTCGGGATCAACCCCTACCAACGGGTTCCTTCCCGTCAGGTTGATGTGGTCTTGCATTACGCAAAAATCGCCCACCTGATACGATTCATTGATCGCTCCCGCCGCGTTGGTAGTGATCAGGGTGTCAGCTCCCAAGCGTTGCATGAGCCATATCGGATAAGCGACCTCTTGCGGCGTATTTCCTTCGTATCCATGCAAACGTCCCTGCATGGCGATCACGCAAGCACCCGCGAACGTTCCGCACACGAACTGCCCCACATGACTGCTGGCAGTGCTGGTCTTCATATAAGGAATGGTTGCAAAGGGAACCTTCACTGACTGCTCGATCTGATTCGCAAGCGGACCAAGCCCCGAACCCAGAACAATACCCACCTTGGGTGATCGCTCACCCAGATAACTACGCAGCACTTCAAGCGACTCTTGCAAGTGCCTATCAAGAACGTTGGTTTGATTACCGCACGCTTCGCCAAAGTCGGCTGAAGCAAAGGACGACGAACGATCGAGCATCAATTCCTCCTTGGTCGTATTGATGCTCTGGATTATACCGACTTACCGAACAGGTCGCGCGGGTGAGGAAGGTTACGAGCGAAACAGTGGCGAATTGGGCGTACGACCGCTTTCGATCGTGCCACCGAATGAGAAAAGTTACGAACGGGGGCTATGTGCGATCAGGACGCGCGGACGACCAGCAAGGTCGTGTGCGATGCGAACCGATTCGAAGCCCGTTTCCTGCGCAAGGCGCGCCGCTTCGTCGAGGTGATCTTCGAACAATTCGACCGCAAGCACGCCACCTGGCTTAAGGCAGGAACGCGCATCATCAATGAACCTTCGGAAAAGATCGAGTCCATCATCGCCGCCATCAAGGGCAAGGCGAGGCTCGAATTCCGTCACTTCGCGATCGAGCGTTTCCAGTACCGCAACGGGAATGTAGGGAGGATTGGAAATGAGCAGATCGATACTGCCCCGCTCTTCGGGCGCAATGGCGCAAAGCAGGTCGCTTTCGCGAACTTCCACGCGATCTTGCAAGCCAAGATCATCAACATTGCACTGAGCGAGCGCCAAAGCCTCGGGCGCGATATCAAGAGCCACGATCTGCGCAGCAGGATATTCAGATGCGATCGCACACGCAATACAACCCGATCCGGTGCAAAGATCCACCACCTTCAGTGTGGGAAGCTGCGCAGAGACCACCTCTTCGCCTTCTTCACTCGCTTGCACATGATCGGCAACTCGGGGCAGATCTAATTCAGCCAGCGCTTCACTGACCAGGACCTCTGTTTCGGGACGGGGAATGAGCACGCCAGGAGCTACCTTGAGAGTCAAATAGCGAAACGGCGCCGTGCCGCTTATCAGCTGAAGCGGCTCGCCCGCACCACGACGCGCCACATATTCGCGCAGCACCGCTCGTTCGTCAAGCGACAGGGGCCGATCGAAATTCATATACAACTCGATACGCGACAACCCCGTAGCCTCAGCCATGAGCCATTCTGCAGAGAGACGCGGATTGGGGTCTCCCTTGTGTTCAAGGAAGCCGACCGTCCAATCAAGCGTTGCTTTTACCGTCCACGTATCAGCGGACGTCGTCGTGGTACCCATGTACAGGTGCGGATTCGCGCCGAACTACAGCGTAGCTTCTTCGAGCTTCTGAGCGCGGTCGGCCGCCTGGAGCGCCGTGATGATATCGCCCAGCAAGTCACCCATCAGCACGCCACTGTACGTGGAGTTAAAGCCGATGCGGTGATCGGTCACGCGGTCCTGAGGGCCATTGTACGTACGGATCTTTTCCGCACGATCGCCCGAACCGATCTGAGCCAAGCGCTTCGCACCTTCAGCTGCCTGCTGTTCTGCGAGCATTTTCTCGTACAAGCGCGCACGCAGAACCGCCATTGCGGCGATCTTGTTCTGCAGCTGGCTCTTCTGGTCCTGGGACTGAACGACCAAGCCCGTGGGAAGATGCGTGATACGCACCGCGGAGTCGGTCGTGTTAACGCACTGACCGCCGGGGCCACCCGCACGGAACACGTCGATACGAAGATCGTTCTCGTTGATTTCGACGTCGATTTCGTCAGCTTCAGGAAGCACGGCAACGGTAGCGGTGGATGTATGGATGCGTCCCTGGCTTTCCGTCTTGGGCACGCGCTGAACGCGATGAACGCCCGATTCGAACTTCATGACCGAATAGACCTTGTCGCCCTTGACCTTGAACTGGATCTCTTTATATCCACCCACCTCGGACGGCGACACGTCCATGGTCTCACACTTCCAGCCCTGATGCTCGGCGAAGCGAAGGTACATCTTATACAGATCGCCCGCGAAAATAGCAGCTTCATCGCCACCGGCAGCAGCACGGATTTCCACAATGATGTTCTTTTCATCGGCAGGATCGGAAGGAATCAGCATGAACTTGATGTCTTCTTCAAGACCAGGAAGCTTTTCTTCAATGGAAGAGATCTCTTCCTGAGCGAACTCTTTCATGTCAGCATCGGAAAGCATTTCCTTTGCTTCTTCCAAATCGTCAAGGCACTGCACGTATTCGCGCGCTTTCGCCGCAAGCGGGCCCTGATCGGAATAGCTTTTCGCAAGCTTATTGTATTCATGCTGGTTAGCAACTACCGCCGGATCGCCCAGCTTGCTTTCCAGTTCTTTATACGCCTCGATGATCTTTTCAAGCTTTTCGCGCATTTCGTCCTCTTCACAATCCAAAAACCCTGCAAGGTATGCTCACGCACAAAGGTGCGCCCCTTAAGGAGCGCGCCTTTGGAAAATTTCAGCCTGTTATTTTACCACGAAGCAAGATATTTGGCAGCAGCTTCTGCCGCAAGTGCGCCATCAGACACGGCAGTTACCACCTGACGCAAAGGCGTTGTGCGCGTATCGCCCGCCGCGAAGATGCCGGGACGGGAGGTTTCTCCTTCGCCGTGAGTGATCACGTAGCCCGATTCATTCAGATCGACTACACCTTCGAGCCATGCCGTATCAGGGGAAGTACCCACTGCAATGAATGCGCCGCTCACTTCGAGCTGTTGCGTTTCTTTAGTGATCACGTTCTCAAGCGCGACCGAAGCGAGTACGCCGTCTGCTTCTTCTACCCCGGCGAGCACCGTGTTCCAATGCATTTCAACGTTATCGAGCGATTCGAGACGCTGCGCATACCAAGGGCTCGCACGCAATTCGTCACGACGATGGGCCAAATGCACCTTCGGGCAAATGCGCGATAGATACACAGCATCAGCGCATGCCGTATCGCCGCCACCGACCACGATCACTTCCTTGCCGCGGAAGAAGTTACCGTCGCACGTTGCGCAGTACGACACTCCCCGACCAGTCAGTTCTTCCAAACCAGGAACGGGAAGCTGCCTGGGTTTTGCACCCATTGCCAGAATGACCGAACGAGCTTGGTATTCCCCCGATGCGGTTCTAAGGGTGAAGAAGGGCATTGCTCCGTCTTCAGAGGCTTCCGAGATAGCCTCGACCCGTTCCGAAACGAACGTAGAGCCGAAACGCTCGGCCTGTTCACGCATAGCGAAGGCGATTTCGAACCCGCCGACGCCTTCGGGGAAACCTGGATAGTTCTCCAGCTTATCGATCGACGTCAATTGGCCGCCAACGACCATTCCTTCAAATAAGGTGGTCGAAAAACCTGCACGGGTCGCATATATCCCCGCAGCCAATCCTGCAGGGCCCGCACCAACGATAGCAACATCTATCATGATCATCCTATCTTCGCGTCTTGACTCGTTCTTACCTGCGCAAAAGGGGCATCCTGCGGACACCCCTTCACGTCATTTTGCATTACCTGCTATGTTACGCTCGAACACGTTACTACGCCAGAGCATTCGCGAGAGCCTGCTTCGGCTGGACCCCTACGAGCTGCTGAGCGATCTGACCGTTCTTGAATACGATGAAGGTGGGTACGCTCATAACGTTGAACTGCTGAGCGAGCGCTGTTTCCTGGTCGATGTCAACCTTGTATACTGCCGCTGATCCCGCCAGATCTCCATCGAGTTCATCGAGAACGGGAGCCATCATCTTGCAGGGCCCGCACCACGTTGCGAAAAAGTCCACCAACACCGGCGTCTGGGCGTCCAATACCTTGCTCTGGAATTCACTTGCTGTGATCTGAGTAGCCATTATGTTCTCCTCTCAGAGTTAAAAACTCCGCTGATGCAAGGTTCCTATGCGGGCTGCGTTTCGTAGCTCGCTCTGCTCGATTCGGGCTGCGTTTCGTAGCGCATGCCCTGTTCGATTCGTCTTGCATCCCCCTACACGTTAATTGTTAGTAGTACAGTAGCATTTTACCCCTACAACGTAAACCCTCGCCACAAATGCGTCACGCAGCCGTTACATACGGGGTGACTGCCAAGGGAGCGCTACACGAAAGGCCGCACCCACCTGTGCGATTCGCCACGTACCGCATGCGGCCCGTTGCACGACAGCGCCCAACCCGCCGCACGACCTGGCTCGAACGCACTTGCCTGCTACGCGACCCATCACCTCCTATTCCCTGCTCTGGACCTTCGGCTCTTCGATATGCTGGAATATATCGGGATCGCCCTTTTCGCCGATCTCGGTCGGTTCGCCATGCTCGGTGAATTCCGCATAATCGGTCGGTTCGCTTGGCTCTTCGATCTCATCAAGCGATATCGAACTGGTGTCATCGTTCTTGAACACCGCTATATCAAGCAGACCAGACAGCTTGGCCATGATGGTGGTCACTACCGCATCGCCCGTGATGTTAATGGCCGTACGGCCCATGTCCAGAATGCGATCGATACCCATGATCATCGCCACACCTTCGGCAGGCAGGCCGATCGATTCGAATACCATTGCCAGCATGATCGTGCCCACTCCCGGCACGCCCGCTGTGCCGATCGATGCAGCGACCGCCGTGATCACGACCGTGACAAGCGCCGCAGGAGAAAGCGCAATGCCGAACGCCTGCGCGATGAAAATGACCGCCGCGCCCTGCATGATGGCCGTGCCATCCATGTTGATGGTCGCGCCCAACGGAATGGTGAACGACGCTACTTTCTGGTCAACGCCGACTTTCCGCTCGAGCGTCTGCATATTCAAGGGAATCGTCGCATTGGATGAGCTGGTCGAGAACGCGAACAGCATAACGGGCAGCATCTTGCGCAAGAAATGGAAGGGATTCAGGCGCGTGAACAGGAACAACAGCAGCATATATACAACCAGAAGCTGAACCGCCAAGCCTAAATACACCGTGCCGATGAACTTAATCATGGGCATGATGCCATCGATACCCAAGTTGGCGAAGGTGCGCGCGATCAAGCAGAAGATGCCCACGGGAGCAACCTTCAGCACCAGGCCGATCATTCGCATCATAACGGCATTGAACTGCACGAAGAAGCGGTTGACTGTCGCGACCTTCTGCCCCAAATGGCCCAGCACGAACCCGAGGACCAATGCGAAGAAGATGATCTGCAACATCGTGCCGTTATTCATGGCCGCAATAACGTTGGAAGGAACGATGGCGATGAGCATGTCCGCCATGGTTTGATCGGTCGTCGTAGCCTTCGGCTCCACCTGAACGACCGACGCCAGATCAAGACCAACACCCGGCTGCAGCACTGCCGCCAATCCTAGCGCGATCATGACCGCAAGCGCGGTGGTCAGGACATACATGACGATGGTGCCCACGCCGACTTTGCCCAACAGTTTGGGATCGCTCATCGAAGCGGCGCCGCACACGATGGAGCAGAACACAAGCGGAACGACCAACATCTGCATCAAGCGGATGAACCACTGACCCAACACATAGAAAACGCCTTCGATCATTACCTCGTTGACCGCAGACCCATCCGGCACCATAACACTGCAGGCGATACCTACAACGATGCCGCATACCAAAGAAAGCAAGATGACCGTGGTCAGACCGAGCTTCTTCCTTTTCTGAACAGGAGCCGCCTGCACTTCTTCACCCATAGTCCCTCTTTCCCCTTGGCGCATGTCGGCGCGTCAATGAATCGCCCGGAACCAATGACTCGCTCAGCGCCAATGACTTACTCCGCATCGATAAACCACTCGGAGTCAATGGCTCACCCAGCATCAATAAACCGCTGAAGGCCAATGATCCACTCCGATGCAATTTAAGTATTTGAGGTATACCATTTATTTAGGCATTCCAAACGAACGTGTCCAAATTGTGACCATTCTGAAAGCAACGCTGCTTTACCGTTTTCTGGGCACCCAGCATTTCGACCTCGGCACCCCGAAAAATGGGAAAAGCGGGCGCCGACGTGCGTCAGCGCCTAAAACAAGACACATATATTGTTCTCTAAGCCCTTATCTCAACTTACGATAAGCGAAAATCAAAGAACCCGATGCTATAAGAGCGACAACACCAAGTCCAGCCAGAAGCATCCAAGTAGAAGAATCCCCTGTCTTAGCAAGGCCTGTCTTATCCATGCTCGCAAGATCTTCACTGCCAGGCACAACAGGATCAGTCACGGAAGGTATGGATGGATCGACCTTGCTCCACTTTGCATAGAGAACAATATTGGAAGTAACCGCAGCATTGAAGTCGTATTCCTGCGTCAGGGCAGTATCGGAGAACCACCCCTCGAATTTCCATCCATCCAGAACAGGATCAGCTGGCTTGGAAACCTTGTCGCCGTAAGAAACGGTTTCCACCTTATTACTGGTTGATTTAATACAGTCATCAAAAGTAACAATGCGGCTCTGAGCATCCCACTTGGCGGTTAACGTAACGGGTTCGGTCACCTTGGTGCCATCCGCGCCGAAAGCCCATTCGGTTTCACCATCGAACCAGCCCTTGAAGTCGTAGCCCTCACGAACCGGAGCAGCTGGCGCAGCAATAGTGTCGTTTTCATTGGCAAATACGAACGAATCCGTAATTCCGTTGCCAGTAAAAGTAACTTTGTAAGAAGGGACTACAGTGCCACCTCCAGAAGCTGCGGCATTCTCGGCCTCCTGAGCGCTTTTGTAATACACCCCATCAACAACAGCAGCCGCTTGAGCAATAGCATCATCCTTGCTCATGACCTCAAACGAGCCATTATCAGCAAGTGCAGCAGAGTTGCCCGCCGTGTACTTCGCCACATCCGAAGTGTTAAAAGTCCCGCCAGAGACAACGGGAAGAGCGGCATTACCTCCCTGTTCATTTACTAAACTTTGCCCTTCAACCACCGCAAATACACCACCAGCAACATTCATAGATTGCCCGTTATCGCCCGTAGCTAAAGCCAACACGGCATTGCCGGCAGATGAGTAAGTGCCACTTTTGATAGTAACCTGAGCACCTCTGTCGCACCATACAGCATAATAAGCAAGACCCTCAACATCCACATTGCGCAACACTACGTTCGTGGAGTTGTAGATATTGATACCACCCTTGAACGTGACACCGTCAATCACAACATTACTAGTAGGGTCATCTCCAATAAAAAGAGCATAGCTACCATCGTTGCATTTAATTGTGCCGTTAGTCACCCTAAAATCGGAACCCTGCAAACCGAAAGTAAAGTTGTTATTAGAGAGAGTAAAACCGCCCAGATCGATGGTTTTACCACTCACGTCGACAAAGCCTTTGTCCGTCATATCCATATCCGACGTAAGCTCTATCGAAGAAACCGCGGGGTCTGCAGTCTTCACTACGAACTCATCGGGCGTCGACACCGCATCGGCCCATGCTTGACTAGGTGACATGAAGAAAATCGCAAATGCACAGAGCAGTGCTGCAATTGCTGAGAGCGCCAGACAAGCGGTCCTCTCGAAGGTTTTCGTCTTACCCATTTTCCGCTCCATCCCCGTGAGCTTTTAGCGTATTTACATGGTTCCCCAATCCAGTAAAGAATCATTTTATCAGTCGGAACCTTCGTTACCAAGCGCGAAATGAAAAAACTTTCACGAAAAGATAAAGAAAAACGATGGGTTACCACCTGATCAGCAAAATCCCAGTTGAATGCCATTTTCGCTAAATCACGAAAATGAAGAAGCTCTTAGCAGTTACGAACCCCATAAAACAACGAGCCCTCCAGGCATTGACTGCAGGTCAACCTAGAGGGCTCGAACAAACTTTTTAATGGTGGGCCCACCCGGATTCGAACCGAGAACCAAAGGATTATGAGTCCCCTGCTCCACCGTTGAGCTATGGGCCCGTATGCAAAACGCAGAACGGTTCTGCTGCGTTGGCTATTCTACCCTATTCTCTAGCCAATGCGAAAATAATTCATGCGGTCACATGCGGTATCCGCATTCGCCCCACGCGAAGTCGAACGGCACGATGGCGCCCACGTTGCACGCCGAACAGGGCGGATAGCGCACGATGCTGCGCACCATGCCGCGCCTAATACACCATGTGCATTGCTTCGCGAACCTCGTCAAGCGTCGCGTTGGCGATCTCGTTCGCGCGTCGATTACCTTCGTGAATCACTTCCAGAACGTAATCCTTCTTGTCTTCCAGCTCACGACGACGTTCGCGAATCGGAGCAAGATAATCGTTAACGCTTTCGGTCACGTACTTCTTCAATGCACCCGAACCCGCTTCGCCGATCTCGGCCGCGATATCCACTTCGCTGCGACCCGTGCACAACGCCGCCGTGGTAAGCAGCGCCGAAACACCAGGGCGACCTTCCTTGTCGTACGTGATGGTGCGCTCGGAATCGGTCTTGGATTTCTTGATGAGCTTAGCGGTCTCCTCTGCGGTGAAGCACAGGCTGATCGCGTTGCCGTAGCTCTTCGACATCTTGCGACCATCAAGACCGGGGATCTCGGGGGTGTCATCATTCAACAGGCCTTCAGGCTCGGGGAACACCGGCGCGTAGCGCTCGTTGAAACGACGGGCGATCTGGCGAGTCACCTCAATATGAGGGAGCTGGTCCTTACCCACCGGAACAATGTTGCCCTTGCAGAACAGAATGTCGCACGCCTGATGTACTGGGTAAGTCAGCAGCAGACCCGTGAGTGCATGACCCGAAGCCTCCATTTCAGCCTTAACTGTAGGGTTGCGCAACAATTCAGCTTCGGTCACCAGCGAAAGGAACGGCAGCATGAGCTGGTTCAAAGCAGGCACTGCCGAATGAGTGAAGATCATCGTCTTTTCGGGGTCGATACCGCATGCCAAATAATCGATGACCATGTTGTACACGTTGTCCTGAATATGCTCGGTAGTATCGCGGTCGGTGATAACCTGGTAGTCCGCGATGATGATATTAGTCGCAATGCCCTTGTTCTGAAGCGCAACACGTTCTTTGATGGTGCCGAAGTAGTGGCCCAGATGCAAGCGGCCCGTAGGACGATCGCCCGTAAGCATAAGATATTTTCCGGGGTTCTGTTCTAAGTCAGCACGAATCTCGTCGCTTCGCTTGCGGCTTGCCTCAAAGCTATCAGTACTCATTGTGCAGATGGCCTCTCTGTTGTTGGAGAATTATACGCATATAACGATAACGCTTGAACGAACATCAGACGTATCAGCTTCGTTAACATTGTGCAGTATACCATCGAGCACCAAGCAAGCACTTAATCACAGTGCTCATTCAATAAAGACAAATCCCCGATTAAGCACAAACTTCTTTGAAATGCTCTATAAGATGATCCCTCAAAAGACGAGCAGGCTCAGACAATACCGAACCTTCGCGCCATTTCAAATATAAATATCTTGTTCGAAATACATCCGAAATAGGAACACCTACTACATTTGTTTCAGCTGATGAAAACCATGTGATGGAAGGTACCAAAGCGTAGCCATAGCCCTGAGCAACCGAGCGCATAATCTGTATATACCATTGGTTCTCCATGACGATATGAGGTTTGGCTTCTATCTGACTGAACATATCCATACACATATCACGATGCCTTCCCGGCATCGAAAAAATAAACTCTTCATTTACCATATCGGAAAGCCTTATTGATTCGCATTGTGCCAAATCAGACCATGACGGCACCGCTAAAACAATCTTCTCCTCACCAACCTTCAAATAATTTGATTCGTTATGAATAATAGGAGAAGCAAAAAAAGTTAAATCAGGGGTTTCATCTATCACTGAGTCGAAACCCGTGATTCCGATCCGCACACGAATGTGAGGGTATTTTTTCCTGAATAAGTAAAAAACACGCTCATCATCACCTATCGGAAACGGCATATAAAGGTTAAGCGTTTGCTCTTTTTTTCTCGCATAAGCATCCACATCGCGCTTAATGGATCGGGCGGCATCCAGTGTGACCTCCGCACGGTGCAGGACTATTCTCCCCGACTCATTCAACACGATATTGCGCCCCACTCTATCAAAAAGCGGTGTCCCCAATTCTTCTTCGAGTGACTTAACGCAGCGAGACAATGACGGCTGTGCAACATGCAATCTCTTCGCTGCGGCATGCAAACTCCCCGACGCAACGATTTCGCGAAAATACTCCAGCTGATATAACTCCATCATGACCCCCCCTTGCTGAACAGCAGTTCCAGTATGAACAAAGGCTGATCCACAACCCACACGTGGACCAGCCTTTTAACAAAACAACTACAGCAGGAACCTATAGCATCAACGGACTTAAAGGGTTAACGTACTATCCCAATACTGCAACTCCTGCCACCAGGCCCGAACAGAACGGCATCAATACAAGCATGCTGAACAAAACAAGGACCGCACAAACGAGAACGCTGTATTTTGCCGTTCCTTTATATTCGATACCCATATCAGAATAGATAATGCTCATAGTAGGCGCAGCAGCCGGGGTGCAGAACGCCGTACCACAGATTGCCGTAACACAGCACGCGAACGTAAGAACCGTAGCAGGATCCACACCATTAATGCTCAGCATCGCCGGGATGAAGCTCGAGCATACCGCCACTGCAGCAACCGTATTGGAACAGAAATTTGTAACGATAGCCGCAACCACCAGACCAAGGAAAATAGTCACTTCTAATGGAATGGATTGGACGATCGGGCCCAAGATATTAGTAAGACAAAGTGTAATACCATAGTCAGCACCATTAAGGTTACCAGCATAGAACATGATGGCACCCAGGAACACAATCATGGTCCACGGAACATTTGCTAGAGATTTCCCTAGATCCATCACGGGCTTTTTGTCTACCGTGATGACACACAACATAGCGCAAACGAAAGAAACCGGAGCCGCAATGGTGATAGCCGTAAAGTACGTTGCGATCCCGCCCAAGAAGGTCATATAAGCAAGCGCATAACTCACAAGAATGATAACCATACCCGCAAGGGCGATCTTACCTTTACGGTTAATCGGATTATTAGCAAGTTCTTGGCGAATCGCAGCATCGTCATAGTGCTCGAATTTGCTCACGTCGGGACGAATAACGAACTTTACCGTCAACATGGCAACAATAGCTGCAAAAACCAAATAGATGCCCGCGATCATGAAGTAATCCATCGCAGTGAAGTTCACAAATCCGAGACCAACAATGATGCCCACTACCGCCAAAACGTACGGACGGCCCCAGATCAAAATACCGTCACTGATCTGAGCTATCCACCCAACGAGCAAACCATGCGCACGATAAAATGGCGACCCTTTGTCGTATCCGATTGTTTTGCACACGTTGGCAAGCACCGTCAGAAACAAAACCGACACGACCTGCGGTGCGGTAAAGATCGAGATGATGATCATAGCCAATGTGAACATAACCATGAATAACGTGGGTCGACCATGCACGAATTTGCGTGAGATCATCCATTTCACGATCCATTCAAATGCGCCACTTTCTTCAAGAACGCCAGCAACCATCATGAAGGGAATGATCGCACAAACAACGATGCTTCCCCATAACGTTCCAAATGCATCCACTCCATTGGCCGCCATTAGCAACACAGCCATAGTGACCGAAAGAAGCGATGGCCACGCAGTACCCACCGCAAGCCACAAATACACCGTAGGCAAGAACACTGCCAACATACTCACGCCTGATACCGTCAAACCATTTACAGGGGGTACAAGGAAATAAATCAGCAAGCCCCCTACAACCGCTATTAACGTATGAATTTGCGTTTTACCCAAAGCCATCACTACCTCCTTTGTGTGATACAGAGCCAGAATCTTTATTCATCCGCGCTTCCCATGCGCGCTGAACGACCCAAGTTCTGCAGGATCAAATGTGATCGAATCCCTCTACGAATAATTTTCTGGACGGATTTCCGATATGTCCAATACCTGATAAAGCAGCTTTGATGCGTTTCGAGCATCAATGATCAAGGCGGCTATCATCCAATACCCTGGGCGTATCAAATGAACTTGCATCAAGCATTGGACATAACATCAGGTAAAACAGTAGGCTCAAAGTGTTCCACGCGATCAAGGAGGGATAACCGTGGCATTACTCGAGGCACATACTTCATACGGGACTGTCGTCGGACAGCCAACAAACTATCAGGCAAGCACTATCTTTAAAGGAATACCCTTTGCCAAACCACCCGTCGGAAAACTTAGATGGCGCGCTCCAGAAAAACCAGAGCCCTGGGAAACCGTCCTCGAAGCTAATCGCTATGGCTCCATTCCGCTACAAAAACGCCCCGACGAGGGAAGTTTTTACCGTCGAGAGTTCTACCCAATCGAATGGCCGAGCAGCGAAGACTGTCTATACCTGAACGTTATCACTCCCGCCCAAAGCCCAGACGAGAAGTTGCCTGTAGCCCTATGGATATATGGCGGAGCATTCGTTCAAGGCTATTCAAACAAACTTGAAACCGACGGAGAGGCATTTGCGCAGCGCGGAGTTGTATATGTTTCGTTCAATTATCGCGTTGGACCCTTTGGTTTTCTCTCCTGCCCAAACCTTGACGATGGCAGCGAGAATGCCATCCAAGACAACTGCGGTCTACTCGATCAGATCGCTGCACTTGATTGGGTTCGTGAAAACATCGCCGCATTCGGTGGCGACCCCGACCACATCACCATTTTCGGACAAAGCGCTGGTGCCATGAGCGTGTACGATCTGATGTGCTCTCCCCTTGCGAAGGGCAAGATCGTTGGTGCGGTCATGGAAAGTGGCGGTGGCCCCACGCCCGACACCCCCAATGACACCAACACAAAAGAAACCCAGGCATGCTCAGAAAAGTTCATTGAGTTTTTAGGCGGACTTGATGCCGCACGCCAAACCACCGGCGAAAACATCATGGCAAGATGGCTCGAATTTCTACAGGCCAATCCCACAAAACCGCTTCCCGTCATGCCTATCGCCGACGGAAAAACACTTCCAAAAGATATGGTACGCGCATTTCGCGAGGGCGATTTCGCCAATGTTCCCTGCATTATCGGAACCGTAACTGACGAGGATAAATCTAACGGATCACCAACGAACGCTTTACGCGATGGCTTCCTGTGCGGCACACTCGCTCTTTGCGAAAAGCAAACAGAACCAGGAAGAATACCCGCCTATCAATATCACATCACCAATTGTCCCCCTGGTGACGAGCAGTTCGGAGCTTTTCATTCCAGCGAGCACATGTATATTTTCCAAACCTTCTTACGTTCTTGGCGCCCTTACACCGGAGCTGATTTCGATCTCTCCAACACTATGTGCGGCTTTTGGACCAACTTCATGAAAACAGGCAACCCTAACGGAAGTGGCTTACCAAAATGGAGCACGTATGCTTCAGAGACGAAACAGTCCATGCGCTTTGACCGTGCTCAACCATGCGAAATGGTCGATGCGGCCAACTACGATGGAGTCGCCCAAGAACTCGCCAACAACATGTTAGGCGAAAAACGTTTTTAGTTTCCTCCCTCTCCGCTCCATTCCCCTAAACAAAGCACCCGCCGATCCAAAAAGGCGGGTGCTTTGCCATTGCTTGGCAAGCTCTATTTAACCAACTCCGACGGCGTGAGCATTCCGCTCTTCGGGAAAGCGTTGGGAAGGTTCGCCTTCTCGAAGGCGCACACTGAAGCGCGCGACGCGCGCACGAGTTCGTCCACATCCGCCTTATCCAGATCCCCTAAATACTGATTCAGGCGTTCGTGCAACTCCTGCACATGATCGCGCATCAGCCGCTTCCCCTCAGACGTGAGCTGCGCTATGACCTCGCGTCGGTTCTCGGGATTGCGGGTCCGCTCCACCAACCCCTTATTGCACAGTTCTTTTATGGCGCGCGACGTCTGTTCGGGGGCGATGCTTATGCGCGAACTAAGCCCCGCCATGTTCATGGCGTCGTTCGCCGACAAAGTGACCAGAATATCCATCTGGGTTTTCGTGGTGACTTCCGCCGGAATTGACGCCAGCAGTGTCTTCTTGAAAACCTCGTTAAAGTACATCGCTGCCCTAAGCAGGTCCTGAGTATCTTCTTCAGATATCATGAATCGCCTTTCATACACTTGACGATTATCAATTATTACATACACTTGATAATCGTCAAGTATCTATACCCGATGGCTCTTGCTCCTCTCAGTGTAGAGCCGATGGTCTGTTTTAACCAGACAACGAAAGGAATGATTGAATGGGTTCTTTGGGACTGAAAAAAGAACAACAACAGATGGTCATAACCCTCCTAGCGGGCGCCGTACTGGTGGTACTCAGCCAAACGCTCCTCTCGCCCGCCCTACCCTCCATCATGAATCACCTGCAGGTGAACGCCACCACCGTTCAGTGGCTCACTTCTGCCTACGCCCTTACCGAAGCGGTGGTCATTCCCCTTGCGGCATGGTTCATGGGCAGGTTCAGCACCCGCACGCTGTTCATCGGCGGCATGGCGCTTTTCGGAATCGGCAGCTTGGTCGCCGCCCTCGCGCCTGTGTTCAGCGTTCTGCTGATCGGCCGCATTCTGCAGGCCATGGCAACGGGCGTGCTCATGGCGATGGTCATCGCGCTCATCCTTCTTTCTTTCCCACGCGAAAGCCGCGGCGCCGCCATGGGCATCGTCGGCCTGGTTATCGGGTTCGCGCCCGCAATCGGCCCCACCGTTGGCGGGTTCCTGGTCGATGTGATCGGATGGCGCGCGCTGTTCGCCGTCATCGTGGTGCTCACCGCCGTCGTTATTCTGCTTGCTCTGAAATTCCTAAAGAACTACGAGGGCTTCCCCCGCTCTAAGTTCGATACCGCATCCGTCGCGTTCTCTTCGCTTGGCCTGGCGTCGCTGCTTTACGGGCTTTCCTCATTCGCATCCAGCACTCATGTCGAAATATGCATTGCGCTTATCGTGTTCGGCGGCGTGTTCGTCGGGCTGTTCGTGCGCCGTCAATTCAAACTGGACGAACCCCTCCTACGCCTGGAAGTCCTGAAGAGCCGCCGCTATCGCACCGCAAGCCTTGCGATCTTCTTCTTGCAGGCCACCCTCATCGGACTCAACGTGCTCCTACCGCTCTACATTCAGAACGTACTGGGGCATTCGGCAACCGTCAGCGGCTTGATAACTTTGCCGGGCGCCGTTCTGGGCGCGCTGGCCGGATTGGGCGCAGGCAGAATATTCGACCGCAGCGGCGTGCGCCTTATCACCCTTATCGGCGGGTGCCTGCTGGTTGTAAGCGGTATCGGGATGCTCTTCTTCGACGCTTACAGCGCCATTTGGTTCGTCATCGCCGTCAACGCCCTTTGCTCGATCTGCGTTCAGTTCATCACCACCCCCATCAACACCTGGGGTATCAATTCCCTCAGCAATGACCTGGTGCAACACGCCACTTCCGTGACCAACACCATCAACCAGATCGGCGGATCGCTTGGCACCGCGCTGATCATGTCGTTCAGCGCTATTGGCACCTCTCTTGCAACGCAGGGGAGCGAAGTTGAACGCATTTGCACGGGTTGTCACTTCTCGTTCTGCGTTGCGCTGGTGTTCCTTATCGTTATTTTCGTTATCGTTCTCCTGCGCGTACGCGACCTTAAGGGCGATCGCGTTCTGGAGGCAAGCGCACCTTCTTCCCCGAAGGACAAGGGCCGCACTCTGGTGTCCGACATCATGAACACCGATACGCTTGTCATTCCCACAGGAACTTCCTTGAGCAAAGCGACCGAATTGCTTGCTCAGAACAACAGCAGCGGCGCAGCGGTCGTGGCTGCCGACCAAACGATGTGCGGATTCATTTCCAACAGCGACATCCTTCGCTACTTCAGCGATGAAATGATGACCGTTGCGGGCGGAAGCTTCTCAGTCACGCGCCTGTTCGACAACGAAAGCGTCCAGCACCGCGCCAGATCGATGGCGAACGTTTCCGTGGACGATGTGGCAACCAAAAAGGTGATCAGCATTCAGCCCGACGCCCTCTTCGAAGAAGCTTGCAACCTGCTAGCGCAAAAGCGTCTTAAGCAGCTGCCCGTCATGAGCGAAGGGAAGCTCCTGGGCACCGTGCATCGCAGCCAGCTCATGGAATACCTGGCGCAAACCATTGAAGAAACGCGGAAGTGAGCAGGGGCTCGCGGCGTAGTGCGCAGCTGAGAGCAACGCAGAAATCAACCGAATGGCCCCAGTTGATCAAGGCCATCTTTTCAGCCCCGCTTTGGCGGGGCTTCTGCAATTACAGCGTGGTGCATGGCATACTATTGCGCACCTGTTCCACCAAAGCCAAGATTACTCTCGCATTGTCTTAGGTGGAGTCTAGGCGAAAATCAGGACTGCAAAAATCAGGCAAAGATTTTCAAAACTACCCCTTGTAAAGTACGGTGGTTTGCGTATAATTTTTAGTCGCGTCAGAAATGATGCCCCGAATTCCTCGGTAGCTCAATGGCAGAGCATCCGGCTGTTAACCGGAGGGTTGTAGGTTCGAGTCCTACCCGGGGAGCCATAAAATTCTCATCGGCGGTTCCATTGGAGCCGCCGATTTTGTTTTTCGGCTTATACCTCGTCCTCACTCCAAGAGCGCAATGGAGCTTTACGGAGACTTGACGTGCTTTGCGGCCAGAATCGGCGCCCTCTTCTTGAACGCCGAGGCCACACCCCCACCGATGCGTATCAGCGCTCGTCTTCAACACCACCGAACTGACACAGGTCCATAAGGGTGCGCGAAGAAAGATACTCGACCATCACGTTCTGCAGCCCACTCCACGCCTGAACCGATCGGCAATTGCCGAACCGATCGCACACACTTGGATCGTCTATGCATGCCAAAAGCCCGAGACCATCTTCGGTGACTTCCATCACGTCCGCCATGGTAATTGACTCAGGCGCTCGGGAAAGCTCATATCCGCCCGAATGACCGCGCGAAACAACGATCAGGCCGTTAGAGGCCAACGGCGAAACTATCTGCTCAAGGTATTTTTTCGAAACCCCTTGGCGATCGGCGATCTCCCGCATGGACTGCGGTCCTTCACCCCATCGTTCTGCCAGATCTATCATGAAGCGCAACGCGTAACGCGACTTTGTGGAAATTTTCATTCGGACCTCCTCTCGTGAACACAGTACACCTCTTTTCGCCATTGTCTATATATACGCTCGACAATGGTTAAAGATATTCGAGCTCAATGTCTAGAAAAGTGCTTGACATTGAAAAAGTAAGGTCTATATTAATGTGCAGTAAAACGCTAGACATTGAAAGGAGGCACGTCATGACAAGCTGTTTCGACATGTGCATGAACATGAACTGTTGGCGAATGCCATCGCTCTCGGATCCGATCCTGCAGAGAAAGGCCGGTCATGACCTCTGTCTTCGATAGAGCGGTCTTTCCTTGTTGAGGTTGGATTCGGGAGCGGAAAAACAGCTACTGAATTTCTTACTACACCAACTCTCAACAAAGGAGACTCCCCCATGTCTAAGTTCAAGTTCGAAACCCTGCAGCTCCACGTCGGTCAGGAAGAGGCCGACTCCGCCACTGGTTCTCGCGCGGTTCCCATCTACCAGACCGCTTCTTACGTGTTCAACGATTCTGCCCACGCGGCCGCACGCTTCAACCTTACCGATGCGGGCAACATTTACGGGCGCCTTACCAATTCAACCCAGGACGCACTGGAAAAGCGCGTTGCCGCACTTGAAGGCGGCGTAGCAGCACTTGCGCTATCCTCGGGCGCAGCCGCCATCACTTACGCCATCGAAGCGCTTGCCCAAGCGGGCGATCACATCGTGGCGCAGAAGACCATCTACGGCGGCAGCTACAACCTGCTGAGCCACACCCTGCCCCAGTTCGGTGTGAGCGCGACCTTCGTGAACATTCACGACCATGCCGAAGTGGAAGCCGCTATCCAGGAGAACACCACCGCTATCTACATCGAGACCCTCGGCAACCCGAACAGCGACATTCCCGACATCGAAGCGCTGGCCGCCATCGCCCATGAGCACGGTCTGCCGCTCGTAGTGGACAACACCTTCGGCACGCCATACCTCATCCGACCCATCGAATACGGCGCCGATATCGTCGTTCACTCCGCGACCAAGTTCCTGGGCGGCCACGGAACCACTCTGGGCGGAATCATCGTGGATTCCGGAACGTTCGACTGGAAGGCCAGCGGCAAATACGGCGAGATCGCCGATCCCAACCCCAGCTATCACGGCGTATCGTTCGTGGATGCAGCAGGTCCCGCCGCGTTCGTGACGTACATCCGCGCCATCCTGCTGCGCGACACCGGCGCCTGCCTGTCGCCCTTCAACGCCTTCCTGCTTCTGCAGGGCATCGAGACCCTTTCCCTACGTCTCGAGCGCCACGCCGAAAACGCCAAGAACGTAGTCGATTATCTGAGCAAGCACCCGAAGGTGCTGAAGGTGAACCACCCGAGCCTGCCCGATCATCCGAACCACGAACTTTACGAGAAGTATTTCCCGAAGGGCGGCGCGAGCATCTTCACCTTCGAAATCGAGGGCGGACAAGAAGAGGCCTGGAAGTTCATCGACCAGCTGGAAATTTTCTCGCTGCTGGCGAACGTGGCCGACGTGAAAAGCCTGGTCATTCACCCCGCAACGACCACCCATTCGCAGCTGTCCACCGAAGAGCTGGCCGACCAGGGAATCACACCAGGCACCATTCGCCTTTCGGTGGGCACCGAGCACATCGACGACATTATCGCCGATCTTGATCAGGCGTTCCGATCCATCGCATAGAACCACTTGAGTTAAAAGGAGAGAACCATGGCACAGCCACAGATCCTAGATACGAACATTGCAAAGAACGTTATTGAACTGATCGGCAACACCCCGCTCTTGGAGGTCAGCCGATTCGCCGAAAAGCGTGAACTTGCCGGCACCATTTTGGCGAAGCTGGAGTACCGCAATCCCGCCGGGTCCATAAAGGACCGCATCGGTTACGCGCTGATCGCACAGGCAGAGCGCGATGGCCTGCTCCAGCCGGGCGGCACCATAATCGAGCCCACTTCAGGCAACACCGGCATCGCGCTTGCAGCCTATGGTGCGGCGCTGGGCTACAAGGTGGTCATCGTGCTGCCCGAATCCATGTCCGTTGAGCGACGCGCTCTGATCCGTCAGTACGGCGCACAGCTGGTTCTGACGCCGGCGGCTGATGGCATTAAGGGGTCCATCGCAAAGGCGGAAGAGATCCACGCGAACACGCCGAATTCCTTCATTCCCCAACAGTTCGAGAACCCCGCCAATCCAGCCATTCACGCCGCGACCACAGCCGAAGAGATCTGGCGCGACACAGCCGGCCAAGTAGACATTGTAGTGGGTGGCGTCGGAACCGGCGGGACCGTATCCGGGATCGCGCGTGCGTTGAAGCCGCGCAAGAAGGAGCTGCAGATCGTGGCCGTACAGCCCGCCGAGTCCCCCATTCTTGATGGCGGAGAGCCGGGTCCGCATGGCATCCAGGGCATCATCCCCGGTTTCGTAGCGAAGAACTACGATGCTCAAGTGGTTGATGAGGTTATTTCGGTATCCACCGCCGATGCCATTTCCACGGCGCAGGAGCTTGCGCGCACCGAAGGCGTGAATGCGGGCATTTCTTCAGGTGCCGCGCTGGAAGCCGCCGCCGTGCTGGCCTCCCGCCCCGAGAACGCAGGCAAGAACATTGTCGTCATCCTGCCCGATACCGGCGAGCGCTACCTGTCCACGGCGCTTTACCCGAGCGTTGATTAGAGGTCGCGGGTTGATTGGGGTCCGAGTGCTGATCGACTGCGGACCGAACAGGTCGGGCGCTATCAGACCGAGTGCCGACCGGGTCGGGTGCTGACCAGCCCAAGTGCTGATTAGAACCCGAGTTGATCGAAGCTCGCAACATTACCTGAACGCTGATTAGAGCCCGCGACTTTACTTGAGCCAGCAAAGCAAGAAGCCCGACGCAAATGTCGGGCTTCGTTTTTGCTGAGGGCGTAGTTCTGCGCATCCAGAATGCCGCTTCTTCACCCGCTTTTCCCATTTTCGGGAGTGCCTTGGTCAAAGATCAAAGTTTCGACCGACCCGATGATCGCATCATAGCCTTTCGCGGACAACTTACTCTACATATTGATTGATTCTGTTGCGTCACTTGCCGAAGAGCAGGAACTTCGGAGTATCGTTGACTGTCGAAACGTTCGTTTGTGACCACGGCACCCCGAAAAACTGCAATATCCAATGGAACTCAGCAGAACAAATCAAATCAGAGGATCAATGCATCAACTTTCAAATAGGCTTAACATCTACCGCATATCGCCAAGCACGTCACGCACCTGATCGATGATTCTCCTTGCTCGGGCCCGAGCTAGGCCGGCATTCCGAGCAACGGCGAGCATATCGTTATCCGTTATACCGCAGCCTTTTCCATTAACAGTAGTGGCGTGTTCGCCATTAACCCCCGAATTGACCGTAAGATCATACGCTGGAGAAAGGCTCCATCCTTCCTTTCCCTTATAGAGAAAAGAGAAGTTCTTGGCGTGGTCGTCTCGATTTCCACAAAGCACATTAAATACCATCAGCCTGAACATGCGCTCTACTTCGCCCACGCTACCCGTCAACTTAAGAACAAGTCGCAAGCAGACCGTAGTCAAGGTTGAACATACGATGCGATGTCTCAAGAAGCGCTGCCGCAGATGCCATGTGTATCTTGCGAACTCCCTCTCCTTCACGCACCCGATCGAAACGCTTTACCGCAAAATACCCGCTACATTCGACTCATTGAACTTCATTTTGAGCTACTTTCGCGAATTAGACAGCGCAACGACTTCATCGATCGAACGATAGTTGCGCTTAGAAAACAAGCTATCAAAATCAGATTCGCAGGAAAGCGCGATGGCAATCGCCGCTAATGATTGGAACGAAATAAGGCCCTTCTGCTCGAACCGCTTATATGAAGCAAGCGACATCCCTGCCTTTTCTGCAAGCTGGACCTGCGTTAGCCCTTGCTCCTTACGGCGTTGCCGAACACGAATCGCCACATCCCGTATTATCTCCGACGATGTTTTTTGGTCAAAAGAAATCATGGCTAAATAATTATCCTTTTAACTGAATGCTTCACTATTTAGCTAATATATTAGCCTATTTGTAGACGCACCTTCGAGCAAGACGCATTTAACAGAACATCCCCATTACGGCACGTGGGTCTATATGCACCGCCATGCGCCCGTAGGCCATATCCACGAAAGCGCTTTTGCGTGTCCCGCGACGGCAGCTTCCATGGCGCCACTTCTGCGCAACTAGGGCATCATCGCTACTTAGGCCGCTGCCGACCCGGAATCGGCTTCCAATTGTTCGAACAGGTCCGCGTAGGCAACATCTGGCTCGTAGCGTTTTGCATCCGCATAGCCATCGGCAACCAGAACAGCGTTGAGCATCTTGGTCCGGGCTTCCTCTTCATTGTGCACGTCGGTCGGCGCTTCGAGCCACACATAGCGCAGGAGCCGGTCGTATTGGTCGACATCCGAAACATCCTTTTGCAGCCAGACGGTGTCCCCCGGCGAAAGGATCGACTTCACGTGATCCGATGCCGTAGCGCCTTCCTGGGTGTTCTTCGACTTATCGGGATGCACCGATTCGGGCGCGTTAACGCCGATCAGGCGCACGCGCTCTTGCGATCCATTAAGGTCTACCTTCAGCGTGTCGCCATCAACCACTCGCTCGACGGTGGCAACTTCAAGATCGCCCGCGGGAGCCGGCTGTTGAATGACGGTGCTGCCCGCACCAAGCGCAACGACCACCGCGCATACCGCGGCAACTGCTTTCGCAATCAATCTTTTCATTCGCTTCGTTTTCTTCATGACCTCATGATTCCTGAGATTCGGAATTTACTCTGAGGGCCCTTCTATAACGAGTGGCCCTCGCTGCGCCGACTTTCTCTATATACCCCTCAGACTGGAACCTCTGAAGCAGTCTTTCCAGCGTCCTTTGGCTAAGCGTCGGAACAGCATCCAAAATATCGCGCTTGCTTACTGATCCAATCAAGAAATCGAAGAAATCCCGCAGCATTTCTTCACTAGATGCACCGGAAGAAAGAGACCCCATGCGATCATCCAGTTCCATATAGCAAGCACCTATTACCCCAAGCATATACGTAATGAATGGGACATAATCGTTCTTTCCACTTTCCCAATTTGCTGAACTTGCCCTGAGTGCTTCGTAATACGTTTCTTTAGTTCGCTCTATTTCGGCTTCGACGGATATATACTTTCCAATATCGTAGCCATTCCGATAGAGCAGCAGCAAAGTGATGAGCCTGCTCATTCTGCCATTGCCATCATTAAAGGGGTGAATACTTACAAGATCGAACACGAAAACAAGACTCACGAGCAATGGATCGTACGTTTTCTCTTCGATCTTGGCGCGGTATTCTCCGCAGATCTTCTCGACAGCGGTAGGCGTTGCGGCGGCACTCGTCGGCGCGAACCTGGTAACGAGCTCCCCCGAAGAAAGACGCTCAGCAATGCGGTTATCGGAACCTTTCCAATGCCCCGCAAACGACACATCTAGGTATCGGTAAAGATCGCGATGTAGCTGCAGAATCACGCTCGGCGTCACCGGAATATCGTCATGGCTCTCATGGATGAGATCAAGCACGTAACGATATCCCGCGATCTCGCGTTCATCTCTGTTTTTCGGCTCCGCTTTCTGATTCATGAGCTCACGAAGTCGTCGATCTGTGGTCGCTATGTTCTCGATCCTATTCGAAGCGCCCGTGCTTTGGATCTTGGCTACTTCGCACAGCTTATCAAGCACCTGAGGTTGCGTAGATTGGTAAACTCTCTTGCGTCCGTGTCGCTCACGCACAGCACCAAGAGCCGAAATAACCTCGGGGGACATAAGGTTTTGGAGTATTTCACTGTAGTCGAGCTGCGCCATTCGAATCCTCGCCACTTCGTGTGTATCTTAGCCAAATGGTACCACATTGGCTAAGATACACACGAAGTGGCTTAAATCCCATACCACTCACACAGACAACGGTTTCGCTTTAGGAGTGACGTTCGCCGCAGATCCATGATCCCCAGAATTCAACATTCAAGCAAAGAACAGTCGGTGACTACTGGCTACACGCATACCGCATCACCTTGCGTGCAGTAGCGCGGCTTAAACCCAGAAGATAACCTGCCTTGTTTTGCAGTGCGGCAGAAACCAAGAAAGCCGCAGGGCCAGCGCCCTGCGGCTTTCTTGGTTTTAGGGACGGCAGGCAAAAACCTAGATGGTGCCGCCGTAAATTGCGTAGCCTACGTACTCCGAGGTCACGTACACACTGTAGGTTCCCAGCGCCGATTTAACGTCGTCAATGAGCTTGGAGACCTCAGCTTCTTCCGCGTGGATGCCTTCGTATACGAGCGTCTTGTTTTCCACCAGCTTGCCCGCATCGTCCAGATAGCCGCCGTCAACAACGGTGAGCGTGTAGCCGCCACCAACTTCCGTGACCAACGGCGTTGCAATAGCAGCCGCTTCGTCCGCGGTGAGTACCTGCGTGCCGCTCTCATCAGCCAACCCCACGTATAGCGTGTACTGCAAGCCTTCCTGTGTGGTAACCGAATTGGTGAGCTTCGAAGACTCTTGCTCATTGGAAGCAGCGCAGCCCGAAAGCCCGACCAGTGCCAAAGCCGCAACTAGGGCGATTCCGAACAACGCGCGCATAGATGTTTTCGTCATGATGGGCTCCTTCTTTGGGGTCTATCTACTCAGGCGAATTCCCGATCTGATTAGCGAAAATACTACCATTCATTCGGAGAGAGAAGGCGGGCTTATCCGCGAAGCCTTCAAAAGAAGGTCGCGTAATATGAAGACCACCCATTCTTTAACCGATACGCCATCAGAACAAGCTCTAGTATGATAAGACTGCAGATACAAAAGCCGACTTAGGTGGATTACAGCTGGGTCCCCGAATAGGGGTAGGCGCCTTACGATTGCTTAGAATTCCCTTGCTCCTGGGGTCGGCTTTCTTTATTTTTTCCGCTTAGCGAGTTCGCTCCGCATTCCATCAATTATATGCTCTGGGTTTCTTACTGTCTCCTGAATCATTAGGTCAATCCCCCAGGCGCGGCAATAACGCCGAGTTTACAGTGGAGCGAAAAGCAGCGCACGAAACGGCACTCAACACGTATTACTCACCCATCGAAAAAGAGGAGTAGGCTACCGACCACATGCGTACTGCATCACCTTGCGTGCAGTAGCGCGACTAACTTTTGAAACATCGCCTTTATGGAGGTATGCGTATATATTTCCTAGATTTAAATTTAGGTTCTTGCAGACGGCATACGCAGTTAGACCATGGCGATCCATGGCGTCAAGCGTCTTTGTGCGCATAAGCGATATCACGCGTCTATCTGCCTGTATGGCATCTTTCTTGGCACGGAAAGCGTCCCATACTTTCCTGTAGCGGCTAGGGGCCTTGACGGAGTAAAGATATTCTTCAACGCTCCCGAAAAGGTCCAGGCCATCGAAAAACTCCTGGTATTGATCAGCCATCCAGGTACCGCGGCTTAAGCCTAGAAGATAACCTGCTTTGTTTTGCAGCGCGGCGAACACCATTACCGCTTCGGCTGCCGCAGGAGCGTCAGAATCAACAGCATGGCAGAGCTTTTTTAGATTGTCGGTATTGAGGCCCGTCAGCTCGCGACAATATCCACGCATGAACCCCTTGAAGGTAAGATTCATTTGAGCCACAAACCCCCTGTCTTATTATTTGCCTTGATTAATAATAGGACAAACCAAGCTAGGATCCCTTCTCGAAACGAAGGCCCCTCTGCTAAAATGACTAACGACACAGATCCGTGGACTCTAGGTGAGGCGGAGACTAAGAAAGTCGCAGGGCCAGCGCCCTGCGACTTTCTGATTTTATGGGCAACAGCAAGCCCTTAATAGTGCCACGTAGATGGCGTAGCCTATGCGCTCCGAAGTTACGCATGCGCATTCACTAAAGTCAGCACAGTCTGTAAACCTCACCAATAATAATGCCGAAAACCAGAACGATTCCAAGCAAAGAACGCATGGATACCTTCGTTACGATGAGCGCCACTTTGAGATCCATCCACTCAGACGACCCGCCGGTCCAATTAGCAGAAAACCATTATTCACGCAAAGAGAAAAAATAGGCTTATCTGCAAGGTGCCATGCGCCCTTTCATGCAGATTGGTATTTATCTTAATCCCAGTAGCTTTTATCTACGTCACCATATTCTTCTAGCATTTTTTTCAGTGAAACGCCACCACTGTGAGGGCAGGATTTATGAATTACCGTAGGCACAAGCATCATCGTCACTCCATCAGGACATTCATGCCATGTAAGTTCGGATTCTTTTCGATAGCTTGCAATTCTTCGACACAAGTCAAGCTTCTCTGATTCAAGCGCCAGAACGCTTTCCGACTCCCTAAAGCCATAATCCTCTAACATCTTATCGCAGAGAGCCAAATCTGCCTGATTGTAATTTCCTAAATCGCAGGCCAAATCATACGTTTGCCCCGCACGCCTTCTTCCATACTCCCATTTAGGGTTATTTCTCTGATTAGTCATATGACCAATTTCAACCTTTGTGTTGACTTTACCCCAAGGCGTTTCATGAGTTGCGAAAGGAGAAAAATCAGGATGCCCATCAATATATGCAACTCCTCTTTCCCCAAATGCAGCTAAAGCCTGAACTGCCGATTTTTCATTTGGTATAAAAAGAGAGTTTCCAAAATCACCTTCAAATAATCCCGACTTCGACGTAGGCAAGCGAGAGCTATCAGAGCTTCCTTGTTTTTTACCTCCTTGATTAGGTTTTCGCTTTGCTCCCTGATCCAAAACCTGACACTTTGTCTCAACCTGAAAGAAATGCTCATTGGGCCCGCCCTGAAAAGAGGGGGCACATCCCTCCATGCGGACCCCAGCAAGATAATCAGACATCTCATTGGCCGCCAAATCCAGCCTTGAAACCAGTTCGTAGATGCACTTAACCGCATCCGCAACCGAGCAGGTGCAATTATTAATTAAACCCGCATACCTATCTTTGTTTTTACCTAGGTCCTTCTCTATTGCCAGATACCCACGCTCTAACTCAAAAGTGCTCTCATTTATATTTTCGATGGCGCATATAATTTGTTTGCCCAAAACCCTCAATGCTTGAACGCTATCCTCAGAAACCGAAACTTTCATTATCTACGAGTTGCACCTTTCGACCCAAGCACCTTTGCCCCTCTTCTGGTTGCACCATCGGAATCCGTTCCCCCCACTCCGTCTATTTCAATTTGCCGATCTAGCCAATCTTCTAATTCATCTGCAGTCATTCGTAGATTAACCGGCAATTCCGATACGGCATCTAGGGCAATAGCGGTAGCTTTAATGCACTGCTCCACCAAGGCCCTAAAAACGTCTCCCCGAATCCCCAATTCGCCCTCAAGACCATTAAACGTTCCTAGAAGCCTCTGGGTAGATTCGTCAACCTGATTAACCGCATACGGCATAGCCTCCGCAAAATCCCTCAGAGCTTTCACTCCTTCATACGAAGCCTCTATCTTCATCTATGCCTCCTCAGCTATTCGTTCAAGATCTTCGACATCCCTTTCGAGTAACTCTATTGCTTCCTCAATGATCGCCTCTGTTGCTTGATCCAGTACAAAAAGAGCCTCACTAAGCCGAGCTATTTTTCTTTTCGAAATGCTATCGCTACCCATCACCTGATCACAAACATTTGCTGCATTCAAAAGAAATCTCTTATTCACGTAGATCTCTTCGCGATAATCACGCACCGCCTTAATCAAACCACGAATCGCATCCGTGTTAATTGATCCACTTCCCATTAGCGCCTCCGTTAAAACTACAACAAATACTCTTGGTCAATATCCGCATCAACACCGAAAAGGTTTTTATCTGAATGGGCATAAGGACGCAAAGTTACCCCATCTATTCCATTGGTATATCGATAATTGTTTTCCGTCAAATCAGCGATAGCGATAGCGTCTAAGCGAGGAGCAATAGAACGGGCATCTTCTTGCGAAATTCTAAAAGTTACCTTATGCCTAAATGAGTTCAAAGATATGCCACATTTTTTTATCTCTTGAACGTCAGAAACCGCTACCAAAAAATGAGCCCCGTATCTTGGTCCATCCTCCAGGAGATCCTTCAAAACATTACCTAGATCTTCTTCATCAACTTCATTCTTTAAACCACCATCTAGTCGAAGAGATGCTACGGCTTCAGATAAAGTTCCACCAGATTCTCTTCTTCGTCCCCTTGACGCAAAATGCGAATCCGTTTCTACTCCTATAGAACCGTTTCTGATTTGACTAATCAAATCAGCCTCTCCTGCTTTCCTTGGTTCGAATACGATTTCAGCATCCAATTTACTGTATTGATCCCGAAAGACATTACGAGATACAGGACTCCCAAATAGCGAATCAGCTCCAAGAACAATTGTTAAGCTCTCTGTTTTATGGATACCGTAATTCAATATTTGAGTTTTAGTTTCTGATATAAAACTCCGAAGTCCATCTGCTCCGTAATATAGTTCAGCATCGGAAAGAAACGGAATAAAATCCGGTGGCAATAAAGACCCATTACCTAATACGACAATCTTTAACTGCACATTTTGTTTTTTCGCAGCGAACGCCATGGTCGCCACTGCCGACTGAAAGGCCATTCCGCGAGAAGGAGGAACAATAAACAAAATGTTCTCTGAATAGCCAGAGGTCATCTCTATCGGAAACACAGGTCGCATTCTAACCGGTTGACCCAGACATATATAGAATATCGACTTGTCGTATGCGTTCTTTTTGAGTTGAGCGATTGCGTTCGCGACCATCTCCTTAGCAAAAAGAAAATCTACCGTCTCATTTCCATCGAATACTTGCGTTTGTTTGTATATATACGTATCAAACGAAGTTTCATCATAAAAGTCACTCGCGCTGTATTTTGAACAAATACCACTCAGGTACTGAATCTGCTCGTCTGCTTCCTCAAAATATAGAACATGCGCTTTCCGTAGCCGATTCGAATTCCCCGTTTCAGTCTGCGCACGTACAAGCGCATAATGCGGAGCAAGATCCTCCATCAAGCACCGTTCAGCATCGCTCGCATGAGGGATATCAAGAGTTTCCCTTATCTCGCTGTACTCGGTTTTCATGGCGATTCTCAATTGAATTTGCTGTTTAGAATAATCGCTTAACCCTCGCGTCCCCTGGGTAAAACCCTGACTCGAAAAAATAAAGCGAAAACCCAACGCAGCACCTTTAGACAACAGGATCTGCAATTTATCTTTATAGTCTTTACCAACCAAAGCTGAATCGGAAACGATCTTTGACAATATAGAAAACTCATCAACCACAACAAGAAGCGCCGGCATATAACGCCTCGCATCTTGAGCATCAGACAGCTTAGTCCAACCGTTCTTTTTAAAAATCGCTTGCCGCTTAGAAAGCACCTCAAAGAGTCTATCTAGTAAATCGTAAACGACCTCAGGCGACTCATCGAGGACGATATACCGAATATGAGGAGGAGTGAAGCGTATGTATCTACTAAATTCGGTCATTTTAAAATCAATAAGCCACACCTCAACATCGTCAGGGTGTTTAGCTGAAAATGCCCCAGAAAGAAACGTATGTAAAAGCGTAGATTTACCTGACCGGGAGGCTCCGCAAATAAATGCCGCATAGTTTTCGTTTTCCAACGATATCCGAAGAATCTCCCCATTCTCCGCAAGGCCAATTGGAATACCGTCAATAGCCCGATTACCCTTAATTGGCGCAGGTAGTGTTTGATTGCGCACCTGGGTCAAATACCTGTTATCACTACTTAGCTCATTATGTGATGCATCAAACAGATAACGAATGAGGCTTTGTTTATCCGTAAAGTCATGCAAAAAGTCGAAAGTACCTTGCTTAACCTCTCTTGTAGAATACCCCCCGAAAAGATGACTATCTCCATAACATACACTGCCGTTTATTACCTCGGCAGCCATATCTGCGCACGAAGCTGATTTGGCGGTTCCTGGAGCGACTTCCAATAATACTAGAATCTTGTAAGCTTTCGCCATTACTACAAGCTTACGTATTACGCTAAGAGCCGATGAGTCATACGCAGCAGGAAAAGAGCGAATAACAAAAACATCAGTTACTAAATGACTGTTTTTATCCTCAAGATACTTTTTGTCCAACTCCTCAAACCTCGCACGTAATGCGTCAAAAAAATGTCTTAGGCCCTCAGCTGATCTCGGCACTTCATTAATGACCGGAGATACCCCAGACGTTAAAACTGCCAGATCACCCAGCGACAATGGACTAAAAGTCGCAGGGTCTATATATGTTGCGTTTTTGAGTGCTCCGCCACTATGCAATTTTGACAAAGCCTGCAAAAGGATAAATTGAACTATTTCAAATGATTCAGTTCTTTTTTCCGACGAAAAGCCAATTGCAACCGATGCACCTTCATCCAAACTAATTAATAAGGGCAACTTTATGGCATAACTCTCATTATTTAAGTCTGTTGACATCGTCTGTTTGATAGCATTTTTAAACTTCACATCATCAGTTAAAGGAATAGGTATTTGGTCTTCCTGATATCCGAGAAAAATATTTTGGGAAACGCCAACATGATTCTCCAATTCCACGAAGCTGCAACTTTTAAGAAAAGATGCAAATTGGCTTGAAGAAAGAACCCTCATATATCTGCGCAACAAACTATCAAGACTCGCTTGCCGAAACGCAACATCATCAGCCTGTTGACGCAGTCGATCTCGGGTCATTTTGACAGCAGCTTTTTCTATCTCCCCGCATTTCCTTCTAAGATAATTTTGCTGTCCATAAGCTTCATAAAAGAGCTCGGCGGCAGCTGGGTCGTCGGAAGAATGCGGATCGATCTGAACTTGAATCATGGAGAGCTTCTTCTTATCAAAAGAAAACTCCTCTGAATGAACCGTTCGTTTCGATGTGTGCGCAGATGCAATCTTCATGATTGCATTGAGGACTTGAATATTTGACTCAAATTCTCTTTTTGTTTTCTCTAAATCAAATCCTATGCATTCACGATCGTCGTCAAACTTCTCCGCGGATATTTTCTGATACTGCACTACGATCGACTCTAATTCGGCCTTTATCGATGCCCACTCTTTATATATTTTTCCTATATAATCATTTGTCATAACCGACTCACTAAAAACTACGTTCCGGGATATAGTTTGCGTTATCGGCACGATAAGTCATAACCGCCTCTACCCAATCCAAACCATAGTTGATACCAATTTCCAGCGGCTTAACTTCACCACCAGAAACATCATTAGGATACGTAGTAAAAACATCAGTATGAACACTCTGAGCAACTGCATTAGCCAAAGCCGTTTGCTCTTTCATCCCTGGCAGCTTCGCAACACGTTGAATCTCGAAGTCGTAGACGCCGTAAGGAGTCTCTATTTTTTCCGCATAAACCTTGAAGCTCAGAGGAACGATTACCTCTTTAACATGCGGCCTTCTATCGCATGCATCAATCTGGTTTTTAAAGCCCGTGCTAATCATCTCGATAACTTCATTTGCCACAGAACTGTTTGCGTATTTAATGCTCTTAGCCCTGCTTTCTTTTTCAAAATCAGAACGATATCTCTTTTTCTCCTCTTCAATTGCGGCGGTTTTTGACTTGGCTTCTTTCTCCAGCTCTTCAATTTTGTGTAATGCCTGGTTCTTGTCTCTTCCGCAGATGCAAGCAGGTCATCCGCTTCTTTTTGTCTTTTAGTTTTCCTTTTCTCCCTCATTATGCGCATAACTAAAGCCGCGACAGGTAAAGTGCAGATAAATACAACTCCAGGTATTCCAAACTGACGAATCACAACAAACTTCATTGTGTCGCCCCCGCTCGGATTAAGCGTTTCTCCAACGCTTGCCGCATAACTTACGATATCCTCCGTAGAAGCGCAGAAAGAAAAACTGGTAAACATAAGGATGTAAAAGAACACGATCAAAGAAACCACCGAAGCTGAAACGAGAATTTCGCCAGAATGATCACTCATACTTTCTATCTGGGTCATTTTTTCAAGACGATCAGCTTCTTCTTTTTTTTGCTCACATTCTTTTTCAGCCTCACGAAGAATATCCTCCGTTGTTCCTTTTAGGTTTTCATTGATTAATATAATTTCTTTATCTGAAACACAGTCAAAATCCTTAGGGGTTCCCCGCCAATCCAGCATACAATCCTCCAATATTCAATACTTAAACGATACTCTGCTCCAACAAGAACCAATGCATATCATCAGAGAATAATACATCTACCAGCACAAACATGCAGCTAGCCAGAAGGGAGACGTGCTCAAATAATCTATGTGCAGTGTCGCGAATATTGACATAGCGCCAGATTTCCACTCATTAAAATCAAGAAGGAACAAAACGGGAAACAAAGAGAGGAACAACAAGCAGCAGCTGCATTTAACACTGTAGTTGCCGACAAAATCAGCGTTATGCTTTCAGCAAAGCAAGCGTGAACAGGCACTGGATACTGTCGGGATCTTGCACGCTTTGTGTCACTGACCCACATACAGCCTCCAGCGTGATTTCTCCCCTTTTCAGCAAGGGCACATCCGAATAGCGCCCAGAACCCCGTTTGCTAGCGGAAACGCACTTGAACCCGACGATTACCAACATGAGTGCCGACTTGCCGTTCGGAAACATATCGACCACGCACGTGCGGTACTTTATCTCCCGATTCAACCGCTCGATCATATTATTGGTTCGGATGCGCTTCCAGTGCTCACGAAGGGAGCGTGTTTAGGTCAATGTTTCGACATAGTTCTCGCGCACGCATTTTGCCGCAGCCGCCAACTTCATGGACCTAAACTTAGCGGCGACGGAAAACGCTTTTATCAAACGCTTCAACAGATTCGTACACGACTGGCTTCCTCGTATTGATTCTAATTCGGCACCCAAAAACACCAATAAACATGTTACTTATGACATCATTTACTGCTTATCTGCATGGTTTATTGAAGCTGGTCATGGCAAAAAATACAGTACTGCTTGAATTTGTGTCGCTATCAGCATCATTCTGGGGGTGAAGCCATGGCAAGATTCTTGCTTGAAAAAATTGCAACTGCAGTACGTGACAACCGAAAAAAGAACAACCTCACTCAGGCGCAACTGGCAGAAAAAACCGGTATAAACCGAGCAATGATCGGACGTATCGAAAAATGTGACTACGCCCCCACCTTAGACCAACTGAATGAACTAATCAGGGTGCTCGACCTGAACCCCCTTAATTTTTACGGTGAGGAAAAGCCCGAGAAAGCCGAAGAGGCACTTGCGCCCAAAAGAATCGCCGTCGCAGGCACTGGTTACGTGGGTCTTTCCCTAGCCGTCCTGCTGGCTCAGCACAACCACGTAACCGCAGTGGACATCGTGCCTGAAAAGGTAGACCTAATCAACCGGCGCAAAAGCCCCATCCAGGACGACTACATTGAAAAGTACCTGGCCGAAGAAGGGCTGGACCTTACGGCCACCCTGGATGCCCAGGCCGCCTACACAAACGCCGACCTCGTGGTGATTGCGGCGCCCACAAACTACGACTCCAAGACCAACCACTTTGACACATCTGCCGTAGAGGCAGTCATCGAACTAGTCATGGAGGCGAACCCCCAGGCCATCATGGTAATCAAATCCACTATCCCGGTCGGCTACACCGACTACGCCCGAAAAAAATTCGGTACAGATAAAATCATTTTCAGCCCCGAATTCCTGCGAGAGAGCAAGGCCCTCTTTGACAACCTGTACCCTAGCCGCATCATTGTCTCCTGCGACGAAAGCACAGACGAAGCTGCGCACGAGTTTGCTGCCCTACTGCAGCAAGGCGCCATCAAGGAAGACATCGACACGTTGTTCATGGGCTTTACCGAAGCTGAAGCCGTAAAGCTGTTCGCAAACACCTACCTGGCGCTACGCGTAAGCTACTTCAACGAGCTTGACACTTACGCCGAGACCAAGGGGCTGGACACCCGTCAGATCATCGAGGGCGTGTGCCTGGACCCCCGCATAGGCACCCACTACAACAACCCTAGCTTCGGCTATGGCGGCTACTGCCTGCCAAAAGATACCAAACAGCTCCTCGCGAACTTCGACGACGTGCCGCAGAACATGATTACAGCCATCGTGGAATCAAATCGCACCCGCAAAGATTTCATCGCAGACCGCGTGCTAGAACTAGCCGGCGCGTACGGAGCAAACAGCCAATGGGACGCCGAACGCGAAGGTGAAGTGACCGTGGGTGTATACCGCCTGACTATGAAGAGTAATTCGGACAACTTCCGCGCAAGCTCCATCCAAGGTGTCATGAAGCGTATCAAGGCGAAGGGCGCCACCGTGGTAGTGTACGAACCCACTCTCCCCGCTGAATCTACCTTCTTCGGCAGCCGCGTCATCGGCGACCTCGATGAATTCAAAACCGTCAGCCAAGCAATCATTGCGAACCGCTACGACCCATGCCTCGATGACATCGAAGGCAAGATCTACACCCGCGACCTGTTCGGAAGGGATTAATCATGACAAAGACCGTTCTAGTTACCGGAGCCGCAGGCTTCATCGGCGCGTTCCTATGCAAGCAACTGCTGGAAACCACAGACTACGACATTATCGGGTTCGACAACTGCAACGACTACTATGACCCCGGCATCAAGGTTGACCGCCTAAAGATGCTAGCCAACACAGCAGGCAACGAATCTGCCGCAAATGAACTCGAATCCTTCACCTGTGGACGCTTCGAGTTCGTACGTGGTGACCTGGCTGACGGAGCTGCTGTCAACAACATCTTCGAAGATCACAAGCCCTCTATCGTGGTGAACCTGGCAGATCAGGCAGGCGTACGTTACTCCATCGAGAACCCCCGCGCATACATTAACAGCAACATCATCGGCTTCTTCAACATCCTCGAAGCATGCCGAAATTGGCCTGTTGAACACCTGGTATACGCTTCTTCCTCCTCCGTCTACGGCGGCAACAAGAAGGTACCGTTCTCCGAAGAAGACCGTGTAGACAGCCCCGTATCCCTTTATGCCGCATCCAAGAAGTCCAATGAGCTAATGGCCAGCGCCTACGGCAAGCTGTACTCTATTCCCGCGACAGGCCTGCGGTTCTTCACCGTGTACGGACCCATGGGACGCCCGGACATGGCCTACTTCGGCTTCACAAACAAGCTGATCAAGGGCGAGACCATCAAGATTTTCAACATGGGGGACTGCAAGCGCGACTTCACCTACGTGGACGACATAGTCGAAGGCATACAGCGTGTCGTGGCCATTCCGCCAAAGGTCGAGATGGGCGAAGACGGTCTTCCTCTTGCTGCACGCCGCGTGTACAACATCGGCAACTCCAACCCAGAGAATCTATTGGATTTTGTAGACACGCTTCAGCGCGTGCTAGTAGAAGAAGGCGTGTTGTCCAAGGACTTTGACTTTGAAGCACATAAGCAACTGGTCCCCATGCAGCCCGGCGATGTACCGGTAACCTATGCGGACACCTCTGCACTCGAGAAGGATACGGGCTTCAGACCCAGCACTCCGCTGGAAAAAGGCTTAGGATCCTTTGTAAAGTGGTATAAAAAGTATTATGGGATTTAAAACAGTAAAGCAGGACGAGCATAAGGCCGTCCTGCCTAATGCATAGAGCTCTACTCATTTTTTAGCTCGCGTCACTATATTTTTTCAACATAGCAATCGCGCTAAGAGCCACAACGCGAATATGGACCAGAATAAAACTGCTGAATGCAGCATAAATCGCATTCGTGCATAAACAATCAAGAACACCTTTCTGCTTTACACTCAATGTCTCTCGGGTCTACAGAAAATGCATTACCGAAAAGTAAACGACCTACGCTAACAACCGATCTCGCTCAAGCAAGCAATCTAGCAGCTAAAAGTATATTCCCTTTGACTTGCCCTTATAGCCAAAGTGCTCCTTTAACGCCTTGTCTTTTTCCTCGCCAGTAAGGTGACCGAGATGAATCGACTCCTCCTTTAGCTTCTCGAAATATTCATCAGCGGTCTTAATCACCCTGGCGGGAATGCCTACCGCAACACTGTTGTCGGGAATATCTTTACTGACAACAGCACCCGCGCCTACTACGACATTGTTACCTATCGTAACACCAGGAAGAATAATGACATTATTCCCAAAATATACGTTGTCACCCACTGTAATAGGCTTAGTAATTTCCAAATCAGGAACTTTACCTCGGAACAGCAGAGTTCCCCCATCGTGAGTTATAAACTTTACTCCAGCTGTAATATAGACATTATTGCCTAGCGTAATAATCCAGGGCTCAGAACCCCAGTCTGGACTACCGTACAAGTGCAATCCTTCTCCATGGTTTACTCCAACTAACCGCGCATATGCGGCTGGATTCATTTTTGTTAGCCAAAATCGCTTAATCTTTCGAAAAAACACTTTACCCGACATATCAATTCACACCTCAATCAAACACATTGCTCCAGGAATAAGGGGGGGGGTGTTTTTACTACCTATTCTTCCCTATTCGCAACCAATCACGAAACCGCATTCCATCTGGCACTCGAAGAATCTTCTTTATTCTCATCCTGAATCGAACACCTAACGGATAGAGAATCACCTCTCCGGTCTTTTTCTCAAATACGGAATCTATCTTGATCTCGTCAGGAATCTTACAAACTGACGGCATTGGATACGACGGCACGTTATGAAAACGTTCCGTCATCTCATCACCGGCTTTTGCGCCATGGATAGAATGCTCATCGATTCCGATATTTGTAATTTGATTTCTAGTTGGCGCAATGCCAAGCAACCCGTTCATCTTCACTGAAAACACCATATGAAAATCCCATGAATGGTAACGTTCCCCAGTGAGCTTTTTCTTGATTTCGCGCTTTACGCTATCAGATTGCTGCACGAACAACCTTTTATCCCTGTATGCGGCCCGGAGCTTCCGTTCCCAATCAGGATCTTCTGTCAGTCGTAAGTCTTTATCGTAATACTTAGTAAACTTATTAGCCCAAGAAGCCCATCCACAAGGCAGCAAATGTTGCGTGAAATGGATATCGCTGCCATCCTGAGCCTCAGTAATTCCAAAATAGTTCGTTCCACAAACCCACAAAATCTGATTTTCGTCTTTGTACGCTTCAAGCATCTGTTCGCAATATGAAAAAAAGGAAACCTCAGGGAGGTTGTCATCCTCTAAAAAGATTGCACGTTCTTCGGTCTGGAATACACGTAGAGCCCCCATGCCAATTTGCTCATAAACCCCGCGATTTTCCTTCGCGTAATCTTTCACCAACTCGCATTCCCAGGTCACCATATCCTCGATCAAGTCACGCACCTGCTTTACTAACGCGATTTCTTCATCGTTTCTTCCTTGGTCGGAAATGATATATAGCTTCTTTGGCTGGACGGTCCTGACTCTCTCCAAAATCATCCTAGTCGAGTCAAGTCTTTTAAATACAATCAATACTACTGGAGTATCAAGCATGATGCCTCCTCACTATTCCTCGCTAATCGCTTACAAGGTTTTTTCTTTTTGTAGACTATGCAAACCCTGAATGAACAACTCTCTATGGGCTTCGCATTCAAGAAAATTGATATTTGCGAGTAGCCTTTTCTGAGTCACCAACATGCGCGCCATTCTGCGCCCACACAGTTTATTGAGCGCCCTATAAGCCAAACTCCTTCCACCTGGCAAGAATGATGACAAATACCCATCCACCATTTCTTTAGCGAAAGCTTTATAGCTCTCTTCGATAAAGCCAGGCTGGGTAATCTCTTTTGATCTGTAGCAAAAACTCGATAGAATACTATCCTTCGCCGCGCCCTTCGCGAGAGCGACGCATTTTCCTTCTTTCTGCAAAGGATGGTACTTAACGGCACGCGAATCGAGACCAAAGACCACCTCGACGAGAAGTCCCGTCTGCCATGGTTCCTTTTCGCTATGGTCAAACAGGAAATTCCCCTGCCCGTACACGATTACTCCCTCAGCATAATCTTCAAAACAGCCAACACAATGACTATGCTGGCAGATAACCATATCTGCTCCCACCTCAACGAATTTCCTACAAGTTTTCTGAAGCTCCGGGGAGGGGTACCTATAGTGCTCTTTGCCACCATGGTACAAGACGACAACGTGATCACACTCCTGAGAAAGACGCGATACATGATCAAACGATTCATATGGATCAAAGGGGTTTGCGCCCGCCCTGTCAGGAGAAGCCACGGAGAACTCATGCTCGCAGCATGAATAGAAACCGACTGTCAGCCCGTTTTTCCGAAGAATAAACGGTCTGCGAGCGTCACTAACATTGTCTCCGGCGCCAAACCATGGACAGGAATAGTCATTGAGTATCTTGCAAGTTGAAGCCAGGCCATTCAGCCCTTGATCCATAATGTGATTATTTGCCAATGAAAACGCGCCCGGGTTAATTGCTTTGAGCCCCAATACGCTTTCCGTCGGAGCTGCCAAAGCCGGCCCGCATTTGCTAATCGGAGACAGAGCATCCACTAATGGGGTCTCGAGATTAAAAAAAGAAAAATCCGCGGAGTGAATTATCTGCATCAACTCTGCTCCAATCAGGCTTTCTCCGTCGCTCCTCCGAAAAAGCGATAGATTTTCACCAATTGGAACCAAATCGCCACCGATTACTATACTTACATTCTTCTTTTCGCTCACTCGACATCACTTCCATATCAAATCAATTGGCATAAAAAACCTATTTCGGCCCAAACGCCATCGACAAATCAATCCAACTCCCCAGCTCCCAATCCCGCTCAACAGGCTCAAACTCCTCAAACCCGCTACCAGGATAGAATGTCATTTCACCAAAGTAATAGCTATCCGCCACTTCATAGAAATCTACGCGAACAAATGGAATACCAGCTGACAGTCTCTCCGCCGCCTTTTGCATAGAACGTAGATTTACAGGTGGCGCAGGTGGCGTATCTGCATTAGGGTAATGACGCTTAAAAGGCAGATGATTCCAATCGTTATCGAAAAAATCCACACGCAGGTCGCCCCTCGAGCGATTTGTGCAAGTAAAGGCGCATTTTACTTCGCCGTTAAAGCACATAAACTTGTAGTCCACCAAATCAGCCTTTTCTCCCATGACTGATATTGGCCTTTCTGCGACTACCGTAGGCTCCGCCGGTGCTTCCTCGTGCATCCAAAGAATGCTGGATTCACTCACAAGGAGCCACCCCCCCTCATCGTATGTCAAGGATAAATCAATCCACTGCCCAAAAGTCGTATCCCACTCCGTAGGGTTGAAACGTTCAAAACCGCAATTAGGGCACAATGTCACCTCGCCAAAATACATTTGACCAGTAGATTCATAGAAATCCACGCGCATAAAAGGAAAACCCTGAGCTAGGCGGTCGGCAAATTCGCGCATCTGCCGAAAATGCTGTGGCGTAGGATGATTGGAGTTTGCAGGATGCCCCCCTCCGAAAGCTTCAGCACATGCCACTCTTCGTCAAAGAACGTCTTTGACATACCCAATCCTTTAATTCGGTCTTCGCATACCAAAGTAATCAAACGCCCATTACTAAAACGAAAGAGCTTGTAGTCAGCAAAACCGAATGAGCCTTCGTTGGGTTCCAAATATTCCTCAGCAAAAATAAGCGGTTTGACGCCCTTGTAGGGCCACTCGCGACCATTGTAGAAATAATTATTGTTGAGACTTTTTTTGAGTAGTTCCTTTGACTTCGGCAAATCAAAGGAACTCCTGTCCGAGCAAATTGCGACACCACCTGAATCATGATTTGTCTTCAAGACAAATTTTTCCGGAAGGCCTTCTAGGGACATATCGCTAACGCTCTCCCATGTTCGATAGGTCTTTAGAACATGCTCTCTGCCAATTCGATCCGCAACCCACTCCTTAACCTCATATTTGTCTACAAGAACCGTATACAACGGGTTTCTATCATGTAGCTTCAACCATTGCATTTTTTCGTTGAACGAAGAGGGCTTCTCTAAATCAAGAACTTGCCTCATTTCGACAAAATACAAGATTGTTAGATAGAGTTCATCAGGAACGAAACGCATCCTGTATAAAATGTGGCGCATGACTTTTTTTAGCAATTTCGCCTCTTCTTCCCTCTTGCAGCCTTACAACACAGATCTAAGCCACCTACTTACAGTCATGTGACTCAATGACCGTGAGCAGGTGGCTTAGCAAAATATCGGCGTATGCCCTGTAGTCAAAGTATTCCTCCGCAACCGCGCGCGCCTCGCTCCTCATCGCACTTCGTTGCTGCGAAGACTCTCTTACCAGTTTCTTTAGCAAACAAGCAAGCGCATCATTCTCGAGGGCATCCAAAACATAGCCGGACACACCATTCATTACATAGTCAGCAATATCCCCTGTGTTATTCACAATAAATGGCGTGCCAACAGCCATACCCTCGCCCAGCTTTGTAGAAAAACCAGCATTGGACGATCTTCTATTAGGCCGCGAAAAACACCCAAAATCGGCCTCTCTGTACAAGCCTTCAACTTTCTCCTGAGACACCCGTCCGAGAAACGCAACAGCATCACTTTTTTCCAATTTTTCAAGACAATGACAGCAAGAAGTCTCCTTATGCACATCATCTCTCGTAGGTCCAGCGATCACAATTCGCACTTTGCGAGTAAGTTCGTCTGAACTTGCAACAGCAGAAAAAAATGGATCAACGGTATCTTTTCCTCCACCAAAACTTCCAGCGAACAACAGATTCAAACGATCTTTGCTGTTTACTTCAATACGTGGCTCCACGCACTCCGTATCGAGAATGGTGGGCACAATACACACAGGCTTGGTTGTCAAAGCATAGTGCTCAGCCAGCAATTTACTGATTGCAATATATCCATCCGCTTTCAAAAACGAGCCGTGCCATGCCCTCGCAAACATTCGATAATGAGGACTCAGAATTCCACCCCTCCAGCTTTCAGGCTGGAACCACTCGCACGTCTCCAAAACAAACGGCACACCATAGCTTTTCACAACTGGCAACACATCAGAAACCCGATCGTACATACTCGAGCAAATTACAATATCGAATGGCGTTCTCGCCATCACATCGTCTACAAACTTGGCATATTTTTTTGCCCTTGCGAGCTTCGCGATGAACCCACGACTCTCATTTTCACACTCACAAAAAGTCATTAATGACCTAGCTTTAAAATAATTGTCTACGTTTGCGCTCTCTCCACACGGATAACCAAGCACCGTAACGTGAACGCCTTTTGAAAGCAGGGCGTCAGAGAATGCCCTGATTCTTGTAGAATATGCCGTCCCGAATGGAAATGGTGCTTTAGTCAGAATCAACACATTCATCTATCTAATATCCTCCTGTTTTGATGATAAATAAGCGCCCTCACTTTTTAATTCCGTAGACGACTTGTGTGCAAGAAAAACGAACAAGAGCAGATACATCGAAAGGAAGTATGTACACGGTACTTCATTTAAAAAAAAGCCAAACAACAGCAAGAGAAGAACCGCACGAATGACACTAGCATCGCATTGACGCACAATCGCAATAATCCAGATGACAGAATACAGAGCTCCAGCAACTCCAAACGCAGCGAGCATAAAAGTCGGAGTTGAAGTTTGGGCTATCGCACTAACGGAACTAGCCTCGCGCATTATTACGTACAGATCGTCTGCCCCAGATAAACCAAAACCGAATAACGGGCTAGAAAGCCAAATCTGCAAGTTAATTTGAGGACACTCGATTCTTGTCAATGTCGAACCATTACTAAATGCTCCAAATATCTTGATAAACACATCGTAATTAAGGTTTAACAGAAAAGCTGCTATTGGCTCATAAGCGACAAAAAACACCAAAGCGAGTAATGCTATTCCCAGCGACAAAAGAGCACTTCCCTTGCGAGAATACGCATACACCGACAAGACAATAAGAAACTCAATCAATCCCCCGGATGATGCGGTACTAATCAATGCGACGATCAGTAAAACAATCACCCAGCGTGGCTGCTTGATCTTGAAAACTATCATCAATATAAAGCAGATATTTATATATCCAGCAAAAATACTCGGCTCCCAAAATACGGAGCAATTTCTTCCTTCATTCTGCACCGCATCTATACAGAACAATACACCGTTGTAATAGGTGGTCGATCCCGAGTAATTCGTCATGGTTGGCAAAGGAGGAGTAATCCCCATTAAACAGAAAAGAACATAAGCAACAAGGGCAATACCAGAAAGAACAACGATAACAATAATGAAGCTACGGGCGATTAGCTCCGACCCTAGGTTTTTTACCATCAAGTATGCAATTACTAAAATACACATCAACTGTAGCTCCGAAAAAAACCAGAGCCTTGTCGCATAATGATGCTGACAATTAGCACCAGCATAAATAGGAGCGCCGTCCAATCAGCCACCCTGCAGCAAATAAAATGCTTCAGTCTACCCAATGAAGCAAAACACCATAACGCAACGGTGAATAATAACAGGGGCAGCCTAATACCCGGATAGCAAATACTGGCAGCGCTTCCGCTGCAAAATACAACAAGTGCGCAAGAAAACACCGACAAAAGACCAAGCAAAAAGTCCGGCTTATTTACAATCCTATTTAAGAAATCCATTGCTAAAACACCAAGCTCCCGAAACTATGCCGCTTCACGGCGGCATATTGTTGTGCGCTCTAGCTTATTAAGCAAGGTAATGTTTGCTGCCGACTGAGCGACAACCAATGGAACCAAAGCAATAGCATTTGCGACCATGACAAAAATCCAAGGACAACCAGCAATGGCAAATGCCGCAGATAAAGCTATTTTTAGCACCGCTGCAACCAGCGTAAAAACGAGTTGAACGCGAAGCCTGCCCGAAGCATTTGCTAAGCAGGTTGATGAGTTCGCGAAAAGCATCACACTAACCCATGCTGCAAACGCAAGTCCGTTTTCGATCGATACATCAATCGCCCCATCACCCAGCCAGACAGCGGAAATCCAAGGAAACAACGCAGCAAGGATACAAGCTACTGCAGATCCCCCTATGCAGATGATCGTGAACAACCATGACACTTTTCTAATCCAGGCATAACGTTGCTCCACAAACGCCACAGTCATGCCCGACCAAATAGGCTGAACAACAAGCGTAAACATTGTCACAATCGTGAAAAAAACTTTGTAATATGCCTGGAATGAAACAACATCGGATGCTCCGTAAAGAACTGAAATCAGTATCTCATTCGACGCATTTACGAAGAGCAGCGCTATCTGTATGACAAAAAACAGAGTTCCTAACCCAACAATGTCTTTCACTACAGAGAAATCCCAACAAGAGATGCTAGGTGCAATTCTTCTATATTTACCAAAAAAAAAGAACAATAGTGCAAATCACTAAAGGCCCATTTATCGCAATGACCTGAACAATCGCCATAGATAAAAATCTCTCCTCGAGAGAATAAGGTTGAAACGCGAGAAGAAAAACAAGGATCAAAACGTTGCCCACCAGAAACAGCGCATTATTTAATGCAGTTTTTTGAAGTGCGTACAGTATCGAAGTTAGCAATTTCAGCCAAAAATGCATCATCGTTCCCGCAAACACCAAGATCACAGAAAGCCTAAAAGCTTCTTTAGGCAGAGTTTCATTGGTAATGAAGAAGAACGAGTATGGGTCAATCTGCGAGATTGCAACAATTCCGAAAACACAAAGCAACAACGTCAGTGACCCTAGACCAATGTACGCAGTTGAGACATATTTTTTTGCAAGGAATTCATCATTATTGCCCATAGCGATGGCAAAATTATGACGTAAACCGTTCCCGATCCCAAAATCAAAAGTCAAAATCCAATTGAGCGCCGCAATCAACGTGTACCAAACACCTAATATGGCATTATCTTCAAAATATGCCATATAGGCAGGAACGACAACCAGGCCCACAAGCATTGATAAACCTTTGATTACAAAAGTTCCTCCGATGTTGCCCGCTAGTGTGCGATTTTGCGCACTACTCAGCAATCTCCCCCTTTTTTTCACTAGGATTGCTTTCTCCAAACCATTTTTTCTACTATCCCAACATAGGACTGAATAATTTTTACAACCTTATCAGACACATTCAGATCACAGTAATCAGGCACAGGCAGACCATAGCCGCCCTCATCTTTCATAGAAATTGCAATTTCTGCAGATTGCAGGAGTCCGCTTTCGCTGATGCCAGAAAGAATAAAAATGCCTTTATCCAATGCTTCGGGACGTTCTGTCGAAGTGCGTATACATACTGCAGGAAATGGCTTGCCAATGCTCGCAAAGAAGGAAGCTTCTTCTGGCAGAGTTCCGGAATCGCTTACTACACAGAAAGCATTAGCCTGCAAACAGTTGTAGTCATGAAAACCCAGGGGCTCATGACGGATTACGCGAGAATCCAACTCAAATCCACTCTCTTCCAGACGCTTGCGGCTACGTGGATGACAGCTGTACAAGATAGGCATATCGTACTTTTCGGCCATTGCATTGACGGCATTAAATAGGCTCTCGAAGTTCGCCTTGGTATCAATATTCTCCTCGCGGTGAGCGGACAACAATATGTAGCGACCTTTTTCCAAATCGAGCCGCTCGTGGATATCGCTGGCGTTAATCTTATTCAGATTCTCATGAAGCACTTCAGCCATCGGGCTGCCAGTCACAAACGTTCGCTCGCAAGGAAGGCCAGCCTCCGCCAAATGACGGCGCGCGTGTTCGCTATACGCCATGTTCACATCACTGATGATATCAACGATACGTCGGTTAGTCTCCTCGGGTAGGCATTCATCCTTACAACGATTGCCTGCCTCCATGTGAAAAATAGGGATATGCAAACGCTTTGCACCAATAACGGAAAGGCAGCTATTGGTGTCGCCCAGAACCAGCACAGCGTCAGGCTGTATCTCCGCCATTAGCTGGTAGGATTTAGAGATGATGTTGCCCATAGTTTCACCAAGATTAGATCCTACGGCCTCCATATAAATCTCAGGGTCATCAAGCTCAAGATCGTGGAAGAAGACACCGTTCAGGTTGTAGTCGTAGTTCTGGCCAGTATGAGCCAGCAAAACATCAAAATGTTTGCGACATTTCTTGATGACCTCAGACAGACGGATAATTTCCGGGCGGGTACCCACGATGATTAGGAGCTTCAATTTGCCATCGTTCGCAAAAGATGCCATATGTTAGACCTCCTCGTGAAAAGTGTCGGGGTGCGACAGATCGAAGTTCTCGTTACAAAACATGACAGTAACAAGATCTTCGGTGTCGCTTAGATTGATGATGTTATGGGCCAGCCAGGAACCATATATACGGCCTCTATCTCGTCGTCCGACACCTCGAATTCCACGATGTCACCGGTCACGATGTTTCGCTCTTGGATAAGTCCGTGACCATGGACAACAATGAAGATCTCCCACTTAGAGTTGTGCCAATGCTGTCCCTTAACAATGTTAGGCTTGGAAATATTGATGCTTATCTGGCCGCAGTCTGCAGTGTGCATGAGCTCCGTAAAACTCCCGCGCGCATCCATATTCATCTTCAGCGGATAGCTAAAATTTTCCTTCGGTAGATAGGTAAGGTACAAGCTGTACAATTTCTTTACGAAAGATCCCTCGGGCATTTTAGGCATTAGGAGAGTCTCGGGCTGGGACTTGAATTCCTGTAAAAGACCCACAATTTCGCCCAATGTGACATTATGGGTGACAGGCACACAGCAATAACGACCGTCCTGGCTAACGACGGCATGGGTATCTATGTATTCGCATCGTTGTTCCTTGCCTTCAAGCAGATCAAACATACCCTGGACCAGATCATCAATATAAAGCAGCTCCAACTCGAGGTCAGGGTCATTCACGGTATAAGACTGGTCGTTGGCGACAGCCCAACAAAACGTACTCACCGCTGAGTTGTAATTGGGACGGCTGTGGCCCATCAAGTTCGGAAATCGATAGACGGCAATCTTGGCGCCGGTCTCTTTGCCATACTCAAAGAACAGCTCTTCGCCCGAAAGCTTACTGCGGCCATACTCGCTGTCGCCGAAACGACCACTGAGTGTAGCCTGCATACTGGAAGATAGCATGACAGGACAGGTATTGCCTGCTGCCTTAAGGGCATCTAAAAGCTGGCTTGCGAAGCCGAAGTTACCCTCCATGAACTCCGATGTATCCTTAGGGCGATTGACGCCAGCCAGGTTGAACACAAAGTCGGCCTTAGTGCACCACTCGGAAAGCTGTTCTGGCGTTGAGTCAAGATCATACTCGTAAACCTCGTCAATCTGCAGGTCGGGTCGTGTGCGATCTTTTCCATCTCGCAGATTCCTTAAATTGTTACACAGGGCAGTTCCCACCATGCCCTTGGCGCCGGTGACCAGAATGTCCACTACTGCACCGCCTCAAACTCGCGACCCTCCATGGCCAATTGCACGTACTCGGCAGTCTTTATCTTATCCACTGTGCCAAGAATATCCAAACGGGTAGTGTTATGACTAGTGTACGCCTCGTCGGACATGGTCCGAACGTCACCGTTCACCACGAACTTGTCATAGTTCAGATCACGAGTGTCTGCAGCTACACGATAGTAGTTGCCCATATCCTCGGAACGTAGCCTCTCCTCGCATGTCATAAGAGTCTCATAAAGCTTCTCACCGTGGCGCGTGCCAATAATCTGAGTGCCAGTGTGCCCAAAGACCTCCTGTACGGCCTCTGCTAAATCAGCAACAGTGGACGCTGGAGCCTTCTGGATGAAAAGGTCGCCGGGGTTTGCGTGCTGGAATGCAAAGCAAACCAAGTCAACAGCTTCGTCCAAATTCATCAAAAAGCGAGTCATACCAGGATCGGTGACCGTAAGGGGCAAGCCCTTACGGATTCGGTCGATAAACAGCGGAATAACACTGCCACGGCTGCACATAACATTGCCATAACGAGTGCAGCAAATAGTGGTGCGTCCAGCGCCGTTACGAGCATTGGCGTAGATGATAGACTCCATCATAGCCTTGGATTTACCCATCGCGTTGATAGGATATGCGGCCTTATCGGTAGATAGACACACCACTCGCTCAACACCCTCTGAGATTGCGGCATGCAGCACATTGTCGGTGCCGATTACATTAGTACGCACGGCCTCCATGGGAAAGAACTCGCAACTAGGCACCTGCTTCAAAGCCGCTGCGTGGAAAATGTAGTCAACGCCATGCATGGCATCTCGAACACTCTGAATGTCTCGAACGTCTCCAATAAAGAAGCGAACCTTCTTTGCAGCCTCGGAGTTGACGCGCTGCAAACGATGACGCATGTCGTCCTGTTTCTTCTCGTCACGAGAGAAGATACGAATCTCGCCAATATCACTACTCATAAAATGGTTAAGAACAGTCGAACCAAAAGATCCCGTACCACCTGTAATCATTAACGTCTTATCTTTAAATGCTTCGCTAATCATGAAATCTCCTATCAATTTCTCAGCGACAAACACAACACTCGATGAACTCAACCCATTTTTGGGTAACCTTTAAAGGTTCAAAATTTTTCGACAAGGAAAGCTCTGACCGGGACATCTCAATCCTCAAATCCGTATCACGCGAAACCGTATTCAAAGCCTGAGCCATGGCTGCAACATCGCCCCTCTCGACCAAACACGGTCCCGGAACGCCCGCCAACAACTCCCGTGCACTTCCGCCGCCGCAATCCGTCGACACAACGGGTATCCCCATAGACATTGATTCAAGAAGAGAGTTCGACATGCCCTCGTAATCTGAAGAAGAAGCAAATATCTCTGCTTTCGAAATAATTTCGTGAATGTTTTCAGCAAATGGCCTGATGAACACACGGTCCTTTGACTTATTTTTCTCAATATTCTGCTGAAGAGATTCTTTAAGGGAGCCTTCCCCGTATATATGTAGCTGATAATCAGGCTGATCCAAAGAAAACAGATCAAAGGCATCAATCAGCAACTTTAGATTTTTCTGAGGTTCCAACCTGCAGAAATTAACAACAACCTTCTCGTGATTCTCTTCAGACCACATATATCGCGGCTTTGCAACTGGGTTTGGAATGATCTCGACGCAATCAATACTTTTAAAGCAATTCCTTGCGTGGCGCGTTTGAAACACAACCCCAGCGGCACGCCTATAGCACCATGCCACAAAGGCAAAATGAAGAGCATTTGAATAAAACTTTTTCGGGTCGTTTCTCTCCGAAAGGATCACTCTCCCGGTCTTCAGTAAGCCTGATAGAGCTATGTAGTTATATTTAGAGCCAAGAGAAATAATCGCGTCAAAATCAAAGGAGGAATGCAACTGCTTTAGTTTTCCGGGTCTCTTCGTCTCCCTGATTTCTGAATGATCATGAAGAACTACCTCCCCAGACAGACAGTAATCCGCCTGAGACACCGAGTATGTAACCACATGCACACAGTGTCCTAATTCTGCACAATAGTTGGCCAGCGTAGAAGTTACCTTTTCCGCACCTCCACCCGAAAGACTTCGTGTAATGAAAAGCAAGATCACGTCTATTCGCCTCCCACAGAATATATGCGCAATGTCGTGTCAACAACTGAATCCCAGCAATACTCTTTCAGAACACGAATCTCAGCCTTAACCCCAAGTTTCCTTGACAAATCGGGTGATTTTAGTAAAACGTCAATCTTGTCAGCCAAATCCAGCGAATTTCCCCGCTTGAAAGTTATTCCGCAGCCTCCAATTACCTCTACGCACTCGAAAATATCGCTAGTTAAACAACAGGCTCCATGGACCATTGCCTCGAGCAGGCTCATAGGCATACCCTCAAGGTCGCTAGGAAGTACGTAGAGGGCACAATTCGAGTAGAGCTCCTCGAGCAACTTACCCTGAACAAAACCAATAAAGACAATGCGGTCGTCACCAGCAGCCTTTTTCTTCAGTTCAGCGTAGTAGCTATCGGTATCAGAGGAGCCGCCCGCAATAATTAGTTTTTTGTCGGTATCAACCCGCTTGAATGCCTCAATCAAATAATGAATTCCCTTTTCAGGCACCATACGGCCCAAGAACAAAATGTAAGAGCCTTCCGCCAGTCCATATTTTTCGGTTATCAACCGTGCAGGGATACACGTCTTGGCCTCAACGCCATTGGAGATAAAGACGGTGTCGCGTCCGTATTCAGTATTGAAATACTGCTTAACGTTTTCACTCAGCACGATAATCTCGTCAGCTTTTTTTGCTGCAACCTTTTCACCGTACTTGATATAGGTTCGACCAAACCTTCCCCACTTAGCGCGCTGCCAGTCAAGACCATGAATGGTTGCGACGGTCCTGATACCTGCACGCTTAGCCATACCGATAGTCGCACAAGGGCCTTCCGCATGGATATGAATCACATCAGGCTTATCGGCGATAGCGGCTTTCATTGCAGCTATGGAGCTCGTAACGGCCGCCAGACCTTTTGCGTCCAATGTAGGAACCTGTTTTACGTGCACACCCTTGTAGTCGTATTCATCCTGATCGAAAACAGGATCGTCGAACTCAGATCCGGCAACATTGTGACCTTTACGACTGTACAGCGTCACATCGTGTCCAAGTGCCGCCATTCTCGTGGCTAGCTCCTCTACAACAACTTCGACACCTCCTTCTCTAGAAGGCATGCGTTTGTGACCAAGCATTGCGATCTTCATGTCGCCTTAACGCCCCCCCCATCGTCAGAGTTGCGCCTACCACCCAGACGGAAGACCTCGGCCAGCTCAGCATCATCTAGCTGGCCTCCCCTTCAAACATCACAGCCACCGTCTTCACCACAAGCTTCAAGTCGTACAAGGGTCCGCTATTCTTGATGTAAGTCAGATCCAGTTCCACCATGTCGTCAAAGCCAACGTTGTTTCGTTCCGTCACTTGCCACAAGCCGGTAACGCCAGGCTTCACCGCAAGACGCTGAAGATCATGCTCTGTATATTGAGCAACTTCCCTAGGCAGCGGAGGCCTTGGCCCCACTACGGTCATATCACCCAGAAACACATTTATGAACTGCGGGAATTCATCAATGGAATGCTTGCGAATGAACTTACCCACACGCGTAATACGAGGGTCGTTCTTCATCTTGAACATGGCGCCCTGAACCTCGTTTTTATCCAGCAGGCCATCCAGCTTTTTATCTGCGTCCTTCACCATGCTGCGGAACTTGAACATTTTGAATTCGTGCATGCTGCCGTCTCGATGAGTGCGGCCCACACGCGTTTGAACGTAAATTGGGTTACCGGGGCTTTCAGCGTAAATGATTGCGCAAAGCACCAGTGCAGGAATCAGACCCACCACAATAACGCAGCCGGAAAACGCGATATCGAACGCGCGCTTAACGAAACGATATCCAAGCCTACTGCGGTCCCATTCCTTAAGGAGCTGCATGGGAATAAAGCGCTCTTTCGTTCCTTCGGGAACTACCTGAGCTACATTCGCAGCAAGAGTTTCGTCCTCAGCGAGAACCTCTTCCACCGCACTATTCAGTTGTTCAGCTTTTTCTAACAATCTCTAATCCAGCTTTTACGCTTACGGTTCGCCCGCAGATGGGCACTTCCAAGTAGGCCAGGCGCTTGTGCCGGTCTATCTTTTTCACCAGGAACTCCTGGTTCATCAGGGGGCCTTTCATGACCACCACGTTCTGCCCTTCGATAATTCCTTCGGACATCTTCATTACGTGGTCTTCGTTGCCCGTGAATGCGCTGATCAGCGTTTTTTCTTCATCAGTTAGTGGAATGAAATTACTATTGCCTGCATCATCTTCGCCGCTGCTTAGCAGGCGTACCATTTCCGGCACGCGCTGAAGCTGCGCTGCGAACTTTTCTGGGGCTTTGGTTTCTACGAACGCATAGCCCGGAAACAACACTTCACGGTGCAGCTTCCATTCGCCGCTATAGCGTTTTTTAGTTCATAGCTAGGGGTGAAGCATTTTACGTAAGTACCTTCATCCACCAGTTTTTCTACCTGACGGAGGACCTTATGTTCCTTGCCGCCAACAACTTGCATGACATACCACATAGCGTCCTCCTTTCTACCCCATTGGCAAAGAAGCGCGCCATTGTATGCCGGCCTTGCGTGCTGTACCATATTTGGGCAACAGCCGTAACCGTTGCAGCGCGCAGGGATGCAAGGGCATGGCTTCGCCCTTGCAATGTGCAATTGCATGCAATAATTTCATTCAACTCCACGCTGTCACCAAACGCGCACCCAGCGACGATTCAGCACATTCGTAAATATGTAAGCCATTCACGTAAAACGGCTTGAAGGAGGAAGCCGCGCCTGTTCTGCTTGCCTAAGAACGGCTTCCTCTTTCAAGGCGTTTGCCTTGTGGCTTTCGGCTCTTTACCAGGGCAAGCATTGCGCCCCTTCCTGGCTTAAAGCCATGTGCCCGCCTACGTTATGCGAGCGTGACCACCGCGTGGCCGGTATTCCCTACGCACCCGCGCCAGCGTTTCGTACCCGCCGGGACCATGTGCGTCGCTGGCAATAAAATTCACCAAGCCTTCTTCAATCAGCGCCTTTGCCGTTTTCTTCACAGCGCTGAACCTGCCCTCATCATAAAAATCCGCAGAGAGCTGGATCTTGCAGCCCGCTCGAATAAAGCCGCGCGCCACATCCAAGCTTTCCTGAACGGCTTTATAGCGTTCAGGGTGGGCAATGATCACCGTGTGGCCCATGCCCTGGATCTGAAACACCATACGTTCCCAATCGCTTGGCAACGCATGCGTGGGCAACTCCAGCAAGAACTCACCCGTTTCAAACGCCAAACGTGGCACCCATCCCGCACCAAGTTCCATGAGCTTTTTGTAGTTCACTTCAAAACCCATGCTCAAACGCGGCGCCATGCTTTGCTTTTCAACTTCGGCCTTGAACGCATGAAACGCATTCCACATAGTTTCGTAGTCGAACCATGGATCGCGGCAATGCGGCGTGCATACTATGCTAGTAACGCCCGCGCGCTTTGCCGCTTCAAGCATGGCAAGCGATTCCCCCATGCTGCGAGAGCCATCGTCCACTCCGGGAAGTATGTGGCAATGCACATCGCGCATGACTAGCGGCCCCTCCTATCTACGCGCACCGGGTTAACGCCGGAAGCTGGCGCTCCCTGCGAAGACGCAGGCTGACCGGCCCGAGCCTGAGGCCCGGCCGACGCAGGAGACGGAGCCGCATGACGCATAGGACGCGAACGGGCGATTCGCTGTTCGGGCAAGGTGCTGAATTCAGCGGGATGCCCATCTTCATTCAGGGTATCCATATCCAAACGATTGCCGCCCTTGTCGTAATAGGCGTAGTAGTATTCGCTGCCCGTGCCTTCGCAGAAGGTGGCGCACACACCCAGAATGTGGGCGTCCGCCTTTACCAGCTGGTCATAGGCGTTAAGCAATTCATCGCGCTTGGGGCCACCCATCTTGGCAACCAACACAACGCCGTCTACCAAACGGCCCGCAATAGCCGCATCAACGAACGTGCCAACGGGAGGCGTATCAAGAACCACATAGTCATAGACCCCTTGCGCTTCTTCTATTAGGCGTGCGAACGCACGGGAAGAAAGCAGGTCCGCAGGGTTCGGGATGTTGGGTTCTGTGTCCAGGAAGAACACGCCCTTCGTTGCGGTTTTGGCAACTGCCTGCTCCAGCGTGCAATCGCCGGACATTACCGCGTACGACCCCTTTGCGGGACGAACATCGAGCCTGGTAGCCAGATCGCGGCGGCGCATGTCGCATTCAATAAGCAGCACCGTATTACCCGCGCCGGCGATGGCCTTCGCCAGTTCGCACGTTGTGGTGGTCTTGCCTTCGTTGGGCACCGAACTGGTAACCACGATGCTCTTAACGGGATGGTCCACAGACGCAAAGCGGATGTTCGCGTACAGCGTTTTTACTGCGTTGGCAATTTCTAGCGCATTGCCCTTACGACGATTGTTCCTAGCCATTCTGTGCACCTCCTTATTTGGTGACCGGGATGCGACCGATAACAGGCAATCCCAGCAGTTCTTCGATTTCTTCAGGCTTACGGATGCGGGTGTTGACCATGTCCATCACCACAACAATGGCAATGGCGATGAACAAGCCTGCGAGGAAAGCCACTGCGGCGTACATGGGACGGTTAGGACCGGAAGGATTTCCCGGCGTAACGGCCTGGTCGATCACGTTCACCGCTTCAACGGCCATGATCTCTTTTGCCGTGGTGTTGGTTGCGCTGGCAATGCCGTTAGCGACCGATGCCGTAGTGGAAGGGCTCTTGCCCGTAACATCAATGGTCACAAGACGCGTGGTGGTAGAACTGGTCACGTTCACCTTGTATTTAGCCAGCTCAGTTGTGGTCATACCAAGCGCGCTTGCGGTTTCAGCCGTAATGCGCTCGCTCATAATGAGCTGTGCAACGTCATTGGTAAGCATCTGGCTTGCGGAAAGATCGCTTTGCATAGTGGTATTAGATGCGGAATCTTCCGAAGATGCCAGCACGTACATGGAAACCGAAGCCGTGTACGTATTAGGCATGAATAGCCACGCATACGCCGCAACGGCAACTGCACAGACAATAGGCAGCGCGATAACCAATTTCAGATGCTTTTTAAGCAGCTGCAAAAGCTCTAATAACGTCATTCTTTTTTCCTTCTTGCGCACTACATGCGCGATTTACAGATGTGCAGAACATAACACGGGCTACCTGCGCAAAAAACCGCCTGTTCAGGCGGCTTCCTTGCGCGTGGTTCGTACCCATAGGCACACCCACGCCTTAGACGTTGCTTATGATAAAAATTGAATGCGTTCTATTTAAGATGCTTTGTATCAAGCGATGCTTTTCAAGTAACAAGTAATTGACGGTTTTGGCGGCACGACAAAATCTGCATTTTTCGAGCGTTTTACCCAATGAGGAATGTAAAAAAATTGTTCGAAAAAGCCGCTATTACGACGCTTTTCTTGAACGCCAGATCCAGCCACCCAAAAGCCCTTCGGAACCGCTAGGACAACGAGCCTTCACCCGCTTTTCGCGTGGATCCCCCCACCACTCTTTGACGCAAGAACGACTTCAATGCTTCTTGCATTTCTTTACGGCGCTTTTGGCTTACGGGAATGACGGTGCCATCATGCAGCAGAATATCGTCCTTGCGCAGTTCAGACACGTACGCCAGGTTCACCAAGAAGCTCTTGTGACATTGCGCGAACGTACCCGGCAGCACCTCCAACAACGACCCGATAGACGCATACGTTTCAAGTTCTTTGCCATCTACGTGAAGCACGACCTTGCGGCGATTGGATTCCACATAAGAAATTTGGGAAGGCATCACGGTAACAAGATTGCCGTTCACGCGCACACCCATGGGCCTGTTAGCTTCGGCGAAGTATTTGGCAAGAGCCTTGCCGAATGCACCTTCAAGCTCTAATCGATTAAGTGGTTTCAAGCAGGTGCATACGTGATCCGTAGAATAAACCGCACTCATGCCTTCAAGGTTGTTGGTGGTGTATATCACCTGCATGCTGGGCTTGCGCGCTTGGACCATTTTCACCAATCCAATGCCCAACAAGTGCTTGCCGCCAAAGTTAGCATCCACAATGGCCACATCGGGTGCACCATCTTCAGGCGTGTAGGAATCTCCGAAAAGCCGCTGCAGGTCTTCGGTCGACGACAACACCTTCACTTCAAGGATCGAACCCAGCGGGTGGTTCTTGATAACATTTTCAATTACCTTGACCGTTTTTTTATCGGTATCAACAATTGAAATGCGGTACACGTGCACTGCCCCGTTCTACCCTTCGCATGCCGCATATTATTGGATGGCGCACGAACGCAATGGGCCAAGCAGGCCGCACGGACACGATAGTTCGAGCAGGCCGCATGAACCAAGCCGCGCGAACGCGAAGACTTAGCCAAGCCGCATGAACGCACGAGAGCGAACTGTGCGGGGGCGGCGGATGCGAAGATCCGAACCAAGCCGCACGAGCACTTGGCGCATCTATCCAAAATATGTGGCAAGCAAAACCTAAGAACAGGCTGTACGCACCATTTGAAGTACCGAACAACGATAATTCTGATACGTAGTTCGACTAATGATAAAGCAAGGGAGTGGCTCTCGCCCCCCATTCGCGCGAAGAATTACTAAGTCATGCGATTATTGCAACGAACCCTTACTCATGTGTTTATTACAACAAGCCCTTACTCGTGTGGTTATTGTAATGAGACCGCGTTCAAGATGGCGACAACCCGCCGCCGCGGCGATGGGTCGGGAGACAGCGGCATCAGCGTGCGATCCCCAGGCGAATCGAAGCATCCCATCTCAAGCGCCCCGCCCAAAGCGCCCCATCTCAGCTACCCGATACTTCATTACACGAATCCCGCCCCTCATAACACCATGCCCATCACTGGTTTCAAAGCACTTCAAGGGCATGTGCTCAGCTGGTATTATTCCCTGAAATTACACTTCAGGATCACAATGCATGAATTGTATAAAGGATGGTATTCATGAAGAAGAAATTGTTCGCCGTAGTACTCGCAGCAGCCATGGTACTGGCATTGCCCGCAATGGCCTTTGCCGCACCAAGCCCCAGCATCATTGAGGGATCCTCTGGCGCATCTAACGGCACGACCCTTACCGTAACCGCGAACGGCACCGGCGATCTTACCGTAGCTGAAACCCCGAAGCAGGCTTCCAATGTTGTACTTTCCGGCAGCGAAGTTGTTGTTGCATCCTTCGAGGTAACCAACACCACGGGCGATGCCACCGACATCACCCTGACCTTCAACGTTGGCACCAAGTACGCTGGCGCTAACGCTAAGGTATTCATCGAGCACAACGATGGCACCACCGAAGTTAAGGAAGCCACCGTTTCCGCTGACGGCTACATCATCATTAAGACCGACGGTCTTTCCATCTTCACTGTTGTAGTTGATCCCACCACCGCAACCGGCACCACCGCAGCTGACACCAGCAGCGTTTCCCCTCAGACCGGTGTTGACATGACCCTGGTTGCTGCCGCTTCCGGCATCTGCTTCGTTGGCGCAGGCGCTGTTGCCTTCGCACTTCGCAAGCGCATGACCAAATAAGGCGCGCACCTGCACCTATGGCTGAACCAAAACACATAAGCCAAAACCAGAACAAGGGCACGAACAAGAACCGTGCCCTTGTTCTTTTGCTTGTCGTGCTCCTTTGCTGCGGGCTAGCTGGTTGCGCATATTTAATATGGCAGCAAGCAGAAATGGACCGCGCGGCTCAGGAGCAACAAGGAAACCCCATCCCTAGCAGCGAACCCGTGCTGGAAGACAACCCTATCGACTTCATTGCTGAAAAGCAGAAGAACCCCGATATCTACGCCTGGATCTATATCCCCGGCACCAATATCAACCTTCCCGTAATGCAGCGGGCAGGCGACGATTCGTTCTATCTTGACCACAACTCCTCCGGCGAATATGCCGTAGAAGGGTCCATTTATTCTCAAGGCATGAACAGTACCGACTTTTCCGATCCTGTGACCGTGCTGTACGGCCACAACATGAAGAACGGCAGCATGTTCACACAGCTCCATGAATTTGAAGACCCAGAGTTCTTCGCTAACAATACGGAGCTCTACATCTACACGCCGGGCCACATTCTTACCTACCAAATTGTGGCTGCATACCAATACGACAACAGGCACATTCTTAATTCATTTGATTTTTCTGACGCTGAAGTACGCGAATCGTATTTTGCCAGCGTACTCAATCCCAGTTCAATGCTGGTGAACGTACGCGAAGGCGCCACCCTGGAAAGCTCGGACAAGATCGTACAACTGAGCACCTGCATGGGCGATGCATCCCGCACAACGACCCGCTACCTGGTAACCGGAGTTCTAACCAATGACCAACCAACCAAATAACGAAGAGTCCCCGCTGGACGAATCGACGTTAAACGCAAGCAGCAACGCCAAGGACGCAGATGGCCCTGTTGCTGACGCGAACAACACCGCCAATGATGCAGATAACTTTACTGATGACACGAACAGTGCTGCGAACGAAACCGCAAAATTCGCCCCACAACCCAAACATGCCGAAGGCGTAATACGCAAGCGCCACAAGACGAGCCATGCCAAAAAGCGCAAGCGCAACATTGTGATCGCGCTGTGCGTTGCAGTGCTTCTTATTGCAGGTATCGCCCTGGGTGCGTTCGCTTTCATAAAAGCGGGCGAAGGCGCCTTGAAAAGCCCCATGGCGAACGCCAACCCTGAAACCAGCGAAGAAGCCGCCACGTATGACGAGGGCAAGACCGTAACGTACGAGGGCAAGAAATATACCCTGAACGAGAACATGGTTTCTGTTCTTATGATCGGCTTCGACCGTAAGACCATCGCCCAAGAAGGTGAGAACGCCGGCCAGGCCGATGCCGTTTTCGTAATGGCCATAGATACCGAAAAGGGCACGGTTCAGCCCATCATCCTACCCCGCGATTCCATGGTTGACGTGGATCTTTACGCGGACGACCGCTACGTAGGCCAGGAAAAGATGCAACTTTGCCTTGCGTATGGCTACGGCGATGGACGCGAGTCAAGCTGCGAGAACACCGCACGTGCCGCATCACGCCTGCTGTACAACATTCCTATTGAATATTATTTCTCGTTGGACATGAACAGCATCGGTCCGCTGGCGGATGCCATTGGCGGCGTTAGCCTGACTCCCTTGCAAACCGTCACCAAAGCGAACGCGTACGAAGATGAACCCACCGTACTGTTCGGGAAGAACGCACTGCACTACGTACAGTATCGCGACACTTCCGTAAGCACCTCTTCGCTCGACCGCCAGGCGCGCCAAAAGCAGTTCCTGGAAACCTACTTCAGCCAAGCACTACAAGCCGCCAAGGGTGATGTGAGCATCCTGGTGAACCTATACAACTTGGCGGGTGAATACGCCATTACGAATCTGGGAGCAAATGAATTCAGCTACCTAGCTTCCGTAGTCCAGCAAAACGGCATGACCACACTCAACGCCACCGCGCTGACGGGCGAAATGAGCCAACCCGGCAAGAACTCGGAATACACCATTGACCAAAAAGCCGCATACGAAACCGTGCTGAACACCTATTACACACCCGCTGAGGAGCAGTAGCGGGTCATAATAATATTGCGCTAGTGAAAACAAATATGACCAACGTATAGAAACGCAACCAGCAAATAGGCGTCCTTGAAACAACACCTTTATTCTGCTAGAATACTAGGACTGATACGGATCCGTGGACTCTAAGTGAGGCGGAGACTAGGAAAGTCGCAAGGCCAACGCCTTGCGGCTTTCTGATTTTTAGGAGCAAATATGGCAAAGGAATTCAAAACCATAGAAGAACTTATTGAGCTCATGGAATCTAGAGGTATCTGCACCGATAGCAATACAAAATTCGCGCTGCAGAGAGAAAGCTATTACGCCATCATCAATGGATACAAGCGCCCCTTCCTGGATACTGAAGCCATGCAATCGCAATCAAGTGATATCTACCGCAAAGGAACGCAGTTCGCATGGATATATTCGTTGTTTTTATTCGATCGAGAACTACGATCCGTCACGTTCAAATATCTCACCCAAGCAGAAGCCATTATGCGCTCGTCAGTCATCCACTCTTTCTGCGAGACACACCCAGAACCAAATGAGTACCTTCAGCGTGATTCGTTTTGCGAGCCCAGCGACTATCTTGTACCGAGCAGCTCAAAAAAACAAACGTACACAGCTTCATCAAAGAAACCTTGTAAAGCTAATGGAGACACTGAATGGAAAACAAGTTATCGGGCCCAATACTAGGCCGTTCATCAAGCACTACATCAAACAATACGGATTTGTTCCTTTATGGGTTCTTTCAAACGACCTTACTTTTGGCAACATAGCCCATTTCTACCAATTATGCGAACGACGAGTCCAAAACAAAGTATGCAAACTGATTGTCGAATCAAAAAACGATACAGATGCACCACGCCTCTCTCCGCAAGACCTACGCCGCTGCTTCAGTGTTCTCGTGGGATTCAGGAACCTATGCGCTCACGACGAGAGACTCTATTGCGCAGTCATTGGAACATCTGGCAATGAGAGCTATGCCAAAATGGCCTCATGTCTAAAGAAGATACTACTCAAAAGCAGCTTCAAAAAATTCACGGCCGAAGTGCTTGAAACATACAACAAGTTTAAAACCGACTTATGCGCATACACCGTTGACACCCTGCTGCAAGAAATGGGATTTGCGATTAAGCACAACAAAGAATCTAAGGAGAACTAAACAATTCATCGCCCCGAAGTCGGTGCTTTCGAGGCGATGAATGGCGCAAATCTATGTGGTTACTTCTTCGCGAGTACTCCATTGAGAAGCAGTAGCCGAATACGCCCCTACGCGGATTCCCCGTTGAGTTCGGCGCGTATTTCGTCGATGGGGATTTCCACGCCGAAGCGGATCTTATCGGCCGCTACCGCCTGCTCATCAAGCATCCCGAGCCCGTTGAACGTGCGGCAACCCACAGCTTGCGCATCTTTAAGAAGCTGCGTCTCGGGCGGCGTATAGATCACATCGGCGACCGCCACCTTCGAGTGCAGGAACTCTGCCGGTACGGGCGTGTCGGCGTTATCCTTCCCCATGCCAACATTGGTACAGTTAGCCAAAATGTCGGCCTGCGCAATAGAATCGCGCAACTGATCAGCATCTTCAAGGGCATACACATTCACCGTACAGCTCGTTGCCTCTTGCACCCGCTGTGCCAGTTCCAGCGCATGAGCATACGACCTGCCCCCTTCACGCGCGAACACATCTAGCTGCGCCACGCCATCAAGGGCCGCCTGAACCAAAATGGCCGATCCCGCACCGCCAGGACCCACCAGCACCATCGTAGCGCCCTCTACCTGAACCCCCTGCTTAATAAGGTTGTTCATGAAGCCTTCGCCATCAGAGTTATAACCCTTGATGGTCCCATCAGCTTCTTTCCTTACCACGTTCACGGTACCCATCAGGCGCGCCGCTTCGCTCATATCATCAAGATAAGGAATAACCGCCTGCTTACAGGGCATCGTAACGGTCGTGCTATCCCAACCGCCCATCTTACGGAACGCTTCCATAACCGCCGGCAATCCCTCTTCATCAACATCGAACACCAGGAAAACCGCATCGATGCCCACCTTCTGGTACGCCAGCGTATGCGTTGCCGGAGATGCCGAATGCGCTACCGGACTTCCGATCATCGAAACAAGATGCGTGTGCCCCGTGATCGCAGGAAAGGGAACGTGACTGTTCATAATTACCCCTTAAAACAAGGCAGCGCGCCGAAGCGCGCTTTGCCTATTGAAAGTCATAAAGATCTTTTGTTGCTACCTGGAAAGCCCGGTATACCTCTTGTGCGATGGCGTCGTCGAGAACCAACTCGAAACCAGCAGGCTGACCGTCTTCATCAAGCTCGGTCACTTCCAGAACCGTAACCTCGCCCGATCCGCCGACTTCACTACCTTCCCCAATGTTGTAGAAGAAGCCATAGCGACGGTCCTGATGGATGATCAGGCCCAAGAATTCCAGATCGACCGTATCACCCGATTCGTCCTGGAACGTAAATACGATGCCTTCCTCCACGGGTGGAGCAAAATTTGGCGCGCTACCCTCTCTCATCGTTTCTTCCTCCCTTTATGGTTCTTGTAGGCGCTCTTGCCTACTTTTTCACTTGAATTTCCCGAAGCATCCGTTGCACCAGCGGAACCCGCTGCAGCAGCGTCAACCGATGCGGCACTACCCTCGCCCGCGGCCTGCAAAGCCGGAACGGGATACGGCGTAGACGCGAACGTGAACAGCTGCACTTCGGGGCCGTACTTCTTGATGAGCTTGGCGTTCTTCGCCTCGCGCGACTTCCACATAGCATACAACGGCGTTGCAACTGCGATGGAAGAATACGAACCCGCGATCAAACCAATGGCCATTGCGAACGCGAAGTCCTTCAGCGTTTCGCCACCGAACAGCAGCATGCCGAATACTGGCACGAACGACGTCAAGGTCGTATTGATGGTACGGACGAACACCTGATTGATGGAATGGTTCGCCATGGACATGAAGGTGCACTTAATGCCGGATTCCTTCATGTTGTCGTTAATGCGATGGAACACGACCACCGTGTCGTAGAGCGAATAACCCAGAATGGTCAGCAATGCAGCCACCATGTTCGGGGTGATCTCACGTCCGACCAGCGCGTAAATGCCCACCACGATGACCAAGTCGTGCAGCAAGGCGACTACCGCCATGATGCCCATCTTGTATTCGAAGCGAACGGCAATATAGGCAATGATCAGCAGAAGCGATACCACGAATGCGATGACCGACGCCTGGATAACGCCAGCGCCCCAGTCAGGACCGACCGTGTTCACTTCGAAGCTATCGGTCGAAATACCCAGTGCGCTTGCCACCTGGTTAGCCATCGTAGCAGCTGCTTCAGGCGAAGTATTAGTAGTGCGGATCAAGAAGCCCGCCGAACCATCGGTGTTGGTGGTCTGCACGACCGCTTCGGGCTCGCCCGCATCGGTGCATGCCGCACGCATATCTTCGATCGTAATATCGCCCGTATCATGGAACGCGACCGATGTGCCGCCCACGAATTCAATACCGAAGTCAACGCCCTTGATGCCCACAACGGCAACGGAAAGCACGATAAGCGCCGCGGAAACCGACAGCAGGATCTTGCGCGCACCCATGAAGTTGATGTCGTGGCGAAGGAAGCGTCCCTTCAACTGATCGAGCGTCTTGAACGTAACCGAACGTGGTTCGTCGGCCTTTACATCGTCCGAAGCCGAGCCCGATCGCGCGGCCAGCTCCGCAGCCTCTTCAGGAGCCAACGTGGTATCAGCCAGTTCGGCATATACATAAGCCGCTTCCTGGCTGTCCTTGACGCCCCAGAACCCAGGGTGCTTCGCAATAACGCGCGGAGCCAACAGGCGAATGAGCGGTGCCTTAAGCAAGAGCATCATGACGATGTCGCACACGATACCCAGCGCAAGGGTCATGCCGAAGCCCTTGACCGAAGCCGAAGCCAAGAAGAACAGCGTCAGCGCCGAAACGAGCGTTACCAAGTCGGCGTCGATGGAGGTCTGAATGCCGTGCCACACACCCGTCTTAGATGCTGCACGAACACTGCGTCCCATGCGGATCTCTTCACGGAAACGTTCCAATACCAGAATGGACGAGTCCGCCGCCATACCAATGGTCAGAACGATACCCGCGATACCTGCGAGCGACAGCGAGAACAGACCGAACGCAGAAAGCGTTGCCAGCAAGCCCAGATAGAAAATGGCGAACACCACCATGGCGCACGCGGTCAAGAAACCAAGGCCACGGTAGAACACCAACAGGTACAGGATAACCAGCGTCAGACCGAGGATCGCAACGAGCAAGCCGCTCATCAGCGCATCCTGACCGAGGGTCGGGCCTACGACCTGGCTCTGCTCATAATGGAAGCTTACCGGCAAGGAACCCGATTCCAGAACGGTTTGGAGCATCTGCGCTTCCTCGAGCGTGTAGTTACCCGTGATGGACACGTTGCCATCGGTGATTTCGGACTGCACCGCAGGAGCCGACTGGATCTCGCCGTCTAGGACGATGACGATCTGACCGTTCGTGGAAACAAGATCGCGCGTTGCCTGAGCGAACGCCTGAGCGCCTTCGCTGTCAAGCGTAATGTTGACCGCATAGTATGAGCTGGTCTCACTTGCTTTATCGACCGTTACGCGCGTGATGTTCTCACCCGTGATCAAAGGCGTATACGTGCCATCCTCTACGCTGCGATATACCATTTCGCCTGTGGGGAAGCTGTTGCCATAATTGTCCGTAATGGTCTGCTGCTGCATGTAGGTGCCGCTTTGAATAGCAGTCTGGTCTTCGGAATTAGTGAACGTATCGGCACGGGCAAATTCCAACTTACCCGTCTTACCGATGGTCTCAAGTGCCGTTTCCGTATCGGACAGACCGGGAATCTGAACCAGGATCTGGTCAGTTCCCTGTACCTGGACCGTTGCCTCCGAAGCGCCCAATGCGTTAACACGCGATTCGATGATCGCGCGCGATTTTTCCATGTCTTCAGCGCTGATCTCTTCACCATCGGTGCTTTGCGCCGACAGGACCACCGAAAGACCACCCTGGATATCAAGACCCTGATTGATCTTTTCCTGGGGCGGCATGAACATGAAGATGGAAGCAATAACGATAAGGGTCGTTACCACCAGAAGCCACATATTGCGGCGCCTATCGTTGCCGCTGCCCGATCGCTTGCTGCGCTTTTCGCGTTCTTTCTTACGCTTGCTCGCTGCACTGCGATTGGCTCGCTCGGCACGAAGGCGATCCTTTTCCTTCTTCTTTTCTTGCTTCTTTTCGCTTTTCGATGTGTCGGCCATACTGTTCCTTCTAGCGAATGGCACGCATGAAGACGCGCCTTATGAGCACCATCCGAGCCTTTCATGACTCTGGAAAGAAGATGGTGCATTCTACTAAATTACCTAACGTTTAATAATAGCTGCTCAAACGTTAATCCATTGTTACTTATCAAAAAAATCAGTAATCCCGCGCAGCGAGCACTGGCGACCTCCCGCACGATATCGCACAGCGAGCGATTTCGCATAGCCGACGATCCCTCATGGCAAGCGATCTTACGCAGCTGGTGGTCGCGCGCGACTCGTATCAGTAATCCCGCGCAGCAGGCGAATTCATCCACTCCTGATAGAACTCTTCGTAAGCGCCCTGCAAGATGGCCTCGCGCGCACGCTCCATCAGATGAATGAGGAAATGCAGGTTATGAATACTCAAGAGCACGCTGCCCAGCATTTCGTTCTGCTTCACCAAATGACGGATGTACGAGCGGCTATGCGTCTGGCACGTAGGGCACGTACAAGTCGGATCGATCGGGTTGAAATCGTGAATGAAACGCGCGTTGCGCATGTTCATGCGGCCCTGAGAAGAGAACGCGGTTCCCATACGCGCTGTTCGCGTAGGAAGCACGCAGTCGAACATGTCGACACCTTCGTGCACCGCACGCACCAACGTCGTGGGGTTGCCTACACCCATCACATAACGGGGCTTATCTTCCGGGCACGCACGTGCTACATCGCCGAGCGTTTCGAACATGACCTCGTGGTCTTCGCCGACCGAATATCCACCAATGCCAAAGCCCTTAAAATCCTTATGACCCGAACGCACGCTTTCATCGCTGATCTCTTTCAAACGACGGATGGATTCAAGGCGCATATCAAGATTCATGCCGCCCTGGCAAATAGCGAACAGCGCCTGATCTTCGCGCGTGTGCGCCGCCAAGCAACGCTTCGCCCATGCGCTCGACAGATCCACCGCACGTTGAACGAATTCGCGCGTTGCCGGATAGGGCGGGCACTGATCCAGCTGCATGATGATGTCGGCCCCGAGCTTCTGCTGAATATCCATGTTGGTCTCAGGCGTCCAGCGGATCTTGCTTCCGTCGTAAATGGACGAGAACGTCACGCCATCATCATCGAGCTTCAGCGTGTCGGCCAATGAAAAGATCTGAAACCCGCCCGAATCAGTCAGGATAGGACCATCATAGGCCATGAATTTATGCAGGCCACCCGCTTCGGCGATAAGATCGGCCCCTGGGCGCAGCGACAAATGATACGTATTGGAAAGGATGATCTGCGAACCGATCTCGTGCAGCGTTTGCGGACAAATACCCTTAACGGTCGCACTGGTTCCCACCGGCATGAACAAAGGAGTGCGCACGGTGCCATGAGCGGTCTCGAACGAACCTGCGCGCGCATGTCCCGATTGCGCCTCGATCGCGAAATCGAACAAGCTCATTAGCGCTCACCCGCGCTTTCGCACGCAGGCAGCGCTTGTACGAATGCCAGGAAATCGGCGATCGAGCCATGCTTCACGCTTTCAATATCGAAGTCGTTCGGATTCAAAAGCCAATCGGTCACCAGATACCCATCAAGGCCCAGCTCCAAAGCCACTAGATCTTCACGCGTATTGTTGCCTACCATCAACAGTTCTTGCGGAGGCAGGCCAATAGCTTCGATGTTCTCGCGATAGTATGCCAAATTAGGCTTGGTGCTCGTGGAGTTATCGAACGTGGTAATGCGCTCGAACGATTCCGGCGAACAGCCCGCCCACAGAAGGCGCTTCTCCACCGCGATACGGGGGAACAGCGGCATTGTGGTCAGATAGAGGCGATACCCCTTCTCCACCAGCACATCCACCGCTTTCGCCGCTTCAGGGGCCGGTGTGATCAAGGCGCCCAGTTCATCGAAGGGTCCCTGGTAGAACTCATCCATAATGGCATCGTGATCGGTCCGGCTCCCGCCTATAACAGAACAGAACGTGCTCCAAAAGCGCTCGTCATTACGGCCACCCGCAGAATCCATCATGGCGCGCACACCGCCGTTAAGTGCTTCGATGAACAATTCAGGGTCATATCCCTTCTTTGCGACGAATTGAGCGAAGCTTTTGAAATAGGCCCTTAAGAACGCATCCATATCTACGGGAAGCAACGTCCCGTCCAAATCGAAGAAAATTCCCTTATAAGCTCGTTGGGGCATTGTGGGCATTCCTTCCTATACGACTCGAATCGATTATCAGATGCTAGTATAGAGTACGGTGGAAGGAGCAAAGACGAACCTATGAAAATACTACTTCACGCATGCTGCGGTCCGTGTTCGCTCGAACCTGTACGAATACTCGCCGAAGCAGGGCACGATATAACCATCGCGTATCTGAATTCGAATATTGCGCCTGAATCCGAGTATCACCACCGCTTTGAAACGCTTTTGAATTGGGCGGGCGAACAGGGCATCCCCGTTATCGAAGGTCCCTACGAACCCGCGCGCTGGCAAAAGGCCATCGCCCAGATGTGGGACGGCACGCCTGAACATCGCGAGCAGCGTTGCCGCGCCTGCTATCGCCTTCGCATCGAAGAGCTCGCGCGCTATGCGCACGAGAACGGATTCGAAGGCATTGGCACCACGCTTTCAGTAAGCCCCTACCAGTACACTCCGATCATCGAAGAAGAACTGGTCCGTGCGGCAGCTTGTTATGATGATATCGTCGCCGTTTTCGAAGACTACCGCCCCTATTATCCGCAGGCTACCCAGCGAAGCCGCGATCTGGGCATGTACCGTCAGAACTATTGCGGATGCGCCTATTCCGACAAGGAAGCGGCCCAGGAACGGGCAGAACGCAAAGCCGCTCGCAAGAAGAAAAAAGAAGAAGAGAGAAGAGCAAAATTGGCAGCACTGACTACCGATGATTTTGATTACGATCTACCCGAAACCTCGATCGCGCAAGAACCTGCTGCAGTACGCGATGAATGCAAGCTGCTTGTTATGAAGCGCGACACCGGATCACTTGAAGACAAGATCTTCAAGGACATCATCGATTACCTGAAGCCGGGCGACCTGCTCGTAGCCAACGAAACGCGCGTCATGCCCGCGCGCCTCATAGGCGCCAAGCGCGTTACGGGCGGCGTATCCGAAGTGCTTTTGCTGCGCGAATCGGGTCAGCATGCCCCTAAGACCAACCAGAGCGCCACATGGGAAGCGCTCGTTCGCCCCGGCAAGCGCTTGAAGCCCGGCGCCGTCGTGGACTTCACCAATAAAGACGGCCAGGTCGTTCTTTCCGCTGAAGTAGTCGACTGGGTAGAAGGCGCCAACAAGGGCGAGCGCTTGGTACGCCTGACTACCGAGCTGCCTTCGCTTGACGAAGCGCTCCACGCCGTAGGGCACGCACCCCTGCCGCCCTACATCAAGAACTACGCGGGCGACGAAGAGCTGTATCAGACCGTTTACTCTCACGAAGAGCGATCGGCCGCCGCTCCTACTGCAGGGCTTCACTTCACGCCCGAATTGATCGAGCGCATTAAAGAAAAGGGCATCGGCTGGGAAACGGTCCACTTGGAAGTAGGACTCGACACCTTCCGCATCGTGGAAGAAGACAACCCGCGCGATCACCAGATCCACACCGAGCGCTACACGGTAAGCCAGCGCTGCGTAGACACCATCAACGAAACGAAAGCACGCGGCGGACGCGTTATAGCCGTGGGCACCACCAGTGTTCGCAGTCTTGAATCAGCATGGGACACCGAAGAGGGACAGCTGCGCGCACGCGACCGCGACGCGACCAGCCTCTACATTCTGCCTGGATACGATTTCCGTGTGGTAGATGCTATCATCACCAACTTCCATGTGCCGCGCTCGACGCTCATGATGCTCGTTTCAGCATTTTCAAGTCGCGACAATATTATGAGGGCATATCGCCATGCCATTAAGCGGAACTATCGTCTGCTTTCCTTTGGCGATGCCATGTTCATCAGGTAGTTCTCTACCTGCCGAAAGGATACCCGTGGAAAAAGAACTAAAGATAGCCATCCTGATCGATGCTGAGAACATTTCCAGTAAATACGCCAGCATCATCCTGCAGGAGGCAGCCAGCCTTGGTAACGTCATATATAAACGTATTTACGGTGACTGGACCACCACTCACCTCAACTCCTGGAAGAAGGTGCTGCTCGAAAACGCAGTTCAGCCTATCCAGCAATTCAGCAATACCATTGGTAAGAACTCGTCCGATTCCGCGCTGATCATCGATGCGATGGACCTGCTCTACCAGAACAATCTTGATGCGTTCTGCATCGTATCGTCCGATTCGGACTTCACGCGCCTTGCCAGCCGTTTGCGCGAATCGCAAATGTTCGTGCTCGGCATGGGAGAAAAGAAGACCCCTCGCTCGTTCATTTCCGCGTGCAACAAGTTCTCATACCTTGATCTGCTCTATCGCGCAGCACACGCCAAGAACACCAAGAAATCGCAGGGCCAGGCGCAGGCGCAGGGCCAGGCGCAGATCCAAGAGCAGGAGGCGGCCCAGGCTCAGGATGCGCGATCCTCTTCTTCGGAACGCACGAAGACGAAGGAAGCTGCTGCATCTCACGGCAATGCCACGAAGGCGTCCGCGCCCGAGCGCTCTAAGAGCAACAATCACGGATCATCTTCCGCGGCAGAGCATCCTTCTTCGGAGCCCCTGGAGAGCACCAAGGCATCCGCCGATACCGACGACACGTCCGAGGTATACGGCGAAGGTTCGGACATTAAGGTGGTAACCGAAGCGTTGCTAGAGATCACCGAAGAATTCAGCGCTGATGATGGCTGGATCATCTCTTCGCGCTTAGGCGCTCGCTTATCAAAGCGCCTGCCGGACTTCGACACCCGTAACTTCGGCTTCCGCAAGTTCGTACCCTTCGTCGAATCGCTGAAGATCTTCGAATCGAAGAGCATCGTCACCTCCGAAGACACCGGTGTGCGCGTGGTGTACTTCCGCCTTATCGAAGAATAAGATCGCTGCAAGGCCGCCGCAGCGGCATGCGAAAGCTCGGTTCGGTTCGGCGCACAAGGCCGCTACAGAACAGCCGCTTCGCCAACTGCAGCGAGGTCGCCACTTCGCCACACGAAGCCACCTCTTCACAGGACAACCGCTTCACCACTGCAGCGCCATTGCCTTACTCAAAAAAAAATGGACTCCTTAAGCGGAGTCCATTTTCATTTACCTGCAGAGCACGGGTCGATGAATCCTGCCCCTTATGCGATCTTACGGGTCCTACTTCCCCTTCAGATCCTCATTCATGTGCTCGATCATGGCATCCATGTTCGAACAACCACAGCCACCTGCGTGAGCGCCGTGAGCCGTCGGCTGCGAGGTAGAACAATCACAACCACCACAGCTATCGCATCCCACATGACCTCCCGCGCGATGCGTGCGTACCATGCTCACGATGATCGCCGCGACAATAACAACGAGAATAGCCGCTACGACGAATGTGCCTATATTCATGCGCTATCACCTCTCCTACCAAAGTAGTTCTTTATCTCATCACAGAACGTTCTTTTGCCGAAGAGCCCTCTGTGATGAGGCGCTGCCTTTTCAGGCGACGTCTCGTTATGTTCTTAGAACGTGCCCGCATCGTATCAGATGTACGCTGCGGGCATCGAACTTCTCTTGTAATTCACATGCTAGGGGCGCGCCTTGGCCCCCAGCACATGAACGATGACTTACATTTCGACATCCACCGCGCGAACGGAAGTTGCTTTGTTCTGCCATTTGTTAGGACGGAAGAGCAGCCATAAGAACGCTACGAACAGGATGATAGCCACTACCGTGAACACACCGAAGGCAACTTCACCGGTCAGCACGCCGACGAACTGGTAGATCCACAGAGCGACGACCCAGGCGATACCGCACTGATAACCGACCGCAGCCCAGAACCATTTACGGTTGTTCATTTCGCGCTTGATAGCACCCATGGCTGCGAAGCACGGAGCGCAAAGCAAGTTGAATGCCATGAACGAATACGCAGCGACCATCGTGAAGGAAGCCTGAACGTTCTCGTACCAGCCCGCATCGCCCGCATAGAGGATACCCATCGTACCAACGACGTTCTCCTTAGCGATAAGGCCCGTTACTGCCGCAGCTGCCGCCTGCCAATCGCCCCAACCAAGAGGATTGAAGATCCAGCAGATCGCGCCACCGAGAATAGCCAGGATCGAGTCGTTCTGGTCTTCGACCGCCTGGAACACACCATCAATGAAGCCATAACTCGAAATGAACCAAACAACGATGGTGGCCAGGAGGATGATCGTACCGGCCTTCTTAATGAACGACCAGGCGCGTTCCCACATGCTGCGCAGAACGCCACCGACCGTGGGCAGGTGATATGCCGGCAGTTCCATGACGAACGGAGCAGGATCGCCTGCGAAGAAGCGCGTCTTCTTCAAAACAATACCCGAGCACAGAATCGCAGCTAGGCCGAGGAAGTACGCGGAAGGAGCGACCCACCAAACTCCGCCGAAGATCGCTGCAGCGAACAGGGCGATGATGGGCATCTTCGCGCTACAAGGAATGAAGGTCGTGGTCATGACCGTCATACGACGATCGTTCTGGTTCTCGATCGTACGAGAAGCCATGATGCCCGGAACGCCGCAACCCGTACCGACGAGAATCGGAATGAAGGACTTACCCGACAGACCGAAACGACGGAACACGCGGTCGAGGATGAAGGCGATACGCGACATGTAGCCGCAAGCCTCGAGAATAGCCAGCAGGAAGAACAGCACGAGCATCTGCGGTACGAAGCCGAGTACTGCGCCAACACCAGCGACGATACCGTCAAGGATGAGCGCCTTCAGCCAATCAGCACAACCAGCCGCAACGAGAGCGCTCTCGATCAGGACCGGCAAGCCCGGTACCCAAGTGCCATACGTTGCCGGATCAGGAGCAGAGCCTTCCAGTTCAGCAGCATATCCTTCAGCGTCGACCTCTACCGTTTCGCCATCATCATTCACATACGTTGCAGTGACACCCGCTTCAGTGGCATCCTCAACAAAGGTTTCAGATTCAGGATCGAGACCCGCTTCCATAGCCGCTGCCGTGAAGGCCGCAATGGCATTTCCGTCACCCGCGTAAGGCGCTACCACTTCGAGAGATTCCTCGTAGGCCTCCGCATCGACGTCGATGACTTCGTTCTCGCCGGTTTCGTCATCGAACGACTCGTAGTTCCCCACCACGTTCGCTGCCGTTGCGTCCTCAATGAAGGATTCAGATTCAGGGTCAAGACCTGCTTCGGTTGCAGCCTTCTCGAATGCTTCGATGCTGCTCTTTGCGCCTTCGAATTCTTCAGTTGCTTCATCGAACTGCTCTTGACCAGCGCCGACGAACCAACCATCGCCGAACAGACCATCGTTGGCCCAGTCAGTAGCCATGGTGCCTACGGTCGAAATGGACAGATAGTACACCAGCGTCATTACGACGACGAAGATAGGCAACGCGAGAACACGGTTAGTAACCACGCGGTCGATCTTGTCTGAAATGCTCATTTCCGATGAACTTGCCGACTTATTGCGGCAATGATCGATGATCGAAGTGATGAACGCATAGCGGTCGTTGATGATCACGCTTTCAGAGTCATCGTCGTTGTCGCGTTCGAGCTTTTCGATGACGTCATCCACGTTAGGAGCATCGGCGAGCGACGAGATGATCTTTTCATCGCGCTCGATCAGCTTGATAGCGTAGAAGCGTGCAAGGTTGGCCGGCACCGTTTCAGGAAGACGGCTCTGAACTTCCGCGACCGCTTCTTCTGCGGATGCGGAAAGCGTAATTGGCTTTGCAGCCTGCGCCGAGGAGATAGTCTTCAAGCAGTTCACTACCTCGTCGATGCCTTCACCCTTCAATGCCGATATTTCAATGACATTGCATCCCAGCTCTTGGGCCAGTCGTTCGGTATAGATCTCGTCACCATTGCGGCGAACGATATCCATCATGTTGACAGCCACTACAACGGGAATCCCCATTTCGAGGAGCTGGGTGGTCAGGTAAAGATTACGCTCAAGATTGCTGCCGTCGACGATATTTAGAATCGCATCGGGCTTTTCCTCAATAATGAAATTACGCGCAACGACTTCTTCTAAGGTGTAAGGAGAAAGCGAGTAAATACCAGGCAAGTCCGTGATCTCGATCGACTTATCGGCCTTGAGTTTACCCTCTTTCTTTTCAACGGTGACGCCTGGCCAGTTACCAACGTATTGGTTGGCGCCCGTCAAGGCATTGAACAGGGTTGTTTTACCACTATTCGGGTTGCCTGCAAGTGCAACTCTCATTACCAGTTTCCTTTCAGTGTTAGTTTAGGTTAACTCCACTTCAATTAAAAAGCCGTTCATATTACGGCTCTTAGCTGTCTCATCCTGCAGTTCAGGAAGAAGGGTTAAGCTACCTCTATCATTTGGGCATCTTCTTTACGTAAAGACAATTCGTACCCGCGAACGGTTACTTCTACCGGATCACCCAGTGGAGCGACCTTTCGCACGTAAACCGAGCATCCTTTTGTAATACCCATGTCCATGATGCGGCGTTTTACTGCACCCGCACCATTGAGCTTGGTCACTTGCACGGTTTGACCTTTCTCTACATCTCTCAGTGTTTTCACCTATCCCCCTTTCCGCTGCTGCACTTTCATTCCATCGTGAAAAAGTGCCGCTGATTTACCTAGTCAATACTCTGCGTGAACGTTGGTTCAGTCGCTACATGATCACAGTTCGGCACAAAGACCTTCGTGCCACCAATGCACGTTCATCACCTTTTGATAGCGATATTTCACGCGATCCACGCACGTTGCCTACACAGCAATATGCTGCGCCAGCTCCGAAGAAAGCGCCACGCGAGAACCTTTTACACTCACAATAAGATTGCCGCCGATACGCGATATCACCGTGATCCGTTCACCCGGAATGAACCCGAGATCCTCCAGATGATGATGAACATCGCCGAATCCGCGCAACTGCTTAACGTGATAGGTTCCGTTTTCTCTTACTTCAGACAAAACCATGGTTCTCACTCTTTCTCTACTTGGAGCACCCCTATTCAGGGCAATGCTCAATTTGTTAGACGTCTCTAACAAGCTACTCAATGTTAACTAGGTCTAACTACAGTGTCAAGTGAAATATCCGTAAAAGGAGCTGCCTTTTTGGGTGGTTCATTTGGAGGTGCGCGTCTTTATAGGCCGGTTTGAGTGCTTTCAAAAAAGCGTTCAAGTTCTTCGGGAGCAATGCGATCATCGCTTAATTCAACATCGAACGATCGAGCCACCGCATACGCTTGTCCTCGACGTAATTCTGAAAGCGAATGATCACCCGCCTCTTTAAGATACTCAGAAGACAGCAACAAGGTGCGTGAAATATACCCCATCAAAAGCGGATCAGGCTGCGAAAGCTGCAGCATAGCCGCCATTGATTCCGGCGTCATGCGCAGCAAGAGCGCACCGTCCATCTCGGTCGCATCTTCGATGGCCTCTTCGAGCATCTGCGCAGCAACGGCGGGATCCTTATCGCCCCGTGCGCGCTGCCAACTATCGCGCATTGCCGTTGCCAGCTGCATGAACATACGCAGCAAATAATCCTGTTGGAGCATCTATGACTCTTTCCCTGGCATACGGACCCCCAAGTGGTCGTATGCGCGTTCGGTTGCCTGCCTACCCTTTGGCGTTCGCAGGAGCAATCCTTGCTGAAGCAGATAGGGTTCGTACACATCCTCTAGCGTATCCGGTTCTTCAGAAAGAGCCGATGCCAGCGTAGAGAGCCCCACGGGATGGCCCGCGAACTGCACGCATAGCAATTCGAGTATTCGATTGTCTATTGGATCAAGACCCAATGAATCGACCTCGAAGAACGCTAGAGCCTGCGCGGCGCAATCTTCATCGATAGGTTGGATCCCCTTCACTTGCGCCCAATCGCGCACGCGTTTAAGAAGACGGTTCGCCAAACGCGGAGTGCCTCGGCTTCTTCGAGCGATCTCAAGAGCGCCCTCTTCCAGGATGTCCACATCAAGGATCTGCGCAGAGCGGCGAACGATCTGCGCCAATTCTTCAGGCGTGTAGTAATTCAAACGGAACGAGATACCGAAACGGTCACGTAAAGGACCCGTTAATAACCCTGTACGCGTTGTGGCGCCGATAAGGGTAAAACGCGGCAGGTCAAGACGAATAGAACGAGCCGCAGGGCCCTTGCCCACCACAATATCAAGCGCGAAATCTTCCAATGCGGGATACAGGACCTCTTCGACCATGCGATTCAGACGATGGATCTCGTCAATGAAGAGCACATCGCCTTCTTCGAGGTTCGTTAAGATAGCAGCCAGATCTCCCGTGCGCTCGATCGCAGGTCCGCTGGTCGTTTTTATGCGAACGCCCAATTCGTTAGCCACGACGGTTGCAAGCGTTGTCTTACCAAGCCCCGGAGGACCCGAAAACAGAATATGGTCCACTACATCATGGCGAGCACGAGCAGCTTCGATCAGAATGGAAAGACTATCTTTGAGCTTCGTCTGTCCCAAGTAATCGCTCAAACGAGCAGGACGCAGGCTTCTATCAAGCGCCAGGTCATCTTCTATGAGCGAAACCGAACATGCACGCGCGTAAGGATCGCCGCCATTTGTCGGCGAACCCGCTCGCGCATCTTCCGATCCATCCAATTGCGACGACGCTTCAAATAAAGCGCTTTCTATTTCGAATTCGTCAGCCAACTATTCTCCCTGATAGTGATCTACCGCTATTTTCCCAAGCGCTTGAGAGCATACTGCAATAGTATCGTTTCGCTTGCTTCTTCGGGAGCCCCCTTAAGGGCAAGTTCGGTTTCTTCCGAAGTGAAGCCCATGGAAAGAAGGGCATCTGCCGCTGCCTTCTTGGCATTCAGCACCTGCTGGGACATACCTGTCAGCACCGCTTGGGCACCACCGGCGAACGCTTCTTTCAGTTCCAAGACGATGCGCGATGCCATTTTCTTGCCAACACCCGGAACGCGCTGGATGGCCGCAGTATCCTGCGAAACGATAGCAGATATTGCATCCGAAGGATCGAATGTCGATAAAACAGCCAAAGCGACTTTGGGGCCCACACTCGAAACGGAAACCAGGCGCATGAAGAGGTCTTTTTCCTCTTGCCCCAAAAAGCCGAACAGTACCGGTCCATCATCGCGCATTTGCAAATGAGTGAGCACACGCACAGTTTCGCCCTTCATGCCAAGACGCGCCAGGCTACGAGCGGACATGAGGACCTGATAGCCTACCCCATTCACTTCAATGATCGCAAGATCCGATGATGTTGCGATCAGGGTTCCATGCAAAAAAGCGATCATGACCATCCTTTCCTTTCCAGCGATGCGACGTCGTAATTCGCATAACAGATAGCCGCAGCAAGCGCATCGGCTGCGTGATCGGGCTTCGGGCGCAATTCTAAACGCAACAACTGCTGAACCATGTATTCGACCTGGTCCTTTTCCGCCGAACCGGTTCCCACTACTGCGAGCTTGATCTGCTTCGGGGAATATTCAGCCAGTGCCATAGAAGAACCTGCGCAGGCGGCAAGGGCCGCCCCGCGCGCCTGTCCCGTTGCAAAAGCGCTTTGCGTATTCGTTCCGAACCAAACCGTTTCAATACCAACGCAATCAGGTTCGTATCGGGCGACCACTGCGGATATCTGCGCATATATCTTTCCCAGCCGCTCATGCAAGGTATGAGACGAGGGAGTTTCGATGCACCCATACGCAACACAGGAAAGCCTGCTCCCTTGCTGAAGCACAATACCCCACCCGGTATGAGCGAGCCCAGGATCGATCCCTAATATTATGCGCCGAATAACCACCGCTTCTCCCTACAGTACAAACATTTGTTCGTATAATACCACGTTATTCCAGAAGGGTGATTATTTATCGACGATCTCTTCCTTGTCCTTTGTGCGCTCCATCTAAAAATCACTTAGAACAACGAAAGGACGACCATACGCCGTCCTTTCGTTGTTCGTATTATGGTGCTCAGCCGTAAGCCACGGATCCCCGATCAGCACAACCAAGACAACGTGCAAACCATGTGACCTAGCTGATGCCCGAACTCGCCCACCAAGACAGCGCGCGAATCCACGAACTATCATTTACAGGCCGATCTTCTTAAAGTAATCCATCCACTTCACGAAGGAATCATCACTAATAGCATGCTCCATCTGGCAGGCCTCTTCTTCAGCCACCTCTTCTGACAGACCTACTTCTTTCACCAAAAAGCGCGTAAGCATTTCATGGCGTTTGAGCACGGCACAGCCATACGCATAGCCATCTTCGGTCAAGGTAATATCTCCGTAGTAGGGCTGATCGAGCATGCCCGATGCCTTCAAGCTCGTAACTGCTTTCGAAACCGAGGCCTTCGATACTCCGAGCTTCGTTGCAATATCAACCGAGCGTACGGGTTGAGTCTGAGTACCCCCGAGCATCACGATCGCCTCAAGGTAATCTTCGTGAGACATAGAAACCTTTTCCATAATTTCCCCTCCTCGATCGACATAGCGATGTGTAACGTTTTGTTCGTCAATAACATAGTATACTGATTTGGCACTACTACCTCATGAAAGATGGGACTATGGCGACCAACCGATATATCGATACGCGCGGACGATGCGCAGCACCAGTAACATTTACCGAAGCTGTTGTTAAGGGTCTTGCTGACGGAGGCGGCCTTTTCGTACCCGAATCTCTTCCTCACCTGAATTTGGAAGAGATCCTTTCTCTCACGCAAATGCCCTACGCACAGCGTGCAGCATATATCTATCGCGCCTTCGGCATCGATCTGCCAGACGAGACCATCAATGAATTAATGAGCGCTACCTACGGCGATCGTTTTGATGACGAAGCGATCTGCCCCATTACCTCACTAAACGATTCCACGCATATTCTGGAGTTATGGCATGGTCCGACCAGCGCTTTCAAGGATATGGCGCTGCAGTGCCTTCCCCATTTCTTCAGCGCAAGTGCCGCGCACTTACGTGAAGAGGGCAAGCTCGACCACACGTTCCTGATCCTCGTTGCAACTTCGGGCGACACCGGCAAAGCTGCCTTGGAAGGCTTCAGGGACAAAGAAGGTATCCAGATCGCCGTTATGTATCCCGATGGTGGCGTAAGCGATATCCAATACAAGCAGATGGCTACCCAGAAGGGCGACAACGTCATGGTGTGGGCCGTTGAAGGCAACTTCGACGATTGCCAGACCGGCGCCAAGAACGTTTTCGGTGATGCGGAATTCGCAAAGCATCTTATGGGTGAACGATCCATTGCCCTTTCCAGCGCTAATTCCATCAACTGGGGACGCTTGCTTCCCCAGGTCGTATACTACGTATCGAGCTACGCCGAATTGGTCGCTCAAGGAAAACTTGAGGCGGGCCAGCCGCTCGACGTATGCGTCCCCACTGGTAATTTCGGCAACATCCTTGCCGCATGGTACGCCAAGCAGATGGGCACGCCTTTGGGAACCCTGTTCTGCGCAAGCAACGAGAACCGCGTGTTGACCGATTTCATCAATTCCGGAACGTATGATATTTCCCAACGTGAATTCGTTCTGACTCCGTCTCCTTCCATGGACATCTTGGTTTCCTCGAACGTCGAACGCCAGCTCTTCGAATTGACCGGTCGCAATGCAGATTCGATCGCCAGCTGGATGGATGCTCTCAAGGCGGATAAATGCTTCACCGTTGATGAAGAGACCCGCAAAAAGCTCCAGGCAGACTTCAAGGCCAATGCGGTCGACAGCGAAACCTGCCTTCAGACCATCAAAGAAGTTCAGCAGCAGTACGGATACCTGCTGGATCCCCACACGGCCGTCGCCTACAAGGTCGCCGAGCAACTTAAGGGAGACAACCCAGTGCTCGTCGCATCTACCGCTCACTGGGCAAAATTTGGTGAGAACGTATATCGCGCATTGCACGACCTGAAGCCAGGCGAGGCTCTTCCCGAAAACGTTGCCGCCTTGAGCGGATGCGAACTGAACGATCTTATCGCTGACGAAGCCGACAGCCATAGCATTCCGCGCGGCCTTGCTGAACTCGATTCGCTCCCCATTCGTTTCACTGAAGTGATCGAAGGTACCACCCCCGCGATCGAAAAGGCAGTTGATTCGTTCTTGGCGTAATGAGCCTTGACCGAAGCGCCATCAGAACTTCAACGAACGCGAAAGCCTGCAGTGCCTTTCACTGCAGGCTTTCGTATATCCCATCGCGCTGCGCCGAACGCACACTGATCACGACTTCAAGCAGTTCCCGATCCGACTGACTTCCATTCGGGCTCTTAAAGGAGAACCGTACCTCTTCCGCACTGGGCGCACCTGCCGCTTCGAGCGAATTCTCGCAACACGCTATCGCCCGAGAAAACGGGGAGTTCTTTTCGAGTTGGCCTTCGATCTCCTGTGGCAAAACAGGCGCCTTAAAGCTACGAGGATCTTCGGTTGTACCGCCCTTCGGACCTATGTTATTTTCCGACCCTATGTCACTCTCCGACAACCGCTCCTTCTTCCGATCAAAGCACCCATCATCGGCGGCGAAATTATGCAGGCATCCATAACATGTTTGCATGTCATCGAAGCAAAGCGCGTGACACACCGGACACTCCTTTGTGCCGAAACCATTCCGACCGCCCTCATCGACCAGAACCTGCCTGCGAGCTCTCGTTTTATCCAGATCCGTCATCCTTTTATACACACAGCACCACTTCTTCTCCTTCGCGATACCATTCATTCCGATCATCTGACATTTGCTCCAGTACGCCGACAGCGCCCTTGCAGCGAACCACCTTTCCTGGCTCCACTGATCGCTCCGAACGAAGAACCGATCCCTCTTTATCGAAGAACGCAACGTCTAAAGCGGCCTTCATACCGAACGTATGAATAGAGCTGCAGGGTGATATCAACAACACGCACGCCAATGGTCGCGGAACGAGAAAACCCTGCAACCTATCCCAAAAGCGCGTTGCAACTACAAGTCGACGCTCCCGACCTTCACTCGTAGCCCCAGCGGCCCCACGGCAGTACCCCCGATCTTCACCCGTAGACCCAATTGCCCCACGGCAGCGTTTGCGATCTTCAGTCATATACGCAGCAGCCCCACGGCACCTCCGCTCTTCGCCCGCGATCTCGCCGCGACGCCCCTGATCTTTAATCACGAACCCAGCGGCCCCGCCGCAGCGGCTCTCTTCACTCTCCATCAGCCGCATCAATACCTCCTTCGCCAGGCACCAGCACCACCGAAACATCCTGATCGACCGCCACGCAAGTTAAAGCGAGCCAACGAAACGATCCCGCATCCTTTACGAATGTACAGGCGAACTCCTGCCCACTTGGCACATAGGTCCATCCCTTTTCTTCAAGAGATCGCCGCACTTCGTCCAGAACCGATTCGATATCTCCGTGAAACACAAGCCCTATCGTTCTGCCATCATTCGACACCGCTATAGGCTCATCACCACTAAGGCCGATCTCTTCATCGAACCCTTCTGGCAATTCATTCGAAAAGCTCCCCTGCCAAGAAACCTCATCCTGAACAGCGATAGTTCCCGAACTTTCGTCCGCATCAGATGAAACACTGAAGCTATCCGTAAGCCCTCTTATTCCAAGATCGACTATTGGTGAAGCAGGCATACCTGCACTGAGCGCCAAACCGATCATTACGCACAGCCCCACGCCCAGCACCGCCCATGCGCGGGGATACAATATCCTGCGCGACGAAGCTGTATCACGGCCCTTGTTCCTTAGGTCGCTCTTTTTACGAGGACCCACGCCCCTCGAGCCATCTTTCACCTGATCATTCGAAGCTCTCGAGCCATCCTCTGCACACGTACGGCGTTCCCGTCGCACGCCATCTCCACCGCTATACGACCCTGCTCCGTTTTCGCTATGGCCATACAACCTATCGCGAATCATCTTCCGCGTATTTCGTCGGCGCGTCTTCATTGTTCCGATGCTCCCCCTATGTGCTTTCTTCTTCATATCAATACCCCCGACTTATACACGTCGACCGTTATTTGCTCTTGATGGGAAAGGGACGGGAACCCTACACCGAACGCACCGGAAAGCGGGCCCATGCCGAAAAGCGTAGGTTGGAACGTCAACGCGCCATTAAACGTGACGAGTCCCCCACTTGCACCAGTGGACGTCACTTCGAACTGAAGGTTCTCGCGGGAAAAATCATCTTCAATCGAGCTCTTTACCAAAGCGCAGCTCTCCGACACATCCTGCTCATACGCCGGAGAGGCAGCATACGTACAAACCGCCGAACGAAAAAGACGATCGAACGAAGCGCAATCAGAAAAGAACAGGACCGCGTTGACCGACACCAGCGCAACGACAAGAGCCACCGGAAACGCAATGACGAACTCAACGGTCATTTGCCCCGAATATCTTTCACGTCCTACTGCCATTGCCGCACCCCCGTCCATGAAGAAACAGCTGAACGGAGCGCATCTATTCCGCTTTGCAGCGCACTCGATAAGCCATCAACCACGAACGAGGGCAGCGAAACGGTAATGGGTATTTCGACAACGCCTTCAACCAAAACGATCGTGGCGATTTCGAATTCAGAACCAAGATCATCTACAGCTCCAAGAGCCAACGATTCAACCGCTGAAAGCGAACCGGGCGTGCCGCGCTCTCCTGCCTGCACAACAGAAGTCTTCACTGCCAGCAATCGCGCCGAAAACGATGAATCATCTGCTGCGAGCACGTGCCCCGAATTAACTAACACTGCTTTTCGTGCCGCCGTATCAGAGGGCGAGAAGCCCGCTTCATCAATGACTTCTTCAAGCGACTCCGATGCCCAAGTTCCCAACCCGCTCGCACTGGATAGCGGCAATCCATTAAGAACGTCCTCAACCGATGCGCTCAGCGCTTCTTGCCCCTGCGTATACACACCCAAAAGACCCGACCACACCTGCAGGATCGTTCGCGCAGCACCAGTTGCAACGCCACCCTCTTGACCAAGGCCATCCAGGAACGAAGTGATGACGTTCTTCCCTTCATCTGACGTTTCGCGCACCAACGTAGACGAAGACAAGGCCGCCCGAACCCCCAAAGCGCCCCTTCCTTCATGGTCGACAAAAGGAGAAGAGAACCGGGACGATACAGTCGAAGTATCCACCACCAAGGCTATTGCACCCCAATGACCAGGCGGAAGAACCGCAATTCTTTTGGAGCATGCCTCTGTAACACCCGAGGCAATTTGGTCGAAAAGGCCCTCGGCGATATCCTTCACTTCCTGACTCAGGGGATCCAAGCGATCGCGCGCCTTTTCATATTCGTCCGCAGCACGAGCCACTTCGTTATAGTGATACTCGAATCCATTTTCAATATTGGACGATGCCGCAGCCACTTTGCCCATACTGCTCGGAACGAAAGAACAATAAGGGCAGGTAACGTAAGCGGGGCTGCCATCCATATCCCTGATGGAACCCGTACCCGAAGCGCTTCCCAACGCACAACCCGGACACCCCTCCCACGCATGAAGCGTGAGCATCCCTTGAGCATCTTGAGTACGAGGATATACCGCTTCGCTATACAGCGATGTTGCCCGCATCTCATCCGTGTTCTTCGGCAATAAAGGAAATGAGGCATCGAAAGCATCTTCGCTTTCAAAGACATACCCCTCATTGACGGTTCGGACCGCATACGCATAGAACCGCTTTCGAAGCACAGAGTTGGACCTCTCTTCAACTGAGGACTCCTGAGGGCGCTCTTGATCATACCGAAGTTGATAGTACGTCCGAGCACGATTCAAGGCAGCTTCGAAGTTCCAAGTGTCTACCGAAGAAAAGAACGGGTTATCCTTCCCACTCATATTCGCCAAATGGGCGGCGCGTTCATACATGCAGTACGCATCCTTACTTCCCGAATCATGAATGAACGCATGTTGCTTCCATCTATTGGCTTCTTCTGCAGCCTCTTCCGCCTCGCGGGCCTTTTCGGAAAGGTCTTCTTGGGACGATTCCGTAGAACCAAGGGCATCATCTCCGCTTTCGAACGTCAATACACTCGACGCCTCACCCTCCCAAGGGGCGAGGACGACAAGTCCCTGGAACTGCGAACCGCCCTCCGAAGAATTAGCCGCCAGAACCGCCTGCGCTTGAGCGGTTGCAATGAATGGAAGCGCCTGCTGGAGCTTTTCCAGCGATCTCTGCGATGAAGCGTAAAAAGAATCTCGCGCATCACGGATCTTCGCCGCTGCATCAATACATGATTTAGAAAACGCCGCCGTAGGAGGAATGCAAGCGCACACCACCCCCAGTCCAAGAGAAACAAGCATCGTAAGAGAAAGGGTGAGAACGATCGCATCACAGATCGCGACAACAATATAGAATTCCCCCACGGTGTTCTCTGCCGCCAAAACGGCCGCATCAGCGGTTTCTTGAACACGGGACGACGCCGTATTCACCTCATACACCTGTGCGCACGTAAAAATGAGTGCCAACGTAAGAAGGAGCGCGATCACCATCCCCGCCGTAGAGAACCCCTCTTCCACCCAAAAGAACGACTGCCGATTCGAACGTGCCATCATCATCCGCGCCCTTCAAGAAGCGAATCGTCGCGATGCACCCATCCACTTGGGTCCGATCCGTCTTCGCTCGCATAGACCCACGAGTTATACACTGATTGACTTGCCGTTACCTCTTGAACGAAGTTCCCCGCAGTATTAGTCATGCCTAATGCCTGAGATCCAAAATCAAATAAGGGCAAGGGTTCAACTTCATTTTTGATGGTCACTCTAACTTGGTCGCTCTGCTCGTTTCCTTCAAGCTCAATGCGCCATGTGCAACCAGAAGCATGTACATGAAAGTTCTCTTGCTGGGGCACCGCTCCCAAGTGTCGCTTGATCGACGCCTCGAATGACCCCGTTCCCGCTTGACCGCCACTGCTTGTAGCGATCAAACGGCATCCTTCCGCTGCCGCCCCTTTCATGACTACATAGTTGTAAAGCAATATCCCCGGCTGAATAAGAAGCATGAGAAGCAACAACAATACAGGAATAAGAAACGCTCCTTCAACGACCGCCTGCCCTCGCTTTGCAAATACCGCGCCGCGGCCATCCAGCGCTCTCTGTTCATTTCGATACAGGAACATATCGAGCCACTCCATCGCATGCCTCCTTTCGACCTTCCGCCAGCAAAAACGTGGCGCACTTTACCACCCGATCAACAATTCAATAGAGGAAAACATCCAGCCATGCGCCACTAGCAACCTGCGATAAGTGATGAGAAGCGGATTGCAGCGCATGGTCCACCACCAATCCCAGATCGAATATTCGCCAAAGCGATCCCAAGGCGATCACCACCGAAAGGAACGCAGCGCATACGATCGCGAATTCAACCGTCGATTGCCCGAGACGTGCCTTTCCGCCTTTCATTTCGATCCACTTCGTTCTACAGGCTGTTGATTCCCGAAGAAATAGCATCCCAAAGCTCCTGGAGCTTTGGCCTGAACACCGTGATGGCAAGAATGGCAATGACAACCAAGACCCCCACTAAAATGGCGTACTCCGTCGTACCCTGGCCTGGTTGTGCTCGCAAATACGACCGGCAGCGCCATACCATCCCAACGAGACTTTCCTTCTTGCGTCCAGCCTGTTCTGCATTTAGCACTACACAGGGCTCTTCCCAGTTCTTCATCATCTTCATCCCTTTCATTTGTTCCTTTCCTGCCTTTCATATCGATGCGTTCTTTAAGACGAACGCAGACACTCCTGCTTTTCACAACGAATACGGATCGCCTGTTATTCACGACGAGAGCTGATCGCCGCTCTTCACGACCACCCGCGCCTATACGCACACTAAGTCCCCTGGATAAGATCGAGCATGATGGGACCCAGGATCAAAATGAGCATCGCAGGCAAAATGAGAGTGCCTACCGGCAAGAGCATCTTCACGGGTGCTTTCGCCACTTTTTCCTCCATCTTCGCTTTGCGCACAACGCGCGCTTCGGTTGCCAGAACACTCAAGTTCTCAGCAAGTGATGTTCCGAACCTCAATGAACGAATAACGTTTTCAGCGAATCGCTCGAACAGCATTGACTCATATGATCGGGCGACTTCTCTTAAACCCTCGCTGCGCTCGATCAATCCATGCGTCCATTGGCTTTGAGCCAGAGCCAGAGAAGAACTCAGCGATCCAGAAAAGTTCTCATGGAAAAGAGAGAGCGCCCTATCGAACGTCATCCCGCTCTTCAGCCCCAGGATCACGACCTCTATCATCTGGGATAGATCCTTTTCCGCAACATAGCAGCGCCAATGACCTTCGTTCTTCAACGCCCTCGGAAGGAGAGCCCAGCCCCAAGCAGAGCCAACGACCAGAAAGATCACCGAAAGCACTGTCGAGAACAGACACCCTATGAGGAATCCCCCTACAGCGCCCACCAATAAACAGACGACACGGGTATAAGCGAAGCCCTCTTTTGTAACCACATCATTGAGTCCCGCGCGAAGGACGAGTATTTCATTTCGTTCCCAATAAGCAACGAACAAAGGGTATGAACCGGATCCGCCGGGATGCATTTTGCTATTTCGAATAGCAAAATCGAGGACCCGAGCATGTAGCCCTTTCGACTCAAGCGATAAAGACAACGACCGAGCCAATGAGTCCGATCCCATACTTTCCCGAATACCCCGCTGACGCTTAATGGTCACATACCATTCGAACCCAAAACCACCCAAGATGGTCCCTGAAGCGAACCCGCTTATCAGCGCACAAGAAACGATCGCATACGCCATCTACGCCACCTCCACCTTAAGAAAGCGCCGTACCATTACTATCCCTGCGCACTGCATACTCAGCGCAACGAACAGCAGCACCGCACCCGGCACACTTTCAAAGAACGGATCGAGGAACCCCGGAGAAAGCAGCGAAAAGATACCGATGAGCGCAAAGGGCATTATGATGACGATCTGAGCCGAAAGCTTTGCTTGTGCTGTTTGAGTTCTCAAGGTGCGCTTCAGCTCGATCTCATCCGCAACCGATTGCCTTGTAACCTCAAGCACCTGCTGCATGCTACTACCTGTTTTGTGCTGTATTTCCAATGCAGTGGCAAGGAACACCAATTCTGATTCGGAGGTTCGTTTTTTCAACACCGAAAGAGCCGCTTGCGTACTCCCACCTGTTTCAAGAACGCCCTCTATCTCTTGGAAGAGATCCGCAAGAGGGCCCGAAATCGAACAACGAACCTCACGCACAACCTGAGCGAGCGTATATCCAACCTGAAAACACGCCTTCATCGATTGGAGCGCCTCAGGGATGGCTTCACGCAACCGCGTACGCCGTTCGTCATGCTGCCTATTGGCCCAAACTCCTGCCCCAAGAACAAAACACGACGCAAGCATTATTCCGCAAACAAGCGAAGAGGATACCGCGCTTGAAGTGACTCCTATAACGAACATGCTAGCCACAAGCAATGTCACCAACGCTTGCGCTGACGACCGAAGTCCCTTATAGGCAAGCGCGCTCTCAATTTCTCGGACGAACTTTTCAATGATCGCTACCTTCAGAATCACATCCGCCAATCCATGCAATCCCGGGACCCCGCGCCGTATCATCGTTGCAAAAAGAGAATCCCCAGCTCCCGAGCGCTCTATAAGACGCTGATCACGGAGCCTTTTCAGCAATACCCCAAGAAGAGCGCTCGCAAGAACAGCCCCGCTAACAAGTGCGCATATAAAAGCAACTAGGATGAGCACTAGCTTCGCTTCCATCGCTCCACCTCCTCCTTTGATGCAATTCCCAAATAAGGCAGATCATCAAGCCACCCAGGGAACGAGCACCACCTTCTATCTCCTGTGACCAGATCATTAACAAAGAACCGATCGACCTCGCAGTGAAGCGTTTTACTGTTCCAGGTATATTGGGATACTTCGCAAACGCCCCTTGACCCATCGGGATAACGAGTTGTTTGAACCACCAGATCTATTGCCGTTGCGATCTGCATTTCAATCACTTCGACTGGTAATTCGGCACCATAGCGAATCATTGTCGATAAACGCGAGATCGCCTCTTGTGGCGAATTCGCGTGAAGCGTCGTAAGAGAACCATCATGCCCGGTCGACATCGCCTGCAACATATCAAGAGCTTCCGCACCTCGACATTCGCCCACCACGATCCGGTCCGGCCTCATCCTGAGAGAATTCACAACAAGGTCCCTGATAGTGACCTCGCCCGTTCCCTCTGCGTTCTTCGGACGCGCCTCGAGCCTGATCACATGCGGGTGCTCGTCGAATCGCAGTTCTGCCGAATCTTCTATCGTGATAACGCGTTCCCCAAAAGGAATAACCGCCGATAACGCATTAAGAAGGGTCGTTTTGCCACTTCCTGTTCCCCCGGAGACCGCAATATTGCATCGTCTCAAAACAGCCCACCTCAATAGCTGTTCGATCTTCGCATCGAACGACCCCAAGCCCTTCATCTCTTCTAGAGAGAACGCCTGAGTGCGGAACTTTCTGATCGTAACCACGGGTCCATCGATCGCCAGCGGAGGAATTATCGCGTTCACACGATGCCCCTGAACCAGCCGCGCGTTAACCATCGGCGACGATTCATCCACTCGTCTTCCCAGTGGACCGATAATGCGATCGATTAAGGCATATACCTGATCGTCGTCGCCAAATACCCGTGACGACCTATACAGCAAGCCACCTTGCTCAAAGTAGAGCGATTTCGATCCATTGATCATGATTTCCGTGATGCTTTCGTCGTAAAGCATGCCCTCAAGAGGACCTAGCCCAAAAACCTCATCAAGGAAACGATCTATTACCCCTTCCGTTGTTAGCGGCTCTTTGACCAACCACGGTTCATCCTTGATGACCCTTTCGCATGCAAGACGCATTTCGTTCCTCGCCTTACGAGGATTCGACCTGATCAGCTGAGCGACCTTGTTATAAGGAACGACTTCAGCCACTCGCTCCCGCAATACCTCGAGTGCATTTATGCCAACACGAGCCGAGAAAAGGTCCTGGCTTTTTTCTGCGGATGCCGCGCGCTCCATCAAAGACATGCCGCTCGCCTCCCCTTCAATGACGAAAGAAAGCCCCGCTTCTTCGGCGCATCTTCCATTCCCCCCGAAGCAGAAGAAGCCTTTTCGGCCGAAGGGATCAAGGATCTACAGAGAAGCCGTATGCTTTGACTGAATGGATTTTTCGACGAGAGCAGTTCTTTCGGCAGGCCGGCTCCAAGCAATTCGGCCACCTCTTTTCCGCCATCTTTTATCTCTGAAACCGAAACACCCCGAAGTGCACACGATGCATCGAGGGAAGTAAGCAGTGCATGACGAGAGCAGAAATTAAGAACGAAATGAAATGACTGCGTTGCAATACCGCATCGCTCGCACAGATCCAGAGCATGGCCACAAGCCCGTATGGACGATGGCCGCTGATCAAGAACGAACAATATCGTATCGGATCTTTCAATCAACTGTATTTGCTGATCTGACCAAGACGATCCTGTATTCACGACAATGACCTCGTAGAACAGCTTCAGATATTCCAGGAGATCGCCCATTCGATCGGAAACCATTTCCGAATGCTCCAAGAACGACGGCGCCGCAATGATCGCCGGCATATCCCCGGAGCTTTCAATGCGCGAAACCCGTTCCGGTTCAGCCAAAAGCTCCACCACATCAAGGGCGTCATCGCATCCCATCAAGTACGATATGTCGCCAAATTGCAAGTCAGCATCAAGGATCACTGTCTTGTATCCCATTTGTTGATACACAAGCGCAGCACTTGCGGCGATAGCGCTCTTACCTGATCCACCGCTGCCACTTACCACCGAAAGCACAAAGGTGTCATGGGCGGAAATAGGAACCGTATGCGCAATTCGAGCGAACAGGTCGGTTTGCTCCTGAGGCTCAACATTCGACGCGGTTCTATCCTTTTCAGCAGGACGCTTATTCGATAATGGTCGCTGCTGTTCGTGTTTCCAATCAGGCTCTTCAATGTGCAGTGTTCTTATCGAAGAGGCATCAGATACCTTACCCCGAGACAGCCCAGCTCGATTCTCTGCACCTGCCCCGATCTCCTGACCTTTGCTTGCCTGAAGCGAATCATGCATATTTGTTTGACTGTTCGCTTCGCATTTTCGTTGTGTATATAGACGAACAAAGCCCTTAACACCACTGACCAGTTGTACTTCTGCAGCATCACAACGAGTTGCGATAGAGCCGGTCGCATCGAAAGAAACAAGACGCACTATTCGCTTCGAGTCGTCTTTTTTCAAGGCTGCCGCAAGGTTGATCCCCTCAACCGAATCACTCGAAATGACCCACACTTCCTTGATGCCATGCTGTTCTCGCAATACAGAACGAGCCTTACCAGCATCCGTGAAAACCTGAAGCCATGATTGCGACAGAAGGTTCTCCCCTTCTAGACCGATCAGTTCAGGATGTTGTAAAGATTCAGACTCGATACATAAAACAGTTCGCTGCATGAATGTTCCACCTCTTTGCTTTACTGATGAACAAAGCGCGACTTTGCATTGCTCCCCTTGATCGGCGAACAACAACCGCAATAGCATCCCGTTCTCATGGGCTTTCCTGCAGGGTATTTTGACTAGAAACTGATCCGTCTGATTCGGGCCCATCACTACGCTGATCAGAGCCCCCAGATTCATCGTTCGATTCCGAACTCTGAGCAGGAAGTGTGAAGTAAATATCCATCGACTGCGAAGCCGAAACGAATTCTTGAGATTGCTCAAGAGGTACCGCTAACGTTACCCAGCTAACGCTCGTCTTACCCGCCTCTGCCGTATCTGCGTTCGTGGCAAGTACAAGTAGCCCTTCTCCTATACAGGATGTCTGAGATCCCGTTGCGTATACATCGACCAGCGTACCGGGCGCCAATGCGCCGCCAACCGCCTGAACGTCCTCAGCCGGAACCGAAAGAGCAACACAGCCCTCAGGTATATCAAGCGAGGTGTTCCCAACAGAAAACCTCTTCGCAGAAACCGCCTCCCCAGACAACACCAAGGAAGTGACCTGAACTCCATTCACGTCATCGAAATTAGTGATACTTTCTTCGGGGAGCAGATCGGTCAGCCAAGTTTTCATAGTGGTATTCGAGGAATTGACCGATTCACCAGGATAGATATCACGTGTTGCCACCAAGACATCCACCTGTTCGCCCCCATAGCGCTGCAGGGCCTCTTTACGTGCGGAATCTGCTTCTTGTTGGACCAGATACGCATAGCATGCGACACAGACCATGCAAACAAGGCCAAAGAACACCCCCGCAGCAAGTACGCTTTTCTTCATGAGCATCACCTTTAATCAGTCGAAGAACCCTGTTCCTCAATCATGGCGATCTAACCTCAAATAAATGTGAAAGAAATTACCTATGAACCTGAAATAAACCTCATATATGGAGACCACAGATCACATTTGCCTCATAAGCAATAGAAGCCAAGCCAATCAGGCCTCTCGCTCCAGGCGACAGCTCACTAGTCGCATTTAGGGCATAAACAGCAGAACCCGAGCGCGATCTACGCTCGGGTTCTAGGTCATTTAATAGTATGTTCGTCGGAGTTAGTTCGTTTTCTCTTGACCGCACTGTCCACAAAATGAGCCGGCCTTATTCACTGCACCACAGTGCGAGCAGGTCCATTCACCCGACTGGGTAGGAGCAGGTACACTTGCGGGCTGAGCAGGAGATGCACCGTCATCGGATGGGCGAATGGGCTGTGTTGGGAAATCGCTCTGAGACATCGTCACAGGCTGCGCAGGTGCGTACTGCTGATAATTCACTGGCTGCTGAAAAGGCTGCTGCGATGCATATCCGTCAACAGGTGCGCCCGGAGCAGGAGCACTAGATGCGCTTTCTGGTTCACCTTTCGAAACAGATTTACGAATAGCAGAAGTGTTTTTCCAGATGAGCACCGTCAAAAGCGAGAACTCGAACCACAGACGAGTTACAACTTCGAGCACGATGCAAATAATAAGGATAAAGATGATTGAGAAGAACACCGCACCGGGATCAGAAAAAATGCCCATCAGCGAAGAGAGGATACCCGCCGCAGATTCAAATGCGATCAGCGAAGCAAAGAAGATATAGAGGACCTTGAGGATGTTCTCGACGATCAAATGCTCGAAGCGGAAGAACGGACCCCAATCATGATGCTTAAGCGCCTGAGAAGGCTGAACTTTATGGATATTATCGACCGCGATATATTTCTTATAGAAGAGAACCGTTACAACAATAGCAGCAACGAAAGCAACGAATCCTAACAGCAGGCCAATACTTGCCGTAGCAATAAGCCCGTTATATCCGCCGTATCCGTATGCATATGAACCGTACATAGATAACCACCTCTCGTGAAAAATAACAACTTATTATCCCATGAAGTGGGCAAACGCACCACTCAAGCAGCAAGCCCCCTAAAAACAAAAGTGCCCTGCATGAGCGGAACGACCTATCCTCCCACGGACTACACCGCAGTACTTTCGGCGATGGGAAGCTTAACTACCGAGTTCGGAATGGGATCGGGTGATCCTTCCCTCCATGGTTCCGCTC
>JAXKCR010000004.1:0-309564 GCA_036552405.1 Eggerthellaceae bacterium | reverse complement strand
GAGCGCCCTGCATGAGCGGAACCATGGAGGGAAGGATCACCCGATCCCATTCCGAACTCGGTAGTTAAGCTTCCCATCGCCGAAAGTACTGCGGTGTAGTCCGTGGGAGGATAGGTCGTTCCGCTCATGCAGGGCACTTTATCGCCTTAAGCAAAACTTTTTCATGAGCATTGCATTGTTAAGTTGTGTGTGGGAAAATGATTCTCGGCTCATTTGGGCGATTGGCGCAGCGGGAGCGCAGCTGCCTTACAAGCAGAAGGTCACAGGTTCGAATCCTGTATCGCCCACCATTTATTTAATGCGCTACGCGCATTTTTTTGTTTATCGGGGCGCTTAGCTCAGCGGGAGAGCACTACCTTCACACGGTAGGGGTCGCTGGTTCGAACCCAGTAGCGCCCACCATTGAAACACCAGGCCAGACGCTTGTATGAGCGCTGGCCTTTTTTGTTTTTGTGGGGCCTGTTGGCTGGTTTGACCAACTTTTTACCAAAGGGTCCCAGATAACTTCCCGATTTATTTAGCTAATTTAGAAGGCTTTAGCGTGAGCCGTTCCGATTCGACATCCTTCATTGATAAGAGCATTAGCAGAACGAAAACCAACATAAGCAAAGAGAAGGGATCGAGAAGGTGAACGAAAAGCAAAAGGTAAATGTTCCATCCGATCGCGATCGTTGGGATAATAACGTAGAACTTTGTAAGAATGCTTTTCTCGCCGTCATCGTAGAGCCAATTAAAGCAACGATGGCTTAATGCGATAGCCAACAGCCCTATAAGAAAAATGCACAGCGCTTCGATACGTAAAAGATTTCCGATGCTGTAGCCGTTGTATTCATTTCCCCCGTAGTAAATGAATTCAGTCGGGGTAAAGGATTGGTTCTGGAAGAAAGCCGCAAGTACGCATACAACGGCGGATACAACGCAAATGTATCCCCCTATGAGAATGCAGTTCAAAATAGTGTGGAGCTTCTTTCTTGACCGAGTCATAGGGAAGCCATCATCCCCGATTCTGTAGCCTTGCTCGTCGTACAGGACCTGATCGACCTCCGGCTTCACAAGATTTTTCTTCTTTGCTTTTTTCGCCATCGCAGAACACCGTCTTTCTGCTTATCGCTGGTTATTGCGTTTTCGTAACGCATTCTATAATAAAACCGAGTTTTTCACGTGCATCGTAATACGTGAAGCGAGCCTCTGGGTCAAAGATCGAGCGGCCTTCCATGCACTTTTCTATGCCTGCTTCATGAAGCATTCTGCTTGCAACGTCGTTGTCATCGACGTCAAAGCGGACATGGTGGATGCCGTGGCCATGGTGCGGCCCTTGGTCGAGGTAATCTTTCCATGTGTCGTCTGTTCCTAAAGGCTGGATGAACTCAAGTTGGGTATCGAATAGATCGAAGCACGCGACCTTCATCGGAGCATCAGTTATAGTTCCTTCATGCCATATCTCAACGTAATTGTTGATTTGATATACGGTCGGCTCAATTCCGAAGAGCTGTTTCATTCCGTCGACGGAATTTTGAACATCTTCAACCACAATGCCGATCTGTACGATCCTGCCCAGATAATCACGCAGATCGATGTTGTTGGTGGTCATGGTTCCTCCTTTGATTATGGGATCGCATTATATGATTTGGATCCTTCTTGCCTTGGTGAGGATGGAATGTCCCTTACTAAGGTGAAGGTGAGGACGGAGCGTTCTTTTGGGGGAGCGAGGTGAGAGCGATTCGCCCCCACCTCGTCCCGAGTTCGATTCTGTGCATCAGCTAGAGTTAGATAGCTTGCATAAGAACGAACTAGTCGTCGAACACACCTTCATTGATTTCTTCAAGCGTTTTTCCTCTTGTTTCGAATCCGAAGATCGCCATGAAAACAACTGCGAACAAGGCAATGCCGGCCGAGCAGAGATAGACTGCTGTTACATTTCCCTGTGCGATGAAGAACGCGATCCAGTATGGACTGAGGATGCCACCTAAGCGGCCGAATGCGTTGCATAATCCCGCGCCGCGGATTCGGCATTGAGTCGGGAAGGGCTCGGGAAGGAACACTGCGGAGGCATGGGTCGACCAGCCATACGTGATCATACAAAGAAGGAATCCAACTGCCATGATCAATATCGTTTGGTCTGCGGGGATCTGGGACCACGCAAGTCCCGCGAATCCGACGATAGTCAGCGTTACGCAGAACCATTTCTTTCGATCGAAGTGCTCAACGAGACAGCTCATGAGGAACACACCGCAAGGAATACCTGCCTGCATTACTGCGGTCATGGCAGTTGAGTAGGCAACATCGAATCCTCGAGATACGAAGATCGAGGGGGTCCAGGTCACTACCGTGTATACGCAAACGTTCATTGCGAACATGGCGAAGCACATAGAGAGCGTACGGCCGATCATCTTCTTATTGAACAAGAAGCTCCAACCGAGCTGCTTGACCTCTTCCTTAGAAGCGGACTTTTCAATAACTTCGTTCGGAACCTCTTCGAGGGTCTTTCCTGCTTCCATTGCTTGGTTCTCGTATTTAACAAGAAGAGCATCTGCTTCGTCGTTTCGACCCTTAACGGCAAGCCAGCGAGGGGACTCATCGACGAACTTCAGTGCCAGCACAAGGAAGACGAGACCAAGAACGCCCGCGAACAAGAATATCGCACGCCAACCTACCATTGGCATGATCACCATACAGAGGAACGCGCCAACGGGAGTCCCGGTATTAGCAACGAGGGCGATATAGGCCTGCCATTGTCCGCGCTTCTTGGGTGGAGTGAATTCTGACAGCGTCGAATAGCAGCATGGGTATGCGCCACCAAGGCCTAGACCCATAATGAATCGACATCCGATGAGGAAATACATATCTGGTGCAGCTGCGCCAGCTAAGCATCCTACGGAAAAGAGCGCGCATAAAGCGAGGGCCGCTTTCTTACGTCCGATACCGTCAGAGATAGCGCCTGAGATCAGGCCGCCGAAAAGATAGCCGACCATCGTGATCGAAACGAAGATCGCGTTCAGGTTGGAATCCGACCAACCCGTTGATAGTAGCTGGGCGATAACGGGGCCACCGATCGACATGTCAATCGAGTCGCAGAAAATAACACCGCCCAAAATGAATAGTGTTTTCTTTTGTACTTTGCCAATCGGTAGTCTGTCGAGTCGTGCGGCAATGCCATGGTAAGACTTTTGAAGATCTTGACTCATGTTTCCTCCTCCTGGTATTTGCGAGCTCGTAGCACCTGATAACAAGGGGATCTTTTCAAGGCTTTCGCTCATTGCCAACGACGGATCAAGGCTTGCTGAGTCTCGATTCTGAAGGGCCTGTATCCATCTATATGAGAATCATGGTATGGCCGTACCTGTCTGATTTTTTATTCAAGAAAAATTATTTATTCATAACAGAAGCTAAGAAATTTTGTTGTCTTCTGAATAATGCCTGGTCAATGCGATGAGGCAATTGATGAGAAATCGTGCATTCGCGACCTATTCGCATTTAGGGCATATTTTGCTTTCGGGATGGAATGAATGAAAGATCTTCAATAAATTATGATCGCTTTAAAGACGGCAGTTATGAGATCTGGTTTCTGATACTTGCGAAAAGGGGCGCGTAGTAGGCTGAGGGTCAAAATGATCCGTCTTTAACCTTTAACTATGGTTGTATCGAGTAGTAAAGGAGGGACGTATGGATTATTCGCTTAGCAAGGAGCAGCTGCAGCTTGTCAGAGGGGTTGAGCAGTATTGCGCTGAGTACTTCAGCGAGAATGCAGTTAGGGAAATGTATAGAACTGCTCATATCCCAGTTGAAGCAACCAAAGCCTGGGTTGATTCGGGATATGGTCTCCTGGGTTTTCCAAGCGAATACGGCGGTAGAGACGCAGACAAGGTCAGCGTTGGCCTTGTTATCGAAGCAGCTTGTCGATATTCAGCAGCTACCTTGCCATTCATAAACAGCTCTATGGCTTTGTTCTATTTGTCGCAGTTCGGGAGAAGCGACCAGATCGAAAGGGCTGTAGAGGAGTATCGTAGAACCGGTCGAACACCGTTCAGTTTGGGTATTTCAGAGCCTCAAGCGGGGTCTGACACGATGAACATGACGACCTGTTCTGTTAAGCAGCCAGACGGAAGTTATTTGATCAATGGTGAGAAAACGTTTCTCGCTCAAGGTTCGATTTCTCCCTACGTTCTTGTTCTTGCAAAGGATGAAGATCCCGCGCGGGACAATTCGAAGATCTCTATGTGGCTGATTCCCCGTGATAGTGCAGGGGTCGTACTTGAGCCAATGGAGAAGATCGGCCAGCAGATCATTCCCGTAAGCAAGTGCGCGTTATCTGACGTGCGTGCTACAGGAGAGGACGTTCTCGGTGAGCCAGGGGGAGGTTTCATTGACCTTATGAAGGGTCTGGAAACTGAAAGATGCTATGTGGCTTGTTGGAGCCTTGGTCTTGCTCAGGCAGCGATGGATGAGGCGGCTGCCTATGCTTCTGAGCGGGTGTGCTTTGCTAAGAACATCGGAAGTTACCAGCTTATCCAAGAAAAACTGACGGACATGGAAACGAAGATCCAGGCATCGCGCAATTGGGTCTATCGCGTTCTGTGGGATCTTGATGAGGGCGTTTCTGTCAGAACGACCTCGGCTCTTATGAAGCGATTCGCTGTTCGGAGCGCGTTCGAAGTGGCCGACGATGCATTGCAAATCATGGGTGGTATTGGGTATTCCGGAGAATCTCGCGTTGGACGGATATGGGCTGACTGTCGAGGTAATAGGTTCGGTGCAGGTACAGACGAGATCATGGTTCACATCGCTGGTAGGCAACTTGTCAAACAGTATAAAAGCGAACAGATATAGGGGATTTTCATGAGCGAGGACATTGTTTCTCAGACTTCTTGTTGCGGGGCGGGCGATCAGCTTCCAAAGGGTTTGGAAGGATTGATCGTTGTTGAATTGGGCGACTATGTCGCTATGCCCGCTTGCACTCGTGCGCTTGGTGAAATGGGCGCTACGGTCTATAAGATCGAAACGATCAAAGGCAATCTTCATCGAGGTGATGGGGTTGGATTCGGTATGCCTGAGCTTGGCGTAGATAATCCAGCGTTCGATATGAGTAATGCGAATAAGAAGTTCTTGTCTGTTGATATGAAATCTGAAGGGGGGAAAGAATTTATAGAAAAGCTTCTAGAGAGGGCTGATATTTTCGTTACGAGCTTACGAAATCCTTCTTTGAAGCGTCTCGGGTACGATTACGAGACCTTGCATGAGCGGTATCCGAAGCTCGTATATGGACAGATGCGCGGGTATGGAGACCGTGGTCCAATGAAAGACGCTAAGGGCTTTGATGCGACGTGCTATTCTGCACGCGGAGGTTTGCTGATGTCCATTCCTCAATCCGGCGAGCATTTCCAACCGGGGAACATGCCTGCGGCTTTCGGGGATTTCAATTCGTGTATCGCCCTAGGGCTTGGGCTCATGAGTGCGGTTTGGCGTGCGCAGAGAATAGGTGTAGGCGATTACGTTTCCGTTAACTTGCACCATATGGCTCTTTGGGGCATGCAGGTCCCCGTGGTCTCATCTCCTTTCGGGGCTGCCTATCCACGAAGCCGGAAAGCCGTTCCTTGTCCTACGAACAATTCCTATGTGACCTCAGATGGGGTCTGGTTCCTCATCTGCTACGGAACGTATGATTCGTGGTTCCCGTTCGTTGCGCGTCTGATCGGTCTTGAAGAATACGCCGACGATCCCCGTTATACGAATTGCGAAAAGATCAATGGTAATGGCGACAATCAGACCGTTATACAGATGATGGCCGATGCCTTCGCTTCTCAGGAATGGGCTTATTGGGAAGAGCTTTTCGATAAGAACGATGTTCCCTATGCGGTTTGCAATACCATGGAAGATGTCTTGGAGGATGAAGAGGCGTATGTGAACGATATGCTTCGTTCTATTCACTATGACAGCATAGGCGATCACGCGATAACCACTGTTCCTATTCGAATGAGGAGTTTAGGGGATCCGGTCATTTCGCGCGCGAAACCTGTTGGATATGACACCTTCGATGTTATGAGGGATGTCGGATATAGCGCAGAAGAGATAGGTTCTATGGTGGAAAAGGGCGATGTTCGATGCTACGACGGTATTGCGCCAAAGCATTTGGATGATCTGTCGTTCGGCTCTGATCGTTCGTTATAGCGTTATGGATCATCAAAAAGAGCGGGGTGACCCGCTCTTTTTGTGCGTCATCGGTAGTAGCGGCGTTCTGTTGCCTCGACGTGGATGTTCTCCTTTGAATAATTTGAGGCGTATTCGATGAACCTATCCATTTCTGACGAGCGGACTTTTTTGGCGATAAAGGCCATTCCCACATAATGATAGGGTTCTAGGAACTCTTCTATGGGAATCATCCGTATTGAATCCCATAAGCAGTCCCTTGCAGAATCGATTGCAATTCCAACGCAATCATCGGCAACGGCAATGACGGAAAGTGCGCTGACGTCGTCGTCAAAGACGAGTTTGGGGTTCAACCCTTGTTCGGTGAACATATTTTTAAAGGCATAGTACATATATGAAGGCGGACGGTAGGACAGCTGAGGATACTGTTTGATGTCTTTAATGGAGACCATTTCCCTGTTGGCGAGAGGGTGGGATTCGTGGACTATCACTACGGCATCTTGCCTGAACAAGGGGATCCAGTCTAGTGATGGGTCCCCGACGGGATATCCGCAGAAAACAGCATCATAGGCTCCTTCGGATATCTTCGAGAGGAGCTCTTTCGTTGAACCGTGAAGAGAGATATCGAATTCGATATTGTCGTCAGTGACTTGAATGTAATTGCTCAACAATGAAGAGAGCTGCCCCCTCATCAATGAGGCGACCGATCCGACGCGGATCGTTTGCCTGTGCCCTGCGTGACATTCTTGCGCTGCTACGATGCCTGAATTTAGGGTCTCGAGCGATTCGAGAACGTGCTCGTAAAAGATCTTTCCTTCGGGAGTGAGCGCCACGTTTCTGCCAATGCTCTTGAATAAGGGGAAGCCGACTTCCTGTTCGAGTCTTTTGATCGAGTTAGATAAAGCTGGCTGAGTTATGTAGAGCACAGAAGATGCGTGACTGTAATGCTCCATTCTTGCTACCGTGATGAAATACCTTAGCTGAGAGATATTCATCTGCGATACCCCCTCTTTTGAACCCCCTGTAGTTCTAGAGAATATAGCACAGGCCTTTAGCGGGAATTCTTAAGCAATTTCTAATGAATCCTCTTTGTTATAGGTCGTGCTGCGTTGTCCGAGGTTCACCTTGTTGTGTGAATCGGAGCCATTCGTGGATGAGCGAAGTGCGATTCTGCTGATGGGGAACAAGATCGTAGCGGCTTTGGTACTCGTATGCAAAATGGCCATGAGGGCGTTTTTCGTTCGACTCGTATTGTTCCGCAAAATGTATGTATTTTCATTTGTTATTGAACGTGTTCAAAATGAGGGGTGGATGGCAAGCTCATAGGTTGCTCTGCTGAAGGGGTTCTCTATCAAAAGAGGGAAGAGCAAGGGGCGATCATCGGGCGATAAAAAACGAACCCCGACGGGATAGTGCCGGGGTTCGTTGGTTCTATGGCGCCGCTATTGGACGGTGCGCGTATGTGCCTGTATCGATCAGAGCTTGCCCGTGAATAGGAACTTGATGCGGGTCCACAGGTTGGGTTTCTTGGGAACGAGCTGGATCGCTGCGCCTGCCTGTTCGTTCTGCTTCGGAGGAAGCACTTCGATGGGTTCGACAGGGCTCTGTTCGTTGACCACTGTGGGTTCTTCGGTCTGTTGAGTAGCTGCGGGGGTGTGGCTGCCGGACGTTTCTGATGAAGGAACAGCATGTGTGCCCATAGAAGGACCAGCGACGCCAGGCTCGAGCTCTTCTATGCCGCCAACAGGAGCTTGCGTAGTAGCGGGGGCTACTGTATCAACAGCATCGTTGGTGGTAGCAGCAGGAGCTTCGGAAGGCGCCTCTTCGGTGATGGTCGTATTAGCGCCATCATTTGCAGCAGTGCTGTCTACCGGGGCTGATTCGATATGGGGAGCTTCCGCGCCCTGCTCTTCAGTGAGGGTGGTCTTGGTCTGCTCCTCTGGGATATCGATCTTGGAAAGCGGAACGCCGGAGACGGTCTCGTTGCTTTCTGTGGTGACGGGCGACAGCACTTCGCGATCACGCATGCGTTGCATGCGTGCAGTAGCGCTTCTGAGGGTCGCCTGTTCTTCGCGTTCACGAACAGATGCTTCGTAATCCGAGCGGGCCTTTTCAATCAGGTATGCCTGGGAATCGAACGATTCGGGGGTACCATCAGGGCCATCGGCTGAGAAGAACTCAAGTGGCGTGAACTCAAGATCGTTCTTGAGCATTCGTAGCTTAGTGGTGTCGGAAAGAGAAACATCGAGGTATTCGTTCACGCGATCTTTCAGTTCAGGCGTAGTGATAGGCCAGGCTATTTCGACGCGCTTTTCCATATTGCGGGTCATGAGGTCGGCACTTGATAAGTAGATCTCACGATCTTCGCGAGGACCGAACCCGTAAATGCGACTATGTTCGAGAAGCCGACCGACAATGGATACGACCTCAACGTTTTCGGTGTATCCTTCGATGCCGGGGACGATGCACGAGATACCGCGAACCAGTAGGGTGGAATGAACACCCGCCTGAGACGCCTCGGCGATCTTATCGATAATGCCTTTGTCGGTTATCGAATTCGTCTTGAACATCAGGCCGTTGGGCTTACCTGCGCGAGCGAGTTCGATCTGCTCATCGATCTTATCGAGGATCATGGGCTTGATCTGCAGGGGTGCTACGGAAAGCTTCCGGTAGCTGTCGGAAGCGTTCTCCAGACCCATGTTGCGGAAGAACTCTGCAGCATCTTTGCCGATTTCCTCATCGGTCGTGATGAACGAAAAGTCCGTGTATAGCTTGGACGTTTTTTCGTTGTAGTTGCCCGTGCCCAGCTGGGTAATATGCTGGATGCCCTTATCGGTGTGGCGGGTGATGGTGCAGATCTTTGAGTGGACCTTGAAGTCATGGAAGCCGTAGATGACGTTCGCCCCTGCCTGCTCAAAGCGCTGAGACCATTCAATGTTGTTCGATTCGTCGAAGCGAGCACGCAGCTCGAAGAGCGCGGTGACTTCTTTGCCATTTTCCGCTGCACTGAGGAGCGCTTCTGCCAAATGAGACTGGCTCGCGAGGCGGTAGAGGGTGATCTTGATCGAAATGACCGAAGGATCATTCGCGGCTTCACGCAGCAGATTTACGAACGGATCCATGCTTTCGTAGGGGTACATGAGCAAAGCGTCTTTTTCGCATACCTGTTCCATGATAGAGCGGTTGCGATCGAAGCACGCGGGCCATGAGGGGGTGAAGGATTCGTTGGTTATCTTTTTGGCAACGTCCTGGTCGACCATGCCGGCCAAGCCCCATGCGTATCCCATGTCAAGCGGTACGCCAGTTACGTATACCTGGTACGGTTTTAGTTCCAGGCGCTTTAGCAGGAACTTCTCTGTAACGGGGGATAAGGGAGTGTCCGTTTCGAGGCGAACAGGAGCCAAGCGGGAGCGCTTTTTCAGGATGCGCTTCATGTGCTCACGATAATCGTAGTCCATATCCTCCGTGCCATCGTTGGGGTCGATGTCGGCATTGCGGGTAACGCAGATGACACTTGCTCGCTTAGTGGTGTACATCGAGAATATTTCATCCACGATGGTCTTCAGCGCGTTCTCCAGCAGGATGAATTGCGTGCCATCACCAGGAAGGGGAATGACTCTCTTGGCCTGGCGGGGAAGAGGAATCAAGCCGAAGGTGGCGTCGTCGGCGCCAAGGTTCTTTTCTTTTTTCTTATCGCCGGTCTTTACTTTTTCGCGGTTGCTTTCTTCATCTAAGCGCAGCAGAACATAGAGCGCACCGTTTTCCAGATGAGGGAAAGGATGGCGTGAATTGATGATCTGGGGCGAAAGATAGGGAACGACCTTGGAGTCGAGGTATTCGTGCAGATATGCAGCCTGTTCTTTGTTGAGATCCTTTGGACCTAACTGGCGAATGCCGCGTTCGGCGAGCTTTTCAATCAGCTGATTGAAAATGCGTTCCTGTTCAGGATACAGTTCGTGGCAGCGTTCGTAGATAGCGCGCAGTTGCTCATCAGGTGTCATTTGCGTTTTGTTGTCGCGCAGTTCTTTCTTAACGAGCGATAAGTCGGTCAAACTGCCGACGCGCACCATGAAGAACTCTTGCAGATTGCTTGAGAAGATAGATACGAACGTAAGGCGCTCAAGCAGGGGTACGTTGTGGTCTTCGCCTTGATCGAGAACGCGTTTGTTGAAATTCAACCACGAAAGTTCGCGGTTCTGCATATAAGGAAGAACGTAGGGCCTGCCGGATTTCTTCGTTTCGCTTGCTATAGACGTGGTGGTCCGTTCGTTTTTCGGCTTAGTTTCCATGATTAACAGATCTCCTTGTTTGTGTTCCCCTCGTAGTGGATCGAAGATGACGTTCCACCCGTTTCTATTGTAACGGTTTTCTGCAAGTGAGCAGGGTCTTCTTGTGGATCTCTTTCGGGTATTTCGATCGGATGAGAGCTTGATCGGGCGCGGTCGGTAAATGACCGCGCAAGTTAAACGGACGATAATTTAGGAGTTTGTGCTCACAGGCTTGACCAGTACGCGTTCTGCGAGGTATCCCTCGCGAACTCCGAACTTGAGAATATCGAGACGTTGGGCTTTGTAGAGAGAGAATACTTCGCGGATGATGATGCATCCAGGAATGAAGGTATGAATGCGATCGGGTACGGTTCGCAGGGCTTCATGAACGAAAAGGCCGGGATCCTTTTCGTAAAGTGCCAAAATGGCATCAAGATGTTCGGGCGTGAGGTATTCGAAGCGCTCGCCATCGTTGCAAAGATCGCCATATATCTTCGCTGCGGAGCGGATGGAGCCGCCGATGCCGAAGAGCTGGGGTGCGGTGAAAATATCCGCGTCGTGCTTTGTGGCAAGAGAGCGGAAGTTTTTCGCGATTGCTTCACGTTCTTTTGAGGTAGGCAAGAGCTCTTTGACGTATGTGGAGAACGAAGAGAGGGATCCCTGGGGAATGCTGATCTTATCCAGGTCGAGACCGCCGTTGATATGCGTGAGTTCGGTTGAACCGCCGCCGATATCTACCATCGTGCCTGCTTCCATGTACCTATCGATGCAGGCGCCCAAAAACCCTAGATGAGCTTCTTCTTCGTTTGAGAGAATGGCGATACGCGTTTTTGTTCCCGCTTCGATCGCCGCGGTGGCTTCACGGGAATTGGTGCAGTTACGCAGCACCGCGGTGGCAAAGATGTCGATGCGTTCGCATGAAAAATGAGAAGCCCTGCGCAGGTGCGCATTGATGGTCTTGATGGCGCGCTGAATACCCTGCTTGGTCATAGCTCCGTCTTTGATATGCGAGGCGAGGCCGGCCATTATCTTGTAGTTGAGTAGAGTGCAGATGTCCTTTTTCTGGAGGGGTTTTCGGGGGGTGGACTCAACTTCGTAGATGCAAAGGCGAATCGTATTGGAGCCAAGATCGATAATGCCATAGCGGGCCATAGGTTCGTTCTCCTTGAAACAGATGAAAGCTATTTGTTCGAAAAATACGGCAGAGCGCTCGTAAATTAGATTTAACTATATCCGACAAGGACAAAGTGGGGTAGCATCGAATAGGATCCATTTTGCGTCATAGAATGCTATATCGGCAGGTGGCGCTGTATAAATTAGTCTGCATCACCAAGGGGATTTTTAACAAAACTTTTCGAAGTGATCGTGGTGCGAGGCGAGTGAGGGGTGGTCTTATGCTCGAGCATGTCCAGATGGGAAAGCAGAAAATCAGTAAAGCCGAATACAAAGTTCGCTTCAAGGAGCTGATGAATCGACTTGTTGTGCTTCAGCAGGAGGCGAAGAAACAAGAAGTCGGCGTGGTCGTATTGTTCGAAGGATGGAAAGGCGCTGGTAAGGGCAGCCGTATTTCCGATCTGATCTACCATCTTGATGCGCGTGATACGTCAGTGCATGTTACGGAAGATTTCGATGAGGAAGAAGCCACACTGGTTCTTGATGAGGACTTCGGCGCAACGGGTTATTTCCCTTTCATGCAGCAGTTCTGGAAGGCGCTTGGCCCGCGGGGCAGCATGACCTTCTATGATCGCGGGTGGTATTCGGTCGCCGCTCAGCACATCATTAATATTCTGCCTAAGAAAGAGAAGACATCGAAAAAGATCCGTGCGCTCATCAAAGAGCGTTCCAATACCGCCGTTAGGTCATTTGAGGATTTTGAGACCCAGTTGCGCAATGACGGGTACCTGGTTATCAAGTTCTTCTTGCATATTAGCGAACGGACCCAGCGCAAACGTTTAGCTGATCTGTATAGCGATCCAGTGACGAAGTGGCGTGTTTCGCGCAAGGATCTCCGTCAGCTCGAGTGCTACGATCAGACCTATGACGTATATGACGACATGCTGGGCAATTCGAACTTCAAGGTAGCACCGTGGATCCTACTTGATGCGGAAGATCATCGACGTGTGAATCTGAGTGTTGTCCAAGCCCTGGTAACGGCGTTGGAAAAAGAGCTTTCGAAACAACCTGATGCGTCGACACGCGAGGCGGAAAAGAAAGCTCAGGAGAATTCTGCGGGTGGTGCTGCTCATGAACAGGGTGATGAGCGTACACGCAGCGATGAAGAGAACCAGCGTTTGCGTGATGAGGCTGAAAGAGATGCCGCTGCGGTAAGCGTACATGCGCCGACCATGACCCGATTTGCGCCAAGCGAGCATATTCCCAGTCTTGATGAAGTTGATCATACCCTCGTCTTGTCTCATTCCGATTACAAGTTGCAGCTTAAGGCCGAACAGGAACGCCTGCGCCGTATCGAACTGGAGATGTACATTCGTCGCGTGCCGATGATGATCATGTATGAAGGCTGGGATGCTGCGGGAAAGGGTGGCAGCATTAAGCGCGTAGCCCAGGCGCTTGATGCGCGCGCTTATACTATCTTCCCGAGCCCGGCGCCGACGAAGCCCGAATTGATGCGTCCGCATCTGTGGCGCTATTGGACGCGTTTGCCTAAGGCCGGTCATGTGGGTATCTATGATCGCAGCTGGTATGGACGTGTTCTGGTCGAACGTGTCGAGGGCTTCGCGAGCACTGCGCAGTGGTCACGTGCGTATGAAGAGATAAATGAATTCGAACGCGACATGGTCGAATGGGGCGCTATCTTGCTGAAGTTCTGGGTGGACGTTTCCCCCGAAACTCAGCTCAAGCGCTTCGAGGCGCGTGAAGTGAATCCGGAAAAGCAATGGAAGATAACTGCTGAAGATTGGCGTAATCGCGATAAATACCCTCAGTATCGGGCAGCGGTAGAGGATATGTTCCGTTTGACGTCCACCCGCAACGCACCCTGGATCATTTTGGAAAGCGATGATAAATATTATGCGCGCGTGAAGGCGCTGCGCATCATCAATGAAGCAATTGAGCAACGTTTGAACGTAATGTGATGATGTTCTATAACATAAGGTATGCGTTGCATTGCGCATAACGAAGATCTTCGAGCATCTTTCGAGGCCATGACCGCCCCTTGAGAAAGATGCTCGTTTATTTGTTGAGTTTCCCTTAAAGTGCCAGGTGCCGCGCGGCATGGGCGTTCTAATGGTGATACATTATGTTCTTGGTCAGATAACAACGTGAGGTGATGTATGGCACGAAAGTACAACAGGGGGAAACATGCGGCTCACGCGGCGCCCTCTTCAGACCCTCGAAAAGCCTCTCGATCGGAGCGGTCCTCCTCGGCTCACGGTGCTTCTCGGCCGGTCGTTCCTCGTTCCGAACGGCCTCGGCCGGTCCATGAGGTTCCTCGCTCAAGTGCTTCGCGGTCGAATACGCCGCGAATGACAGAATATTCGCGCAAAGCACGACGTGGAAAGAAGGACCCCTGGCGTGTAGTGCTGGTCGTGTCGCTCGTCGTCTTGATCGCTGCCCTGATCGCACTGGGGGCGATCGTGTTCCAGTATGTTTCCCAGCAACGTGCGTATGACGATCTTGAACAATATGCGAGCGTGCAGGACGGCGAGAACTTGAGTTTGTCCGACCTGTCGGTTGACTGGGCGGCACTTCAGGCGATTAACCCTGATATCGTCGGATGGGTCTATGTGCCTGATACCCCGATCAACTATCCCATTGTGCAAGGTGATGATAATGAGGAATACCTGCATAAAGCATTCGATGGATCAACGGGGTGGGCTGCTTCGGCGGGCACGATCTTCTTAGATGCGAAGAACGCGAGCGGTTTTTCAGATCGCAACAATGCTCTTTACGGCCATCACATGAACGATGGTTCTATGTTCGCTACCCTGTCGGATTGGATGAGCGATGAGCAATTCAATGCGCATCGCGATATATACGTGCTTACACCATCGGGGAACTATCGTCTGAAATCATTCGCGCTCATTAAGACCACTGGATCTGATGCGTTGGTTCAGACCTCCTTTTCCAATGACGAAACATATCAGACATATATACAAGATAAGTTAGATAGAAGTGTGGTACATCAGGCGGGAGAGGTACTGAGCGCCGATTCTATCAAGCAATCGATGCTTCTTTCCACCTGTGAGTATTCGCAAAGTGACGGACGAGCAGTGTTGTTCGCGGCCGTGGTGGAGACAACGGTGGCCAATGATCCATACGTGTCATCTTCCACTGAAGGAACAACTGGCCTGTCGTCCGATCAGAGCGCAGAAATGGGTAGCCAATATGAGGAGGCAGCATAAATGAGCACATCGATTTTTCCGGGAGAACGCCCTGATAGATTAGAAGAAGAATGTGGCGTCTTCGGTATTTATGCCCCCGGAGAAGATGTGGCTCGCATGACCTGCTTTGGCTTGCAGGCGCTTCAGCATCGAGGCCAGGAATCGGCTGGTATCGCGGTAGGTGATGGCGCTACGATTTTGGCGTCTAAGGATCTGGGTCTGGTAACACAGGTTTTCAATGAGAGCTCTCTTGCGGCATTGAAGGGCGATCTGGCTATTGGCCATGTGCGTTATTCGACGAGCGGGGGCATTGAATCATGGGAAGCGGCTCAGCCTCATATTTCTTCTATTGATGAAGTGCTCATTGCGCTCGCGCATAATGGTACGTTAGTCAATACTAATGCACTCAAGGCGAAGCTAGTCGATCGTGGCATCCATCTTCGTGCGGGAACTGATTCTGAAGCAGCGGCGAAGATCATCGGCGAGGTGACCAAAGCAACGCATTCGCTGCGAGATGGTATTCGCTCTGCTATGAGCATGATCGAAGGCGCATACGCTATGGTGCTCGCAAGCCCTGATTCGCTCTATGCGTTTCGCGATCCGAACGGCATTCGTCCGCTTGTCATCGGCGAGCTCCCCAATGATCGTGGTTGGGTCGTGGCATCGGAAACGTGCGGGCTCGATATAGTGGGAGCGACCTATGTCCGCGAGGTAGCGCCAGGTGAGATCATACGCTTCAGTTCTGAAGGTGTTCTGAGCGAAATGGGCGTAGAGCCGCAAAGGCGCGCGAGTTGTTTGTTCGAATACGTATATTTTGCTCGTCCCGATTCAGTGATGGATGGTCAGAGCGTATACGTTGCGCGTCGTGAGATGGGTCGTATCTTGGCACGCGAAGCGCCAGTCGATGCCGATCTGGTCGTAGGGGTCCCCGATTCGGGCTTGCCTTCCGCTATGGGCTTCTCACTTGAAAGCGGCATTCCGTATAGCAATGCGATCGTGAAGAACCGGTATGTGGGCAGGACCTTCATCGAGCCGACCGATGAAATGCGCCAAATGGGAATACGCATCAAACTCAATCCGCTTCCCTCTATCATTGCAGGGCAGCGTTTGGTGGTCATCGATGATTCTATTGTGCGCGGCAATACGTCGAAGAAACTGGTGAGCATGTTGCGCAGCGCCGGGGCAACAGAGGTTCATTTGCGCATTGTTTCCCCAGAAGTGCGTTGGCCTTGTTTCTACGGTATCGACACCGATACGCAAGATCAGCTGATCGCAGCGAATATGACGAATCGGGAAATGTGCGAGTTCATAGGGTGTGATTCGTTGGCGTTCATTTCAGTAGAAGGATTACACGCATCGGTTTCGTGCGAACATGCCGGTTTTTGCGACGCTTGCTTTACGGGCGATTATCCTGTGGCGATTCCTGATACTATGAAAGCGAAAAGTTTTTTACCTGCGGGTGAATCTTTGAAATAATACGCAAGTAGGAAATGCCTTCAAGGGTAAGGGAATGAGTTCCAGGAGATACTATGACTGATCGCGTAAAGGTCAATGCTTTAGATGATGCCAATACTAAGTGGCCCAGTTGGACCGCGCAGGGTGCTGCTACGACATATGCTGAAGCGGGAGTCGATACCGCCGAGGGCGCCCGTGCAGTGGATGCTATCAAGGACGCCGTTCATCGCACCTATCGTGATGAGGTTCGCGGAGATATCGGTGGTTTTGGCGGCTTGTTCTCCATTAAGGTGGCTAAGCAGATGGCCGACCCGATCTTGGTTTCTGGCACCGATGGAGTAGGAACGAAGATCCAGCTCGCCAAACTGGCTAATAAGCATGATACCGTTGGTGTCGATCTGGTGGCCATGTGCGTGAACGATATTCTTGCAACAGGTGCAGAGCCCCTGTTCTTCCTTGACTATATCGCCATCGGCAAGCTGAAGAGCGAGGCGGTCTCAGAGATCGTTTCCGGTATTGCAGATGGCTGCCAGATGAGCGGATGTGCTCTTGTTGGTGGCGAAATGGCCGAGCATCCTGGCGTTATGGATCCGAATGAATACGATCTGTCGGGCTTTTGCGTTGGCGTGGTCGATCGCCCCGAGATGCTCGATCCTTCAAAGGTCCAAGAGGGTGACGTTCTGATCGGCTTGGCTTCTTCGGGCATTCACTCCAATGGGTATTCGCTGGTGCGTAAGGTAGTGACCGACGGAAAGACGCTCTACGAATTGCGTATGCCTCAGGATTCCCTGGGTGGTCAGAGCGTACTTGATGCGCTTCTCGAGCCCACGCGTATTTACGTTAAGCCGGTTCGTGCAGTACTGCGTCAGTTGCCTGGCGCTGTTCGCTCGCTCGCTCATATCACTGGTGGCGGTATTACTGAGAACTTGAATCGCGCACTGCCCGATACGGTTGATGCGGAAGTGCAGGTGGGCACGTGGGGTATGCCGCCCATCATTCCGTTTGTGTGCCGTGCTGCTCATTTGGATGAGTTCGAGGCGTTGAAGACCTTCAATATGGGTCTTGGCATGGTGCTGGTAGTTGCTCCGAACAAGGTGGACGAAGTGCTCTCCATCTTAAAGGAAGAAGGCGAAGAGGCGGCCGTTGTGGGACGCATAGTTCCTGGTTCGGGCGAAGTAGCCTATGTAGATAAGGATCAGTTGTTCGCTCACTGCATGCTGGACTCTGAAGAATAGTATCTAGTGAAGCGAATGATGGTAAACCTGTAGTTGGTTTATAGGGGACGAACAGTGCAATGGGGTGATCTGTTGCGCTGTTCGTTGTTTTAAGGCGTATATCTTGTTGTGGAAAACAGCACGGACGGATATGTTCGCCGATTGCATGATCGGCAGTGCTGTTTGGAAAGATAGGAGAAGTGCATGGGCGAACAAGCCACGATGCCTTTGAAGATCGGAGTGCTCATTAGTGGAAGCGGCTCGAATCTCCAGGCTCTGATCGATCAAATTGCCGAGGGAAGCCTTGCTGCGCAGATCGTCACGGTCATTTCCTCGCGTCCTGATGCGTATGGTCTTGAGCGCGCAGCGAAGGCGGGAATTCCCACGGTAGCACTCAATCGTGAGGTATACCGTGATGCGCGCGAGGCGAACCAGCGCATTGCTGATATCTTATTGGAGGCGGGTGCGGAATACGTCATTATGGCGGGGTACATGCGCAAGGTGACTGAAGAGGTCCTGAATGCATTTCCCGACAGGGTGGTGAACCTGCATCCGGCGTTGCTTCCTTCATTCAAGGGAGCTCATGCCATCGAGGATGCTTTTAACTTCGGAGCGAAGGTAACGGGCATCACCGTGCATTTTGCCAATGAAGATTACGATAAGGGCCCTATCATCGCGCAGCGTGCGGTCGAGGTTCGTGAAGACGATACGCTTGAAGCGCTTGAAGCGCGCATTCATGAAGCAGAGCATGAGCTGTATCCCGAAGTGGTGTCGTTGCTCGCTCAGCGTCGCGTTCATATTGATGAGGCAACGAGAACGGTCCGCATCTCGAACTAAAAGAATCTTGCGCACGAAACGGATTTCATGCGAAGGGTGTTTTGATGCGCTGGTATCCTAAAGGTAATTCGTCCAACGAGGAAAGGCGGTAGCAGGTGTCTGATCCTAAAGTCAAACGAGTGCTCATGTCGGTAACGGATAAGACGGGCGTTGTTGAATTTGCCCGTGCTTTGTCCGAAGACTTCGGTGCTCAAATCATTTCAACGGGAGGTACGGCTCGCGTTATCGCAGAGGCGGGCATTCCGGTCACCCCTATTGATGAGGTTACCCAGTTCCCCGAAATGATGGATGGTCGTGTTAAGACCTTGCATCCGGTGGTGCATGGTGGCTTGCTGGCGAAGCGTGATAACGAACAGCACATGGCCCAGGCCGCAGAGCATGGCATTGAAATGATCGACATGGTCGTCGTTAACCTGTATGCATTCGAGAAGACCGTTGAGTCAGGTGCAGATTTCGGTACCTGCATCGAGAACATCGACATCGGTGGTCCTTCTATGCTTCGTTCTGCTGCAAAGAACTTCGCAAGTGTTGCAGTAGTTACCGATCCAGCATCGTATGATGACATCTTGGCTGAAATGAAGGCCAATGAGGGTGCTACCACCTTGGCAACGCGCACTAAGCTTGCATTGCGTGTGTTCCAGACCACTAACGCCTATGATGGCGCTATTGCTTCTTGGCTAGGTGCTCAGCTTGAAGAAGTCGCTTCGAGCGATTGGCCTACCGAGCCTCCTGCAGAATGCGACCTTCATTTAACGAAGCAGCAGGACCTGCGTTACGGCGAGAACCCTCATCAGACAGCGGTGTTCTACCGCATGCCCGAATTCGCCACTGATCATTCATTGGTGAATGCCGAGCAGCTCAATGGTAAGGAACTGTCCTACAATAATATTCTCGATACTGATGCGTGCTGGTCGCTCGCTCGCGAATTCGATGAGCCTGCAGTAGTTATTTTGAAGCACCAGAACCCTTGCGGTTCTGCGGTGGCAGCCGATGTGGCAACTGCGTATGACAAGGCATTCGCATGCGACCCGAAGAGCGCTTTCGGTGGCATTATCGCTGCTAATGTGACGGTGTCGAAGGAAATGATCGAGCACATCAACGAGAACAAGCAGTTCGTTGAGGTTATCATCGCTCCTGACTATGAAGCAGGTGCTCTTGAGCTTCTGCAGGAGAAGAAGAATTTGCGCGTGCTGAAGACCGGTGGCGTTGATGCGCCTTCCGCTATCGAGTTCCGCAGTGTTGATGGCGGTATGCTCGCTCAGTGCGTTGATCGCGTGAATGAAGATCCAGCCGAATTCACCGTACCCACTAAGGTGAAGCCGACCGATGAGCAGCTCCACGAAATGCTGTTCGCTTGGAAGGTATGCAAGGGCGTTAAGTCGAATGCTATCTTGGTCTCCAAGGATCATGCTGGTATTGGCATGGGTCCTGGTCAGCCTAATCGCGTCGATTCGGCAAAGCTCGCTTGCGGGCGTGCCCATGAAGCATGCGAGCGCATGGGTGTTGAGCCAACTGGTCTGGTATGTGCATCAGATGCGTTCTTCCCCTTCCGTGACAACGTTGATACGTTGGCGGAGTACGGCGTGAAGGCCATCATCCAGCCGGGCGGCTCTGTGCGCGATGAGGAAGTGATCCAGGCGGCAGACGAACACGGTATCGCAATGGTGTTCACCGGTCATCGCCATTTCCGTCACTAGGTGTCGTCGACCATATCGTATTGGCAATGTGCTGCAGCGCCTTCAGGGTGCTGCAGCATTTTTTTGTTAGGCGTTGCTGAACAGGGCCTGTGCATGTTCGAGGAACACTTTGCAGGCGTTAGAGCGGAACTGGAATGGCTTCCAGGCAAGGTATGAATTGATGGAGACGCTTTGCTGGAGGGGGCGCGTTGTGAGTAAGTTGCTCTGCATGGTATTAGTCAGGCTGTCGAGCGACACCGCGACCCCAAGGCCTTCTTCGACCATTTGAACTGCGTTGTAGGCGAAATTGAATTGGGCGACTATGGAAAGCGCACCACCCTCATCTTTGCCCTTGAGGCCTTTGAGCATTCCGCTTTCCCGATGAGTGGCGGGTACGATGAGGGGCACATTGATGAGGTCATCGAGGGTAAGTACGTCTTTTTCGGCAAGAGGGGAGTCTTTGAGGAGGAGCACAATGGACTTCTCCTTATGCGGTAAAGTCAGATATTCTAGGCCCTCTGTTTTGGTGCGTCGCAGCATGAGACCGAAATCAAGCAGTCCCTTGTTGATCTTTTCAGCAACGTGCTCTGCCGTATCGGTCACCACATCGAATACGACCTGAGGGTATTTTCTTTGCACGTCTTTCATGACCCGTGCCAATAGCTTCATAGCTTGCGTTTCGCCGCATCCGATATGGATGGTGCCGGCGATATTGTCATGGGATAACTGAAGCTCCGATTTTGTGGTGCGCACAAGTTGGGAGATCTCTCCTGCTCGGCGGCGTAAGAGCATGCCGTCTTCGGTCAAAGTAATACCTTGTTTTCCTCGTTCGAATAGAATGCAGCCCAATTCCTTTTCGAGGTCGATGAGCTGGCGCGATAGGGTAGGCTGCGATACGTTGAGCGCCTTTGCGGCAGCTGAAATGCTACCTTCTTGACTGAGTGCGAGGAAATAATCGAGAACACGTAATTCCATGAAGGCTCCTTGTTCGCAAGTGAGTTCGGTGGGATGAGATCTTTGATGCGGGGCAAGGCGTGGCTCATCGTCCTTACCTTCTGTCTGAAAGCGACGTATATGTATTCAGATAGTGCATACCAATATCTCAATATAGCTATTTTACATGGTGTAAGGGCGACCTTAGGATAGCTACAGAGAGAATAGTAGGGACCGAACGTTCCCTCTGGGAGGGATGATTCGATCGTGATGCGATATGCAGGAGGCAATAATGGCAGTGAAACAAACAGCTGGCCGCAATCAGTTGGGACAGTTCGCCCCAAAATTCGCAGAACTCAATGATGATGTGCTGTTCGGTGAAGTATGGAGCCGCGAGGAAGCGTTATCGCTGCGCGATAGGAGCTTGGTTACCGTCGTGTCCCTCATGAGTCAGGGTCTGATCGATTCCTCTTTCGAGTATCATCTTCAGACCGCACGCAAGAACGGCATTACGAAGGACGAAATAGCAGAGGTCATCACCCATGCGGCGTTCTACATGGGTTGGCCAAAAGCATGGGCGGTATTCAGGATGGCAAAAGAAGTGTGGGGCGACGCCGCCGACCAGCGTTAACTCAACCCGAGCCAGTACATCACTTTGGGAGCGTATCCCATGATGAAGATGATGACGATGAGCACGGGGATGCCGTAAGACACCCAAATACGGCTCCAGGCGGGGAAGCGTATGCCTTTGCCCATATCGGCCTCAGCAAGGAAATTGTTCCAGCCCCAGCCATAGCGACGAGTGCAGAACAGGACGAAGATGAGCGAGCCGATGGGGAGCATGTTATTAGATACGATGAAGTCTTCGATCGACTGAATATCGCCGATGCCGGGAATCGTGACACCCGACAGCACGTTGAAGCCCAATGCGCAGGGAAGGCTCAGCACGACGACCAGTGCGCCATTGAGCATTACGGCTTTTGTTCGGGTCATATGCCACTTGTCCATGGAGAAGCTGATGAGGTTCTCGAACACGGCGATAACGGTCGATAGGGCGGCAAAGCTCATGAACACGAAGAAGAGGGCACCCCATAGACTGCCTAAGGGCATTTGTGCGAAAACGAGAGGAAGCGTGACGAACACTAAGGAAGGGCCGGAGTCGGGGGTCACGCCATAAGCGAAGCAAGCAGGGAAGATGATCAAACCTGCCAGAATGGCGACCACGGTGTTCAGTGCGGTCACCGAAATGGCCTCGCTGGTCAACCGGCGCTCGCGTTTGATATAGGAGCCGAAGATCTCCATCGCGGCAATGCCGAGCGAAAGCGAGAAGAACGCCTGACCCATTGCAGCATAAGTGGCCTCGCCGAAGGTGGCCCAACCGCCTTCGAACATACGGGAGAAATCGGGGATAAGGTAGAAGGCGATACCTTCGCCACCACCGGGAAGCGTCATGGTTCGAATGCAGAGGGCGATCATGACCACGAAGAGAATCGCCATGAGCCATTTCGTAATGCGCTCGACGCCCTTTTGAAGGCCAAGGCTGCAAATGGCGAAACCTATTGCAATGGCGGCGAGCATCCAGCCTATCAATTCGCTGGGATTCGCTAGCATTGCGGAAAAGACCTCGCCGGCAATTTCGTTTCCGCCGCCGTCAAAGGTGCCTGCGGCCATTTTGGGGATATAGGCGAGCATCCAGCCTGCAACGGTGGTATAGAACATCATCAAGATCATGCAGCCGACATAGCCCCACCAGGAGAACCAATGGAACCTGCCTTTGGGTTCGAGGATATCGAACGCTTCGGCGGCGCTTTTTTGGCTTGCGCGGCCAACGGCGAACTCCATGACCATGACAGGCAGGCCAAGAATTACCAGGAAGATAAGGTAGAGAAGCACGAATGCGCCGCCACCATATTCGCCTGTGATATAAGGGAATCGCCATACATTGCCAATGCCGATCGCGCAGCCGGCGGCGATAAGAATGAAACCGATACGGGAAGCGAAGTGCTCGCGTGATGAACTTGCGGTAGCTGCTGTGTCAAAAGGTCCTTTGCTCATGATTTTCCTTTAGGCTGAGATATATAAACGGTCAAGATTCTATCACTTGCTTTAATACTTCGATGGTGTAGATGTTCTGAGGGAGCTTTTCATCCCATATCTCGGTGAGGACGTAGTACCCGGCTTCACGTGCGATGTGGTCAAAGGCTGCAGCAAAGCAGTCGGAGAGATCGTCGCCTTCGAGGCGGAACCCTTCATAGTCCGATGGAGGGATGGATATCACGTCATCATGCGTTAAGTCCTGGTCGGTGGGGTAGAGGTCTATTCCCACATATGCCGAGCATGCCGGAACGCCACTTGGCCGCAAAGAGGACGGGCGTTCATTGGGCGAGGGCTGGGTTTCGTCTTCCTGGTGTTGTGCGGTTGGTCGAGAGTCAATAATGAGTCCCTGGAAGTACAACGGGGTCGTTCCTATCGATCGCGCACGTTGGTATAGATCGCTCATCGTTTTCAGGTATGCCTTAAGGTCAAAAGGCTCGATGGACCATTTGGCGGTAATAGCATAGTCGCTCGAGGCGTTTCGGGAATAGAGCGTTTTGTTGCGTCGAAGAGCATCCTGGACCTTCATTTCCTCAAGGCAGGAATCGATCTGTATAAGCGCCTGATTCGCTTGCTTTATCTTTTCGTTCGCAATGAGGGCGCCTTTGGTTAAAAGGCTCCGCAGGTCGAGGGTTCCTTGAGGGTTTCGGTAATCAAGAAGGCTTTTAAGGGGGATCCCCAGTTCAACGCAGGTTAAGATGACATCAAGGTCGAACATCTGACTTGGAGAGTAATATCGATAACCGCTTTGAGGGTCGATGTGTGCTGGCGGGAAAATGCCGATCTTTTCGTAATACCGCAGAGCTTTGATGCTGACGTTCTTTAACTTTGACGCTTCGCCGATAGACAGCAGTGATGATTTCATGATCGCTCCTTGACTCTACCCTTAGGGCAGAGTTTAGCATGTTCGATTGCTGATCGGGAAAAGCAACGGTCGGAAACAGCAGGTGCGTCTGCGAAAAGAGGTTCGTATGCATTCATATCTCATGATCGCTGTTGCGGTCTGTTCCGAAGTGTTCGCTGATTCGATGCTCAAGGCATCGCAGGGGTTCAAAAGAAAGCTTCCCATCATTGGGATAGTGGTCGGTTATGCGATCGCCTTCTGGTGCATTTCTCAGGCGCTCATGGAGCTGCCCCTTGGACCGGTGTATGCCATCTGGACCGGTGCGGGCATTGCCCTTACCGCTGTCGTTGGCGCCGTGGTGTGGAAAGAGGGGTTCAATCTTAAGAAGGTAATCGGTCTGGTCGCCATTATTGGCGGTATCGCTATTCTGAAATTGGGTGTGTAGGTATGCGTAGCGATAAGCGAACTGGAAATATGAACCAATATGCTGCCGTTAGTATGCGTGGCGACAATGTGAGCCAGGGAAATAATGATGAAGGAACGCTTGGTTCTGTAGATGCTTTCCAGAAAGCGAAGAAAGCAGAAATCAAGAAAGCAGCATCGTCGAAACATTTCTATTTCATGCTTCTGGGTATTTCCATTGTGTGCGAAGTGACCGCGACCATTTCTTTGAAGTTCGCCGAAGGATTCACGGTGGTGGGGCCTAGTATCATCACCATCATAGGATATGCGGCCTCGTTCACTTTGCTCGTGCGGATCCTCGAACATATGCCGCTTGGTTTAGTGTATGGCATTTGGGGTGGCATTGGATCGATGCTTACCATGCTAGCAGGCGTGATCATTTGGGGAGAGCCGTTCACTCCATTAATGGCATTGGGCTTGGGACTTGTCGTAGTGGGGGTCTACTTCCTTAACACTGGCACCGATGAATTGGAGGCGCAGCGAGTTCAGCGGGAAGGGAAGTAGGTCTCTGATCTAGGGTGGCGCGTCAGTTCTTTGTTGTGGGTCAGATGCGGATCAGGCCAAGATGCCCCACAGGTTCCCCGTTACGGAAAGTAAGGCGAACCACAGGGGTGGCACGAAAAGTGCAGGCAGTAAATTCATCGTAGGGATATCTTTGATCTTGAGAAGATTGATGCCTGTTGCGAGAATAAGCAATCCACCTACGATGCCGATCTCCGTCATAAGGCCCCCGCTCATGTAGGGGGCTAAGATATTCGCGAGCAAGAAAATGCTTCCTTGCCAGAAGAACAGGACCACGGCCGCAAGGGCGATACCGAAGCCGAATGATGCGGCAAGTACGATAGATGAAACGAAGTCGAGAGTGGCGTTCGTAAGAAGGAACGTTTCATCGTGATAGATCGCGCTATTGATGGGGCCGATGATCGAAAGAGTTCCAATGCAGAACAGCATGATCGAGGTCGAAAGTCCTCGGGCGAATTCCGATCCATTTTTCGAGCGCTTCGACACCGCGCGCTTGAAGCGCTCCTCCAGATCCAGGGCGGTGCCAATGACGCCGCCAAGCGCCATGCTCACGATGAATAGAACAGGATAGGAACTATCGGGCATGTTCTGAATGGCCGCATTGAGCCCTAATCCAATGGTGGCTATGCCAAGTGCGGTGAAAATGGCCTGTTGAAATTTTGGTTTCAGTCCTCGTTTTATGACACTGCCTATAGCGCTGCCGGCGAAAATGGCGCATGCATTTACTATAGTGCCGATCATAAAGGGATGCCTCTTTCTAGCGAGTGTCGAATGTTTCAGGAACTGCTGTCCGCATTCTATCACGTTGCCTTTGGGGAGAGGCATGAATGCAGAGCGCTTTGACGCGGGAAAACCGAGGCATACAGGCGGTGAATGGCGCTGAGTTCGTGCCTATCGTGCCCGAAAGAACGATATAACGCCGTTCGCCAGGTTTTCTTTTCTGCGATATCCATTCGTAACAATTACAACACACAATAGAGTCTCTTTACTTTGCTAAAGCGCTTTTTCGATAGCGAGTTCTTTTGCCCAAGGACCCTGTCGCTTCTTCGATGGCTTGTTGGCTACTGAGGACCATGAAAGTGTTTTTGCGTGCCCAGTGAACCGGCAGTGCTCGTATGCGTATTGCCCCGATGTAAGGAAACTCATGGAAGATTTTTTGTACCAGTTCTTTATCGCTCCGTTCGTGAGCCTTGGTGATGGTCTGGCAAGCGCAGGAACAGGAGCTACTTCTTGGATAGAAGATGTTGTTTCTGCGGTTGATGGATTCGTGTGGGGTCCTATTATGATCCTGCTGCTGTTGGGAACTCATGTGTTCATGACGTTCCGTACAGGCATTATTCAGCGCAAGCTCGGCGAAGGCATCAAGCTTTCGGTTACGAAAGATGAAGGTGCGGGCGACGTAAGCCCGTTCCAGGCGCTGACCACGTCTTTGGCGGCGACTATCGGTACCGGTAACATCATCGGCGTAGGTACCGCTCTTATCGCAGGTGGTCCTGGCGCTCTGTTCTGGATGTGGCTGACGGGTGTTTTCGGTATTGCGACCAAGTATTCCGAGACGCTGATCGCGCTCAAGTATCGCGTTAAAGACCACAATGGCAATATGCTCGGTGGTGCTATGTATGCGCTGCAGCGTGGCTTCAAGAACAAGGTCCTCGGAAAGGCTCTCGGTGTGCTGTTCGCCCTGTTCGCCGCCATTGCATCATTCGGCATTGGCGCAGCGGTGCAGACCAATTCGCTTTCTGGCGCAGTGGTGTCCTTGGCGGGCGATTCTCCGCTCGCGACCGATACCTTTTCGGTGTTCGGCCTCTTCGACACGTGTTGGTTGCAGGTCATCGTCGGTGTGGTGGTAACGCTTCTCGTTGCGGTCGTTATCCTTGGCGGCATTAAGGTCATTTCGCAGGTATGCGAAAAGCTCATTCCCGTGATGACCATTTTCTACATCCTGAGCTGTATTGCTCTCATTGCGATCAATGGCGCATACCTGTGGGATGCGCTGGTGCTCATTGTGGTGAGTGCTTTTAATCCAGCTGCGGCTTTTGGTGGAGCATTGGGCACTACGGTGACGATGGCCCTTCAGTTCGGCTGCGCACGCGGTCTGTTCTCCAATGAATCGGGCTTGGGCTCATCGCCGTTGGTCGCTTCTGCTGCAGTTACGAAGAACCCTGCTCGTCAGGCGCTCATTTCCATGACGGGTACGTTCTGGGATACCGTTATCGTATGCGCTTTGACGGCATTGGCGCTGGTTACTTCTATCTTGGCTGATCCAGAGATCATGCAGCTGTACGTAAGTGGCGGTTTTGCTGATTCGGCCGCACTGGTTACGGCGGCGTTCAATCGTATCCCCGTTGTGGGCTCTATTGTTCTCTGCATCGGTCTGGTGTTGTTCGCGTATTCTACGAGCTTGGGCTGGAGCTATTACGGCAATCGCTGCATCACGTACTTGTTCGGCAAGCACGCCATTAGGCCCTATCAGATCGTGTTCCTGTTCGTTTGCTTCTTGGGTGCGGTAGGCGTGTCCGGCTTCGTGTGGAACATCTCCGATATTACCAACGCGCTTATGGCAGTGCCTAACCTTATTGCCGTTCTGGGTCTGTCTGCGCTCATTGCCCGTGAAACGAAGCATTATGTATGGCAGAACAACCTTGATGAGGTGGATGAAACTCCGATCCCTATCGAAACATCGAAATAAGGACCTTTTAGCGAAGTGTAGCGTGCAGCGTGTTCGTTTCGCGCTACACTGTATGCAACATATCGATGCAGGGGTGCACGTGCGAGTCCTCGTCTGTGCTGAGAAGGCTTTCTTGCCTAACCCTTTGAACCTGAACAGGTAATACTGGCGTAGGGAGCATTCCGAAATTATTTTTTAGGAGCGCTCTTCGGGGTGCTCTTTTTCGTCTGGGTACCGTGAAGGTCCGAGCGATATGGCAATGACTATCGATAAGGGGGACTAACCTTGAGCGAAGTAAGCCAGATAAAAGAACGAATCATTCAAGCACTCGATACCGTGCGTGCGACTAATCCGATGGCGGGTTCTATAACGAATACGGTCACGATCGATTTCGTTGCGAATGCGCAGCTGGCCGTAGGCGGCTCCGCCGCAATGGTGTATTTACCTGATGAAGGTGAATGCTTAGTGGCAGCTGGGTCTGCGGTATATGTGAACATGGGCACGTTGTTGCCGGTATACGAGGAAACGCTTCCGCGTACTGCGGCGGCAGCGCATGCTTCTGGTACCCCATGGGTACTTGATCCTGTGGGGATCGGCATTGGCCAGTTGCGTACCGATCTGCTCATGCGCCTTAAAGAGTACAAGCCGACCATCATTCGCGGTAACGCTTCTGAGATCATCGCCCTTGCGGGATTATGGGATGTGTCGGGTAGCGTTGATGACCTGCAACGTGCTCGCGGCGTTGATTCGACTGACGAGGTCGCAGCGGCCCGCGATGCGGCCATTGCGCTTGCGCGCTATACCGGTGGCAGCGTTGTTGTATCGGGCGAATGCGATCTGGTGACCGATGGGTGCCAGGTAGCGCTTTCGTCGGGTGGCTCGGACTTGATGCCGAAGGTGACCGGTTTTGGCTGCTCGCAGGGTGGCGTTCTGGCAGTGTATGCCGGGGTGACGGATCCTTTCACTGCAGCGCTTGCGGGAGTGAATCACTATAACGTGGCAGGCGCAAAGGCAGCCGAGCGATGCGATGCACCTGCGAGCTTCAAAACCGCCTTCATTGATGAGCTGTATCGGGTAAGCGCCGATGAGGTCGCGAACAATCCTTTCGTGCTCGAGTAAGATAACATCTATAGGTCGAATTGAAGCGTTGTTGTGATGACCGAGTGCGATCGGGGGGGGATATGAATACGTTAGTAGCTGTGGCGATCGCTCCTTTTGGAGTGGGCGACGAACTGGCTGCGCATGTAGCAGAAGTGGTCAAGGTGATTCGCCAGTCGGGTCTTCGCTGTGAAACTCATTCCATGTTCACGGAAATCGAAGGCGAATGGGACGAGGTAATGCGTGTGGTCAAGGAAGCTACGTTCGTATTGGCGGAGAAAGGGATACGCACCGAAGTGGTCTTGAAGGCCGATGTGCGTCCTGGCTTCGAGAACATGATGGACGCAAAGGTCGCCAAGGTCGATGAGATCTTGGCGCGATAGCGGAGGAACTATGCGTAAGAATCTTGATATTTCAGCCTATCTGGTCATTGGTCCGGAGAACACTCTGGGTCGTCCGGTCTCTAAGGTCATCCGACAAGCTCTTGATGCGGGATTTACGTGTGTGCAGATCCGCTCCAAGGAATGCTCTGCGCGCGAATTGATCGCCTATGTTGTCGAAGCGGCACAGGTAATAGAAGAGTGCGGGAAAAGCGATTCAGTGGCCTTGCTTGTCGATGATCGCTTAGACGTTGCCTTGGCGGCGCGTGGGGCGGGAGCGAAGGTAGACGGTGTTCACGTGGGGCAGAGCGATATTCCGGTTGAGGTATGTCGCAAGCTTCTTGGTGATGATGCTGTTGTGGGACTTTCCGCTCGTGCGGACGAAATGCTGGAATACGTTAGAACAGCAGATGTGAGTCTCGTCGATTATTTAGGGGTGGGTCCTTTGCATGAAACGCCTACCAAGACCGATTGCGGGCGAAGCGCTGATGGTACGATCATCACGAAAAGCATTGAGGACTTGCGTGAGTTGTCTAAAGCCAGTCCGATCCCCATTGTGGTGGGCGGCGGAGTGAAAATCGATGATATCCCCTTGGTCAAATCAACGGGAGTTGATGGGTTCTTCGTCGTTTCGGCGGTGTGTTCGGCCGACGATCCGTATGTTGCGGCATGTGAATTAGTGCACGCGTGGGAAGAAGCCTAAGCACGGTTATTTGATTTTCAAACCGCGAAGGTGATCCTTAAGGTCGGGAGCGATGCGACGGCTCTCGATGGCTTTCTGGATGCTCTTATTGTGGGTTCATGTATCAAGACGACGCTGTTCTATGACGTTCAGCGTCGTTTCTTTTTGTTTAGCGAGGGCTTCGGCGAAGAACCAAGCGCGCATCATGTTGATGTAGTATTCGGGCGATCGGATATTGATGACACGTTGCAGTATCGCCTGATTGAATCGATCTTCTAGGTAGTTTCGCATGAGCATGCCTATACCGAAGCGAACGGTGTATACGTGAGGTGAAGAGAGCCAATGATCAATATGTCCTAGAAGCTCATCGGGTTCATGAGATGCTTTGGCGTACGTTTTGAACGCGCGCGGGGAAAGCAGGTCGCAGGTCGCCCAATTGTCCACTTCGGGTAGGAACGTATCAAGTTCGGAAACGCACGCTCTAAAGTCCTTTAGCTCGTTGATTACTAGACCATGGATATTGTTCTCTTCATACGTGGCATGAGGAAGCGCGCGAAGATATGCCGTGTATGACGAAGGGTCTTTTGCAAGTTGTTTTGCAATGTGTCGCAGGTCGGGCATGCGCACCCCTTCGACCGTCTTAGGGTCGAGGGTTGGAATGAGCTTTGATTGAAATGCTTGATAGGCAGAGTCAAGGTGCGCTTCTATTTGTTCACGTACCCATGCGCAAGAATCTGTGTCGCTTTTTGTTGAAGGGTTTTCCGAGGTGCATGAAGAAGGCATGGCGCTTTTCCTTACTGTTCGATTCTCTTTTCCATTGTACGTAAGCAGCGGTATGCTTTGGGAATGAAAGTTCGGGTGTTCTAAAGGTCGCGTAATGAGGGGTGCGCCTTTGTTGGAGCGAATGCTGTTCTGTGCAGAGGGGAGTTTTAATGTTGACTGAAGTCATGCCGTATCGATACAGTGATCGCGCGTTGTTGGAACAGGTCGCGCCAGGGGTATATCGTGTTGATCTGCCTATGCCGCAGGCTATTGGGCCAACCAACGCATATATCTTCAAAGCAGATGGTATTCACGATCAAGGCCGATCGCTCATCATTGATGCAGGCTGCAATCATGGGTCAACAAGGGAAGCGTTCGATGAAGCGCTAGCCAAGCTGGAGATCAGCTGGGATACGGTCGATGTGTTCATTACGCATTTCCATTGGGATCATTGTGCGGGGCTCTCTCAGATCTGGCGTCCTGGCATGAAGGTCTATGGCGGTGTCGTTAAGATGTCGCAGCAGCGAACTCCTGTTATGGCAGCGCATGCGATCGGTGATATTGAACGTCGGATCAGCGCCTTGTATCAGGTGGGCGATTCATACGATCCACGTTATTGGCAGCCTATGACCATAACGGCAACTGACGATGTTCAGCTGACGGTAGCGTTCGAGGATGACATCATCGAGGTTGGCCGATATCGCTTAAGGGTTCTTGAAACGCCTGGTCATGATATGCGTCACCTGTGTCTGTATGACGAATCAGCGCAGCTTTTGGTCGCAGGAGATCAGATGCTCTACAGTCAGAACCCCTCTATCATGATGGAATCGAACATCGATCAGCTGGCGATAATGCTCGATACCATCGAGCGATTGGGAAGGCTCGATGCATCGTTGGTTCTTTGTGGGCATGGCAGCGAAGGGGGCAATGTATCCGAGCGATGTCGTAAGGTGCTCGATCATTATCAAAGGCAGCTCGATTCGTTCTTGCTTCATTGCGATCCAAATGAAACCGACCCGGGGAAGCTTGCGTACCTTTCGACCCATGCGCCACGACGCACTCCTTGGGAGGATCGTCTGATATTCGGTCGTCGAGCTTTACTGGCTCAGACCATGGCGTTCTTGAAGCATTTAGTGAACACGGGCGTATTGCCTGATGTGTATCCTATCGTGCCCTTACGCTAAAGGGGAAGCGTTCGCCTCAAGGTTTTTGTGGCTTTAACGGTTCTGCTCGGAGCGTTTTTACTGATGTTATCGGTGGATGTGCTCTGGTGTTTCTTGGTGCTGTCGACGGATCATCGTGCTTGGGATCTTTCTCGATCTGCTGTTGAAAAAAGGCTGCCCAGATGTGGAGAAGGGCAGCCTTTTTCGATGAGGTAGGGTAGTATGTCTGATCCGTTATTTACTTCGACTTATACTTTTTGACCAGCTGACGACCTGCGATGTAGTCCATGATCTCGTTGGTGCCACCAGCGAACTCGTAGCCCTTGAGGTCGTTCCAAATGCGACCTGCATTGATTTCCTTGGTGTAGCCAATGCCGGCGTAAATGGACAATGCATGCTCTGCCACGCGAGTGAGGTTCTTGCAGGCATATGCCTTGAGAAGCGCGGATTCGAGGCGGGTCGATTGGCCCTTATCGAGCATGGTGGTTACCTTGTAGAGGCGCGTGCGCACGTTATCGAGGATGGTTTCCATTTCGACCAGATGCTGCTGGATAGCGGAAATGTGACCGATGGGCTTCTGGAAGCAAATGCGCTCAGAGCAATAAGCGCCTGCTTCGTTCATGACTGCCTGCGCCTGACCCAAAGCCTGCGCAACTACTAAGCAGCGTTCGAATTCGAGCTTCTTCATCAGGTTCTTCCAGCCTTCACCGGGCTCACCGAGACGCATATCCTCTGTTAGGACAACGTTGTCGAAGAAGCAGTCTACGAAGGGAACGATCTGCTGACCGATCTTTTCTAGACCGCCGAAGGTGTATCCTTCAATGTCGTTCGGAATCATCCAGAGAGAGTACTTATCGTTTTCGTACGAAGGATCTTCGTCCTTTGCCACCAAGATGGTGTAGACGGATAGATGAGCGATGGTGACCCAGGTCTTCTGGCCATTCAAAAGATAGGTGCCATCTGGCTGCTTTACGGTTACGCAGGTCATTGCATTGTTGTCGGATCCTGCGCCCGGTTCCGAAATAGCCGTTACTGCAACACTCGTGCTTTCGACGTTGTTGACTACGTCCATGATCTTCTTCTGCTGTTCTTCGTTGCCGAATTCGATAACGTCCATGATGGAGTTGAAATCGGTCTGGAACGGAAGAACGCATCCGGTGTATTCGTGCAGTTTTTCCATCAGGACGACAAGCGTTAGTTTGTCACATGGAATACCGCCGACTTCTTCGGGTAGGCCCAGATGCATGAAGCCTAATTCACGGAACGCCATGGCGGCTTCGAGGCTAATGTGGTGGTCCACTTCATATGCTTGCTTTACCGCTTCAGGTGTGAAGTACTTTTCGGCGTACTCTTTGGCGCTCGCGACGAAGAGCTCCTGATCCGGTGTGAGTTCGAAATCCATATAAATCCCCTTCCTTTAGATTTCCCCGTTCTCGAAGAGCGTTTCGATGTGTGCGTATAGCGAAATGGCTATCGGGCAATACAAGACGTTCATCCGCGAACGATTTCATTGTACTTTTCTGGATTAAAAGAAAAAGCTATGAGTGAAAAATCAGTTCATACTTTTTTGAAATGCATTAGCGGTCATTCGAAAGAAAAAAGAAACCTATAGGAGCGCAATAGGAGCCGCTGACATGTTATGCCTTGACCGGCGAAGGCTAATGGATGACAAAGAGAACAGATGCTTTAAGAAGCAATGTTGAATGAGTAGAGCAAAGGAGCACTATCATGAGCGAAACGCTGAAGCTTGCCGTTCCAACAATGGGGCAGGCGGGATTGGATGCTCAGAGGAGCGGTCATTTTGGTCATTGCGATTGTTTTACGATCGTTGATATTACTGATGGAGAAATAACGGCAGTGAATGAGTTGGCCAATCCGCCTCATGAAGAGGGTGGCTGCATGCGTCCGGTTGCGCTATTGAGCGATGCGGGAGTGCAAGCGATCGTTGCTGCTGGCATGGGTATGCGTCCAATGCAGGGATTCGCTCAGGCGGGCATTACGGTGTATTTCGATAATGCGGCAGCGCGATTTGGCGATGCAGCTCAGGTCGTTGCGGAAGGCCGTGCTCCTATGATGACTCCAGATCAGGCGTGCCACCATTAGGGTGTTCGGTAAAAGCATTCGCTCAGTATATGTTCGTCGGCGATGCCTTTTTGGTGTCGTCGACGTTTTTTGTTGGTCTATTTTCTGATCTCGTAAATATGCTTTTGACCTGCGGAAAGCAACCATTGGTTGCATTGGTGTTTCCGAAAATGCAAGGTGTTGGTTGGTGGACGAGTATGATTTGCTACCCTTATTCTGGCTATGCCGGCAAGCAGTGAACGATCCTGCGTGTACTCAGTAGAGCTTAAGAGCGCAGGTGCGCTTCCTAAATGAACTGGCCAGTGCATGCATAGCCGAAAGGGACAACAATGGCATTTCGAGACAATCTTCAGCACTTACGCGCAGCTCATAATATGACGCAAGAGCAGCTTGCGATGTTGCTTGGCGTAAGCAGGCAGTCGGTGACGAAATGGGAAGCTGAGAAAAGCTATCCGGAAATGGATAAGCTTCTGAAGATGTGCCAGATCTTCGACTGTTCTTTGGACGATCTTGTGCAGGGTGATCTTACGGACCGTGTGATCGAGCGCCCTGATGCGAGCGTCCCTTCGGGCCCTCCGACTGACGTGTGCGGCTACGATGATCATCAGCGCATGATGGCCCGGAAAATACCAACTGGCACAGCGATCATTCTTGCTATGGTCGGTATTTCCTTTTTGTTCGAGGGTGCGTTGCCCTTCGGTACGCACAATGGCAAGGATGGTTTGTTCGTTCTCATCATCCTCATGGGCGTTCTGCTTGGGCTGGCTTGGGCCGTTCCTGCGGGCATGGCGCATACTGCCTTCGTGAAAGCGCATCCGTTCGTTGAGGATTTCTATACGGAAGAAGAGAAGAACAGTACGCGCCAGGCATTTTCGCGCGGATTGATAGGCGGTATGGCGCTTATCGTTGTGGGAATCGGCTTTTTGTTCTGGTTCGGGGGAGATGCTCGTACGGAAAATGTGGCGCTATGCTTACTGTTTCTTTTCATTGCGGCGGGTGTGTGGGTCATCGTGCATGTTTCCATGATGCTGGGCCGCGTGAATGTTGCTGCATATAACAAGAACGCTGTCGATGAACTGGAGCTCGAAGATATTGTGAATGCGCAGGTGGATTCCGAGATAAAGGAAGCGCTTCTGGCAAAGAAGACCAAGGCATCGAAGGTCGGAGCCGTGTGCGGAACCATTATGATCTTGGCGACTATCGTCGGCTTAGTGCTGCTGTTCGCGCCCATCCTTGCTTCGTCTGATCCTTCGAATTTTGAACCTGAAGGAACCACCACCATGTGGTTCTGGCTCGCATGGCCCATAGGAGGCATGCTTTGCGGCATTGTTGCGCTGTTGATGGAAGCGTTCGGCAAGAAGGGCTAAGGGGAAAGGTCGCTGAAGGTATGCTGCGATAGCGCTTTGGCAGTGCCTCCAGTGAAGGCGGTAAAGCGTGTTCTGAGTTAGAACCACTTCAATCGTTTTAAGATGATCAAAAGGACGATCAGAACGATGGCGGTTATGCCGGTCACTAAGGAGAACCCATAGGGCGATTCCGTAAGGGGAATGCCGCCGAGGTTCATGCCGAATAAGCCGCCGATGACGGTCGGAACGCACAGGACCAGCGTAAGGGTCGCCACTAATTGCATGGTGTGGTTCAGGTCGTAATCCATGATCAAACCGAAGTGGTCGATGGCGGAATCAAGAATAGCGGAATAGATCTTCGCTGTTTCAAGCGCCTGCTGATGTTCGACGATAACGTCGTCGTACAGTTCGATCACTTCTGCGTTGCCCGATGCCTGGATGTGGCGTCGGTAGCGCTCGAACACGGTGTTGTTCGTGGCTAGGGATGTTTGAATGTAGACCAGCGAATCGTTCAGGGCGTATAGCTCTTCCAGTTCTCTGCGTGAGGGTTTTTCTATTGCTGCGGTCAGAATGCGGCGGCGTTTATCGAGGGCTTGTAGGGATGCGAAGTATGCTTGGGCCGAAGCGATCAGCAGGTCGCTTACGAACTTATAAGTGTTCGTGGTGTCGTGCAGTTCATTGGGCCGCGATTTTAAAATGCGAATGAGAGGCACGCGGTATACCGAACAGACCGAAATAACATGATCCTTGGTTTGGAAAATGCCGATAGGGATGGTCTTATAGCGCTTTTCGCCTGATGATTTGTCGTGAAGCGGTGTGTCGACGATGAACATGACGTAATCATCGTCGTTGTTTTCGATACGAGAGATCTCTTCGGGGTCGAGAGGAGCGGCGATGTCGTCTTCGTCAATACGAAAACGTGTTGCAGTTTCTTTTAGCTCTTCTGGAGTAGGCTCGAACAGGGCGATCCAGCAACCGGGCTGTTCATGGGATATTTTGACGAGCGAGTTGTTCTTTTCGTCCATGATGAAGTATTCGATCATCGATCCTCCTTTCGTCTGATGATTTCAAATGAACTTATCATATCGTCTTCTTTGTAAGGAGAGCGGTTCTTGGTTGGGGCCATATATTAAAAATTGTTAACTGCATGTTGATTACGGGGTGTTCGTCGTCATGTGCGGATGTGCGGCGTGAGACGAATGCCTTTTTCGTAGAACACAAGAGCCGCAGAACGTACGTTGTGGTCCTGCGGCTCGATGTGAAAACGGGGGAGTAGCGCGGTTCGCGTAAATGCTACAATTCGCGCTTTTGGTAGAGCTTGAGCGAGATCGCCATGCTGATGAAGAACATGATGACGCTCACGAGGGTGGTAAGTGCGATGAACAGCGGTATCGCACTGTCGCTCGTGGTTAGGTAGTACAGGAAATCTGGAACGAAGGCGGCAAAGGGTCCTTCGTCGGAAAACAACGTGAACAGAAGAACAAGAATCAAAGCGAATGCGACAGGAATGAAGCGGACCCCTTTCGTCATGCCCATTTTCGAAACAAAGGGCAAGGTAATGCTCGCAATGAAAAGTGCCGCAGTGGCGCCAAGGGCGGAACTTCCCCAAATAGTGATCGGGGGATTGTTTTCGAACGTGAATGGCACAAGAAAAGGAACACTTGGCCCCAATGCCGTTCCGACGACGCACATTACGTACGATATGAGTGCGCCAAGCAGCATGGATCCCAAGACGACCAGCAGAAAGCATGCGTAGCGACCGATCGAAGTCGCTTGCGGGATAACGGCAAGCTCAAGCGGTATGTCTGCCAGTTGTTTGATTCGTCGTAAGCGGTGATGGTGAACAGGTAGAACAGGGGAAGCATGGTAGTGAAGGAGGCGCCGATAGTGGCAACGGTTTCGGTGAATATGCAGATGAATGCCACCATGCAGGCGCACATGATAACGAGCTGAGTGAGTGTTCGGCGGGTAAGGACCAGATCGGTAAGGAGCATGATCTTCATCGTGTTTCTCCTTTCAGGATGAAGCGCATGTATTCGTCTAGGCTGGCGCGGTCGCAGGCGATGTGCGGGAAATTCTCGCGCAGCAAAATGCGATCGGGGACAAGCACGTCGGTGCTGTAGCTGTTGCGCATGATGTGTATCTCACTCGGGTCGAAGAGGGTGCTTTTCAGAAGCGCTTCAGCATCTTTGCTGGTGCAGTGGGCGATGCCCGTTTCGTCGCATATGCTATCGATGGTTCTGTTGAATACGATTTCGCCGTTATCGATGCAGACGATGTGGTCGGCGATCTTTTCCAGATCGGTAGTGATGTGGCTCGATAGCAAAATGCCATGCGATTCGTCCTGCATGAAGCCCTGGAGCATCTCGAGTACCTCATCGCGCGCTAGGGGATCTAAGCCCGCAGTCGCTTCGTCTAGGATGAGCAGGTCGGGCTCGTGGCTCAAGGCGAAGGCAAGTTGCAGCTTCATGCCCATGCCACGCGAAAGGTCTTTGATCTGCTTCTGCTCAGAAATGCCGAAGTGGGTAAGCAACTGGTCGAAGTACCTTTTGTCCCATCGCTGGAACGCCGCCTTTCCTATACTGCCAACGTCTTTTACGCGGCAATCGCCAGGGAAGGGACAGGTGTCGAAAACGACCCCGATGCGCTCTTTGTCTTGCGGAGAAGGGGCGTAGTTCGTCGTTGGGCGACCGAATAGCTCTATGGTTCCCGAATCGGGGATGGTCATGCCGAGGATAGATTTGATAGTGGTGCTTTTTCCTGCGCCGTTGCTGCCGATGAATCCGGTGACGCACCCTTGGGGTACGGTGAGGTCTACGTGGTTCAAAGCGAAGGTGCCATATGATTTGACCAGGTTATTCACCCGTAAAATGTCAGCCATAGCTTGATCCTTTCGATGGTCTATGGTTCAACAAGCGTGTCGATGATGTCGTGTAGTTCCTGAACTGATACACCGGCAACGCCGGCCTTGTCGATTGCCTGTTGCAACAGTTCTTCAATTTGGCGGAGCTGCTCTTCGCGGAGGAGCTCAAGGTTGCCTCCTGAAACGAAGCTTCCTTTTCCCTGATGCGTTTCGATGAACCCTAGAGCTTCAAGATCGGAATACGCGCGCTTAGTGGTTATAACGCTCACCTGCAGATCGCTTGCGAGTGCGCGGATGGAGGGAAGTGCACTTCCGGTGGGCAGATCGCCTGACAGGATCGCGTTCTTGATCTGGGAAGAGATCTGCTCGTAGATGGGTTTATCGCTTGAGTTCGAAATGATTATGTCCACTCGCATGTCCTCCTTGGCATAAGGGTGCCTGGCTCTTCTTGTTTCTGTGCTTGGGCAGAAACAAGAAGAAGGCGCTCGGATGTTCGATCGCGCATATCGGAGCACCCGAACTCAGTTGAAATCGCGGACGTGCACCGATCTTTGAATCCAACTGTATATATCATGATAGCAACAGTATATATACACTATACACAGTTGGCAAGAGAGATTACGACGATATCGAATTGACGACCAACCCGTTCGCCTTCTAAAAACGATTGAACGAGTTTTTTTAGTGTTTGGAGAATTTGAATATGTGGATTCACGATATAATCCCTCCAAATAACCTATGTGACCAGCTTTTTTAGTTGGGAGGTATAAGATGTGTTTTCTATTGTCGATGGCATGCAAAAACCTGCTGCTCTGTCTACTCTAAACGTAATAGCGAGGATTTTTTAGCTTGTTGGCTGAGCGATCAACTTAGGAAATTGATTCCTGCTGTTTTGCGGTAAGCCGGCGAAGTTGATCAATTTGTTTTAGTTAACCCGACTTGTCACAGGTGCTTAGCATGGAAGAGGGTGCGAAATGAGCGAGCAGAATGAATTGAGGGTTTCGCTTGAAAAGACAAGTAAAGCGTGTGCCAACCTCAGGGTATTTTGTTTGGTGTGCTGTGCCTTTGTTTTTGGTGTGTCCTGCTTTAGGATTATGGGCTCGGTTTTGGCGGGCGACAGTGTACTGGTCTTCGCGATTGTGTTCTTGCTGCAAATAACTACGCTGTTTGTTTTGCTGGTGCTGGTGAGGGCTCTTTCTGGGCCAGCCAAAGGGGAATCTCCCTTTACCCACGAGCAGCCTGCTCGCCTTTTGATGCTTGCGGGTCTATTTGCGAGTAAATTCTTTGCAGATTTTGCCGTGCCAATGGCAATGCTGTATTCTGCTCCCCATTCGTTTGGGGCAAAACTATTTGTTTCTGGTGTATCTTCGGGAGTGCTTTTTGATGTAGGTGTCAGTCTCTTGCTTTTTTCGTTGATTATGGTTTGTCTTTCGGTAGTATTTCGTTATGGTTCGTTACTGCAACGATTGAGCGATGAAACTGTTTAGGGTATTCAGAATGGCGATAATTTCCAGGCTTGATAGAGTGATGGCAGATAGAAAAATATCTGTCAACACTCTATCTGAAAAAATTGATCTTACTCCGGTTAATATTTCTCGTATTAGAACAGGGAAGATAAAAGCTATTCGTTTTTCGACACTCGAAGCGCTCTGTCGCGAACTGGATTGTCAGCCAGGCGATTTATTCGAATTTGTGCCAGGGGATGACTAATCAAGGTTATAAATAGATTTCAATTTGAAACCAAAACTCTTCACCAGTCAACAGATTGAAGCCGCCGCCAATTACGGCACCGCCACAGGTATTGATATCAGTCGATTCGTCAAAAGGATCTGAGGGCCAGTTTGTTTCAATGGTGGTTTTGCTGCCATTGAAGATATCGGAGATATATCTATCTTTTTGCATCATCGCATAAGAGGTATTTGAGTAGCTGATCAGAGGGTGCTTGGAGGAAACCTCAAAAGTGCCTCTTTGGATCTGAATTGCATTATGTTCGGTGCCCCACAGTACTCCTAATGTGATTTTAGCGTACACCTCTAAAGATTCATCAGCCTCCTCGCTTACTTCAGTGTAGCCATCTTCGCGGAGGGCAATTTTGGTTCCAATCGAATATAGGGATGTATTCCCGTTGTATCCTTTGTTGAAGTCAGTGATTTCTACAGGAGATTTATCGCTGAGTGTTCGCATAGGCTCTGAAGAGTTTAATTCTCGGAAAAATGAGGCTTTTATTTCGCCTGTTTTTGGATTTGCGACAAGAATAGATAACTTTGGGTTATTAAGCGAATCGCTGCTAGGGGAAGCATGGGCGGTGAGAGGGGTGAAACTGCTTAGCGTAATTGCGCTTGCTGCGCCAGCAGCTCCCATTTTTACAAGGCTTCTTCTAGTGAGTGAATAGTTCCGAACATCCATTGTTTTATCTCCTTTGATTATGTTTGTGATGCATATGGCTTTTAAGGTTCTATCTAAGGGCGGCAAGTAACCTATAGTTACTACATCACCTATTGCTAGTGAGCTAAAAGAAATATTAGCTTCTGTATTGTGGAGGATTGTGCAATCAATGGTAATCGAATCATTGGAAGGATTTTTTGGTTCTTGACCGGATATATCCATTTGAAAAGAATGATTTTCTGTATCTATAGACACCACTGAACCCGATAGATATTTCAAATGCGAACCATGCCCTCCGACACGGTGGTCGTCGTGGTCTAATGCTTTGATTGGAAAAATGAAATTCATCAGCAATACTCCCGTCAATACAACAGCTGAGACAATTAGCATCTTCGAACGCATGTGAGTACCACTTCCTAGCCGGAAAAGAACGTTCCATTATGCCAAGTATAATGACCGGTATTGTGATTCAAAATTCGATTACCTGTAGACCATCCATCGCAGACCATGAGCGTGTTCATGAAATCGAGTACATTATTCTTGTTTACGATGGTCATGTATCCAGTTACAGCCATTGAGTGGCCACTGTTGGAGTTTGCTGCTAATTCCGCGCTGAAAATTGACATATTTCTAGAGTCAGTACACGACTTGTATTTTGTCCAATCGGCAGAATCGGAATAACTATAGGAAATATTTTTTCCATTTTGGGAGCAAAACGATTTTGAAGCTTGTCCAATATTTCTGGTTGGCGTTGATCCGTAAGTGATGCCATTGGAGGTATGGTCTACGTTCGTTCCTGATAGATTCCAAAGAGATAGATAGTCATTGTAAAGATTGTTTTGACCTCCTGTAGCACCATAATACGAGCATGTTGTTAACATTGCGGATACTGCGCAAGCGTAACGGTTCGTGATTTGTTCTACATACGTTTCGGAATAGGCGGAGTAGCCTGAGACAGAATTTGCGGCAGCGATGTTGTAGTTCCTGTATACTTCAGCGGCGTTAAGAAACACATTGCTATCGGTCCATTGGTCAGGAGTTGAGGACCTGGCATCTATGCCTGTTTTGTATAAATCTATTCCGTAAGAAGATGACTCAATGCTTTCTCCATAATTATTAAAGCCTTTTCCCGTATTGTTGTCGAAACGGGCATACGTTAAAGGATCTATCTGGAAGAAGGTTGTATCTGCAGAAGTGTATGTGCTTCTTGAAATTTGAATGGCGGTGTTTTCCCAAGGACTTAAAGCAGCATTGTCACCATAAGCGAATTCGGCTATGCCGAATGGGCATTTCGAGTCGAAGATAACATATCCGTAAGGTGAATCATCATTCGAAATATGGACAATAAAACCTGTTGCTGCTCCCGTTGAATCAAAAAAGGGGATAGCGCTTGAAGCGATAATAGATCCGGATGGTTTAAGGGCAGAAAAGAACCTTTCGCTCATAAGGTAAGCGATCGATTCGGTGATATGGACAGGGTCATCGTTTTGCTTAATGCTGGAATTGGGATCGCTGTCTGCGAAAGCCATCCTGGGGATCATGCATGAAGCTATGGATCCTGCGAGTAAAGCAATGAATTCTCTGCGGTTCATCAATGCTTCCTTTCTAAATTGTTTTTTTGGTAGTAGTCAAAGTATTCCCCCCTTCATCATCAAACGAAAAACAATAGTAATTATACGATAAACATTAAATCATATATATAGAAATTTACTTTTTTGTTTTGTATTGCTCATCGTGTTATGAATGATGGAATGAATTTGTAAATATATAGTGTGATGCATGGAACGAGCATCTTGCTGGTGTTGGCTGTTTCGGATTGCTGAGCGTTATATATTTGATTACTGAATCCTCGACTACTGCATTGCGCTTTGAGGTTAGTCTTTCCGCAGTGCTTTATGGGGCAGATGCGTGTGTTCGAGTGCATTTTCGTACATTTTTATATTCCTGTTCCGAAATGCGGTAAATATTGCATGGCGATCATCACGCATACAGCGAACCGTAAAGGTCATGAAGTGGAGCGAAGACGGCAATGAAATGGATCTAACAATGTGGCGAATGCGACGTATAGCGAATGTTGTGGATGCGGCAATCTTTCCCGGTGATGTAATCACCAGAAACCTTCATTGATACTGTCTCCTTTGTCTTGCTCTATCTGTTATAGTACATATATAACAGAGAAAAGGGAGGGATTATGGCTGACTTGAGCATCAAAGCGAACATGAGCGCATCGAGAAAGCGCGCGTTGCTTTTTGTGGCTATAACCTTCGTTATTACGTGGGGAATCGAGTTCGGGGTCATCTGGCCGCTGTCTTCGTCGGAAGGCCCCTTGCTGGGCTTCGGAATGAATGGGATGTCTGTGGTCGTGTATGTGCTCATTGCCGCAATGATGTTCATGCCTTCGGTCGGCATGCTTATCACGCGTCTCGTTACTCATGAAGGCATGAAGCACTCATGGGTCAAACCGGTTCGCTTCAAGCGAACCTGGCCGTGGTGGATCGTTGCTTGGCTTTGCCCTATTGCGCTGGCGGCAGGTGGGGCGGCGGTGTATTTCTTGGTGTTCCCGCAAGATTTCGATCCGACCATGAATGCGACCATAGAAGGTCTGATAGCGACGTATCAGGCTCAGGGCGTGAACATTTCTGCTGATCAATTACGCATGGCCCTTTATGCTCAGATGGCACTGTTGTTCATTGCTCCCTTCCTGAATGTGGTACCGGCGTTCGGAGAGGAATGGGGATGGCGCGGTTATTTGCTGCCTAAGTTGCTTGATTCGTTCAGGGTAGTGCCGACTCTGGTTCTGATGGGTGTGATCTGGGGTCTGTGGCATTTGCCGATAACCATGCTGGGGCATAACTATGGTACGGAGTACTGGGGATATCCGCTATTGGGTATCCTTGCTATGTGTTGGTTCTGCTTTGTGGTGGGGGTCCTGCTGTCTTATATAACGCTTAAAACGGGTACCTGTATTCCCGCCGCTATCGCACATGGGGGCTTGAACGGATGCGCTGCGGCAGGGGTGATGTTCTCTGTTTCGGGCGGAAACGCTCTTATTGGCCCTGGCGCCCCTGGGGTGCTTGGTGGACTTGCGTTTTCTGTTGTGGCCATCGTCTTGTTGGTGAAACTACATAGACGGGAAAAGGTGGCAAGTTCGAGCGAAACGCTCGCAGAATAGGAGGATCTATGATCATTTCGATAGATAGCTCATCTTCTGAATCACTGTACATGCAAATTCGGCAACAGATCGTTGCGGCAATAGCGCGCGGTGAACTTTTGCCGGGTGACAGCTTGCCAAGCGTACGTTCGTTGGCAAGCGATCTGGGGGTTAACCTTCATACGGTAAATAAGGCGTATGCTCTTTTGCGTGATGAGGGGTATTTGATCATGCGGGGCAGATCGGGCGCATTCGTTGCGGAACCGTCTAGCAAAAGCGCTCCGGCTCGTGCCATGCTTATCGGCGAACGAGTCGAAAAAGAGCTGCTTAATTTAGTGTACGAACATAAAGCCGCGGGTGGAAGTGAAAAGGCGTTCATGGCCGAAGCGCAACGGGTTTGTGAAGAGGTTTACGGTGATATTGATTCGGCGGATCCGCATCGCGAAGTACGTGTCTTGGGTGTTGATGATGCGGGAGAGCCGCTGCGGTTAAATCGTGATCGGGGTTGCCGGTCTTGTTCGCAAGGATTTGCATAGGAGGTACATTGTGGATTCGTTCGAAATGAGCATTGTGCTTTTGATCCTAGTCAGTCTGTTGCCTATGACGGGGGCGATAATTGCGCTTACGCCATGGTTGATGAAGCAACGGGAATGCTTTGCCGTCACTATACCCGAGAGCGCACAGGCGAACCCGCAGCTAAGATCGCTCAAAGTGCGCTATTCGACCGTGGTGGGGGTGGCAACGATCATTTTGAGCGCTGTATGCGCGTGGCTTGCTATGGTTCGAGCACTGGAGCTTATGCTGGCGGTTTATATTGTGGGTATGCTCGCGCTTGTTGCAGGGTCGTTCGCTTTGATGCTCGTTGCCCGTCGAAAGGTGCAGATGATCAAGCGGGAGCAGGGGTGGTCGGCTGAGGCGCAGATCCATAGCGCCGTGGTGCTCGATCGCGAAATGCCGCGACCGCTTTCCCTTAAATGGAACATCGTGTACGTGCCCATTATGCTCGTTACATTGGCTATGGGTGTTGCGGGCTATTCGTCGTTACCGGATATGGTACCCATGCATGCTGATCTGTATGGCAACATTGATGCCTATGAACCAAAAGGCATGAATATCATTTTGTTTCCGGTGCTGATCCAACTCTTTCTTGCGGTGTGCATGACGTTCGCGCATTGGTCTATCCTGAGGTCGAAGAAGAACATCGATCCTGAATCGCCCGCGGCAAGTGCGCTTGGGTATGGCTTGTTCGCCCGTGCTCAGTCGGTGCTTTTGTTTGCTTCCGGTGTTGTTCTTACGGCGGGAATCGGCATTACGTTCCAGCTGTCTTCGTTGGAGGTCATCAAATTGGGGCAATCGGTGGTTATCGTTTTGCTGCTATGTGTTCCCATACTGGTAGGTTCGGTCGTGCTGTCGTTGGTGTATGGGCAATCGGGTGCTCGCGCTGTTAAGCGCTTGAATGTTTCTGATGAGCTTTTGGCAGATGACGATGCCTATTGGAAGCTGGGTGTTTTCTACTTCAATCCGGATGATCAGGCCTTGTTCGTTCCTGAACGGTTCGGCATCGGGTGGACCTGTAACTTTGCACGTCCCAGCGTATGGGTCATCGTTGGCGTAGGAGCATTGGTCATTATATTGTTCAGTATTGCGCTGTTCGTGCTTCTTTAAGAAGGGCCGTCGGAAGGCGTGCTGAAAGGATCGACGACATGGGTTTGTACGATGATGTTGCGGCGTATGTGCCATTCAATGAACAGGAGCGAGCTGATAAGCGCGTGATGCTTGCTGCATTGCGCGATGATCCTGATTGCTTTGATCGGTGCGCACAAGCGCATGTTACGTGCTCTATCTGGGTTGTCGATGAATCGAAGCAACATACGCTGATGGTGTATCACAAGATATACGACTCCTGGAGCTGGATCGGCGGTCATGCTGATGGGAATCGCGATGTGGCATCCGTTGCATTGCGGGAGCTCGAGGAAGAAACCGGGGTGCGTCACGCGCGGATCGTTCCATGCGGTCCCGGGTCATTGTTCTCGCTTGAGGTGCTGACAGTTGATGGACATGAAAAGCATGGCGCATATGTGAGCTCTCATTTACATCTGAATGTGACTTATCTTGCGGTTGCCGATCCTTGTGAAGAGACTCGGATCAAACCTGATGAGAACAGTGGTGTTCGCTGGGTGAAGCTCGAAGAAGCGCTTTCGTGTTCGAGCGAGCCGTGGATACGAGACAGGATCTATCGTAAGCTCATCGAGAAGCTCGCTCATATTGATATAGGGCGAGAAGTATAAGTGGGGGTATCGGAGAGCAGTTAGCGTTCGACTACCGGAATGCAGTTAGCGTCCGACTACCACAAAAGTGCTTGAAATGTATCCTTTGCTCGCTGTTCGATGGGGTAAAGGGGCGTGTTGAAAGCCTTTTTTGTACATTTCAGAGGAAAATGTGGCGTGGATAAAGGGTTTGGATGGTACTTTTAATACATTTCAAGCACTTTTGTGGCACGACTTTGCATTTTCTTGTGCAAGGAGTACATTTCAAAGCGAAATGTGGCCAAGTGGCGAGGTGCAGCGAAACGCGGTACAAGTGAAAAACGTGGTAAGCCGTGGTGGGGCGTGGCAAAACGTGGCACAAATGGCAAAATGTGGTGCATGTGGCAAAACGTGGTACATGTGATGAAATGTTGCATGAACATCAAAGCGACAAAACACGATCGACATAGCACGTGCAATAGATTCCGCGAATACGACAAGTATGGTAGATGCGCGTGTGGATGAGCGCTTTTGACGGGGACCCGTAACTGAGAGATGATGCGAGTATTCATGGCAAGGAGGTGCCATATGATCTATACGGCGCTTACTAATAGGGCGATGGTAATCGCTTACGATGCACATCATGGGCAAGTTGATAAGCAGGGCATCCCTTACGTTTTCCATCCTTTTCATGTTGCAGAGCAGATGACCGACGAACTGTCTACGTGCGTGGCACTTTTGCATGATGTCGTCGAAGATAGCGATGTTACGCTTAATGATCTGGCTCAGGAGTTTCCGACTGAGGTCGTTGAGGCTTTGGCGCTTCTTACTCATGATGAATCGGTTTCGTATTCAGAATACATTCAGGCACTTGCGGGCAATGAACTCGCGCGGGCAGTAAAACGTGCTGATCTTGAACATAATCTGGACGAAGCACGCGGTGCGGGAACGGACGAATCGCGTGGCGCGGGAACGGGCGAAGCGCGAAGTGTGAACATGGATGCGGAAGCATCAGTGGTGGCGAATACGGCTGAACTTTCCGAAAAGATGATTCGGTTGCGTGAACGCTATGCAAAAGCGCTCCTGCTATTGGACGATTTCGAATAGCAGGAGCGGCTTATGGTGATGGCTCGATGATGGTCGCATGTGACGTCCGCTATGGATGATTCGCATCGCAAGCATATTTCGTCGAAGCTGTGCGATCTAGTGCTTTTCGCTCGGATCTGATCGCGGGAACGGGTGAGCTTAGCGCTCAAGCTTTCGTACTATTTCGATAGCGGGGTCCACCAAGGGCGCGAACGTGTCGAAATCGGCCATGGTGCCCACGATGCTGCCATAGTGAGTAGGTATTACCACGCGAGGTTCAATGGTATTGATGAACGCTGCAGCCTGCTCAGGATCCATGGTGTAAGTGCCTCCGATGGGAACGAGCGCGACATCGCAGTTGACGGCTTCAGTGTCTTCATTGTGGTCGGTATCGCCAGCGACATAGTAGCGAACTTCATCCGCGGTGATAACGTATCCGACCCACGCGTTCTCCTGTGGGTGGAAGCCGAGGCGCTCCTCTGCGATATTGTATGCAGGAACCGCTTCAACGCTAAAATCAGGGAAAACGTGAGTGTCTCCCGGATGCAGGTACACGACCGACGTGGATTCGATCTGGTCGACCTCAGCTTCCATGGAAGCAGGGGTGATGAAGGTCGTTCCTGCCTTTGCCACCTTATCGATGTCTTCGGGTGAAAAATGGTCGTAATGGGCGTGGGTGAAGAACACGTAATCGGCATCATAAGGCGCTTCTTGCATATTGAACGGGTCGAAATACAATACGGTTCCCGATTTTGTTTCGAGGCGAATGCTGTTCTGGGTGTAAACACGAATGTTGTCGGTGTTGATCTGGGAGGTCATACGTACCCCTTCCGTAGACACGTTTATGAGGTGCGGAATTCATTGTGAGCACCTCATTCTATTCTAGTTGTTAGGCTGGCTTTTATGGGTGCGCGGTCGGGTTTTTTCGAAGCTTCGTCGTTGACTCTTTGTTCGCTTGTCGTTGCATTGCGGGTTTTTCTCTGCTGGTGCATGGCGGACATCTCCCTGTTCCGCGTTCATCGCTGCATTGTGACTTTAACCTTTACCTTTTTGTTAAATGCTTGACTTGAGAAATGTAGTTGTTAGGCTATGGAATGCTTGCTCGGAGGGCGAGTTATCCAAAGGAGATAACAAGCTGGATAAGGCACAGGTTGGAACGCCTGCATCTTATCCAGCTTTTTTATTGTGTGCAATGCGCTTCGATCTTAAGGGGTGCGCGGTGCGCTTTGGTCTCAAGAAAGGAGAGTCGATCACATGGGTCTTACTCGACAGCAAACCACCATGGTAGTGGTGCTACTTGCGGGTGCGTTCTTAGTGGTGCTCAACCAGACGCTGCTCACGCCTGCGCTGCCTACTATCATGTCTCATTTGCAGGTGAATGCCACGACTGTCCAGTGGCTCACAAGCGGTTATGCGCTCGTCGAGGCGGTCATCATCCCTCTTAATGCGTATCTGATCGGCCGTTTTCCCACGAGAAGGCTCTTTATCGGCGGGATGTCTCTTTTTGCCGCCGGCTCGGCCCTGTGCGCTTTTGCGCCGAGCTTTTCGTTCTTGCTGGCTGGCCGTATTATACAGGCATGTGCGACCGGCGTGGTCATGCCCATGGTGTTCGCACTTATCTTGTTGATCTTTCCTAAAGAGGGTCGTGGCGTGGGCATGGGTCTTGTGGGGCTCATCATCAGCTTTGCTCCCGCCATGGGTCCGTCTATCTCGGGTGTGCTAGTGGACGGAATTGGTTGGCGTGCGCTGTTCGTTCTCGTGGTGCTGTTGGCTCTTGTTGTGGTCATCGCAGCGACGATCGCTCTAAAAAGCTTCGAAGGGTTCGATAGGACCACGTTCGATGCTCTTTCCGTTGTGGTGCTCACCATCGGTATGGTGTGTTTGCTGTACGGTATCGCCACATCCACTTCAAGCGAAATGGTTCTCGTTCCCATAGCGCTCATCGTTGTGGGTATTGCGGTGCTGTATCTATTCATTCGCCGTCAGCTGAAGTTGGATAATCCTATTTTGCAGATGCGGGTGTTAAAGCATCGCGAGTTCTTCACCATCGTTATTATCATTACTCTTCTCGAGGGGGTTCTGATCGGGGGAAGTGTACTGTTCCCTCTATATGTGCAGAACGCCTTGCAGGCATCGGCGACGGTGTCGGGCCTGGTCATGCTTCCCGGTGCGCTCATCGGTGCGTTCTTCGGCCTTCTTGCGGGTAAATTGTTCGATAAGTTCGGGGTGCGGGGCATTTCGTTGGTGGGGGCAGGAGTGCTTCTTGCGGGCGGTATCTGCTATGTGCTCTTGGGGAGCGCGTCTTCGCTCGTTGCTGCTTGCATTGCCTACACTATCGTCACGTTGGGTATCCAGGCGCTTATAACGCCTCTTAATACGTGGGGTATTAATTCGCTGCCGAACAAATCGCTGCCGCACGGGAACGCTATCATTGCGACGATGGAGCAGGTGGGCAGTTCGCTTGGTACGGCGTTCGTGGTGAGCCTTACTGCTCTTTCGGGATTGTTCGTTTCGCAGAACGCTTCGGCTATCGAGCAGTCGTATATGGGATGTCATTTGGCGTTCATCGGTATGCTGGTTCTCATCGTGATCATTGCGTTGCTCATCGTTATTTTCGTGCGTGATAAAAAGGCTGCCATCGCTACTGATATTGATGCGGTGCCCGGAGTCGATAGGCCATGGCTTGTGTCCGATATCATGAACGAAGCACCTGCGATACTGAGCAGTTCCGCTACGATCCGTGATGCGATCGTGCTTCTGAATAAGGCCGATACCAGCGGGATTCCCCTGGTCGATCAGGAGAATCAGGTCGTCGGGTTCTTGTCTGATGGGGATATTCTGAAGTACCTTGCGCGACAGGAATCGTCTCAAAGCGATGGCGTCAATTACGTGGTGCTGCTGGAGTCGGAAAGCTTCCAGAGGCGAATAAAGGCAGTGTACGATCTGAATGTCATGCAGCTTGCTACCAGGTCGGTCGTGTCGGTCGATGCAGGCGATAACGCTGAAAGAGCCTTCAAGACGCTTTCGGAGAAGCGCATTAAGAAAGCACCGGTCGTGCAGGATGGCAGGCTGGTTGGTACGCTGAGCCGTCGCAATATCATCAGGGCCTTGGAGGTTATGGGGTAGCGCCGTCGCATGGGCGAACTTTCTGCTGGTTCTGATGTGTTGAGCGATTTTGTCATGGGGTAACACCATCGTCATGATGCGAGCTTCCGTGTTCGCTCGATCCTAAAGCTCTATAAGTGCGAGGGAGGCCGGTGAACATCGCGAGTGTTGCGAGCGGCATGAATGCAACGAATGCCAGCGAATGTTCTGTTCCGCTGACATTTGCGTAGTGCGGGCGTGATACTCTGGTGGTGACACGGTTCATCTGTGGACGAGGGCGGTTGTAGAGGGAGGCCCCTATGATTCAGATAGACGAAACGCGCTGCGTTGGGTGCGGTACTTGTGTAGAGGATTGTGTTTCGGGGACTATCAAGCTGGTGGATAACAAGGCTCGCGTTGATGAGGAATGCTTTCAGTGCGGTCATTGTGTTGCGATCTGTCCTCATGAGGCGGTTTCCATTCCGAATTATTCTGATGCGTGCATTTCATACGATGAGGCAACGTTCGATCTGCCAACGCAGAACGTGCTTAATACGATCAAGTTCCGCCGCAGTATTCGCCGTTTTACGTCGGATGCCGTTACGTATGACGACCTGCATGTACTCATGGATGCGGCGGCCCATATGCCGACGGCGAAGAACACCCAGGCATGTCGTTTCGTGTTCATTCAGGATAGTCTCGAACAGATGAAGGAAACGCTCTGGAGTAATCTGTGGACCGCGTATCGCGCAGGGGAGGAGACCCCTTTGCCGCGTGAAGTGCTTGAGCGGTTCTTTGCGCTGAAGGGCATTGATGCGCAGCAAAGCGGCGCAGAACATGTATGTACTGATGGCGCTTGTTCTGATCCTGTGCGTGGGGAATGTGTTGGCGCCCCTGTCGACTTTTTGTTCAGGAACGCTCCGGCGGTGCTGTGCATTCAGGCCCCCGATCCGGTAGATGCGGGATTAGCGGCAGCGGCCATTGAGCTTGCGGGTACGACGCGCGGTATTGGCGTGCTGTATAACGGCTACTTGCGTCGTGCTATCGCGGGAATGTCTGATGTGCAGCAGTATCTCGACATGGACCTAAACGAAAAGCCCCTGGTCGTATGTATGTTGATAGGGTATCCCGATGTAACCTATCGTCGGACCGCTCCTCGTCGTAATCCCAGTGTCGTATTGCGTTAGAGCTTCGAAGCGCGGGTTGCTGACAATCTGCGCTTAGCTGATGCGGGCAACCGTGGAGGATGATGTTGCTTCTAGGTATGTTTCCATGGCGTAGCGCAGCACATCGGAGCGGTTGAGCGTTCCGATTATGCTTCCGTTTTCGACGACAGGAACTTTCTTCAGCTTGTGCTGGGCGAGCAGTGCGCACGCTTCTTTGAGGGAGTCTTGGGCGTTTACGCTTACGAGCCCTTCGGTGGCCACTTTGCCAACGGGGAGGGTCATGAGTTCGCGCAATCGTTCGTCGACACTTTGGTTGTTCGCAAGCTCGATGAGGGCATAAGCGCCAGTCACGGGCGAATGATGGTCGGCAAGGTAGCGCATGATATCACCGTCCGACAAATAACCGATACCGTGTCCGCGCGCATCTACGACGGGCATACCACCGACTTTCCGGCTTACTAACGCATTCATAGCTTCCTGCATAGGGGCATCGGCGCGAATGGTGTAAGGCTCTGGCTCCATGATCGACTCGAGCAACGCGGGCTTGTGAGCTCGTTCGCTTCGAGAGCGAGATTTCGTTTGTAGGGCACGTCGCTTTGCGGTAATGGAATAGATTGTCGCCGTGATAAGGCCGATCGCACTGATGGCAGTTGCGACCCAGATCGCTTGAGCGAATCCTGTGGCTGCGCCTGTTTCAGGGGACGACCCCGCTGCGATGGTGCCTACTTCAGCCGACGACATGATCCCGATATAGAGCGAAGGGCCAATGCACGCTGCAATTTGAACGAACGTGGTGGTCAAGGCGACGCCGAAAGGGTTCAATTGAGGTGGAAGCGTGCGTAGCCCTGCGGTCTGTGAAGGGGAGAAAACCAGGCCAATGCCAAGATAGGCGATCAATGCGCCGGCGAACGTTGCGGGCAGGTTCATGGTTTGGCTCGTCATGGCAAGGGCTATGAGGCCTGCAACTACGACGGTGAATCCCAGTGGGAGCAAGGGCCATTCTCCGTATTTATCCATGAAGCGCCCACCAAGAAGGGTGGCCCCTGCATTGCCGAGCACAGGGATGAGAATGATTATGCCTGCAATGGACGCACTGAGGCCCAACGCGCCCTCAAGGTACAAAGGCAGAAGAACGCTCAGGGAAAACGTCGTCATCATGGCGATGATGACCATGATGATCGTGGGCCAGAACGTGGTAATTCGCATGGGAGTCAGGTCGATCAGGGGGTAGGCACAGCGCATTTGTCTTAGGGTGAATAAGACGGCGCTTATAAGAGCTGCGACAAGTGCGATCACCGCATAGAGCGGGTAGACCATCAGTTCGGCTAAGCCGAAGGACAACGTGAATAGGAACACTGAAGCAAGGATGACGGAGGGAACATCAAGGTGCGCTTCATGGGTTTCGAGGTTCTTTATAAGGAACGCACCTGCAATGATGATCGCGATCATGGCAACTGTGGGAACATAGAACACACTGTGCCAGCCAGCTGCAGTGACGAGCGCTCCGCATACTACTGGGGCGAGCGCGGGGCCGAAGGTGATCATGCAGCCCCCGATCGACATGAACGATCCCAATTTGTTCTTGGGCGTGACCGCCAAAATAGTGTTCATCATCAGAGGAATGAATATACCCGATCCAGCCGCTTGAATAAGACGGGCGATCATGAGGAACGCGAAGTTCATGGCGAAAAGCCCCATGACTGATCCAGCCAAGGTAAGGATCGCGGCCGTAAAGAACAGGGGACGAAGATCGAATCGGCGATAGAAGAACGCCATGCAGGCAACGCCGATCGTTGAAACGATCATGAATCCCGTGACGAGCCATTGGGCAGTAACGGAATCGATGGCGTATTCGTTCATGATCGAGATGAGTGCCATGTTCATGAGGTTCTCGTTGAATCCTGCGATGAAGGCACTGGTATAGAGAACTGCTAAAAGTGGCACAGAGCTTTCGCTCTTCATGTAAGTGGACCTCTTTCAATTGTTTTTTGTGGTATCGGCTCACTTTGGCTTTTTGAGCGAAAGTTGGCTTCGCTGTCCGAAACGCCTGCTCGACCGAACGTCGCAAAACGAAAGCATAGCGTAGATGCGCTCGGCGTGTAAGTGATTTTTTCGCAGTTAATGATCGCTTCATTCGAGACGGGCCGCTCTGATGCTTGCGTAATGTGGCTCTGTTGATCATGGGCGAACCTGCCTAAGATGCGTGGCGCAAGCAGGCCTGCTTTTGGGAATTTTGCCTTTTCGTTCAGCGTTTATAGTGGGAGGGGTTCGTCTACGGCTTAGGTTTGCGAGACTTAAGGGCGTCAGCCGCTGCTTTGGCGGCAAAGTTCGCACCTTTCGCGAATCCCTTTGCAACGCCATTGGCGACGATCGGTGCTTTTTCTGCCACTTTGCCGGCGATCTTCGGGGCGACTTCAGCGGTTCTGGCTCCAGCGGCGACAGCTCCTTTCGCTACCTTGTCTGCAACGACAGGGGCGACTTCGGCGGCCTTTCCTGCAACGACGGGGGCCGTTTTTGCGACTTTGTCGATCACTCCAGGTGTTGCCGTGGCGATCTTTGATGCGAGTGCCGGAGCGGCGGCGCCGACTTTTGCTGCGACTTCAGGTGCCGACTTTGCTGCTTTTTCGGCGGCTCCTGCGGCGGTTTTGGCGAATTTGCTTGCAGCTGCAGGCGCTTCTTTGGCGGCGTTTTGGGCAGCTTTTTTCGTCTGCTCTTTGGTTACTTCCGCCATTTTGCTTGCAGCGGTGTCGAGCTTGGCTTCGATGGCGGTTGCCTCGCGCCCGGAAAAATTGCGCTGTCCTTTGCTGGCAAGTGCTGCACCACCTACGATGGCGACGGCACCAGGGCCGGGAAGGATAAGCATGGGGACGCCTGCTGCAGTGAGCGCAGCACCACCTGCCATTTGCGCGGCACCTTTGGCTTTTTGGGCTGGTGAAACACGTTTCTTTCCGTATGAGTCAAGAGGAACGGCCTCTACTTCGATAGGTTCGGGTTCAAGGGGGTCGGGGTTAGAAATGGTATCGAACTCAACGGGAGCAGGCTCAGGTATGGATTCTGGTCCGATAGGTGCAGGTTCAGAGATGGACCCCGCCCTGATAGGTACAGGTTCAGGGATGGGTTCTGATCCGACGGGGATAGGCCCAGGTGTTGGTCCGGGCTCGGCTGGAGCGCCTTCAGTGGAGATAGGTTCAGGTGCGCTTTGTTCGTTCATGGTTCACCTCGTGGACGTCAGCGTTTATTGTATTGTATCGATTCGTCCTGCAATCGGGTCGCTTCTGACCAGGCGGTTATCATTTTGTTATTTCTTGCGATCAAGGTGATCGGGTGGCTTGCGCCTCATGTGTTCATCGTGATTTGGCTTTACGGGTGGATAGTTGCGCGATGTCGGTCCGAAAGTTGCTGTCTTACGTATAAGATATACCGTGATTTGAAGTATGAAGGGGATATGTATGATGGTTCATGATGAGCGCAGTGGAAAGATCAAGAAGAACGGTGCAGACGCAGTAGGGTATAGACGGTTCCGTGTGGCGATCGCCGCTCTAGCGGTGTTGGCAGTTGGAGGCCACATTTACTACCACTCTTTCTACAAGCCAAGACATCGCAAGTGAATACGAACGTATGAGCATGGAGAACCGTTCGTATTATAAACAGCTGCTACTACTGGCCGTTCCTACGTTCGGGCAGCTTATTGCCGAACCGGCGTTCGTCTTGATTGATACGGCGATCGTGGGCCATGTAAGTGATTCTGCCCTTGCGGGTCTGTCTCTCGGATCGACTGTGGTGCTCACGGCTGTAGGGTTGTGCGTTTTTCTGGCGTATTCAACTACTTCACAGGTGGCGCGCTTGTTCGGTGCGGGCAAAAAGCGTGAAGGGTTCCAGGCGGGCGTGAACAGCTTGTGGCTGTCGCTTCTTATCGGTGTCGTATTGGCCGCGGGACTATTCGTTCTCGCCGAACCGATATGCGCTGCGCTTGGTGGCAAGGGTGACGATCTCGCTCAAGCGGTCGTCTATACGCAAGCAGTCGTCCTTGGCGTACCGGGGATGTTGTTGGTATATGCATCGAATGGCATTTTCCGCGGGATGCAGAAGGTGACCATCACGCTCGTCGCTGCAGTGAGCGGTGCGGTGCTCAATACGGTGTTGGATGTCCTCTTCGTCATCGTATGGGGATGGGGTATAGCTGGATCGGGTATAGCGACATGCATCGCCCAATGGTTCATGGGTTGTTTCTTGCTCGTTCCTTCGATCCGCTGGGCTTTGCAGGCTCACGTGACCCTCGCGCCTCAGTTGCGCAGTATTGCTTCGGCGGGTAGTGACGGCTTTCCGTTGTTCTTGCGCACGCTGGCTCTTCGAGTGGCGATCGTTGCGACGGTCATGGCGGCGGCGTCGATGGGTACGCAGGTGCTAGCGGGGTATCAGGTCGTTAACGCTGCCTGGGGCCTTATGGTGAACGCTCTTGATTCCGTTGCGATAGCCGGGCAGGCATTGGTCGGAACTCAGCTGGGGGCCGCGCATTACGGCAAAGCGCGCGAGCTCACGCGAGCCACTTCTTACGCGGGTCTAGGTGTGGGTGTCCTTGCGGGAGCGATGTTCGCGTTGGCGGGAGCGGTGGCCGGACCTTTCTTCACTCCTAACCATGATATTCAGATCCTCGTGGCGGTGGGTATGGCGGTGATGGGCATTTCGCTTCCGTTGCAGGGATGGATGTTCGCGCTTGATGGAATCCTGATCGGTGCGGGCGATTACCGTTATCTTGCCCGCAGTTTAGGTGCGGTCTCGGTGGTGTACCTTTTGGTTCTCGCCGTGTTCGTGCTGGTTATTGCCCCGTTCTTGGGAAGCGACCTTGCGAGCGTCGTGGGTTTGTGGTTCATGTTCGGCTTCGTTTTGATGGGCGGACGTGGCATAGCGAACATGCTGCGTGTTCGGGGCGATGCGTGGATGAAGGTCCATGAGTGATCTTTACGGCTTCCTTAATTGATTTTGACAAGAGCGTTACATATCACGTTCGCCAAGATAATGAGCGAAATACTCTGGGAAATTGAGTGATAGCAGTTACAGAACAGATAGCGTCATCGAAGTGATTCGTGAGGTTTTGGCGGTACGGATAGGAGCATAGAATGGATTCCGATGCACGTATATTAAAGGGAATAAATATTGCTGCGATCATATTGTCGGCTTTGGGCGCTCTTGCTGCATTGATCATCGTGGTGTGCGGTATCGTGGGCGCCGTGTTCGTGGGTGACCCTCAATTCACTGACATGATGTATTACGAGCTTTCCGGTAGCAGTTCTTACGATCCTTATTCGGATGCCATTTTAGTTTCAGCGTTTGCTTCGTCGCTGGTGTTCGTATGTATTTTCATTGCGCTGCTCGGGGTGGCCCTTAAGGGTGCTGCTCTTACCGCGGGTATTTTCGGTATGCAGGCGGCGAGCGATCCGCAGAGGCGTGGCGCGGCTTTCATTTGGGCGGTCGTTGCAGCTGTACTGAATGGACTTATCGGTAGCTTTATTTCGATGATCCTCTTCATTGTTTCGGCGGTATATATCAATAAGATGCGTAAAGCCGAGCGCCGATCGTTCCAGAACCAAGCACCATATTTTGACTCGCAGCCTCAGGGGTTCTCGCAGTCGCCTTATCAGTCGGCACCCCAGGCTCCCTTTCAGCAGCCTTACGCTCAGCAGGCCCAACCGCATGCTCCGGTTCAGCCCGCTCCTTATTCGGGGCAGGTGCCCGTGCAGCAGGCTCCTTATCAGGGTCAGGTACCCATACAGCCTGCTCCTTTTGTTGAGCAGGTGCCTGCGCAACCAGCCCCCTTTGTTGAAGGATCGCCCGTACAGTCAGCCCCGTGTCCGTGTGCTGCACAAGATGATCAAGCAGTATCTCGATCGGAAGATAGGCCTACGGTCGATCGAGAAGGTATACTGAATGCGGAAAAGGACAATGAAGCGGTGGCGGCTGCAAGCGATGAGAAAGCTCCTGAAGCGGATGCTCCAGATACGAGTAGGGAAGATCTCGAAGCAAGTCGATCTTCCGAGAATGATGCAACTGCTAAAAAAGACTGATCAGCGGTTGCCGAAGCCGCAATGAGTACCTACGGCGAGAAAGAGAATAGGTGAGATGATTTTCAGGCGTGCGACTCTTGATGACCTTGATGAAGTAGTTCGAGTGATAGAGGAAGGGCGTGCAGCACTTGCGTCCCTCGGTCTGGACCAATGGCAGAACGGTAGTCCCACGCGTGATGAATTGCGATCGAATATTCAAGCGCAGATCACCTATGTGGCGGTCATCGACGAAGACGATGCAGTGCCTAGTGGCGCAAAGGATCCCCTGAAGCCCGTAGCTCCTCTTAAGCCGGGCTTGATCGTGGGAACGCTTGCCTTCATTGATGCGGGTGAGCCGAATTACGCTGATCCTGAAGTGGGCGCTTGGCTGAATGATTCTCCGAATACGAGTGAAGAGGCGAAAGAAATGGGGCAACCTGTTTCTTTCGCTGTGCTGCATCGAGTCGCTACTTCGGCGGCGGCGGTCCGCCGCGGGGTAGCTTCCTTTATGTTGCAGCAGTCGGCGCAGCTTGCCCATGAACGGGGCCTGAAAAGTCTGCGTGCGGACACCCATGAGGGCAATGCTCCCATGCAACGGACCTTTGAAAAATTCGGCATGACTCGCTGCTGCGAGATCGAATTACGATTCAATTCCAATGAGCTGACCCGTAAGCGCATCGGCTACGAGATCATCTTGTAGGTCCTCTGGCCAAGACTCGAGAGAAAGCTAGTTCATTGGATGGGCGGCTTTGTATTCGCTGGTGTGCTCGATGAGGCAGATCCGCACGCCGTTGGGATCGAGTACGAACGTCTGACGTCCTACCGTCGTGGGGATGATAGGTCCCGTGGTTCGATAGCCGCATTTTTCAAGGTGGTCGATAGTTTCGTCAAGGTCATCGACGTCGGTGCCGATGGAATAAAGACCGACTTCATATTGTGAGCTTTCGATCAATTCGACGTATGCGCCACCTGCGCTTTTCATAATGGTGATTGCAGCTCCATTCGGCAGGTCAACATGGTAATCTTCTCTGAAGCCCAGTACATCGCGGTAAAACGCAACCGATTCCTTAAGATCTTTGACGATGAGGGTCGAATACTGCACGGCGATATTCATTTGGCCACCTCTGCTCTGATAGTGGTGAGATAATCGACCCTAATATTCTATCGTGAAAGGAAGTCATGTAGCGATGAGTGTTTTCGCGTGAGGCATGTCCATCGTTGCGTCGGTCCAAAAGTGAGGATGGCAAATGATTTCATACGACTTTTCGAACAAGGTAGTGGTGGTCACCGGTTCGGCTCGCGGCATTGGCCGCCGCATAGCGGAACGTTTCTATGAAGCAGGTGCGAAAGTCGCCCTATGCAGCATTTCCCCAACGGGCAAGGAAGAGCTCATGCAGGAAATCGCCGGGAGCGATCGAAGCCGCATTATGGCGTTGCCCGTGGATATCTCGAAAAATGAAGACATTGAGAAGTTCCTCTCAGCTGTCGTGGAAAAATTCGGCACGATCGATGTATTGGTCAACAATGCAGGCGTTTTTTCGAAGGAGCCTGTTGTCGATGTGACTGAAGATACGTGGCATACCGTTATGGACGCGAATTTGAAATCGGTCTTTTTCGCGTGCCAATGGTTCTTCAAGCATCATATTTCTGCGGGAACTTCAGGGAATATCGTCAATATCGCTTCGACGAGCGCTCGAACGTTCTTTCCTGACAACGCCCTCTACAACGTGAGCAAGGCGGGCGTAGTAACCCTTACTAAAACGTTCGCGCGTGCGATGGGCGAACAAGGTATTCGCGTTAACGCGGTTGGACCAGGCAGTATCCCGACCGATCTGAACAAGGCTCTGTATGCGGATCCACAAAGAGAGATCGACCTCTGTCAAAAGATCCCCTTGGGACGTCGAGGAACTAAAGATGATATTGCGAATTGCGTGATGTTCTTGGCGAGCGAGGAATCAAGCTATCTTACCGGTCAGGTCATTTACGCCGAAGGCGGCTGGCTGTTGGTATAGCAGCACGGCACGAAACAGAAAGTGTCTCTTTGCGAATACGATCATTGTTCGAGCGGATGCCAAGAACGCAAAGGCGACCCGATCCGGGTCGCCTTTGGTTTTCAGGTGGCAACTTGATCGCGACCAGGTGCCCTAGGAGGCGAGCATGGTCCCTAGCTGGATGCATTCGGCGCTGGCTTCTTCATCGGGATAGTCTTTTGCGATGACTGTATCGGCGACGCTCACGCCGGCTTCCTCAGCGCGTTGCTCCCAGTATTCCATCCATTCGCCATTGTTCCAGTCGTATGAACCGAAGAAAGCGACTTTTCTTCCAGGTAGGTCAGGTTCGATCTCGTCATACATGGGAAGGAACTCGGTGTCTTCTAGTTCCTCATCACCCATTGCGGGGCAGCCGAATGCGAAGGCATCAAATGTATCAAGTTGGTCAGGAGTGAAATTAATGGCTTGGATCAGTTCTGCGCTTCCACCAGCATCTTTCACTCCCTCTAAAATAAGCTCTGCCATTGCTTCAGTGTTTCCAGTGCCGCTCCAATATACGATCGCTACTGATTTCATGGAGTCTCCTTCCATATAAGTTAATCAAGTCTAACTTATATGGAAGAACAAGCATCAAGTCAAGCAACGATAGTGTGAGTTGCACGGGTATTCGCGCTATCAAAAAGCCACTTAAGAGATAATATGTGCAGGCTAGGAGCGGTTTTGCCGGCGTTTTAATTTCCGCATTGCTCGAGATGTGGATTTTTTCCTAAGCGTTTTCGGGCAGTTTGATCCCATGAGCGGTTCTGTTCATGGGGTTTGGAACCCAAATAAAAGTGCGCCATCCTACGATGGCGCACAAGCAAGTAGGTATGAACGAAGCAGGAGGCGGTTCTATTCCTTGCCGTCCCAGCAGTAGGTGCATACTTTTTGAGGGTCGATGCCTATAGCTTCAAGCATACCGGGAAGCGATTGGTACTCAAGGGAATCGAAGCCCATTTCTTCGCAGATCGCTTTCAGCATGCACTGACCACGTTCGGTCGTGGCATCGCCGTATTCGTTCAAATGTTTATCGCCTTCTTCGCCTTCCAGATCGCGCACTACGCGACGAGCGATCAGGTCCATATCGGACTTTCCGCGAGAGAACGTCAGATACTTGCAGCTGAACATGATCGGCGGGCAAGCGGAGCGAATATGCACTTCTTTAGCACCGGCTTCGTAAAGGAACTCGACCGTTTCGCGTAATTGCGTGCCACGCACGATGGAATCGTCGACGAACAGCAGCTTCTTGCCGTTAATGAGCTCAGGGATGTGGATCTGCTTCATCTTGGCAACATGGTTGCGTACGTCTTGATTGCTGGGCATGAACGATCGTGCCCAGGTGGGGGTGTACTTGATGAAAGGACGCGTGAAAGGCGTACCGCATTTGGTGGAATAGCCGATAGCATGAGGCGTGCCTGAATCGGGGATGCCTGCTACGTAATCGACGTCAGGCAGAACACCGCGAGCTTCTTCGTCGCGCGCCATGATGGCACCGTTGTTGTAGCGCATCATCTCTACATTGACGCCCTCGTAGTTGGAATTGGGGTATCCGTAATACACCCACAAGAAGGCGCAGATCTTCATCTGCTCTCCTGGCTCTGCCAGTGTTTCGTGGGCTTGCGCGCTAACGCGTACGATCTCGCCAGGACCCAGCTCGTAGTCATCTTCGTAGCCGAGCTTATGGTAAGCGAATGATTCGAACGAAATACAGTAGCCATCTTCATCTTTGCCGATGAGCACCGGGAGGCGACCCATCTTATCTCGGGCAGCTAAAATGGTTCCGTCTTCGGTCATGATGAGCAACGTGAGCGATCCGTCGATGACTTCCTGGGCGAACTGAATGCCTGAGATGAAATCATCTTTTTGGTTGATGAGTGCAGCTACGAGCTCGGTTGAATTGACCGCACCTGAACTGAGTGCCATGAACTGCTTGCCGGCATCAGATAAGAAGCGCTCGACCAGATCTTCAGCATTATTGATGGCGCATACGGTGGTGATGGCGAACGTACCCAAGTGCGAACGCACCAGAAGGGGCTGCGGATCGGTATCGCTAATGCAACCAATGCCGCAATTGCCATGGAAATCGGTCAGGTCCCGTTCGAATTTCGTGCGGAACGGAGTGTTTTCGATCGAATGAATTTGGCGTTGGAAGCCATCTTCATCGTGAAAGATCATGCCTGCGCGGCGTGTTCCCAGGTGAGAGTGATAGTCAACACCGAAAAAAACGTCAATTACCACATCGCGACGCGATGTTGCACCAAAAAATCCACCCATTTGTTCGTCTTTCGTCCTGTCCTGTTATCGATCTTGTCCTCGAAAAAAGACATTTTATCAGTATAAGACTCCTACTCGTTCGGGATGTTCAGATTGTGCAAGGAAGTAATGCGGGTTTCGGTAGAGCGTTTCCGGGTAAGGGTGAGTAGTCGTCTGCCATTGTGCGGGCGTTCTTACTTATCAAGTGCGCGAATGCTCTTGAAGGAAACAATAAGAACTCCAAGGAACGCGCAGAGAACACCATCCACGACGAAGAACAGGGCGACTCCGGCGAATTCGGCGAATACGCCACCGAGGGCAATGCCGAAGGGTCCCGCCAATGCGCTTGCGGCAGTGACTAAGCCGATAATGCGTCCCATGGTCTCTTCGGTCGAATTGCGCTGTATGAGGGTCATCATTGGCCCGTTGAACCAAGCGGAAACAAGTCCCATGCCGGCACAGAGAGCAGCGAACACCCAGAAGAGGCTCGGGTGCAATAGGCCTGAAACGCTACACAGAACGCCGAAGAAAAGACATGCGCTCGCGATCAGTAAAGTAAGACGTTTGCCGCCGCCCCATACCATGAGGATGGTCGAGCCTATATGGAGCCCGGCGGCGAAGGTCGCTTCTGCGATCGATGCCATATAGCCGTCACCCTGGAAATGCTCGTAGGTCATCAAGGGATAAAGCGAGCTCATAGGGCTATAGCACACCATGCCAAGTGTGATGAGGACGATGAGCATGAATAGCCCGCGAACGCTTCGCAGGGCCACCCATCCCTCCTTTAGATCGTGCAGCACGTGGCGTTTCGCCGGGGCAGGGGCACTTGGATCTTCGTCAGCAGATGCGGACGCATTGCTCCCGGCTTGGTTTTGTGATGAAGGGACCTTTGCGAGCAACATTGTCGTACAGGCCAGAAGCGCGCCCACGAAGTCCAGGAACATGACCGAATGAAAACCGAGTACTGTGTAGAGCAGGATGCCCAATGCGGGAGCGACCATGCCTGCAACGCTGAGTAACAATTGATCGAGCGTATTGATTCGAAGGAGATGTTTTTCGGGAACGAGCATGGGCATAAGGGCCATCATGGCAGGATAGTGGAAGGCCTGGCCGGCGCTGCGCACGATGACCATGATCACCAATGCGCCCAGTGAAACGTGTCCGAACAGAATGATGAGACCCAGCACCAATGACGCAATGCCAGTGAACAGGTCGGCTACGATGACGATATATTTTCTATTGATCCGGTCTGCGACAACGCCGCCGAATGGCGAAAGGAGCCCTTGGGGTAGATAGGCGCAAATGCTCAGTAGAGCGAGTGCAAGGGCGCTTCCGGTCGATTCGGTAACGTACCATATTGCCGCGAAGCTCGCAGCATAGCTGGTGAACATCGATATTGCCTGGCCTGACCAGATCAAGGCGATAATGGCGAGCCAATGACGTGAAAGTTCTCGTCCTGTTGCGCTGAGCATGCATCCTCCTTGAAAGACGGTTCGAGATCGCCGATGAACTATGGAGAGGTGTTGGGCGAGAGAGTGATAAAGCGATAGTCAGGATATCAGTTCTTCAGTGAAAATGCGATGTCATTCGAACACCTGTCTTTCGAAGAGCGACCATACTCATGGAGCGGCCGTATAAAGCGATCGCCACTCGGTGGGAGTATGGTTCGTTTCGCGCAGGAACGCATCGGTGAAGGTCGATGCGCGTGAATAGCCAACAAGGCTGCCCACATCTGAAATACTGAGCGCTGTATCAACGAGGAGCTTCTTCGCTTGGTCGATGCGTTGTATTCGTATATAGGTGGCGACTCCCATGCCGGTGTCGTGCTGGAACTGCGAACAGAGCTTGGATCTGCTGACGAATAGATGTTTCGCTATATCGTCAAGGGTCATGCGGCGGGAGAGATCGGCTTCTATGTAGCGCTTTGCCTCTTCGGTGATCGATCGGTCGTTCTTCGGGAGGATCATTTGATGGCCGTCGGTGTAGGAGGCAATGAGGCTGATCGCCTCGAGTGCTTTTGCGCGGAAGAACAGCTCTGATCCAGGAAGGAGCGCTCTGTTCGGATCGATGCTGCGCATGATGGTGCGAAGTCGGGCTGATAACGCTTTGGGTATGGTCGCGTTCAATCGGTCTTCAAGATCATCGAACTGCCCGGGATAGCGGACCTTCATTTTTTGAATGAACGAAGGAGTGTAACTGATGCTCGCGGAATCGTAGGGAACATGTGCCTTGAGAAGGCACGCAACGCTTCCTCCTTTGCTGGAAAAGGTTGCGATGTTTTCGGAGGGGGTAGGGTTCGGAACGTGCAGTTCGTCCGACAATTCGAGACTAGAACGTGAAGTGCAGCAGATGCAGCTGTATTCGGTAGGGCACTCTTCGAGCAAGAATTCTCGATCGAATTCCAAGTGGTGGGAGGCAATGAGACAGTCGTTGTCGAGCGACAAGGCCCACACGTATCCCGATCCGATATCTTCAGGGACCGTTCCCAGTACTCCACAACGGAGAGCTTTTGTTTGAATGCGAAGTTGTTCGATCTGCGGTTCGACGAAGGTGAGAAGCGGTTGAGCGATATGTTGAGCAAGAGCGGTCATGGGTTTCAGTGGCCTTCTTTCGTTTTCGTATAGCGTTTTTGAAATCGTCCATGTTTTCACCTCTTTTTGATGGTGCATTACCAAGAATGATAAGTTACCCATATCTAACAATCAAGAATTGGAGGTGGATATGAATGAAGGAGAAAGACCTTCCAAAGAAAAAGGCAGTGTAGGCCAGATCTTTGATTTCGCGGGGAAGCGTAAGGCGCTCGTGTATGTGGGTTGTGCGTTATCAGCCCTTTCGATGCTGGTGAGTTTCGTTCCCTATGTTTGCATTTGGCTCGTTGCGCGAGATCTGCTAAGTGTTGCTCCGAACTGGGGTGCTGCAACATCGATCATACAGTATGGGTGGATCGCGCTCATTTTCGCGGCGACGTCCATCGTGCTGTATTTAGGTGCTCTTATGTGCACTCATATAGCGGCGTTCCGAACCGCTGCGAACATGCGCAAGGGAATGACCAGGCATTTGATGAATGCGTCATTGGGTTATTTTGATACCCATGCTTCAGGTTCGCTACGTCGTGTCATTGATGGATGCTCGGCGGAGACGGAAGGGCTTATAGCGCACAAGATCCCCGATACGGCAGGATCTATCGCTATGATCATAGGTATGCTCGTCATGTTCTTCGTTTTTGACTGGCGTTTAGGGCTGGCGTGTTTGGTCCCGGTCGTGATCTCGGTCCTTTGTCTGTTCTATATGATGAGCGGGCAAGGTATGGACTTCATGACGAAGTATCAGGATGCACTGGTCCGTATGAACAAAACGGGTACGGAATACGTTCGGGGTATTCCAGTCGTAAAGGTGTTCCAGCAAACGGTATATTCGTTCAAGGCGTTCTATGATGCCATTGATGACTACGGCCGCATGGCTCATATGTATGCGGTCAAATTGTGCCAGATCCCACAAACATTATCTTTGACGGTACTCAATGGGGTCGTTGTATTCCTTGTGCCCGTTATCTTGCTGCTGCTTCCCGGTGAAGCTGATCTAGGAACGTTCATTGCCAATATAGCGTTCTATGCTATTTTCGCGGCTATCATCCCTACGGTGATGCTGAGGGTCATGTTCATCGCAGAGGCGGCGCATATATCCACAGACGCTCTGCGTCGTGTGAAGGAGGTCCTTTCGGCGCCTGTTCTCGCGAAGGCGGAGGTCTACGAAGAACCGCAGGATGCTTCTATTCGCTTTGACGATGTGTCGTTCGCATACGAGGGAACCGATCGTAATGCTTTAGAGCATGTGAGTTTCTCGGTCCCTTCCGGTGCGACGGTCGCATTGGTGGGTCCTTCGGGTGGTGGCAAGTCCACCGCGGCGGCATTAGTTCCTCGCTTCTGGGATGTTGATGAAGGTGCGGTGTATGTCGGTGGAGCAGATGTGCGTTCGATCGATCCGAGTGCGTTGATGAACAGCGTCGCTTTCGTGTTCCAAACGAACCGTCTGTTCAAGCAGAGCATTCTGGATAACGTGCGCGCGGCAAGGCCGAATGCAACGCGCGATGAGGTAATGCAAGCGCTTCATGCTGCTCAATGTGATGACATTATCGAAAAGCTGCCGAAGGGGATCGATACGATCTATGGCACCAAGGGTGTATATCTTTCTGGCGGTGAGGTGCAGCGCTTGATGTTGGCGCGTGCCATCTTGAAGCAGGCGGATATCGTGGTCCTCGATGAGGCGACGGCGTTCGCTGACCCCGAGAACGAAGCGCTCATTCAAAAAGCGTTCCGTGAATTAATGTTCGGGCGAACCGTGCTGATGATAGCCCATCGCCTTTCGACCGTGCGCAACGCAGATGTCATCGTGGTGCTTTCCGAAGGGCGGGTCGTTGAGCAGGGCTCTCACGACGAGTTGGTGGCCCAAGGCGGATTGTACGCACGCATGTGGGCCGATTATGAACGTGCGGCACTGTGGAAGATCGCGCGCGCTGAAAAGGCGGTGAGTTAAATGCTGAAGGAAAAATACGCCTTGACCGATGAGGGTGTGCGCAATGTGAAGCTCGGTGCCATATGGACCGCTGTTTCGAATCTAGTCATCTTCATGGGTATAGGCATTCTGTATATGCTCATGGACGGGTTGGTGGCTTCTTTCGTGCATGGTGCGCCCTTGATGAATCTCTTAGAGCCGTTCCCTATGCTCGCTGATTCAGGTGTCCCGCTTTCGCCGCTCGTATTGTTGATCATCTTCTTCGTATTACTGTTCGTGACGGAGTACTACACGTATTACTACCAGTATGGTGTTATCTATAAAGAAAGCGGTCGTCAGCGTATTGGATTGGGAGAGCGTTTGCGTAAACTTCCCCTGTCGTTCTTTGGAAGGCGTGACCTGGCTGACTTGACTGAGACCATGATGGGGGATGTCAAAACGACCGAACATGCGTATAGCCATGTGCTTCCTGAATTGTATGGCGCATATGCGACATTGGGGATCGCCACGATCGGGTTGTTCGTTTTCGACTGGCGCCTAGCGCTGGCGGCTTTATGGAGCGTCCCTGTTGCGTTCGTGTTGCTCTTCGCGACCCGGAAGGTCCTTGCCCCCATAATGCGCGAGACACGCGTGAAGAACCTTGTCGTGTCCGACGACATCCAAGAAGCGCTTGAATGCGTGCGTGAAGTGCGAGCGACCAACCAGATAGAGCGCTACATGGCAGATATCGAGCGTGATGTTGATGCCTCTGAAGCGCAAGCCATCAAGGCCGAACTTATCTCGGGTATTTGCGTTAGCAGTGCTCAGATCGTGCTGCGTTTGGGTCTTGCGACCACTATTGTCGCTGGTGCAGCTTTCATTCTAGAAGGAACCTGCTCATTCATGGTCCTCTTCTGTTTCCTGTTGGTGGTGTCTCGAATTTATGCGCCTTTCGACCAGGCGCTCTTGATGATCACCGAATTGTTCGCTGCCCAAACGTCTGCTTCGCGTATGAGATCGTTTTACGAACAACCGCTTGCAAGTGGTTCGGAAGATTTCGCACCGACCGATCATGCGGTCGAGTTCCAAGATGTATCGTTCTCGTACAACGAAGATGATGACGTACCGGTTCTGTCAGGTGTGAGCTTCATGGCTCAAGAAGGCGAAGTAACGGCCTTGGTTGGTCCTTCGGGTAGCGGTAAATCCACCTGTGCTAAGTTGGCCGCACGGTTCTGGGATGCGAACGCAGGTCGCATCATGGTGGGTGGTGTCGACGTGTCAGCAGTGGATCCAGAAGTGCTTCTAAGAGATTATGCGGTAGTGTTCCAAGATGTACTGCTCTTCGATGACACCGTGATGGAGAACATTCGTTTGGGTAGACGCGAAGCGAGTGATGAGGAAGTGCTTGTTGCGGCTCGTGCAGCGAACTGCGATGAATTTGCTCTGCGTATGTCGCAGGGATACGACACTCCTATTGGCGAGAACGGAGTAAAGCTCTCCGGTGGTGAGCGCCAGCGCATCAGCATCGCTCGTGCCTTGTTGAAGAACGCACCCATCGTATTGCTTGATGAAGCTACGGCATCGCTTGATGTCGAGAACGAAACCCAGGTCCAAGAGGCGCTTTCACGGTTGCTGGCGGGCAAGACCGTCATCGTCATTGCGCATCGAATGCGTACGGTCATGAATGCCGATAAGATCGTGGTCCTCAAGGAGGGAAAGGTAGAAGAGCAGGGGAGCCCCGATGTGCTTATGCAGAACGAACAGGGGTTGTTCCATCGTATGGTCACTTTGCAGCGGGAAAGCGCTCAATGGGCCGTGTGATAAAAATGATATCTGACTAGCATGAATGTGACGTGATGTCCGCATTAGGTTCGAATAGCGTACGCGCTCGTCAGGTGGGGGATGAGAGCCGCCGTGGTGAGGGATCTTGCCATGGCGGTTCTTCTTTTGTTCGGAATCACCGATTCATCCGCCTTGAACGTGTGCGAACGAGTAAAATAAACGCCAGTGTTTATGCTGTTATGGTGGCTTATGTGCCACAATAACGGATGTATTTTTTGCTCGTTGAAATTCGACCAAGGAGGACGTCGCATGGGAAAGCGAACCGACGTTCATAAGATCATGATCATCGGATCTGGCCCCATCATCATCGGCCAGGCATGTGAATTCGATTATTCGGGTACTCAGGCATGTAAGGCGCTTCGTGCGCTCGGGTACGAGATCGTGCTGGTTAATTCGAATCCGGCTACGATCATGACCGACCCCGGCACGGCAGATGCCACTTATATCGAGCCGCTGAATCCAGAGCGACTGGAGCAGATCATTGCAAAGGAACGCCCCGATGCGCTGCTTCCCAACCTGGGCGGTCAGTCGGGTTTGAATCTTTGTTCCGAACTTGCCAATCTCGGTATTCTTGATAAATACGGCGTTAAGGTCATCGGCGTTCAGGTCGATGCTATTGAGCGTGGCGAGGACCGCAACGAATTCAAGAGCCTGATGAATGACTTGAATATTGAAATGGCACGCAGCGAAGTCGCCTATTCGGTCGATCAGGCGGTGGAGATCGCATCTCGCCTGGGATATCCTTGCGTGCTTCGTCCTGCTTATACCATGGGTGGTACCGGCGGTGGCTTGGTGTACAACGTTGATGAACTGAAGACCGTCGTTGCCCGTGGTTTGGCAGCATCCCCTGTTCATGAGGTCCTGGTCGAAGAATCGGTGCTGGGCTGGGAAGAGCTTGAGCTTGAGGTAGTGCGCGACGCAAAGGGCAACCTCATCACCGTATGCTTCATTGAGAACATCGATCCCATGGGTGTTCATACAGGAGACTCGTTCTGCGCTGCTCCCATGCTCACTATTTCTGAAGATGTGCAAAAGCGCCTTCAGGAAAAGTCCTATCGCATTGTTGAAGCAGTTCAGGTCATTGGCGGCACCAATGTGCAGTGGGCGCACGATCCAGTGACCGATCGCGATGTCATTATCGAGATCAACCCTCGCACTTCGCGCTCTTCTGCGCTGGCATCTAAAGCGACCGGTTTCCCTATCGCGCTCGTTTCCGCCATGCTGGCTTGCGGACTTACTTTGGATGAGATCCCTTGTGGTAAGTACGGTACGCTTGATAAATATGTTCCCGATGGTGATTACGTCGTTATCAAATTCGCCCGTTGGGCGTTCGAAAAGTTCAAGGGCGTTGAAGATCGCCTGGGCACTCAGATGCGCGCGGTGGGCGAAGTCATGAGCATTGGCAAGACCTACAAAGAAGCGTTCCAGAAAGCGATTCGTTCGCTGGAAACGGGACGTTATGGTCTAGGGTTCGCTAAGGATTTCCACGAAAAGTCAAAAGAAGAACTGCTGTCTTTGCTGACGTATCCCACATCCGAGCGCCAGTTCGTTATGTACGAAGCTATGCGCAAGGGCGCAACGCTCGAAGAGCTCCATGACCTTACGGGCATCAAGATGTGGTTCTTGGAGCAGATGAAGGAACTGGTAGACGAAGAAGAGGCGCTGATCGCGTTCTCAAAGGATAATCCCGGACAGGTCCCAGGTGAAGCTGTTCTGCGCAACGCGAAGCAGGATGGCTTCTCCGATCGTTATTTGGCACAGCTGCTTGATGTCCCTGAAGTAGAGGTTCGTGAAGCACGCAAGAAGGAGGGCATTTGCCAGGCTTGGGAAGGCGTGCATGTAAGCTCTACTGAAGATAGCGCATACTATTATTCGACGTATAATGCCGAAGATGCCAGCACGGCAACTGACGCTCGCAAGATCATGATATTGGGCGGTGGTCCGAACCGTATCGGTCAGGGTATCGAATTCGACTACTGCTGCGTGCATGCGGCATTGGCTTTGAAGAAGCTCGGTTTCGAAACCATTATTGTGAACTGCAATCCTGAAACGGTTTCCACTGACTACGATACGTCCGACAAGCTGTACTTCGAGCCTCTGACGGCTGAAGATGTTCTCTCTATTTACGAGAAGGAAAAGCCCCTGGGCGTCATTGCTCAGTTCGGTGGCCAGACCCCACTCAATTTAGCATCTGAACTGGAGCGCGCTGGCGTTAAGATCCTGGGTACGAGCCCCGAGATCATCGACCTGGCCGAAGACCGCGATCGTTTCCGCGAGATCATGGATAACCTTGAGATCCCTATGCCTGAAGCAGGCATGGCCACCACAGTCGAAGAAGCGCTCGATATCGCTCACAAGATCGGCTATCCGGTTATGGTCCGTCCGAGTTATGTATTGGGCGGTCGTGGCATGGAAGTGGTGTACGACGACGATGCGCTTAAGAGCTATATGGCGGCTGCCGTTGGCGTAACGCCCGATCGACCCATTCTGATCGACCGTTTCTTGCAGCATGCGCTGGAATGTGAAGCGGATGCGATTTGCGATGGTATGCATGCGTTCGTTCCTGCGGTTATGGAACACATCGAACTTGCGGGTATTCATTCGGGTGACTCGGCTTGTATTCTTCCTTCAGTCAACCTGACGGAAGATCATCTGAATACCATCAAGGATTACACGCGCAAGATCGCTGAGGCCATGCATGTGTGCGGTTTGATGAACATTCAGTACGCCATCGAAAACGATGTCGTTTATGTTCTGGAAGCCAACCCTCGCGCATCGCGTACGGTCCCACTGGTTTCCAAGGTATGCAACATTCAGATGGTGCAGATCGCGACCGATGTTGTTACGAGTGAATTCACCGATCGTCCCTCACCGGTACCTACCTTGAAGGAAAGCGTTTATTCCCACTACGGAGTAAAAGAAGCGGTGTTCCCGTTCAATATGTTCCCTGAAGTAGACCCAGTGCTCGGTCCTGAGATGCGCTCGACCGGTGAAGTGCTTGGTCTGGCGGGAACTCTTGGCGAAGCGTTCATGAAGGCTCAGGAAGCAACACAGTCCGCTATTCCGACCGAGGGTACTGTTCTGATGAGCGTAAGCGATCGCGATAAACCTGAAGTCGCTAAGGTCGCGCAGGGCTTCGTCGATGCGGGCTTTACGGTGCTCTCGACTAAGGGGACCTGTGAATTGCTGAACGAGCAAGGTGTTCCCGCTCAGCACATCAATAAGCTAGGTGAGGGCCGCCCCGATATCCTGGATGCTTTGGCTAATGGCGAGATCAGCATCGTGGTCAACACGCCTGCTTCGAACGCTGAGAGCCGTGATGATGATAGCTATATTCGTAAGGCCGCTATCAAGAACCATGTGCCGTATATGACCACGCTCGCTGCTGCTCATGTGACGGCGTTGGGCATCAAGGACGCACGCGAATCAAGCGGTTCGGGTGTCCGTTCCTTGCAGGATATCCACGCAAGCATTCGCTAGAGTACGAAACGCGATCGCGCTATAGGTTCGGCGCAAGCCGACCGTATACAAAGGAGGCCACTGATGTGGCCTCCTTTGTTTTGCTGGATGTTCCCTGGTGCGCTATTCGCTAAAGGGCACGACCCCTTCGACAGCTTCTTTGGGAGAAATGACCGCATCTTCGTTGTCGATGTCGATCAGCTGGTAGCGATCGTTGCCCATGTTCAGTTCTTTCATGTAGGTGAGCTGACGAAGCCCATGGCGCGATTCGATGCGTTCGACCAAAGCCGCACGGTCTTCGTCTTTCATCGCGTAGACAAGGTCGACGCAGGCCTGGTCAAGAGCGAGGATGTCATGTGATGCTAAGATGCCGACATTGGGCGTTACGACCGGTTCGGCGGCAATGCCTTCGCAGTCACACGAAACGCTCATGTTGCGCATCACGTTCACGAAGGTGATGCGTTCATCGAACATATCGCAAACTGCCTTAGCTGATTCCATCATGCGTTCCATGAATTCTTCGTCGCTGATATCCCACATATCATCGGAGGTGGGAGTGGTATGGATCATCGCCTTTCCGATGCGTCCATCAGCGCAGCCAATGCCGATGTTCTTCGCTGATCCGCCGAAACCGCCTTTTGTGTGGCCTTTGAAATGGGTCAATACGAACAATGAATCATAGTTCAACAGATTTTTGCCCATGGACATATAGCTGAACCATTTGCCGCCCTTTACAGGAACGTTGGCGACGCCATCTTCGTCGGTAATGTCGACAGGAGCGAATGTCCAACCGTTCACTTCAAGTGTTTCGCGGTGCTGCTCGGTGGTGTAGCGATCGCCGGGATAGTAGGTATTGGTTTCGACGATATGGGCTGAAGGCAGATCATTTTCAATGAGTTCTTTTACCCAAGGGCGGGGGATGATGTTCGGTCCGTGCTTTTCGCCCGTGTGCAATTTGATCGCGATCTTGCCAGTAAGCGGTTCGTTGATGCGTTCAAAGATCTTGCGTAGTCCTTCTGCGGAAAGATCGCGCGTGAAATACACGGTGGATTCTTCGCCGGTTCGATTGTTGTAGGGGATGTAGCGATCGCCGTCAGTGCCGGGTTTTACCTCTTGAATCATGGAAACCCCTCCCTATGTTCTAAGTTCGATTTCTTTAACGTAACTATACGACGCATCAGGTACTATGTGCTAATGCTAAATTCGCATGGTTGCGTATTCGTTTTAGGTATGGTTCCTATCGTTGATTCCGATGCGTTGGAACTAGTGGAGCGTTCGCTTGGGAAATGCAAATGGTTAGACAGGGGTTATTTTCGTTCGTTGACCTGAAAAGTGAGCGTTCTCTTAAAGAGAGGTGCATTAAAGCCACTAGACTCATGTCATAGTTCCTCGTTACTGGGAGGTCATTATGAACCTGAATCTACTTGAAGGAAAAACCGCTATTGTTACGGGTGGAACGCGAGGCATTGGCTTTGCCATCGTAAAGACGTTCCTTGAGAACGGCGCCAATGTTGCGCTGTGCGGTTCACGTCAGGAAACCGTTGACAAGGCGCTTGCTCGCCTGAAAGAAGAGAACCCCGACTATCCGATCATTGGTCTGTCTCCCGATCTGTCCGATCCTGATTCTATTGCGCAGGCATTCGCTACCGTTAAGGAGACCTTCGGCTCTATCGATATTCTGGGTAATAATGCGGGCGTTTCAGCAAGTGATTCGATCTACGATTACGATCCCGAAGCATTCAAGAAGACCATGGAGCTCAACGTTAATGCGGCGTTCTTCTGCTCTCGTGCGGTAGCGCCCATCATGAAAGAGCAGGGCGGCGGCGTTATCATCAATACCTCTTCTATGGTAAGCATCTATGGCCAGCCGGCAGGATGCGCCTATCCGGCATCCAAGTTCGCTATCAATGGCCTCACGAAATCGCTTGGTCGTGAATTGGCTCCCGATAACATCAGGGTCAACGCGGTAGCACCGGGCATCACTCATACCGATATGGTCGACGCATTGCCTGATGAAATGATCAAGCCGCTTATCGCAACCATTCCTCTGGGTCGCATGGGTGAGCCGGAAGATATCGCGAATGCATATCTGTTCTTGGCATCAGATCTTGCGAGCTATGTAAGTGGTGTCGTCCTTTCCGTTGATGGTTTGGCGCGCGCATAAGCGGGCTCCGTCAGCGCTGCGGGCTATGACTGTTCGTTGCTTACAAGTGCGTAACTGATCGCATTGATTCCATTAATTGCCTGTAGGGTATCCCTGCAGGCAATTTTTTTGTCGTCTTGTTTTATGGATCCAGTATGGGGGAGATGGAATATGGATCTAAAGGGTATCGTCACTATTCGCCCTGATCAGTGTGGTCTGCTTAAGCGGGCGGCGACCATGATGGGTACGAGCTTTCTGGAGGAAATGTGGTTCACCACTTGGTTGAGTGCGCTCGACTCGATGGGAGCGACCAGGGCGCGTAAAGAAGAGCTCATGCATGCGGTATTCATGGATGACCTAGTTGCTCATGCGCCTTATCAGGGGGTATATGCTTTATCTGATATGACTGCTGCTACGGGGGCGTATCGTTATAGCGAATTGAATGGCATGACCCATTCGGATATCGAAGCACAAGAAGGCGCGTTTCTGCAGAATGTCGCTACTCCGCAAGAACTGGCTTTATTGGATAAGCAGGGCGAGAAGATGGAGCCCATCTCTGAATTTGATTGGGCGCGGGTCTTTGAAGACGATCGCGATCATATCTATTTTTACGCGTGGGCGGTCGACCCTGGGGCCCGAGGAACCGGAGCGTTGCGGCGGCTCCTCGAACCGTTCTTTGCTTTTGCTGACGAGAATCATCTGAATTGCTATCTTGATTGTTACGCCGATCATCTGCAGCGTATGTACGAGCATCTGGGATTTGAGCTCATCGATGAGCTCCGCTCTCCTGAATTTGAGGTGTATGAACGGCGTATGGTGCGAAAAGCCCGTTAGCTCTTCAGCTCGATCACATCATGAACGATTGCGTTCATGAACGCTTCGTCGTGACTCACCAATATAAGAGCACCAGGGTAGAAGCGCAGTGCCTTCTCGAGTGCTTCGATCGAGTTCATATCAAGATGGTTCGTCGGTTCATCCATGATGATTAATTCAGGATGCATCATGATGCCGTAAGCCAGCATGATCTTGCGTGCCTCACCAGGACTTGTAGTGCATCCTGCCAATATTTGTTCGGGGTCGGAATTGAGTTGAGCGACGATTGAAAGCAGGCGACCTCTTTCTTCCTTGTCGAGTTGAGCGACTTTTCGGGCGATTTCTTCACGGTCTCTCTGGGTGACTTCCTGTTCGAGGTATAGCATGCGAAGAGGCATGCGCTCGTTCTGCTGGGCGAGCGATCTGTGCAGTTCAGTGATCAGGGTCGTTTTTCCAATGCCGTTCGCCCCTTTGATACCCAGATGCGTTGTGTTCTCTAGAGTTATTGCGGGAACGCTGATGAGGTGGCCCTGAAGGGTCGTCATGTTGTGGGCGGGAACATGGAGGAGCGTTTTTCGCGCACAAGGCTCCGTTTCAAGCCAAAGGGCACTGGCGTATTCTTTAGGGACGATGGTGCTCGATAATCCTGCGCGTTCGCGGGAGAGCCGATCGTCCATGCGCCTAGCGAGTGTGGCACGTTTGCCGTCTTGGCCGCTTACGATCGCGAGCCCGATTTTCGCGCGACCGTCAGAATCATGCTTGTCAAGATGACGTGCGCTACGACGCGCACTGCTTTGGGCGGCTTTTCGAGCGCGGTCTTCATGTTCCTTCTTCAGTTTTTCAACGCGGGCCTTTTGCTGCTGCTTTTCTTGCTGAAGGCTGCGCAGTTCGCTGTTCGCTTGTTTTTTGGCTTCACAGTAGGTGCCAGGCCGCATGATGATGTTTCCTGGTTCGAAGCAAAGGCATTGCTCCACGAGCGAATCAAGTAGCGCTCTGTCGTGTGATATGAGAACACCTATGCCCTTGTATTGGGAAAGGATATGGATCAGTTCCTTACGGCAGGTGGCATCGACATGATTGGTTGGTTCGTCGAGCACGAGGACCTGCGGATCCATCCAGAGCGCTACGGCGACTTGGATCTTTTTCTGCTCTCCAGTGCTTAGTTCGCTAAAGCGCCAAAGCATATCGTCGTGGATGTTGAGGCTCGTGCGGAGATGGATGGCATCAGGGCTGTAATCGCAGGCGAAGTCAAAGAGCGCGGATGGTTCTTTGGTCGCATCCTGGGTGCAGTAGGTTGAAGTCAGCTTTGGGGTAAGACTTCCTTTGGTTGGATGTAGGATTCCGCATACGATATGGGCTAACGTGCTTTTGCCACAGCCATTGTTGCCGATGATGCCCGTCCAGCCTGATGTGAACGTTGTTGTTATGTCACCGAATACTGGTTCGGCCGATCTTGGATAAGTGTATTCGATATGGGATAAAGAGAGAACAAGTGCGTGAGTCATGGAGCCTCCTTTTGTAAGGGAGGCCGTAAGGCGCATTCGGGATGCGGGATCTTCGCATAGAAAAAGAAGATAGCTTAATGGAGCCGGTCTTAATCGGAAATACCAGTTCAACGATCACGTACCTTACGGCCAACAGCGATTCACCACACGCAAGGGTGATGAAAGGGCGAATTGACAGTGGATTGTAGGTAATCGTTAGAACTTCACCGATCGTTCTCCTAACCGTGGCAAAAGCTTGGCATATGGGCTCCTGCATTCATCATGATGACGGCACCTTATCATCCGGTAGCTCATTTTGTCAAAAGGGTGGTTCCGCTGGGCCGCTACGGAATTGTTTCCTCAACGGAAACAATTTGTCGATATACTTTTTTCTGTTGAGTGTTTATTAATGTATCGAGGAGGAAATCGTGTCCATCCGTATTGGTATTTTGGGATATGGCAACCTGGGCAGAGGCGTGGAACTTGCATGCCGTCAGAACGATGATATGGAATTGGTGGCATTGTTCACCCGTCGTGCTCCTGAAACGGTCGCTCCGTTGACGGAGGGTCTTCCAGTTTACGCAGCTCAGGATCTTGCTCAGTATGCAGACGATATTGATGTTCTGATCTTGTGCGGTGGCAGTGCGACTGATCTGCCGAAGCAGACCCGTGAATGCGCTGCGTTGTTCAATGTTGTAGATTCGTTCGATACGCACGCTAATATTCCTGCCCATTTTGAAGAGGTGGATGAGGCTGCTAAGAAGAGCGGTAAGATCGGCGTTATCTCCGTTGGTTGGGATCCCGGTATGTTCTCGGTCGCTCGTCTGTACAGCACCTGCATTCTTCCTCAGGGCAATGATTACACCTTCTGGGGTCGTGGCGTTTCTCAGGGTCACTCTGATGCTATTCGTCGCATCCCTGGTGTTGTTGATGCGCGTCAGTATACGGTTCCCGTTGAGACTGCTCTTGCTGCAGTTCGCGCAGGAGAGAACCCTACACTGTCTACGCGTGAGAAGCACACGCGTGAGTGCTTTGTTGTGACGGAAGACGGTGCTGATCTTGCAGCAATCGAAAAGGCAATTGTCGAAATGCCTAACTACTTTGCTGATTACGACACTACCGTGACCTTTATTTCTCAGGAAGAGCTCGATCGTGACCATAAGGGTATTCCTCATGGTGGATCGGTGCTTCGTACGGGTGCAACAGGCGATGGTACCAATAAGCACGTCGTCGAGTTCTCTTTGAAGCTTGATTCTAATCCCGAATTCACCGGCAGTGTTCTGGCTGCTTGCGCTCGCGCTGCATATCGCATGAATCAGGAGGGTCAGAGCGGCTGCAAGACCATTTTCGATATTGCACCGGCGTACCTTTCCGCTCGAAGCGCTGAAGATTTGCGCGCACATATGCTGTAACGACTGCTGATTTTGTTCTGTGGTCGGTGATTTGCGAAGTCACTATCGTGACACCACGTGAATGATCGACGCTGCGGTTCGGTTAATGTTCGCGGACGAATGGACATTGGGATCGAATTCTTAAGGCCATCTGGAGAATTGCGTCTCGTTCTTAAGCCAAGGAAGCTCAAGGAACGGGGAGGTGATTCCTTTCAGATGGCCTTTTGCATTTCTAATTTTGTTCGATCCGTATAGAGGCTTCGCAACGAAATTGTTGGCCGTAGCCTGATTCAAGAAGAGAACCCAGGCTAAGTTCGGTCACGACCATGTCTCCGACAAGGGTGAGGTCATGCGTCTGGCTATATGCATCGAATGTGGCGAACGCCTCCAAAAAGGGATCGGGAATCTCTTCATCTTCCTCTATTGCCTGTGCGATGGCTAGAAGGTCGATCACGCTGATCAGGGTGAGATATGTACCTGCCTCCCGTTCGTAAAGTAGTGGTCGCGTGCTTGTGTCATGGAAGCTGGGCTTTGTTTTGCTGCATACCGAAATGTCGGCCCCATAGTCACCGCTTCTTAAAGCGTCTGTTCCTATGCGGTACGAGAACTGCAGTACATTACTGCGTGATTGCCGGGTACATTGTTCAAGGTGGTGCACGAGTTGCTGCCAGGTGCTCGTCTTGCTAAGGTCGCCTTCTCGCAATGCGGTCGCATTGCTTTCGTCAAGATCGGGAAGTTGAGTGGTAAAGAACCATTCGGCACCCCGTTCTTCGATGGTTATGGTGTTCACGTTCGGATAGTCGAAGAGCTCTAGGGTCCGTGCCGCTTCTCTGAGGAAGAACTCGTTGCGAGCAAGTTCTTCGCGCGTTCGTTTGAGCTCTGTCGCTTTCTTGAGGAGCGTTTCCTTTAAAGTACCACTTGAATGGGTCTCAAAGAGGATCTTGATTTCTCCAAGGGAATAACCCGTGCTGCGAAGGGCCGCAATAAGGTAAAAATCGGAGATCTGAGCATTCGAATACAGGGCATACCCTGTTTCGGTGTAGTCGTGGGGGACCAGTATCCCAATGTCACGATAGTGGCGGAGCGTTTCCTTGGTCGTTCCGCATAATTGTGCGAAGGTCTTTGTTTTATAGAGGCCAATGGTGAATAGTCCCATTAACTGCTCCTGTCCCAAAGAGGCTGGATCTAATCGCACTGCGAAAAGATCCTTGGGCCGATTCATGTGCTATTTGGTCACGTGTTATTCGAAAACCGAATAATGAAGCATCGAATATAGGCATTAGTCATGTTTCCGCAACGAACCTATGATGATTTTAGTGTAACGTTCGAAGGGAGTTTGATGGAAGAGGTGATAAGCGCCGTTTCTCAGATGGCGACACTCCTGGTTATCACTGCAGTTGGGTTCCTCGCAACGAAACTTGGTTATCTTGATGAAGGGGTCAAAGACAAGATCACTGCTTTGCTGCTTAACATTACGTTGCCCTGTATGATCGTTGCGTCGGCGGGGGACTTGGAATCCGGTCAGCTAGAGGATCGTGTGATCTTGATCTTCGGCTTAGGGGCGCTGCAGTTCTTCTTGCTGCTTATTGTTGCTTGCTTGTTCAACAGGGTGTTCCGCGTTTCGTGTGATCAACGTTCGTTGTATTGCTTTATGAGTGTTTGCACCAATACGGGGTTCATCGGTATTCCCATTGCTGACGCTCTGTATGGAAGTGAATCAGTGTTGCTATGCAGCGTATTTATCATGGTGATGAGCGTACTGCTGTATAGCGTTGGCATCTCGATTCTCATTTCCGGACAGAAATACGATGCAGGGCAAGGGGAGTGCGATGGTGAGGTATCGAGCGATGCTGCGCGAGGTCCTTCGATGTCAAGTGGGATTGAGGTAGGGAAGATCGTGCGTGCGATCGTTAATCCTATGACAGGAGGAGCGCTGCTTGCATTGGTGCTGGTGTTCGCGCATCTTTCTCTTCCCGTAGTTATTCAGCAGTCATGCGAACTTATTGGGTCTATTACGGCACCCTTAGCAATGATGATGGTCGGAGTGATCATTGCGCATACGAAACTTGCTTCTGTCATTACGGAGTGGAGAATGTATCCGTTCATTGTTCTGAGGCAGCTTATTGCGCCGGCAGCATTGTTCTCGGTTCTGCGAACGGTCGTTTCCGACCCGGTTATTTTAGGGATCTTCACGGTCATGTTCGCGATGCCAGTAGGCACTATGACGTCAATGTTCTGTGCGAGCTATGGTCGCGATGCGGTGCTCCCCGCAAAGGGAACGATTCTCAGCACGCTTGCTTCGTTCGTTATCATTCCCATGTTGATATTTTTTATGCTGATGGTCTAGCTTCAAGGAAGGGTAGTTGATAGGTTGCGAGCAGCGAGCCAATAATTTCAAGAAACTTCCTTGTTTCCCCTTGCATTATCAACTGGTTGCGATATTATATTCAGGCTGCATATTGCAGACATATTCGGGTTGTGGCGCAGTTTGGTAGCGCACTTGACTGGGGGTCAAGGGGTCGCAGGTTCGAATCCTGTCAACCCGACCAGCTAAATCAGCAGATCAGAAGATAAAACTTCTGATCTGCTTTTTTATTTTGAGGGTTGTGCGGGGTTAGAGCTGGTTTTAAGTTAGAGCTTCACCGTATTTAGCGGATGCGAATGAATCCGATGATCATTATCGCGAGCATCAAAAGGGAAACGATCGCGGCGATCAGGGACCCGTTTTCGAATGAGGGGGCTAGATTTAAAGTGACTCCATAGACAGCTACGCCGATAGTGCCACCTACTTGTCTCATGGCGTTGAACGCCGCACTTGCGGTGCCGCCTGAATTGGTGCCGCCGTGAATCAGGACAAGTGAAGCTAGCACGGGAGTGACTATGGCCCCACCCATTCCCGCTAAGCTCATTGCAGTCGCAATCGCAATAGAGTTGATCGAATGCGAGCAAATTGCAAGAACGAGGTACCCAAAAAAGAGGATCGTGCTCCCGAACACGAGGGGAAATTTGACACCTCGGCACATCACGAGCTTTTCTCCGATCATATTGCCTAACATGCAAGTTATCATTGCTGGTGCGAAAATGTACCCGCTTTCTAGCGATGATAGTCCAAGGGAGTTCTGGAGAAGTAGAGTGCAAGAGAACACTGATCCGTTCCAGGCGAATATCATGGCGAACCCTCCGAAAAGAGCCAATCTTGTTGTCTTTTCCTGGAAGAGAGACAGAGGTAGAATGGGTTGCTTCACTCTGTCTTCATGAAGGATGAATGATGCTAGTATCGCGCAACCGAGAATGCATAGAGAAACGGGGAAGAGGACGTTTTGGGAGTCGCTGATTGATATGATTCCGCCCACGAATACGGCGAGCCCTATGGTGCCAAGTAATAACCCCTGTATGTCAATTGGTTTTCGTTCGGTGTTTTTAATGCGGTTCGGCGCTCTTGTGCAGAGCAGGGCGACCAAGATGCAAAATGGAACGTTAATGACAAAAGCGAGCCCCCAGTGTATTTGAACAAGCGCGCCTCCCGCTAGAGGGCCAACGGCAGAGGCAGACGAGCCACCGATTCCCCAGAGCATTAGGGCGTGTGACCTTCGTGAGCCTTCGCTATAGCTTTCGCCTATAAGGGCCATCGATGAGGGAAGCATGAAGGCACCAATGGACCCCAGCGCTACCTGAAAACAGACCAGCATTTCCATTGATTGGGCAAAGGGGCAAGCAGCTGATACAAGGCCGTATGCGAGTGCTGCGAATATGAGCGTTTTCTTAGCGCCGATTCTGTCTGATATGCTGCCTGATGCAATGAGTAAGGCAGCGAAAGGAAGCGTGTATCCGCTGATCATCCACTGCTGCAAGCCCATGTTGCCACCTAAGCTTTCAGTGATGGTTGAAAGGGCCATATTTACCGTGAACACTGACATGCACACGAGCAGCATTGATAAAGCTGCGGCATATGCAGCACCCATGCCGGGTGCTGCATGTATTTTAAGATTCTTGTGCGAGTATGTTGCGGGCTCGGAATTCATTATTCGTGAACCTTGAATTCATGGCGCATGCGAACCGACTCAATGCTTTCATGACCTACAAAAGAACTTGTTCCAAGATCGAGTGAAGATATAGCGTTCATTTCTTCGGTGGAGAGCTCGAAATCGCAAACAGCGAGGTTTTCCGCCATTCTTTCAGCTTTGACCGATTTTGCTAGAACCACGGAGCCTCGTTGGAGGTTCCAGCGCAAGGCGACTTGAGCCGCGGTCTTCTTGTGTGCTTTACCTATTTCGCAAAGGGTTTTGTTCGTAAAAATGCCATGTTTACCCTCTGCGAAAGGACCCCAAGATTCGGGCTGCACTCCAAGTTCACGCATTGCGGCAAGTTCGTTTTCGCGTTGGAAGAAAGGATGAACTTCGATTTGGTTTATGGAAGGGGTCACGCCGCTGCCGATGGCTAGATCGGCAAGTCGAGCGGGAGTGAAGTTGCATACGCCGATTGCACGAATAAGCCCAGCTCGCTGTAGTTCATCCATGGCTCTCCAGCTTCCCCAGTAGTCTCCTAATGGGTGGTGTATGAGGTATAGATCTAGGTAATCTAGACCGAGCTTCATTAGAGATGACTTGAATGCTTTTATTGTTGCGGCATATCCTGCATCCTGCACCCATACTTTGCTCGTGATAAAGAGGTCTTCTCTCCGCACGCTGCTTCGTGCGATGCCTGAGCCGACGGCTTCTTCGTTAAAGTAAGCCGCTGCTGTATCGATAAGGCGATATCCCGCCTGGATCGCATCGACGACCGCTTGTTCGCATTGGTTCGCGTCGGGAACTTGGTATACACCGAAGCCGAGCATTGGCATCTGGATTCCCGGTTCGATCTTTGTTGTGGGAATGGAAGGGTGTTTTATTTGGTTCATGGCTTAACTCTTTCTGTTAACATCTTTATTACGGTTGTAATCCTAGGGCTTCATATATATGCATGTAAATAACAGGTGAGTTTATGTCGCGTTAACCGTTAGTTAACAAGGAGGCTTCGAATGCCACTGTTCGATTATCGTTTAGAGGCTATTGTTGCAGCTGCTGACCAGGGTAGCTTTTCGAAGGCTGCGTCAAAATTGGGGATATCTACTCCGGCACTTGCGAAGCAGGTGGATACCTTTGAAGGGGAGAATGGATTGGTCCTGTTCCGGAGGGGACATTCTGGTGTTGCGCTAACGCCTTCCGGTGAATCTTTGGTGGCAGATGCCCGGTCGGCGATTGTGCAGTCTGGAGATGCGCTACGTCGTGCTCGGGCGTTGGAGTCAGGTATGAAACCGGCAGTGCGTCTTGGCGTTTCGTTCCTTTGCCCTGCAAGCAAGATCCAGGCTGCTTGGCCTCGTGTAAAGCAGGAAGATCCGACCCTTAGGTTAGAGCTTGTTCCTGTTGGAGATATCTATGGAGAAGCAAGTAATGTTATCGACTCATTGGGACGTGATGTCGATATCTTGCAAACCGCATATTCGCCTCAACGCATGGAAGGTAGTTGCGCTTCGTTGCCTTTGGGTTGCGTTCCGCTTACCATCGATGTGTCGCGCGAGAGTCCCTTTGCTAGTGTCGGGCATATTGAACCCGAGGGTCTTACTGGTTCGCGTGTTTACGTGCTCCGTCATGCGTGCGCTGCTATGGATAAGCTCCGGGAGGAACTTATTTCAGTGGGGGCGAAGGTCATTGATGTGGATACGTACGATTTTGCTCTCTTTAATGAATGTGCAGAGGCAGGCGGCGCTCTTGTGAGTGCAGGTGCTTGGGCTAGTGCTCATCCAGCTCTAGTTACCCTTCCTCTTGAACGCGAGCGAAAAGCAGAGTGCGCGATGTTGTATCCGCTTGACCCGAACGAACCCGTTCAACGTTTCGTTCGTTTGATGGGAGAAATTTATCGAGACGTTTTGTAGGAGGTGTGAGTGCCGTGGCGTTTCGATGCTATCCTCGGATTTGCCATGTTTCTATTCGGATTTTTCTGTAAAAAAAGATCTGTTCGGTATTGGTGATGATACTGCTTCATATTCAACTTAATCGCTCCCGTTGTTTATTTTCGCTCGATAAAACCGATATTAAATTAGATAAATTATCATCAGAATGCACGATTAATCTGCGGGTTCGTGAAAGAGTCACGATTATTGTTAAAATGAGAAACACGGAAAGGCATGATTCGTCTTTTTTGTTTTGTTCTGAAATGTTTCACTTGGATGGCTGAGAAGGGAGGCGGTTCTGTGGCTAATGCGAATATCACAAAGCAAGCATTAGCTTCTGCATTGAAAGAACTGCTTGAAGAAACCCCCTTCGAGAAGATCAGTGTTGGATCAATTTGCGAACGCTGCGGTATGAACCGAAAGAGCTTTTATTATCATTTCAAGGACAAGTACGAACTCATTACTTGGGTGTATGACATGGAATTCCTATCGGTCATGAAAGAAGAGCAAACGTACGGATGGGATCTTGTTGAAAAGCTATGCGTCTACTTTTATGAGAGTAGATCCTTCTACCAAAAGACTTTCTGTATTGAGGGGCAGAACTCATTCTCGAACTACTTAGAAGGTGTTCTGTCTGCTCTCGTTGAGGATGATCTTGACGCTGTTCTTGATCCCGGCCAGAAAGACCATATGTCCTTTTACGTGGCCTTTTACGTGGATGCGTTTCTTTGTTCAATTAGAAGATGGGTTCTCGAAGATGAAACCTTGGGCCCGCAAGAGTTCGCGGCATTTCTAAGACGATGCCTGATCGATCTTCCTGTGCGTTCAAATGCCGCTAATTTGGTTTAAGGTGTTATGCAGATCTACTGCAGTGTACCCATCGGCTTGTTTTGAGTTGTTTCTATGATGGACAATGCGTCGTAAAGCGTTGTTTTTGATAAGTTGATTTCCGACGCAAGATAGGGCGGTTGTTCGCCCTCTGGAAAGCGTACGGTGCCATTTTGGTCTATCCATAAGGAACGCTGCCCGTTCGATATGATGGAGTCGATCGCTTTCTGGTCTTCTGAAACATCGAAGGGAATCACAGGCGCTACTTGTGCGCATCGACGCTCGATGATCTTTGCATGAATGACTTCTTTTGTTTTAGCCGAGCAGTCGATCCTTGGACAGAAAAAGAGGAACGCCGGATGAAAACGCTCTGCGACTTCTTGCATCCTTTTGTCAAAAGAGTCCTTTATTGTGTATGAATCGTTGTAGGGCAGATGCATTGCATAGAGCAACTTATGCGATCTTAAAAGATCGCATGCATCCTTTGCGTTCTCATCGTAGAAAACTGACAGTAATGCGTTCTTCGACGCGCTGATGGTGTTGGCTACTTCATTAGTGACATATTCCCCTTTGGTAAACAAAGCAAAAGCGGATCGATTATTGTCTAAGGCGAGCGAAGAGAGTCGATGTATGTTCTTACCGCAGTATATGAAGTAGGCATGTATGCCGATCTGTTCTCCTTGGTGGATGATGTTGGAGAACAGATCGAGAATATCATCTTCTATTCGTTCGTGTGCTACGAGATGCATAGCCCAAGGTATATTGACCTCATCGCGTGCTTCTCTTTCGCGGATAAGCCTAGCGCCTACCGTGCATCCGTTGTAACCAAGGTTGAGTCCAAACGTCGTCAAGACGTCGTGATCTACGTTTTCTACGACATCTTTCACTAGATCGTAGTAGGGGCTTCCGCCATTATCCAGAGCTTTGCGCGCCTGTGTAAAGAAGCGTTTTTGAAATCGTCCGTTTGATACGTCGCGCGCAAGCTCTAGGAGGTTTCGCGCCCCACGCTCGGGGGACTCTTCTATGCTCTCAAAGGCTTTTTTGATGGTCTCTTCTACGATGATTTTTTCGACGTTGCGCTTCATGTTGCTCACCTGTCGTATACATTGCGAGCACAGGAATCTCGCTACTTTGTCCTAATCATATATTTCTTACTGGAAAGTAGCTAGAGACAAACTGTGAGGGTTGTCTTAAAGTCTCCCACTTTTACTTGAATGTCCCAAATCGGGACAGGGTGTTGCGTGTTGGTAAATGACGAGGTCACGAGAAGAAACTAGAGTCGAACATATGGAGGACAAGTTAATTACCAGGAGATACATCATGGAAAGCAGTAGCATAAAAGAGAACATCAAGGGTGGGGCAATGAAGCACGTTCTGGGATACCTTGACGGTAATCCTCAAGAGAACATGGCAAAGCTTCTCGCATGGGCCGATAGGTTCGACAGGGCAGATCTTTTTCCTAGTCAGCGTAAGACGTTCCATTCGATTTTGGATGATCCCAACGGGAACTGGTATCGCCTCATCGAAAGCCTTTGGACCGATATTGACCCTGATGTAAGAAAGAAGCTTTTTGAGAACTTCTTTGTGAATGCATCGCTTGTGGGTATGGGACGCCAGGAGAAAGTGAAGAAGCAATGCGGTTGCAATGTTCCATGGGCGATCCTTCTTGACCCAACGTCATCGTGCAATTTGAAATGCACGGGTTGCTGGGCGGCAGATTACAATCATGCTCTTAACCTGAGTTACGAGACGATAGACGATATTATTCGCCAGGGCAAAGAGCTTGGGACGTTCATGTACATTTATTCTGGCGGTGAGCCTCTCGTACGCAAAAAGGACATTATTAGGCTTTGTGAAGAGCATTCTGATTGTGTGTTCCTTGCATTCACGAACGGAACGCTCATTGATGAGGAATTTGCGGAAGAGGTGCTTCGTGTTGGGAACTTCGTTCCCGCAATCAGCGTTGAGGGATTCGAGGCGGCAACGGATTTCCGTCGTGGAAAAGGAACGTATCGCGCGGTGATGCGAGCTATGGAGATCCTAAAGGAAAAGAAGCTCCCATTCGGTGCATCATGCTGCTATACGAGCAAGAACATCGATTCATTGAGTTCTGAGGAGTACATGGATCATTTGGTTGCGTGTGGAGCGAAATTTGCGTGGTTCTTCCATTATATGCCTGTGGGCAACAGTGCGGTAACCGATCTTCTACCTACGCCGAAGCAGCGCATGGTGATGTACGACCGTATTCGTTCTTACCGTAAGACGAAACCTATTTTCACGATCGATTTCCAAAACGATGGCGAATACGTGAAGGGCTGTATAGCTGGTGGTCGGTACTATCTGCACATCAATGCAAATGGTGATATTGAACCGTGTGCTTTCATTCACTACTCCGACTCCAATATCCATGAAAAGTCGCTTATTGAAGCATATCAATCGCCTCTTTTCATGGCGTATCGGGAAGGGCAGGCTTTCAATGGTAACTACCTTCGCCCATGTCCAATGCTTGAAAATCCAGAGTGTCTACAACATATGGTCACCGAATCAGGTGCTCATTCGACCGATATGGAATCACCTGAGAACGTTGAGCATTTATGCGGTAAATGCATAGAGTATGCAGAGGCATGGAGCAAGGTTGCGGATAAGGTTTGGGCAGAGAGCCACCCTAGTGAAAAAGCGTGAAAAAGATCGATGGTGGTCCTGCTAAGGGAAAAAGGCTTGGAGCGCAATTATAGAGGGGATCTTTAGAGAATAGAGGGGCATTTACTATCTTGGGGTATCGATAGTGCTCAGCAATGCCCGATTAACTGTGCCGCTGTTTAAGGATATCTGCATTAGGGTGGGGTATATGCAATAACTCGGGTTGCATTACGGAGGGTAGCGCGAATTACCGCTAGGTTTTGGTCGGAAGGGGTGAGTCATGAGTGCAAAGTTCAGATCGCTTGCAAGGCCGTCAAATAAGGAGATCCCTATCTTGCTTAAGGTCTTCGGGGTCGTACTCATTGTGTTGTGCATACTCCTCGTTCCGGTTCTCGTGTTTGTGGCTATCGATCTGCCGCAGGTTCTGTCACGGATATCGGATCGCTATGGTGTTGCGACCCTTGCCTTATGCATGGTGGAAATTGCGCTTTTGGTTGTTGCGTGCGTGACGGGTGTGGCGTTGGGCGTGAACCTTCTTCGCGACCGCCGACGCAATGCTCGTCGTATCATCGAATTCCTGGTCATCGTCGAAGTGCTTATTTTTCTGTGCGACACAATGGTCAGAGGCCTTAGACCTCTTGACTTGTTATTCGTTATTCGATTTAGCGTGCTTGCGGCACTTATGAGTTATATCGATCCCTCTCTTTCTGAAGAGAGGGAGCTCCGTCGTAAGCTGCGTAACATGGAAGTACGCGATCGGATGGAAGAAGGAACGCTTGGTCGCGACGAGTCAGGTAAAGGCTATATTGAGCTTGATTTTTTCAATCTGTTTTGGGTGTTTGTTGTTTGTAGTGTACTCGGTCTTTTGATCGAAGTCATATTTCATATGGTGTTCGTCGATTTTGGTGTGTATCAGGACCGCGCAGGCATGCTGTTCGGACCATTTTCTCCTATTTATGGAGTGGGCGCAGTGTTCATGACGATCGTTCTGAATCGACTGTATGACAACAATATCTTCTTTGTATTCATTGCGAGTGCAGCTATAGGTGGGGCGTTCGAGTATTTTGTAAGCTGGTTCCTTCAGTTCTCGTTCGGCATCATTGCCTGGGATTACACAGGATCGTTCCTTTCGATCGACGGACGAACGAATGCCATGTATATGTTCTTCTGGGGTGTTTTGGGGTGTATTTGGATCAAGCTCTTGCTTCCTTGGCTGCTAAAGCTCGTAAACATGATTCCGTGGAACTGGCGTTACAGTGTGACTGCAGCATGCGCTGCGCTCATGTTCTGCAATGCAGCCATGACGCTGATGGCTTTTGATTGCTGGTATCAGAGAGAGGCGGGTCTGGCACCTGAAAATGCTGCTGAACAGTACTTTGCCGATCATTTTGATAACGACTATATGGTAAATCGTTTCCAGAGCATGTCTATAGATCCTGCGAACACTTCGCGCATTGACTAACGGTATTGGTCTCAAATACATATCATCAAGCTATGGAGTTTCGAGACGAGGCAATGAACGCTATCAGCCGGAACTCATCATACTTCTAATGCTGATAATGAACAGGAATTTGAGGTGCGCGGGAGAAAACCTAGCTACGTACGAGAGCGTAATCATGCGTAGCTAGGTGAAGGCATCTGTGTGGCTAGGACCTCATAAGTGCAGCAGCTTCGCTTAATACGACATGCGCTAATTCTGCCTTGGGGGCGCGGTCGATATGCTTGGTTCCATCGTTGGTTACGAGCCAGATCTCGTCATCGTCTTTGCCGAAGGTCTTATCGTGGCCGACTTCGTTGGCTACGATCATGTCGGCGTTCTTCTTAGCCAGTTTCGTTCGAGCGTAATCAACTACGTCGCACGTTTCTGCAGCAAAGCCCACGACAACCTGTGCTGTTTTAGTGTGACCCATAGTTGCCAGAACATCGGGGTTCTGTACTAGTTCAATGCAAGAAAGGCGAGAGTCATCAACGCCCTTCTTTAGCTTCTGATCCGCAGGGTCGGCGGGACGCATATCGGCGACGGCGGCCGCGAAAAGCGCTATATCGGTCGTGGGGAACACAGCCTCGCATGCCTTGAGGAGATCTTCAGCGGTCTTGATGGAAACAACGTGTACGCCATCGGGTGCGGGTAGAGCAACGGGACCGGAAATAAGCGTGACCTCCGCTCCGCGTTCTGCGGCGGCTTGAGCTATGGCATAACCGAATTTGCCTGAAGAATGGTTGGTGATGTAGCGAACGGGGTCGATAGGTTCGATAGTGGGACCGGCGGTGACCATGACACGCTTTCCTGTAAGGTCCTTTTGGGCGTTTGTTTGAGGTGCGCCGTCCAATTCGGAAAGCTTTTTCAAGACAGCGGCAACAATGTCTGCGGGATCTGCAAGGCGACCGCGTCCTACGTCGCCACAAGCCAAATAGCCCTCGTCTGCTTCGATGAAAGAGAATCCACGACGTTTGAGTGTTGCCATGTTTTCTTGAGTCGCGGCATTTTCATACATGTGAACGTTCATGGCCGGTGCGACCATGATGGGCGCGGTCGTGGCAAGGACGGTAGTTGAGAGCAGGTCATCTGCGATTCCGTGCGCTGCCTTGGCGAGCACATTGGCAGTGCAGGGTGCTAAAAGCAGCACGTCGGCTTCTTGCGCAAGGGAGATATGGTGGATGGGGTCTTGCGGGTCATCGAAGAGCCCGATGGCGACCGGTTCATGGGTGAGTGCACGGAACGTAAGCGGGTCAACAAAATGGGTCGCATGTTCTGTCATGACCACTTTGACCCGGACTCCGGCTTTTTGCAGGCCACGTAGGATCTCGCAAGATTTATATGCGGCAATGCAGCCACTTACGCCAATTACAACGGTTTTCTGTTCGCTGGTTTCCATGCAGGTCTCCTTACGTGTTAAATAGTGAAGTTCTAGTCGTGTTGATCGCTATCGGAAGGGGTATCGGTTTCGGGTCCTTGGCTGCGTTTGCGCTTCTTATCTTTGATCACGAGCGGTCCGTCGATGATGGCGTCCTTTGGTAACGTGCAGGAAAGAATTACGGCCGTAAGGAAGGTAAGGGCAACGCTGTTGCCTACGAAGATGTTCTGCAGAAGGGCCGGGAACGCAACGAAGATATCGCTCACCTGGGTAAAGCCGATGCCGACCGCAAGCGATATTGCAGCGATGGTGATGTTTCGTTGCGTGAATCCTGCGCTTGCGATCATCTGAAAGCCGCTCAAGATGATGTTGCCGAACATCATGATAGTGCATCCACCCAATACCGCATCAGGCAGAGAACCGAACAGTGCGCTGATGGCGGGTACGAAACCGGCAAGAAGCAGAATGACGGCACCGCAAGCGATAGCGCGACGATTGACTACTTTCGTCATTGCGATAAGGCCAATGTTCTGTGCGAACGTGGTAAGGGGAGAACAGCCCATGACTCCCGAAAAGGCGCTTATAAATCCGTCAGCTGTGACTGCACCGGAGAATTCCTTTTCGGTGGGATAGCGCTTGAAGCCGATATTGGAGAGCGCCGCGGTATCTCCTAAGGTCTCTGCGGCACTTACCAAATACAGCAAGCATACAGCGATGATGGCGTCAGCGTGAAATTCAGGTACAAAGGGCATGATCTGCGGAAGCGATACGATGGCGATCCCTTCGAATACGGAAAAATCCACCTTGCCCATAGCAAGTGCCACCAGGTAGCCGACTATGAGACCGAACAGAACCGATAGCTGCTTAGTGCTTCCCTTGGCGAGTGCTTGAAAGGCAAGGCAAGCGATCAGGGATATTGCACCGAGCATAAGGTTCTCGGGTGACCCGAAATCAGGCGCGCCCGATCCACCGCCAAATGATTCTGCGCCAACAGAAAGAAGCGAAAAGCCGATAGAGGTGACGACGACCGCTGAAACGATCGGCGTGATGAAGCGACGCCAGTATTTCGCGAAAAGGCCGAGCACCCCTTCGAATATGCCGCCAACAATAACGGCGCCGACGACTGCGCCATATCCATATTGGGCGGCGATACTGCAAAGGACGGTCACGAAGGTGAAGCTCACGCCCATAACGATCGGCATGCGGGCACCAACACGCCATACGGGGAACAATTGAATAAAGGTGCCGATAGCCGCGATGACCATGGCCGTTTGGATGAGCATCGAAGTGGTCGTATCGTCGAATCCTGCAGCTGCGGCAATGATGGCAATAGGTGCAAGATTGGCTACGAACATAGCCAGAACGTGCTGGATCCCGTAGGGGAACGCGCGCCCTATCGAAATGGACCCGTCGAAATCAGCGAGCTGAGCGGCGATGTCATTCGAGGGATATTCTGGGAGGGGGTGGTCGTTGGCTCTCATCGGAACGTGATCACGCCCGTATCTGGGTCCATGTCTTCAACGATGGCAAGCGATTCCACTTGGTATCCTTTGTCGCGCAGACGCTGTCCACCTGATTGGAAACCCTTTTCAATGGCGATGCCAATGCCTTCGATGGTCGCACCGGCATCTTCGCATATTTCAATGAGTCCGGTCATGGCGCATCCGTTAGCCATGAAGTCATCGATGAGCAGCAGGTGGTCATCGGGGCCGACGAATTTTTTCGACACGATAACGTCGAATACTTTTCCATGGGTGAACGATTCGATGCGCGTCGCATATAGAGTGCCGTCTAAGTTGATGCTTTGCGCTTTCTTGGCGAATACGGCAGGTACGCCGAAGACCTTGGCGGCAATGGCCGCGATGCCAATGCCCGATGCTTCGATCGTGAGGATCTTGTTGATGGGCTTCTCGGTGAATAGGCGTTTCCATTCAAGGGCCATGGATTCGAACAGTTCGACATCCATTTGATGGTTCAAGAACGCATCGACCTTTAGAACATCTTTGCTTTTGACAGTGCCATCACGCTGAATACGTTCTTCAAGCAAGCGCATGAATCGTCGTCCTTTCTTGAATGATCCTGCAAAATGCGTGCACTGCGCAGGAATGTGACAAAGGGTGTTTTATATGAATGACAGTCTAGCGCAATTTGGAGCCGATTCGTTGTGTTCTCGTGCGAATAAGTGGGGGAGCTTTCCTCCGATAAGGAAACAAAAATAATGGGATCATGAGCGAAAGGATGCTTCTGTTATAGTGGTCGAATGGCAGTTAAACAACATAATCAGACCGAACTGGCCGCGGAGGATCCGTCGCAGCCAGAATCGAGTGGGACCATTGGTGATCTTGGGGCTGTGAATTCAGCTCATGTTGATACGAATGCATCGTTGGATAATTCGGCTACCTCAAAAGTCGTCGATAAGGTGATCGACACCAATGTGGTACGTGGCTTCCGCGCGCAATTCGCCCCTCGGTACCTCGATCTTTCTTTGTTCACTGCTTTTTGGATCTTCGTTGTGGCATCGATCCTTGGTTTGTTACTGGAGGATATTTTCCATTTGGTCGTGTATGGCGGCTGGGAAAGCCGTGCGGGTCTCGTGTGGGGTCCGTTTTCTCCGATTTACGGAGTGGGGGCTCTGGCGCTGACGTTCTTTCTTAATAGGTTCTATTACACGCATGATCTGGTCGTCTTCCTGATAGCAATGGTCGTTGGCGCGACCCTTGAGTTCTGTGCAAGTTGGATGATGGAATACTTCTGGCACGCGATCGCGTGGGACTACACCGGTACATTCGGTTCTATCGATGGACGAACGAATTTCTTTTTCGGTGTGATGTGGGGTGCTTTGGGCTTGTTCTGGGTACGGTTCATTCTCCCGGTTATCAAGCGTATCCAAAGGAAGTTCCCTGGTCCTCATTCTCGCGCATACACCGTTATAACCTGGCTGCTTATCGTGTTCATGACGGTGAATGCAGTGGTTACCGTGTTGGCGATCCATCGCGAAGGCCAACGTGTGCACGGCATTCCACCTGCAACGCAGATAGACGTAGTGCTCGATCAGGCATTCCCTGACGAATGGCTTCAGCAGCGTTTTCATAATATGACGGTCTCTACAGAGGTCGGTTCGGACTCGTAACGCTTGCTGTTTTCAGTAGAGGCAGACGACTCATTGGGAGCACTTCGTATGGCAAAGCATATCGACAAGAAGACGAACGCAATGCGTGAATTGGAGCGTGCTAATCAGGCATACCATGCTCATTGGTTCGATTGCGAGGAAGCCCTTTCTGGGGTGGAGGTCGCGCATCTTCTTGAAGAGGATCCTGACCGGGTATTCAAAACGCTGGTGACGGTAGGAAAAAGCGGCGAGCATTATGTTTTCATGATTCCTGTAGCGCTCGAGCTCGACCTGAAGAAAGCCGCGCAAGTGGTGGGAGAGAAATCCGTTGCCATGGTGAAGTCGAAAGAACTTCTTGGTTTGACGGGCTATGTCCATGGCGGCTGCTCTCCTTTAGGCATGAAGAAGCGCTTTGTAACCACGATTGATGAATCAGCTGAGCTGTATGAGGTCATTTTCTTTTCGGGAGGCAGGATAGGCTGCCAGATCGAAACGAGCCTCAGCTCCCTTAAAGCAGCTCTGCCGATAGCGCAAGCCGACATTACGAGTATTTAGCAACTGTGGGCGCTAAGGAGACCGTTGGCCCTTGTGTTAGCGGGTGTGCGAGAAGTTTTGCTAGACTAACTTTACGGATGCGGTATGTTCATGCCAGAAGTCAGAAGATGTGTCTGAGTGAAGAGCGGTTCGCGTGTACGTAATCGCACTTATGGTCTCTACTGTGTTAGGACTGCGTCATTCGTAGATCGTCAAAGTGTTCTGATCGCTCGTGGAGGGCCTATGACTAAGCCAATGCAATCAAATGATCTTGAAACAAAGAAGGCTCGTCGATCTTCTCGAGTTGTTCGGGGCATTTGGGGCGGACTCGGGTTCTTGACCTTTGGACTCGGTATGCTGGGAGCGGTATTGCCTGTTCTGCCTACGACGCCTTTCATTCTGTTGGCGGCTTTTTGCTTTGCGCGCAGTTCCAAACGGCTGAATACATGGTTCGAATCCACGAAGCTCTACAAGGTGGTATTCGAGAGCTATATTTCAAAGCGTCCGATGGCTATTCGCGAAAAACTGCGCATTCTTGTTCCGGCGTGCACTGTTCTGATCATTTCCTTCATCCTGCTTGAACAGGTGCTCGTTGCGCGCATTATTGTTGGAATGGTATTCGTGGGGCACCTTATATATTTCTGCTTTATTGTGCCGACGAAGCGTCCGGCTCGCGATCGTAAAAGGGCAGGGGCTCCCTCTCGAGTTATTGACTAAGGGCGAACACCCCTGGTAATCACCTTTTCGCGATTACCCTTTCTCTTGTCCTTTTATCTCATCCTATGCACATATGTTCATAAAAGCATATCTTTATGCTTGACAGGATGTTCTTTGTTCTTATACTTATGAACAGATGCTCATATGTTGAAAGGAACATTGATGAGTGAGAACAAAGAGACATGTCAAAAGGCAGTAGGGGAGCCGGATGGTTTTGGGGTACATGATGAGTGCCGCGCAGAAGCAAATACAGCATCTTCTCATGAAGTGATGCCTGATGAAGAGCTGTTATATGACTTGGCCGATCTGTTCAAGGTGTTCGGTGATACCACGCGTATCAAGATCCTGTATGCCTTGATGACTAAGGAAATGTGCGTTGCAGATCTGGCGGAAACGATCGGGGCAACGCAAAGCGCCGTTTCGCATCAGTTGCGCAATTTAAAGCAATCACGTTTGGTGCGCGCGAAGCGCGATGGAAAGAACGTTATCTATTCGCTTGCAGATGACCATGTGCACACCATGCTTGATCAGGGCATGACGCATATATGCGAATAGTACTTTGATTCATTGGGCCGCGGGGCATGTAAGACGGAGCGAATGCTCTCAGGATGCGGTAGAACTGCTACGGACTTTAGCGAAAAAGGAGATTCTCATGCGTAAGGTATTCAAGCTCGACAACCTTGATTGTGCGAACTGTGCAGCGAAGATGGAAGAAGCGATCAAGAAGATAGATGGGGTGCAGTCGGCATCTATGCGTTTTATGACGCAGAAGCTGGTTATCGAAGCGGACGAATCGCAGATGGATGCGATCCTCGATCAAGCTGCAGAAGTGTGCAGGAAGATCGAGCCGGATATGACCATCATTCGTTAAAGGTGACGATGGTGAATGGAATGTTGGACGGAAGGATGCGGTGATGGCTAAAAACCAAAAAAGAACGCGTATCCGCATCATTGTTGCGCTTGTCCTGTTCGCGTGCGCTTTTGCGGCCACTGAATTGCTTCCTATAGAGGCTTATGCGGGCGGATCGATCAATGCGCTCTATGTTGAGTTCGTATTGTTCTTGGTTCCCTATCTTCTTGCAGGCTATGACGTTCTGTATAAAGCGGGGCGCAACATTATTAACGGTCAGGTGTTCGATGAGAACTTTCTGATGTCCGTAGCTACTATTGGCGCTTTTGCTTTGGTGCTGTTCCCGGGAAGCGATCCTCATATGGCTGAAGGCGCAGCAGTCATGTTGTTCTATCAGGTAGGTGAATTGTTCCAGGATTATGCGGTCGGAAAATCCCGTGCATCGATCGCTGAGATGATGGATATCGCACCTGATTATGCGTACGTAATGAGCGATGGGAATTTGGTCAAGGTCGATCCGTACGAGATCAGTGTAGGCGATGAATTCGTTGTAAAGCTTGGGGAGCGCATTGCTCTTGATGGCGTCATCGTAGAGGGGTCGTCTCAGATCGACACGTCTGCTTTGACGGGCGAATCGGTTCCTCGTCATGTGGATATGCACGATGAGGTCATTTCGGGTTGTGTGAATATGACCGGGCTCCTTACTATTCGTGCGACGAAGCCGTTCGAGGAATCGACTGTTTCTCGTATTTTGGAGCTCGTCGAAGAAGCAAGCGAAAAGAAAGCCCGTACCGAGAACTTCATTACTCGTTTTGCACGCTACTATACGCCCATTGTGACTATTGGAGCGCTAGCAATTGCGGTCCTTCCTCCGTTGTTGGCAGGACTCGCTTGGGCCGATTGGGTCCAGCGCGGCTTGACCTTCCTGGTTGTATCGTGCCCCTGCGCATTGGTCATCTCAGTTCCGCTTTCGTTCTTCGGCGGAATCGGCGGAGCGTCGCGCTTGGGTATTTTGGTCAAGGGCGGGAACTATCTCGAGGCGCTGGCTAAGACGGAAACGGTGGTCTTCGATAAAACGGGAACGCTCACGAATGGTACGTTCAATGTGGTGGCGGTCCACCCTGATGCGGGTACGGCCATCGATCCCGATAAGCTTCTTTCTATTGCTGCTTACGCCGAAGCGTATTCAAATCATCCCATTGCCGTTTCTGTGAAGGAGGCGTATAGCGGAGAGATAGACTCTCAGCGCATCGCGGAGGTTTCCGAAGAGGGCGGTCATGGCGTGCGTGCGCTAATAGATGAGCATGTTGTGCTCGTTGGAAATGATAAGCTCATGAGCAGGTCGTCGGTTCCCTATCATGATTGCGAGTTGGTCGGTACCATTCTGCACGTCGCATTGGATGGGACCTACATCGGCCACATTGTCATTGCTGATGCGGTTAAGCCCGAAGCGAAAGATGCTATTGCGAACCTTCATGCAGTGGGTGTTCGTAAGACCGTCATGCTGACGGGTGATAGGGCTGAAGTTGCGGGTGCGGTCGCGAATGATCTGGGCATCGATGAAGTGCATGCGCAATTGCTGCCACAGGATAAGGTATCGAAAGTCGAATCGTTGCTCGCAGCGAATGGGGTGAAGAGCACGTTGGCCTTCGTGGGTGATGGTATCAACGATGCGCCAGTACTCACGCGGGCGGACGTCGGTATCGCTATGGGAGCTATGGGCTCAGATGCGGCTATTGAAGCAGCCGATGTAGTGCTAATGGATGACGATCCGCGCAGTATTGCTCGAGCGATACATGTTGCTCGTAAGACCATGCGCATCGTGCAGCAGAACATCGTCTTCGCCCTGGGTATTAAGTTCGCGGTGTTGATCCTGGCTGCGCTTGGTATTGCCACGATGTGGTTGGCAGTATTTGCAGATGTGGGTGTTGCGGTGCTGGCTATCTTGAATGCAATGCGATGCATGAAGGTGCGTCGTCTGTAGAGCGATCTGCCGAACTATACGGATCCAAAGTGTGTGGAAGATGGGTTCTGCACAGTGGTTTCGGACAAAACGAGATATGCATTGCCTGGTTTATCAGCTTGGCATGCGTGGTAAAATGCATGGGTTACCCAACGCGCTGATTCGCGAGGGGTGACCCATCGGTTATCTACGGGGCTTGCGGCATCATTAGTCGCTTGCATACGAGGAAAGAGAGCTTACCTATGAGCAAAGGAACTTATTCGTTCACTACTCCCATCTACTATGTAAATGCTGCTCCTCATTTGGGCACAGCATATACTACGATCGCGGCAGATGCCGTTGCACGCTATCAGCGCATGAACGGTTATGATGTTGCTTTCGTAACGGGTATGGATGAGCATGGTCAGAAGGTCGCTGATACTGCGGCGGCGAAGGGCATGACCCCTCAAGATTGGTGCGATTCCATGGAACCTGCGTTCCGTGATGTATGGGATATGCTCAACATTACCTATACCGATTTTGTGCGCACTACTGAGCCACGTCATGCGAAGACCGTTCAGGATTTCTGGCAGAAGCTCTACGACAAGGGCTTTTGCTATAAGGATTCATATGAGGGCTGGTACTGCGTTCATGAAGAAACGTACTATGCTGAAAGCGATCTGGAGAAGAACGAAGAAGGGGTGTATGTATGCCCTGACTGCAAGCGTCCGGTCCAGAAGTCCGGTGGCGAGGAGAACTGGTTCTTCAAGCTCTCCGAATTCCAGGAGCCTTTGCTGAAGTTCTACGAAGAGAATCCTGAGTTCATTCGTCCTGAAACGCGCAAGAACGAGATCGTTTCGTTCGTGAAGAGCGGCCTGAAGGATCTTTCCATTTCTCGCTCGACGTTCGACTGGGGTGTTCCGCTGCCATTCGACAAGGGACATGTTGCCTATGTGTGGGCAGATGCGCTGTTGGCTTACTTGACGGGCATCGGTTACGGCGACGAAGCTCGTGATGGCGAATTCGAATCACGTTGGCCAATGCAGTACCACTTCGTCGGCAAGGACATTACGCGTTTCCATTGCGTCATTTGGCCGGCCATGCTCATGGCTGCTGGTCTGCCTATTACCCATACGGTATTCGGTCACGGGTTCTTGCTGGTAAAGGGCGAGAAAATGTCGAAGTCAAAGGGTAACGGCGTTAAGCCGGAGGATCTGGTGAAGATCTTCGGCGTGGACGCATATCGCTATTACTTCCTCTCCGATGTCCAGTTCGGGCATGATGGGTCGATCTCTCTCGAGCGCATGGTTCAGGTATATAACGCGGACCTTGCTAATACGTGGGGTAATTTGTGCAGCCGTGTATTCAATATGACGAAGAAGTATTTCGATGCAGCGGTTCCGGCGGCACCGGCGAGCGCGGATGAGAATCCGTTGCGAGAGATCGCTGACGAGTTGTACCAGACCTACGACGCCTGCATGACCGAGGTCGACTTCACTGGTGCTGCAGCGGCAGTGCAGAAGTTGGCGAGCCGCGTGAATCTGTACGTAGAAGATTCTGCGCCATGGAACTTGGCGAAGAGCGAAGAGACGGCCGACGAATTGGCAGCGGTGATCTATAACGCACTCGAGGCCATTCGCATTATCGCGCTGTATATGGCGCCTTTCATGCCCAATACGTCGGCAGAAGTGTTCAAGCGTTTGGGCTTGGGTGATATCGCTGAAATGACCGATATCGAGGCGGCTACTAAGTGGGGACAGCTTGAAGCTGGCTCGACCGTTACGGTAGGCGATCCTCTCTATCCTCGTCTGGATGTTGATGCGATCGACCTTTCCCTGTAATGAGGCGATTTTTTGACTGAAGCACCTGCAACGCATGCCCCTTCGGTAGAGGGGGCTTTGCGCTTGCCTTTCCTGCAGAAGCGAAAGAAAGGCAAGTTTCGTGAAATCGAAGCGCCCCGACTTCCTGTTCTTGTAGCAGATACGCATGCTCATTTGGAAATGCTCGAAGACCCGGCGGCGAATTTGGCTCGGTGCGCTTACTACGGCGTTTCTTTCGTGTGTGCGATGGCTGATCCGACCGAGGACGCCGATACGACTCTTGGCATGATCGACGAATGGTTGGCATCGGCTGAAGCATTGTTGGCCGATGCTGGCTTGGAAGACTATATTGATCGGCTTCCAGACATTCGAGTGGCAATGGGTTGTCATCCGCATAACGCAAAGGACTACGATGATGCGCTTGAGGCTGTTCTTGTGAAGCGCTTGAAGGATCCGCGTATTTGCGCGCTGGGAGAAGTGGGACTCGATTATCACTACGACCTATCTCCCCGCGATGTGCAGCGTGAGGTCTTCCGCCGTCAGATCAGGCTTGCGAAAGAAGCGGGATTGCCGCTTATTCTTCATATGCGTGAAGCGCACGATGAGGGTTTTGCTCTCCTGAAAGAAGAGGGTTTTCCCGAAGCGGGAGTATTGCTGCATTGCTTCAACTTGGATGCGAGCGTTCTGAAGCCGTGGGCCGATGAGGGGTGCTACGTCGCCTATGGCGGGCCGCTTACCTTCAAGAACGCTGATGAAGTACGTGAAGGGGCGCAGCATGTGGCCCTTGATCGTCTTCTGACTGAAACGGATAGTCCTTATATGACCCCCGAGCCAATGCGCGGTATGGAATGTGGTCCGGAACACGTTGTTTTCACGGCGGCGAAGTTGGCGGAAGTCCGTGCTTGTCAAAACGAAGAAGAAGTGCGGAGCCTGCTCGATCAAGTGCACCGCAATGCTCGTTCGTTGCTTGATAGAGAACCAACCGATTGGCAGCGTTCGTAAAAGGAGAAGTTATGACTCGATGGCTCATAATCAACGGCTCTCCTCGGATCAATGGTACCTCTGCGCGTGTGGTGCGTATGCTTGAGCTTCTTATCGAGCAAAGCGATTCCGATGTGGATCTGGCAGAGCTCGAGGTCGCCCGACTGCAGATCGAGGGCTGTAATGGCTGCGATTTTTGCAAGACGTCTGACGAGTGCATTATCGAAGATGATATGACGCGTGTCATTGATGAACTTGATGCGGTCGATCGGGTCATATTGGTCACACCCGTTTATTTCGCGGGACTTCCTTCCCAGACAAAGGCGCTTTTGGATAGATTGCAGCCTTATTATTGGGATTATGTTCAGCGCAAGGAAGCAGGGCGGGCGCTGCGTGATAAGCGGCCATTGACGCTGTACGTGGTGGGGGATGGTGGCGATCCTCATGGTTGCGAGCCGCTGATCGCATCAGTTAGGTCAGCTTTTGCGGTAGCTGGTTTTCGTGTAGACAGGATAGTTGAGTTGGTCGGGATCAAGCGTATTTCAGCTGCCGATCTGCATTGGGAAGAGGAGGCATGATGGCAAGACTTTCGCCTCTTGCAAGCGTTACGGAAACTCGTGCGGTCCTTGAGCGTCATGGTTTGATGACGAAAAAGGCCCTTGGTCAGCATTTTCTGATCAACGATGGTATCGTTTCCCATATTTGCGATCTTGCTGAATTAGAGGGAACCGATTCGGTGATCGAAGTGGGCCCAGGTATTGGTACGTTATCGGTCGCATTGCTCCAAAGGGCAGGGCGATTGGTTGCCATTGAGCGTGACAGTGATCTTCCTCCTGTCCTTGCGCAGACCTGCGCCCCATGGAGCGATACATTCACGCTGATCCAGGGTGATGCTCTTGAAGTTTCCGCTGATGATCTGCCGTTCGCTCCTAATAAACTAGTTGCGAACCTTCCGTATGCGGTGGCTGCGACGATAGTTCTGGATTATTTTGAGCGCATACCATCTTTAAAGAGCCAGACCATCATGGTCCAAGCCGAGGTCGCTGATCGTATGTGCGCTTCGCCTGGAACGAAGAACTACGGAGCCTACACGGTGAAGCTGGGCCTGTTCGCTGAGTATTGCGATAAGTTCTCGGTTGCAGAGGGAAACTTCTTTCCACCACCGCGCGTGAAGAGTACGGTGATTCGCTTGGATCGACGTAGTGATAGTATGCCGAATGATCTTCGTCATGCCACAATGATCATGGCAGATGCGGCTTTTGCCACGCGTCGTAAAACGATCGCCAATTCATGTAAAACGTATTTTTCTAATCCGCAAACAGGTAACGAAGACCTTCTTGCGCACGTTCCTGAAATCATTGAACGAGCAGGTGTTTCGCTTAAAGCTCGAGGGGAATCGTTAGTGAGAGATCAATTCATCGCGCTCGGAAAGGCGTATCTCGAAGTTCTTTCGATGCTTGATTAGTGCACTGAAGCGAAAGGAAGTATATGGCACGCACGACTTCACCATCACTTACCCGCCGCACCCTGCATTTTTATTGGATGGTCACTAAACGTCACCTAGGCTTGTTCGTTGCATTAATGCTCGCAACGTTCGCATTCGTTGCGCTGCTTACCTATGGCAATCCTTACGTCATGAGCCTTATCGTTGATCGAGTGAGCGCCGAACCGGTTGCGGCTGATCAGGTATTCGAGGTGTTCGGTCCGTATATTGCGGTCCTGATAGCCATAAATGTGTTCGGCCAAGCGGCGAGTAAATTGCAGGATTACACCATGTATAAGCTCGAGATCGCGGCAGCATATGACTTGGCGCGTATGTCGTTCGATGCGCTTTGTAATCAATCTATGTCGTTCCATTCGAATCGTTTCGGGGGAACACTGGTGAGCCAGACGACGAAATTCATGAGTGCTTACCAGCTGTTGATCGAGACGATCATGTTCCCGTTCCTGCCGGTGGTCTGCTCAGTTATCTTCACATGCGGCATCTTGGCACCACGCGTGCCTGTGTATGTGGCGATCCTGATGGTGCTTCTTGTGATTTACGCAAGCGTTTCGTACTACATGTATAAGCGTATTCTGCATCTCAATGAACAGGCGGCGAGTGCTCAGAACCAGCTTTCGGGCGAGCTGTCTGATTCCGTTGCGAATATCTTGGCGGTCAAAACGTACGGTCGTGAGAACTACGAGCGTGGTCTCTTCGATCAGGCGAACAAGGAAGTGGTTGCCCGTGATTCGAAGCGTATGTGGGCATCGTTGGCGCGCGGTATTATTACCGCCTGTATTGCGGTGACTATCATGGCTGTGGTGACTGTCTTCATTGCGGGTGGTAATGCGTGGTACGGCATCACGCCGGGTACGTTAGTGGTTATGTTCACGTATACGTATACCATTACTAACCAATTCAACTTCATCAACAATGGCCTTCAGCGATTCAATCGTGCGTTCGGCGATGCCAGTGGCATGACTATCATTTTGGATGAGCCGCGGCTTGTTGATGATAAGCCGAATGCCCAGCCGCTCGCAGTATCGAAGGGCGCTATCGATTTTGAGGGAATTGGGTTCTCGTATTCCGACGGAAACGCCACAACGCAGGTATTTGATTCGTTCGACCTGCATATCCCCGCTGGTCAACGCGTAGGCTTGGTGGGCATGAGCGGCGCAGGTAAAACGACTTTGACTAAGTTGCTGCTGCGTTTGTCTGACATTCAAGAGGGGCATATTCGTATCGATGGGCAGGATATCGCTGATACGACTCAGCAATCACTGAGGCAGCAAATCGCCTATGTGCCTCAGGAAGCGCTTTTGTTCCACCGCAGTATTGCTGAGAACATTTCGTATGGCAAGCCCAATGCGACCATGGATGAAATACGGGAAGCTGCCCGTTTGGCAAATGCGCTCGAGTTCATCGAAAAGCTTCCGCAAGGGTTCGATACCATTACAGGTGAGCGAGGGGTAAAGCTCTCGGGTGGTCAGCGTCAGCGCATTGCGATCGCTCGTGCAATGTTGGCCGATTGCCCTGTTCTGGTGCTTGATGAAGCCACTAGTGCGCTTGACTCGGAAAGCGAGCATTTGGTTCAGGACGCTCTTTCGACGCTTATGAAGGGGCGAACTTCCATTGTAGTGGCGCACCGTTTGTCAACGGTAGCGAGCCTTGATCGCATCGTGGTGCTCTCTGATGGCGAGATCGTTGAAGACGGACCTCATGCGCAACTCATCGAAAACGACGGTGAATATGCTCATTTGTGGAATCGTCAAACGGGCGCATATTTAGAATAGTTGCTCTGAACTGCATAGATGAGTTTTGCGTCATGCGATATTTCAACGATCTATGGAACAAAATGGTAAAACTGACGCTGGCGTCTTGATGTGTGATAAAATAAATGAGTTTTATTATGTCCAAAACCGGAGAGATTGTATCTATGGATTTAGCTAAACAAGCTCAGATTATCGACAGTATTCATGACACCTTGAACGACTACGTCGGTCAGAAGTTGCGTGTACGTGCAAACATGGGTCGTTCCAAGATCGTCGAAAGCGAAGGACTGCTCATGCAGGTCCATCCGCAGCTTTTCATCATGGAGGTTCCTCGTAAGCGCGGTTCCTCTGCTCGTCAGTCTTATCAGTATGTTGATGTTCTGACGGGAATGGTGGAATTGAGCCAGAACGGCGAGCCTATTTTCGGTTCCTTCATTGAGGAAGACGATTCCGAAGAGGAAACCACCCAGGAAGCTCCCACCGAAGCGCTCATCTAAGTTTCAACTTCGATTGAAAAAAGGCACCTCGAAATCGAGGTGCCTTTTCGTTTTATGCACCCGATTGGAAGGTGCATTTTTTGTTTGGGCTGTTTTACCGGCGGCTAAGATCTCTTCTCTCGCAAAATCAGACCCCTGTTTCGAACAGAGCTCGTTCTGTCATGCATCTTCGCCCCTGCGCGAAATTCGCAACTCCTTTTATGGCTTGAGCAACGGTTCAAGCGTACGGTCCATCGAGAGATAGGAGTTGCAATGAAAGGGAACACGAAAAGAAAAACTATATACATAGATAGGCTTTCTTTACGAAGGAAAAGGATGCCTTTCCGTTTAAGCGCAGTGTCTTATCGTGCGTTTATATTGGGTGAGAGGACGATGCATTTTACGAAGTCAGATGTGTGTTTTGTGGGTAAGGTGCATTGCTGATGGAGAGGAAATACCGGCAGGAAGCACCATATGTGGCCATGATGAGCGAAACATCGAAACATATCCTGGCCGCCGTTGAAGCAAAACGGGAACTACTCGGAATGTCGAAGGCGGAACTAGCACGTAGGATGGGAATAGATTCCGTAACAATGGGCACTATGCTGCGAGGTCAACGCTCTATGTATGCCGATGAAGCAATGCGTTTGTGTGCATGTTTGGATATCGACCCGATGGACCTGATTTCTCCAGAAGTGCGTCAGCAACACGAAAAGTACTGGGGCAAGACAAAGCGCAAATGAACAAGGGGGTCAGGCGAGGTCTGACCCCTTCGAATAGAGAGGTTGGGGAATGGAAAAGACTGCCAAAAGAATCGCTGAGGCAATAATTGTTGTGTTCATTGCGTTATCGGTAATCGTACTAACTGGTTGTTCCAACATTGAGCAAGCTGTTCAAAAGAGCTCATCGCCAAGTGCGACCTTAGAAGAGATAACGGCGGACTTTGAATCTACTTCTGGCAAATTGACTGAAGAGCTTGAAAAGGTGAATGCCTCGGCAGGAACAACATACGAAGAATATGCCGAAAACAAACAGTTGTTGACTGATTGGTACGCGCTTGTCCTAAGTGAATCGGAAAGCTTGTTTGCTAGAACGAAAGAAAAATCTGCAGATTACTTTAGGGCAGTGGTGGCGACTGTGGACCACGCGGATTCAAGTGCACTGCAGCCGTCGATGAAGGAATATTATAGAACGGTGTACGATGACGCGATGACTCTGTATTACAGGTCGGTTTATGACGATGCTTTTCAAAATGTGTACAGAACGTATCACGATGGCGTTATGAAGGATGCTTACAAGAAGCTTTCATATAGCGAGTACTCAGATGTCAACACGGCGTTGTACCGTGAATATAGTGATGCGCAGAGCGATTGCTATCGGGTTTACAGTGACGCTCAGTCTGAGTATTACCAAATATATAGCGATGTGATGAGCAAGTTCTATGAAAAGGATTTTGATATCGAATCTGCCCTTGAATAAATACAAGACAGCAGAGGAAGCTCAATAGGTAGGCCTCCTCTGCTGGATGAAGTTAAACAAAGTTATAATTTACATATCCGCTGTTCAGGGGAAAGAAACACCGATGAATTGAATCGAGCCTGATTTCTGAGCTGGCAATGTGGAAGATTGAATCAGTAGATAAGTAATGCGGTCATTGAAATTCCGCTTACTTATCTGTTGTCGTGTTTATGGCGTTTGCGTAGAGCATGATTAATGAGAGGGGATTGAGATGCTTGATAAAATGAAAAAGCAGTTCGGGGTTGTTGCGGAAAAAGTTTCTGAGCAGGCTGTAGAGCTTGGAGGAAGAGCCGCTGATGCCGCTGTTGTGGGTCTTAAAGCTGCGTCCGAGAAAGTGGCGGAAGAGCAGCATAATTATCAAATGAAAAAATACAGCCCTGTGTTCCCCGACGAATACAAAAGCCCCGACTATGATTTGCCGAAGATGATAGTAATAGTCGACGAAGATGAGAGAAAAGGGGTTGAGGTTTGCGAGGGGGCAATCGGTTGGTTCAGTAAAGAAGGCGGTATAGAAGTCCTTCATCTTTACGAAGAGGCCGTTCCTATGAGCGGTCTGAGATTCCATCCGGCGCCTTTATGCGATACGGTCTATTTTGCTGATCAATTTGATGAGGGTTTGTTTATTAATCTATCTTGCTATTTCGACGCGGTGCAACAAAACAAGATAACTGAGCTTCGTAGAATCGCCCATGCTTTAGGAGCTAGATCATGCAGACTTGAAGCATATGAATCAGAAAAGACGGTAACTCTGAAGAAGGGCGCATTTGCTGGCAAAAGGGGAAGCGCAAAAGCGAATGGCTCGGGGCAAATTGACGAATCTAGACTCGCAACAAAAACAATCTTATTTGATCAGGAGTTCGAAGGGGGCGCAGATCCGGTTCGACCTCGTCTTCAGTGGTACGCTCACGATAAAGAAATTGATTTTCTTATCGATAGCCGATGTGGCGAAGGCAATCAGACAAAAATGTACAAAGTTAAACTGGATAGTTCTCTTTCCGCGACAATGTCAGTATCGCTTGCCGCAAAAAATAGACGGTGCTCTGGGTAAGCTAGGCGCATCATGCAACTTCTCGCTTGAAGGAGAGGCGCAACACGAGATGAGGCAAAAGCTATATTTCGAAGTCCAATTCTAAACGAAGGAAAAGGTGTGTCATGCTTATCGACTTTGATGTGATTGAGGAAATAGAGCATATTGGGTTCAAGGGCGGCGAAGGAGTTTTTGCTGTGCGGGGCTCAGGTGATACTGCCTGCAAGATCATGAGATCCCGTTTGGTTCCGGGTGCTTCTTTGGGTTGGCATGTGCACGAGGACAGTTGCGAAGTAATTTACGTATTTAGCGGTCAGGGCGTGGTCCGCCTTGAGCAGGGCGAAGAAGCCCTTGTGCCTGGTTCGTGTCATTATTGTCCAAAGGGTGCTGGTCATCAACTTATCAACAATGGTGAAGAAGACCTTGTTATCTTGGCTATCGTTCCGCAACAATAGTGGTAACTCGAAACCTGAAGGAGCAAGATCATGAAGCTTGAACTATACAAATTCGATGGGTGTCCGTTTTGTGCTCGTGTGATGGGCGTAATTGAAGAACTGGGCGCTCCAGTTGAAATGCATGATATTCGTCAGAACAAGGACGATCTGGCAAGGCTGATAGAAGTGGGCGGAAAAAAGCAGGTGCCTTGTCTGTTCATTGATGGAAAGCCTTTGTATGAAAGTGCTGACATCATTGCATGGCTGAAGAGTAATTTCTAGTGAAGTGCAAACAGCTATCAAGGCTGGCTTTCAGCATACCTTTCAATTTGAGCTGAATGCAGTGAGGCACCCCGATTTGGGGTGCCTCACTTGTTGTAATGGGAAGGACTGCGAGGTGGCCTGCATAGTACGCTGGGACCTTCGAGCTATTCCATGGCCAAGATCTCTTCTCGGGTGAAAACGGGGCCTTCAAGGCAAATGTAGTGGCTGCCAATATTGCACCTGCCGCACTTGCCCACGCCGCACTTCATGCGCTTTTCAAGGGTGGTCACAATGCGCGAAGGGGGATACCCCATGTTCTCGAGCGCCTGTGAACAGGTGCGATACAACGACGGACCGCCGCATAGAACGGCAACGCTGTTTTCGCCCACGGGAAGGTCAAGACTTTCCAGGAACGGGGCAGTGTAAGCCACTGGGCCGTCCCATTCTTCGCTTACGTGGTATAGGCTCACGTGCACGTCCATGTTGGGAACGCTCTTCCAGTTCTCGAACAGATCCTGCTTGCATACTAGATCATCGTACGTGCTTGCCGAATACACGAAATCGATGTGGCCGTAGTCCTCGCGGTTGTTGATGCAGTGAAGCAAAAAGGACCGTACGGGAGGCATGCCGATGCCGCCGGCAATGAACAGCAGGTCGCGCCCTTTGCAGGATTCGTAGGGGAACCAGTTCCCGAAGGGGCCGCGCACGCCAACGGTGTCGCCCACTTCCATGTCATGCAGGCATTCGGTGTTGTGTCCCACGCGCTTCACGGTGAATTCAATGTAGTCATCGCCGGTACCGGAAATGCAGAACATCGATTCACCTTCAGGGATGGGGGATAGCATGGCGATTTGGCCGGGCTTGGAATCGAAGGGGCGCTTTCCGTCGGGGGTCTGGATACGGAAGGTCTTCACGTCCGCGGTTTCTTGCGTGATGGCAGAGATCTTGCAGATCAGCGGAATGTAGGGTTCGCTGCCGTGAGCGCAGTCATGGTTGATGATGATGTTAGTCATGAGCCAACGCTCCTGCCTTGTCTATGAGTACGGTAATATCCAGGGCCACTGGGCACTTTTCTACGCAGCGCCCGCATCCTACGCAGAGCTTCTTGCCGTAGCGCTCTTCGAAGTAGCTCAGCTTATGCATGAAACGGTTGCGAACGCGGTCCTTCTTTTCGGGGCGGGGATTGTGTCCGCCGGCCATGGCGGTGTATTCGGAGAACATGCAGCTATCCCAGCAGCGGAAGCGCACCCCTTCTTTGCCCTTGTTCTCCTGGTCTATATCGAAGCAGTAGCACGTGGGGCACAGGTAGGTGCACGTGCCGCAGTTAAGGCATTTGATGCTCAGGCTATCCCAGAACCCATCGTTTTCGAACAGGGACTTCATCTGGGCCTGGATGTTGCTTGCATCAACCGAAAGGCTGCAATGAACCTGCGCGCTTTCCTGGGTGCCTTCCTCAAGGAAGCTATCCCATTGCGCCAGGGCCTGCGCGCCCTTATCGGTGTAAGCCACAACGCTGTACGCATCCCCGCAATCGTGCATCATAACGTCGGCGGTGGGGGCATCGTTGGGGTTTAGGCCCATGGACTCGCAAAAGCACGTTTCCTTAACCTGGGTACAGGCAAGCGCCACGGTAAGAAGCTTGGCGCGCTTTTCTTCGTAGAAGTTGTCGGTGTAGCCCTTGGTCAGGAACACATCGTCCAAACATTCGATGGAGCGCATATCGCACGGGCGCAGGCCGAACAGCACTTGGCTACCCGATTCGACAAGCGGATCGACGAACATTTCGTTGTCTGGGCCAACGCCATAGTGATACATCTTCTGGCATTGGGGGAACAGCAGGTCCTTCGGTGGGAGAAGCGTGTTGGTTTCATTAAGGCACATAGGGTCCTGCGAAACGTACGGAGCGAACTTGCTTACTCCTGCAACTGTTTTGGGCACGTACACTACCGCTTCACGCGAAAGGTGCGTAAGAAGGGCATCGAGCTTGGTTTTTGGCAGTAGTTTCATGAGTCCCCCTCTCACATGAATTCTTCAACGTCGTCGCGGCTGAAGTGGTTAAGAACGTCTTTGTTTTCGCTGGTCATGCCCGATTCGGTTTTGCCGAACAGGTCCTCCATGTCTTTGGACAATTTGCGGTTGAGCGTCATGAGCGGCAGGCCCATGGGGCATACGCGTTCGCATTCGCCGCATCCGATGCAGCGGTCCGATACATGGAACGCGCGCGTGATGCCGTAAAAGCGGTTTTCATTAAGGTTGTTCTGCTTGCCGATCCAACCCACTGCGCGGGAATCGACGAAGCAGCTGCGGCAGGTGCATACGGGGCATGCGTCACGGCAGGCATAGCAGCGAATGCACTTTTCGTACATTTCATCGAAGAACGCCTGGCGCTCTTCTCGTGAAAGGCCTTCCAGCTGGGCAAGGTAGTCCTGCGTGCTTTTCAGGGGCTCTTCGGCAACGGGCTCGTTGAGCATTTCATCGTAAATGGGCGGGTTCAAATGTTCGCAGTAAGCGCACTTTTCAAGAACCTCACCCGTGGTGCGGTCCTTCATGCGCGGGCAGGCAATGCCAAGCAGATACACGTCTTCGCGCTTGAATTGGTTGTCTTGGATCATGCGGTTCACGGCGCGCGCATCGCAGCCGCGCACTGCCACGGCAATTCGCCCTCTGCGCTTAAGATCCTGTACGTACTTTGCAAGCGTGTTCACGCAGTATTCGTTGAACACCAAGCGCGTTGCGTCTTCGGGTGTGAGGCAGACGAAGGGAGTGGTCTGATTGGTAAATCGACCCGCTTCCCAGCCAATCACCGCGCACACCGTTCCGTCTTCAAGAAGGGCACGTGCGCGCTCTTGGAGCGTTTCCTGAAGGGTGGCCATCATGCCTCACCTCCTTTTTCCTCACGTGGGGCGCCCAGCACGTCGGCCCCTACGCTCTTGCTTATGGTGAACGAAGATTCGATGGGGCCCAGTTCCTTGATGCGCCCGCAGAAATCGATCATGGTATCGCGGAACTTGCCGGCTTCAGCGCCGGAGATCCAGCGCACCTGGAAGCGATCGGGCTCCAACCCAACGAATTCCAGCAGGCGCTTGTATACCAGCATGCGCCGTTTTGCGTAGTAGTTGCCGGTTGAATAGTGGCAGTCGCCGGGGTGGCAGCCGCATACGATAACGCCGTCGCAGCCGCGCTGGAGCGCCTCTAGGACGAACTGCGGATTCACTCTGCCTGAGCAGGGAACGCGCAGTAGGCGAATATCCGCCGGGTACTTCATGCGGTTGAGCCCCGCCAGGTCGGCGCCGGCATAGGTGCACCATTTGCAGGTGAAGGCGAGGATCTTGGGGGTGAAGGTTGATTCGCCGGATGTAGGTACGGATGTTGTTTCGGGGGTTACCACTGACATAGCGCATCAACCTCTTCCATGATGGAGTCGTCGGTGTAGCCTTGCAAATCAAGTGCGCCGCTGCGGCAGGCTGCCGCGCAGGCACCGCATCCCTGGCACAAGACCGAATTGACTTCGCAAACCGTGCGGGTCACCTTGATGGAATTTTCGCGCAGGTTCTTTTCTACCAAGCTCAGCGCACCGTAAGGGCATATGGAAACGCAGGTGCCGCAGCCTGAGCATTTGGAAATATCCACGGCGCTGATCTGCGGGTTGGATTCCAGCGAATCATGGGCGAACATGATGATCACCTTCGCCGCCGCTGCTCCCGCTTGGGCCACCGTGTCGGGGATGTCCTTCGGTCCTTGGGCAACACCGGCAAGGAAGATGCCGCGCGATGCCGTTTCAACGGGGCGGAGCTTCGGGTGAGCTTCAGTGATCCAGTTGTCTTCGTCGCACTGCACGCCGAATAGCATGGCGGTTTCGCGCACGCCTTCGGATGCCTCCATGGCGGTTTCGAGCACCACCATATCGGCGTTGACGCGAATGTTCTCGCCCGAAAGCGTATCGGCGCCCATGACCACCAGCTGGTCGCCTTCGTGATAGATCTTGCTTACGCGGCCGCGCAGGTAAATGGCGCCGTCGCCTTTGGCCTGCTGGTAGAACTCGTCGTAGCGTCTACCTGGCGTGCGCACGTCCATGTAGAACACGAAGCATCTGCCATCGGGGACCTTATCAAGGAACTGGTGGGCATGCTTTGCGCCGTACATGCAGCAGGCGCGCGAGCAGTAGGCGTGTCCTTTGTGGGGGTCGCGGCTGCCAACGCATTTGACGATGACCAGGGTCTTAGGTTCTTTGCCGTCGGAGGGGCGCAAGATATGGCCTTCGGTGGGGCCCGATGCGTTCACCAGGCGCTCGAAGCCAAGGCCGTCGATGACATCCGGGTACGCGCCGCCGCCGTATTCGGGGTAAATGTCCTGCCAGCGAATCAAGTCGTAGCCGGTGGCCAGGATGACCGCGCCGTAGGTTTCGGTGGTTACCGAATCTTCGTCAAGGTAATCGATGGCGCCGGTGGGGCAGATCTTCGCGCATACGCCGCACTTGCCGTCTTTGAGCTTGCGGCAGTTTTCGGCATCGATGACGGGCTTGGAAGGCACGGCCTGTTCGAAGGTCTTGTAGATGGCGCTGCGATACCCCATGTTCTCGTTGAATTCGTTGGGGATCTTCTTGCTGGGGCATTTGGTGGTGCATAGACCGCATCCGGTGCACAGGTCGTGGTTCACGTACTTCGCGCGCTCGCGAACGGTGACCTGGAAGTTGCCCACATATCCTTCGACCTGTTCAACTTCGGAAAGCACCTTCAACGTGATGTTGGGATGGTTGCCCACTTCGCTCATCTTAGGCGTGCAGATGCAGGCCGCGCAGTCCAGCGTGGGGAAGGTCTTGTCGATCTTGGGCATCTTGCCGCCGATGGTGGGCTTGCGCTCAACGATGGTGACGGGGTAGCCTGCATCGGCAATGTCCAGCGCTGCCTGCATGCCCGCAATACCGCCGCCAATGATGAGCGCGCGCTTGGTGATGGGGATTTCTTGGGTGTGAAGCGGTTTGTTGCGATCTACCTTCGCAACCGCCATCTTAACCAGGTCCTTTGCCTTTTCGGTTGCCTGGGCTTTGTCCGTGTGAACCCACGCGCACTGTTCGCGCAGGTTGGCGACTTCAAGCATGTAGGGGTTCACTGACGTTTGGGACAGAAGCTTCTGCCAGGTGCGCTCATGCATGGAAGGAGAACAGGCGGCAACGACTATGCGGTCAAGGCGGTGCTCCTCGATCGCTTCTTTGATCTGCGATTGGTTCGGGTCGGAACACGTGTACTTATTGTTTTCGACGTGAACCACATGGGGCAGCGTGGCTGCGTATTCGCTTACTGCCTGAGTGTCTACAACGCCGGCAATATTGCTACCGCACTGACAGACGAAAACACCGATTCGACTCATTGTTCCACCTCCTCATGCGGGGCTTCGTTGGGCGTATGGGACGAAGGTTCCATGATGCGCACGTAGTCGCATGCGGGAACGAAATGGCGTGGCAGGCCCGCTTGTTCGGGGGTGGCCCCCAGGGCGAGCGCCAGCAGTTCGGTGAAGTAATACACCGGCAGGTTGTAGCTGGTACCGAATTCCTTATTGATCTTTTCTTCGCGCATGTCGATGTTCATCCAGCACAGGGGGCACGACGTGACGATGCATTCGGCACCGTTGGCTTGGGCGTTGCGCAGGATGCGCTCGACTGCGCTTCGGGCCGCTTTGGGGCTGATGACGTGGTTGGACGATCCGCAGCATTCGGTTTTGAAGCTCCAGTCAATGCATTCGGCGCCCATTGCGTCCAAGAGCGCTTCCATGCGCGTGGGGTTCTCTGCGTTGTCGAATTGCGTCACCGCTTCGGGGCGAACTTGGCCGCATCCGTAGTAGCAGGCTATCTTCATGCCGTTAAGGGGCTTGATGGCGCGATTCGTTATGTATTCGATGGCGTCGGGCGTGGTCATGACTTCAAGCAGACTTCGCACGGTATTGGTGGCGCGGTATTCCATGCCGATCAAGTTGTTCACGTGAGCTAGATTGGCTGGATCGTCTTTAGCCCAGGCTTCGGCTTGCTTCAGCGCCGCGTAGCATCCGGTGCAGGGAGTGAGCACCTCAAGGTAGGGGTGCTGTTCTTCGCTTAGCGCCAAGTTGCGCGCGGGAAGAGCGTACATGAGGTCATCGTTCACGGTGCGCGCGGCGGAAGCGCCGCAGCAGTTCCAGTCCTTGATGTCGTAGAACTGCAGACCTAAGGCCCGCGCTACGTATTCGGTTGACTCAGCGTATGAAATGCCCGTGGAATGGTAGGAACATCCCGGAAAGAAGGAAAACGAAGTGTTCATCGGTCATCATCCTCGCGGGGTTTGGTGCAGGCGTCTATTAGGCGCGCGATGGCTTCAGGGTTTTCGCTTTGCTGCGTTTGAAGGCCGATCATGTTCTTGGAGAACATCTTGGGAGCCTTCAAGGCGTCTTGAATGAAGTGGCCGGATGCCATGTTGAACTGCGCGGCAAGGTACTGCTCGTTGGAGCGGCCCTTCGTGCGGATGCCCTTGATGAACAGCGATTCGAACACGTTGCTTTCCGAGCGAGAATGCTTGCCCGCTTCGTGCGATTCGCGGCGTACTTCTCGCATGATGGCGGCTGTGTCTATCTTTTGGGGGCAGCGGGATGTGCAGGTCACGCATTGAGCGCAGATCCAGGGAGATTTCGCATCAAGAACTTGATCTACGAGACCTAACTGAAGAAGACGCATGATCTGTTGCGGCGGAACGTCCATCGCATCCGCCATAGGGCATCCCGCAGAACATTTTCCGCACTGATAGCAATCGTGGATGTCGACGCAAGCGTGCTGTGATATTCGGTTCACGCACGCTTTGTCTTCTTCGCTGGTCTCGGTGAGGGTCACGGTTCTCATGAGACTCCTTTCTCTCTGTGCTGTGCTCATAGGGGGAGGTATTGCAAACTGGTGGGAGCTATATGAGCGTTGAGGAAGGTCTCGAATGTCGATGCGAGAAGTTCCGAAGAAGATCAGTGCAGAAATTCAGGAAGAAGGCCGCAGAACACGATACGCAAGGAGAACTTGCATGTGCCCAGAGCAAAGAATCATGCGCGACTGCGTTCGCGTTGTGCGCGGACGAGCCGAATGGCGACCTCGGCATAGGTGCCTCCTTAGTTCGGGTATCGGAAGCGTCCTTTGTTCGTCTGATGCTAGTTGTAGCGCAGCTTTGTATGCGGGGAACTGGGATATGGTGCGTGTGGTTGGAAATGACAGGCAGAAAGTAGCGTTTTGAAAGGTGCTCACTTTGCTCGGAAGTGCTTTTGGAGCACGCTGAGGTGCTATTTCGACGAAAAGAAGGCTCTCTGATGAGGAAAAATAAAAAGCGGCAGAGAAAATCTGCCGCTTGCATGATCTGCTGGTGGAGATGATGGGGATCGAACCCACGACCTCAGCATTGCGAACGCTGCGCTCTCCCAACTGAGCTACATCCCCAGCGAGTATTGATTTAAACGCAGGGAAAGACGCTTGTCAAGAACGCAGGTCGGGTAATTGCTCAAAATCTATTGCGTGCTTGTTCGTCTGGATGAATATGTGTAGATCAAGGGAAGGCAGCATTCTGGACTGAGCGATCAACGATCTATATATAGGTATGCGGTAAGAGCCTGAATCGTATTCGGCGTGATTTATATGAATGAAATACGGGCGAGACACACGGCATGGTTTGATTATTTGGTACTATGGTCACGTTCGTAATGCCTTGTTTTGCAGGGCTTTATCATGTGGAATTCGCAGCGTAGAAGAATCGGGAGGATTCATGAAAGCACTTATTCCTGCTGCTGGTTTAGGAAGTCGTTTTTTGCCTGCCACGAAGGCGCAACCGAAGGAAATGCTTCTGGTTGTGGACCGTCCGGCTATCCAATATGTGGTAGAGGAGGGTCTTGCTTCTGCGGCTGATGAGGTAATCATCATTAATAGTCGCGAAAAGAAGTCCATCGAAGAGCACTTCACTCCTAATCCTGCTTTGGAAGCCGAACTGCGCAGCCGTGGGAAAGATAAGTATGCTGATAAGGTCGCTCATGCGGGCAACTTGAATGTGAGCTACGTATATCAGGATGAACCCCTTGGTCTGGGTCATGCGGTTCACTGCGCGGCTGAGTGCATCGATGGTGAGCCGTTCTTCGTTCTTCTGGGTGATGTGCTAGTCCCCGATAATCAGATGCTCATTCGTATGAAGGAAGTATCCGATGCGCATAATGGCGCAAGTGTTATCGCGGTTCTGCCGGTGGCTCGCGAAGAAGTGGATCGCTTCGGTGTTATCGCGGGTAGTGAAGTGGAAGAGGGCGTGTGGAAGGTCGATTCGCTGGTTGAAAAACCTGCCATCGAAGAAGCTCCCTCGAATTTGGCGGTATTCGGGCGTTATTTGCTGACTCCCCGCGTTATGGAACTGCTTGCAGAAGTGAAGCCAGGTGCTGGTGGCGAGATCCAGCTTACCGATGCTTTGGATGAGCTTTTGAAAGAAGAAGAAATGTATGCGCTCGTTATCGATCCGGAAGACGGGTTCGATACGGGTACGGTGGAAAGCTGGCTTGATACTAACAATCGCCTGTATCAGCGTATGAATGGTTAGATGCTGGTAAGCTCTGATCTGTTTTCAATCTCAATGATAAAAAGGCGTGCCTGATGGCGCGCCTTTTTTGGTGAATTGAGGGCAAAGGAATCTGTAAGACCATTTGATGCGAAGGAAAAATCGCTTCTGTGCAAAATTGCCTATAAAAAGAGGAGGGGCCCGAGAGAGGGGATCTCTGCAGGCCCACAAGGAGGGAGTTCCGGTGCCTCTATGTTTGGGGATCAGGCACCGACTGCTTTGGGGAAAGCAGTTGCAAATTTGGGAGGGGACCACATTTGCCGGTAGGTAATATACGGGGTTCTGATCGGTGAAACAAGCAAATAATCGCTAGAACACGTTCAAATGCAGAAAATCAAGGGTTGAACGGGTTCATGTGAAGGATATATGATGATCCTTCATCTTATGTCCATATTTTTCGGGTCAAAATGATGACTTTTCTTGCGATCTGAATGACTTTCGTTACGAAACGCGTATCCATGGTGAAGGGTTTTGTTCGTGAAGTTTGCAAGAAAGTTCAGGCGAAGCGAAGAGAGCTTTGTGGCCTTGTAAAAGTATCACGTTACAATAGAGGGCACGGTTTATCCAAAGGAAAGGGAAGCCATGCCCGATATCGCACTTCGTTTTAATAAGGACATGCTTGTTCTATCGACGCCGATTGATTATCAATTGAACGCTCAGGGATTTACTGAAGCGACCGACCGTGAATACGTTGCTTTATGCGAGCCTGAATTGATCGAAGAGGCCTATAAGCTTGAAAAGGTAATTGAGACTCCTTGTTTTGTTACTGCGACCGAGGGCATCACTCGTGCTCGCTTAGCTTACGCGCGTTTTGAGAACCAGGCCGACGAAATGGCCCAGATCGCCTATGAGACCGCAGCTCAGTTCTCTCCACAGCACACCATTGCTGTCGTCGGACCAAGTGGCTTACCTCTTGATTACACGTCAACATCATCGTTGAAGCAATCTAAGCAGCAGTATCACGATGCTGTTCAGGCACTCATGGTTCATCCGTTCGATGCGGTACTGTTCTCGGCATTTTCGAATACATATGATGCACAGTGCGCACTCATGGGTGCTCGAGCGATATACGATGGCCCGCTTATAATCTCGCTTGCTCCTAATGCTGAAGGGGTATTGGCTGACGGGTCGACATTTGCTGAGGCGGTTGCCTTATGCGATGAATATGGCGCTGATGTTATCGGTTTCGCTTCGCCTGCGCCGTCCGCGAACCTTGTATCGTTCGCACGCACTGCGGCGAACAGCACGCAAAAGCCGCTTTATGCTGATATTCAGGTCGTGCGGAAGGACTCGCGCCAATTTGAGGCAACGGAAGAGAATCCGTATCCAACGCCCGATCATGTGGTGAACGTTGCATGGGCGCTTCGTGAGTGCGGGGTTCAGTTCTTGCGTGTATCCGGGGCGGCGACGCCTTCATATACCGGCGCTTTGGTCGCTACGGTCATGGGTCATGACGTTGTAGTCGACCCTCGGAATAAATAGAGGGAACACGATAATGGCAGCTCCGAAAAAAAGCGCCGATTATGGCGTCTTGCAGCAATTCGTCGATGAGCTATTCGCTGATGTAGAAGAATATGAGAGGTTGGATGTTCTTTTGCAGGCGGAATCGTATGGCCTCAACGATGATCTGCTTGAAATAGTCAACCTGCTTCCCCCTGGAACATATAGTCGCGATAGGTTATGCTCGCAGCTTAATTCGTCGCTTTCGTCGCATGGATGGGGATATGTCTATGGGGCGGTGCACTAGGATCTGGTTGCTGGGTGAGGGTCGAATGATCCGCTCTCGCTACCATAGATAGGTTCATTGGATTTTGTGATGTACGATTTGTCTATGATTCGTCCAAAATGGACCTGTTGAAAACCAAAAAACACCTTTTGACAAGGAAAACCAGCCCCGCAAAATTGGATGAACCCACCTAATTGAAGGTGGGTGCCCGCAACGAGCTTCCTGGCTTTCGTATCAACGGATACGAATCTCCATTTCACGCGTAATCTGAGGCTCCCAATTTATAGTCATCGGTCCATCACGAACACGGAGCTGGCCTACTTTTAGTATACGGATTGCGAATTCAAATTAAAGTCTTGACACGTTACCCATAGTCGGGGAGCATAGAGGGTATACGGGCAAATAAGAAAGGGGATCCGTCACGTGCCTGAAAAGGTTATCTTGCTTCCGAATTACGAACAAGCACTTGCCTATCGTAAAGCGCTTGCATCGAATAGTACCGAATCTTGTTTTGGGGTGGATGTAATGACTCCACTTTCGTGGCTTGAGGATGCGTGGGATCGGTTCGGAGATGAACGACGGATCGTCACTTCTCTTGATAGGGCATTTGCTGTCCATCAGGTTCTCGAATGGCAAGATGCGTCTAGTGATGAAGACGTATTTTCGGTAACTCCTGGCGTTATTTCTCTTCTATGTCGTTTCATACATGATGTATCCGGCTCCGAAGAACTGGAAAGAGCGCTACGGGCTCTAGAAATCGAAACGGAAAGTGATGCTTTCCTCTGGTCTTTGTCGTCTCGTGAGCGTGCGGTTCTTCGACTGGTTCCAGTATATCGAGCGCTCCTGGAAGAGCGTGGTCTCATAGAGCCGGGGGATGCTTTGGCTAGCTTGGCAACCCAAGCGCTTCCGTTCGATTTCTCGTTCGTCGGCGCGTTCGAAATGCCGCCCTATTTCATGCGGTTCTTCACTGCCCTGGGATGCTCTTTCGATACCGATCTCGTATCGATATCCGCTTTAAGTGAGGATGTTCTGCCTCGTATGCTGCTGGGTGCGGGTCCTTCGGCGCAGGCCGCACTGCTTTTTCGGGCTTTGTGGGAATCTTTTACTGCGCGATCGTACGATGCTTCTTATCGAGTTCTGCTTATTTCGCATAAGCCCTCTGCGCTTTTCGGAAAGCTTGCTCCCGCTTTGGCTGATATGGGTGCCAGCACGACGCTTCTCGATCAACGTCCCTTTTCGCGAACCGATTTCGGTATCGCGTATTCTGCATTAAGAGCTTTTCTCCTTGATGATCATCACGATCGGACTGCGTTGAGAGACTATTTCAATTCGGCATTTTCTGGGGTGGATCAATATCGCGTATCACAGGTCGACTCTGCGATACGTGGCGATCGTTTGCTTCCATTCGAGGAGCTTGTCGCGATGTCGCGTTTGCTCTCTCCGTATTTCGATACGTTCGAGGAGCTGCTGCAGGATAGCGACGCATCGATACTTCTGGATTATTTTGAGGAAGCCGTGGCTGATATTCCTCATAAGGATGCGGCGTATCGGAGCGAGCAGGTGTCGGCAATTAGGGCGCTTCGTCATGTGTATGAGGTGGCTCGAACGTGGCATATCGATCCATCGGCGCTTGATTTTGCACTCGAGGGTCTATCTGTTGATGTTTCGCGAACTGTTTACGGTGATGCTGACGCTGTTCAAGAGGGTGGGTCCTTGTCGGATCGCACCGCATACGTCAATGCAGAGGTATGGATAACGAATCCTGATAGAGCCACGCGCTTTGAAGTGGGTTTCTTTGATGAGGTCATCGTCTGTGATCTTGACGCGCGTTTTTATTCATTGGGAGAGCGTCACGATGCGCTGACGACCCTTGAGGAGAAAATAGGGGCGCTATATCCGTGTTCTCGTTTGAATGCGCAGCGTCTGTGGTTCGAGCATGTGAAGAGCTTGCCGACCTTTCGATTCACGTGTGAGCGCGTATTGAATGCTGGTGGCGATGAGGATGTGTATCCTTCTTTTTTGTGGGAGGAATTCATAGAGGCATATCGGCAGCCAAATGAGGAACTTGATGAATTCGGTTTGCCAAGTGCCTTGCGGCGCGTTCTCATGACGCAAGGTGAAGAGCATTACACTGAGAACCTTTCCTTAGGTGCTGCGGCACGCGATGTTATTGCTCTTGAGCCGATTTTCGACAGGGGGGTCACTCGGCCATTCGCTTCATTGTTGTATCTGACGCGTAAACAGGTGCTTGCTGGCCCTGAAACCACGTTCGATGAGAACCCGCTCGTGCTATCGCCTTCTGCGATCGAAGCGTATGTGAACTGTCCTTATAGGTGGTTCGTAACACAGCGATTGAGGCCGGAAGCACCCGATGAGGCCCTGGGACCATTGGAGCAGGGAACGTTCGTGCATAGCGTGTTCGATGCGTTCTATCGCCGGCTACCTGAATGTTTAGGGGCCGCGCGTCTTAGTGAGGCGAATCTCGAAGAGGGTCAGGATCTTTTTTCTCGAGTGTTCGATGAGGAACTTGCAAAGCAGGCGGATCTGCAGACGACGCGCTATGCGCCTATTTCTGCGGTAGAACGCGCTGATGCACGAAAACTCAAGCAGATGCTTCTGAATAACCTTTCAGTGCAGTCGCGGATGCTTCCGGGATTTGCTCCGATGCATCATGAGTTCGAGATCCATGCGACCGACGGTGTCGAATATGCAGGTGTGTATATTCGAGGTCGGGTGGATCGTATAGATTCAAGCGAGCGAACTGGTCAGTTCGTGGTGCTTGATTATAAAGGTGGGGTCGCCGGTCATGATGCCGGGTTCGATCCCGATGAGGTATCAAAGTTGAAGGATCAGGGTATCGATGATACCGATCCAGGGTTGGTGGCCTCGCATGCTCTGCCTTTGATAGGCGGCGCTGCGTATCAATTGCCCCATAAGATACAGACGCTCATCTATGCGCAGGCATTGCGGAAGCTCTTTTCCGCTCATCCCGTTGGAGCGCTCTATATGAGCTATCGTGCGCAGGAAAGTCGTTCTCTTCTAGCGGGCTCTTATGATTCGGCCTTACTCGATCTGGCAGGGTTCGCGAAGAAGGCTTCGGCAGTGGGACTAAATTTCGAAGTGTTCCTTGATGGGGTGGAGGCTGCTGTTGCAAGTCGTATTGATGAAATGAAGCAAGGATCGATCGAACAGCATCCTTTGGACCAAAGGTCCTGTCAGTATTGCCCAGTAACAAGTTGTCCCAGGAGGATCTCATGAATTTAGAAACCTGCACTCCTGGGCAGCGAAGCATTATAACGACCCTCGATCGACCTCTTATGGTTTCAGCGGGTGCGGGAAGCGGTAAGACCTTCACGCTCACTCAGCGCATTGCGTATGCGCTTGAATGTGAACAGAGGGCAGAGGCGACGGGTGAAGCTCTTGGGGGCATTGACACGGTGCTTGCTATCACGTTCACTAAGAAGGCCGCTGCTGAACTTAAATCACGCATCAAGCACCGCCTTCTGGAGATGGGGATGATCAATGATGCGCTCAAGGTCGACGACGCGTGGATATCGACCATCCATGGTATGTGCTCGCGTATTTTGCGTGAACATGCGCTTGAGTTAGGAATCGATCCATCGTTCACGGTCGTGAGTGAAACGGAATCACGTCGTATGCGCGATGAAGCATTCGAAGTGGTCGTTCGACGTATAAAGGAAAGCGAAGACGCGGGGGCTTTGGGTGCATATATCGATCGCGTCGGTGTGCATGCTATGCAGGGCAACGGGTCTAGCATAGAGTCGTATGTGCGGACCATCACGGATCGCTCGCTTGCCCTTCCCGGTGGTTTTGAGGCCCTGGTTCTTCCTGAAGTGCAGGGTGATCCGCGAAAACTGCTCCGTGAAATGATCGTATTGGGTGAGGAGTTCCTTTCGGTCGGCGCTGCTCTGAAAAAACCAGGCAAGACCGACGCTAAATACCTGCAAGAAGCTGAAAAGGCACTATCTCATGCACTGGATCTTCTGGAGTCGTCGCTACCAGGTTCGTTCGACGATGCTTGCTTTGATGCGCAGAAATTCGCCGAAGTGTTCTTCGCTTTTCCGAAAACGAGTGCACGATATCGGGTGAAGGATTCCGATCCGGCGTTCTATGCGGATTATAGGCAGGCTTATTTGGAACTCGCCTTGCAAGTCGAGGCGGCTCTTAGTGCTCAAGAGCAGCACTGTATTGCCAAGATCGCTTGTGAAGTGCATGCCGAATATCAGCGTGTTAAGACCTCTTCGGCGCTCGATAATACCGATCTTCTCAGGATGACCTACGACGCTCTTGTGGATCATCCTCGTTTGGCGCAGAGTTATCGTGATAGGTTCTCGTTGATCATGATCGACGAATTTCAGGATACCGACGAACTACAGATCGCGCTCTTGCGCGCATTAGCCAAAGAAGATCTTTCTAATGTGTGCACGGTAGGGGATGCGCAGCAGAGCATCTATCGTTTCCGCGGAGCGGATGTTGCTGTGTTCTATGCGTATCGGGAAATGCTCGAAGGGACCTCTTCTAAAGCGCGATTCATCGATCTGCCGGATAATTTCCGTAGCCATGCCGACGTCCTGTCATTCGTCGATCGGATCTTCTCTCAGCGCGATGTGTTCGGCGATCGGTTCCTCTCGCTTGCGCCGAAAGGGCCGGTGAATGTTCAGCCTGATCCACTGTTCGATGTGCGCCCCCGGATTTCGATGGCGCTGTTCGAGTGCCACCAGGGCGGACCGGGAGCCCAAGGTGGACGTGTGATGTGCGCTCAGCGTATTGCTGCTCATTTTGCCGAACTGCGCGATGCGGGAGCGTCTCCTTCTGAGATGACGATATTGTTGGGTTCGATGAGCAACGTCGATGTATATGCGCAGGCCTTGCGTGATGAGGGATTCGAATGCTTGGTATCGGGAGGTTCGGTCTTTTCTGATTCGCTCGAGGTCAAGCTGTGTGCTTCGGTGCTTGCTGCCGCACTCAATCGTTTTGATGATCAAGCGCTCTTCGAGGTGCTTACGTCTCCTCTGTTCTCTATAAGCGATGATGCTTTAGTGTATCTTGCCACGACCTTTGATCCGCAAGGTCATATACGCAGGCGTAGCCTTTCGGCTGGGTTCGCCGCATGGGAAAAAGAGCGTGGGCTTTCTGGGTTGCCAGTTGCTGAGCAGGATAATCTTGATTTTGCGTATGGATGCTTTCAGGCGCTCTATCGTGCGTGTGAGAACGGTGGGCTCGCGTATGGATTAGAAGCACTTTTGCGAGCTAGCGGGTGGCTGATCCGTCTCGAGGGTCAGGGCGCCGAAGGCCAGGCTATAGTGGGCAATATTCACAAGGCGCTCCGTATGCTTGACGATATTGAAGCATTAGGTCTTGGATGGGCGCGGAGCCTCGAGCGTTTCAGGGATGACTGTGCGACGCTCAAGCTGACTCCAGGTGCGCTTGCGACCACGTCGTCTGATTTTGTGAAGATCATGACTGTCCATGCGAGCAAAGGCCTGGAATTCCCTCATGTTACCATTTCTGAGTTGCGTCTTACACAGAGATCAGATGCTATCGTGGCGGAGAACATTGCGGGAAATACGTACTGCACCGTCAAACCCAGTTCTTTGAAGCAGGTCGATAAGGTGCTAAGCGCTCTTCATGGATATCAAGATCCTTTTGAAGGGGTGGCCCATGAGGTACTCGAGGCACCTTCGCAGGGATGGCGCGAACAGGCACTTAAGACATTCGTTTCCCAACAGGAGCTCTCCGAGGCTCGGCGATTGCTTTATGTTGCGCTTACCCGTGCAAGCAAGTCATTGTTCTTAGGATTGGTCTATCGGGGTACGAAAGATTTTTCATATGCAGGTAAAGGCATCTTGGGCGATCTGTATTCCGCGCTGTCTTGGGAGCCGTCTGCGGAGGCACCCGTACAGTATTGTGACTATGGCGGCAGCGCACCTCTTCGTTTGGAACTGCATGTCCTTACTGAGCCATTGCCTGAATGCTCAAAGATGCGCTCTGAGCAGGCGTCGTTCTTGATTCCCTCGCGTCCGCTGAGGCCTTTTCCGTATGCTCAGCCATGTCATCTTGATCACGATGAGGTCTTTTCTTATTCTTCGTTGCCTGGTTCTGCGATCGATGCGGATATACGAGAAGAGCATGCTCGCGAGGAAGAGATATTCGAGGGTCATGAACAGAGCATGTTCCCTGAAGGAGATCGCGTGTCGGGCGATGAAGATGCGACGGCTCTTGGCCAGGCGTTCCATCGTCTGGCGCAAAGTGCGATCGATGCGGGTACGAATGGCCTGAAAAGACCCTCGTGTGATCGGGTTGAAATCTGCCGGAAGCGCTATGAGTTAACCGATGAGCAGGCTATTCGTCTTGATCGTGCCCTCGATAGATGGTTCGAGAGCACGCTTATACAGCGATTATCCGACCATACGGTCTTGAAGGCAGAGGTTCCTTTCATGGTCGCTTTGGATTCTTCTGATGGTCCGGTATTCATGGAGGGCGAGATCGATGCCCTTGCTTACAATACCTTAGAGGGCGAAGCCTTTCTGGTCGACTATAAAACGGGCGGGGCCGCGTACGAGTCATCTGAATCGATCAGCAATAAGCATCTTCTTCAGGCGCAGTGCTATGCATTGGCATTGTTGATGCGGGGGTTCGCTTCTGTCGAAGCAGTGTTCGTGCGGGTTGAATGGGAAGATCCGAATGCTTTGAACGAACCTCAGACTCAGCGGTATTATTTCACGCAGGATGATCGCGCTGCTCTTGAGTGCACTATCCTTTCGGTTTATGGACGCAGATCGTAACTACATTTAGATAAGCGGTGCGATGATGGATACACTTTTCACGGAAATGGATAATGCTAAGCGTCAGGAGCATGCGCCTTTGGCGGTACGCATGCGTCCTCGAACGCTTGATGATCTTATTGGTCAGGAAGATGCGATCGGTGAGGGTACATGGCTTCGAAGCGCCATCGTCAACGATACGCTTTCGTCGGTCATCTTGTACGGGCCAGCTGGTACGGGCAAAACGTCGTTGGCTCATGTTATAGCTGAAAGCACCCACGCTCATTTCGTTGAGGTTTCTGCGATCGGAGGTACGGTTTCCGATCTGCGCCGAGAAATCAATGAAGCGGATAAGCGTTTGCTGAATCTTGGCATCAGGACCATTCTCTTTGTGGATGAGATCCACCGTTTTAATCGCGCGCAGCAAGATGCTCTTCTCCATGCGGTCGAAGATGGGGTAGTGGTGCTTATTGGCGCTACGACCGAGAATCCCTTCTTTGAAGTGAATTCAGCATTGATCTCCCGTTCGCGTGTGGTGGAGCTTCATCGTCTTACCAACGAGGCCATTTCGCGTATTCTGGATCATGCGCTCAAAAGTGAGCGCGGCCTGAAGGGTGCGTTTGCCGTAACGGATGAAGCGCGCGAATCGCTTCTCCTTCTTGCGGGTGGAGATGCGCGTAGTGCGCTGAGCACGCTTTCGCTGAGTGCGGATCTTGCACGAGCGCAGGGTGCGGACACGGTCACTGACGAAATGGTGAGCGCTGCAGTTCCGCACCGGATGCTTCCCTATGACAAAAAACAGGATATGCATTACGACATCATATCTGCGTTCATCAAGTCGATGCGTGGTTCTGATCCTGATGCGGCCCTGTATTGGCTGGCACGCATGATAGACGGTGGGGAAGATCCCAAGTTCATCGCGCGGCGTATCTTCATTTTTGCGGCGGAGGATATTGGGAACGCGGATCCTCAGGCGGTGCTCATCGGGGAAGCGGCATTCCGTTCGGCGGAGGTCATCGGCTATCCCGAGTGTCGTATCAATCTTGCTCAGGCTGCGGTCTATATGGCCCTTGCTCCCAAATCGAATGCTTCCTATGCGGGATTGGCGAAGGCCTTTGAGGAAGTGCGAAAGGGACCCTTGCGTTCGGTTCCTGATCATTTACGCGATCGTCATCGCCCTGGTTCAGATGAATACGGCGAGTATCTCTATCCCCACGATCAGCCAAGCGGGTATGTTGAACAGCGCTATCTTCCGGAGGGCTTGGAACGCGGTGTATTTTTTACGGCTGGAGAACGAGGTTGGGAACGCTACCGCATAGATGCATCATTGCGTGATAGGATGAATTGATACGTAATATATTCGATGCTTGATCAAGGGAGGATCGATGGAAGTTTTCGAGACGCTTATTCCGGTGGGAATCGTACTTCTGTGTCTTGCGGGAGTAGTTGCGCTGTGCGCAATGGCATATATGTTCATGCAGCTTTCCAAGACGGCCAAAGAAACAATGGTGAAGGTCAATCCGTTACTTGACGATGCGAAGGTGTCGCTCGAACGTGCGAACGCCCTCATGGAACAGGTCGATCCCATTATGGAGCGCCTTACCCTGACGATCGATGCGGCGAATTTGGAAATAATGCGAGTCGATCAGATCCTGGAAGATGTCAACACCATCACGGGTAATGTTTCCAAAGCCACCGAATCGCTCGATGTGGTCACGTCACTTCCGTTCGATGCTATTTCTTCGGTAACATCACGTCTGCGTCAGCGCATCGCCCCTTTGGGTAAGAAAGAGTGCGCTTATGTGAGCAATGCGGCTAACGCGATCGATCAGACGCTCGATACAGTCGAGGGTAAGGTCGCGAATGCTCAGGCCCAGGCCGACGTAAAGCGCGCGGCACGCGATGAGGCCTTTGAAAAGCGTGATGCTGCGCAGGACCAGGCAAATGAAATGTCCTCGAACCTCAAAGATGCGTTTTCCACCCAGATCGCTTCTGATACTGAATCTGTATAAGCGCTGAAAGGAAGCCTGAATATCCGATGAATCCCATACAGCTCCCCGATATTGATGAGGACCTACGCTCTGAAGAACTCAAGGTTCTTAAATCGCGTCATCGCTTGTATTCGAGTGCATTTATCATCCTTTTAGCGATTCTGCTTTATCTTGCCGGGCAGGTCCTGAATATCCTCGCTAATCCTATTGCCATTGTGGTGTGGACGACCATTATCGTCTTCTGTCTCAAGGGCCCTGTGAATTATCTTGAAAAGCGCGGCATTAGTCGCGTATGGGGAACGTGCGTAGCGTTCGTTCTCCTTGCATTGGGTCTTATTGCTTTGGGATGGGTGCTGTTCTCACCTGTGCTCGGCTTGGGTGGGCAGTTCGCTTCTCTTATAGACTCCATTCCGCATCAGATATCTGAAGTACGCACGTGGATAAATGAGGTCTATGCCCAATACTCGTATCTTTTCCAGGATGCACAGTTCAATTCTTGGCTCAACGATGCGCTTTCTTCTGTAGGCACCTGGTTCTCTTCCTTGGCTACCGTGAGTGCGGAAAGCGTTGTGACGGTGGGTTCGGGTGCGGCCAACACGGCGCTTGTCATCGGTTTTTCTTTGGTGGTCGCCTTCTGGGTCCTGGTCGAACTTCCCGCCATGGGTCGTGAGGTCAAGCGTCTTTTTGGGCCGCGTTTCCAGGAAGATCTCAATATCGTGTATTTAACTGGTACGCGCGTTATGGGCGGGTATATCAAAGGAACTCTTATCCAGTGTCTGCTCATCGGCGTTGGATGCGGTATCGGCTACGCCGTTCTGGGTATCCCGAGTGCTGCTGCTCTTGGTGTCATCACGGGTCTCTTGAATATCATTCCCGTTGTCGGTCCCTGGTTGGGTGGTGGCGCGGCAGCAGTGGTGAGTTTGTTCGTAAGCCCCTTGGTGGCGTTCATTGCTCTGGTGTATACCATCGTTGTTCAGCAGGTGGTGTATACCTTCATCTCGCCTAAGATCATGGGTAATTCGGTTGATATTCATCCGGCATTGGTGATCCTCGCTTTAATGACGGGATCGGCTCTGGGTTTTGCAGTAAGCGGATTCATAGGCAGTATCGTAGGAATGCTCGCTTCGATTCCTGCTGTCGCAGCCGCAAAATCATTGTTCGTCTACTATTTCGAGAAAAGGACCGGCCGCGTCATCGTTTCATCGGATGGCGTTATCTTCAAGGGTGAACCATCGGGCACCGAAGCTAATCCAGTTGCCGATGCAACCGGTGAATTTTATGTTCCCGAGATCTCAAATTCAAAAGCAAAACATCGTAAATGATATGATGGACAGTCGCAATACAATCGAATCGGTATAACAGGAGAAGGAACCTGCATATGAAATATATGACTACTGCTGAAATTCGCGAGAAGTACCTGGCGTTCTTCGAGGAAAAGAGCATGAAACGCATGCCTTCATCATCGCTTATCCCCGATGATCCGTCCCTTCTTCTTACGAGTGCTGGCATGGTTCAATTCAAGCCCTACTTTCTTCATCAGAAAGAACTCGATCCTGCCTATATCGGTACGACCACGGTTCAGAAGTGCGTTCGTACGAACGATATCGATATCATCGGTACGACCGGACGTCATCAGAGCTTCTTTGAAATGCTGGGTAATTTCAGCTTCGGTAAGTATTTCAAGAAGGAAATGTGCGCATGGGCGTATGAGTTCTCCACGGAAGTGCTTGGCTTGCCGGCTGAGAAGCTCTACTTCACCGTATTTGAAGACGATGATGAGACGATAGAGATCTGGAAGAGCATCGGTGTGCCTGAGGATCACATCTCACGCCTCGGTGAAGAGGATAATTTCTGGCGTGCCGGACCGACCGGTCCTTGCGGTCCCTGTTCGGAGCTGTATTTCGACCAGGGCCCTGAAGTGGGTTGCGGCCAACCTGACTGTAAGCCAGGTTGCGATTGCGATCGCTTCTTGGAATATTGGAACCTGGTATTCACGCAGTTCGACGGACAGGAAGATGGTACGTTGGCACCGCTTCTGACGAAGAACATCGATACCGGTATGGGTCTTGAGCGTATCGCTGCCATCATGCAGGGTGTCGACAACAACTACGATACCGATGTGCTGCGTGGTTTAGTTGCAGTAGGTGAAGAGCTTTCGGGTCGCACCTACAAGACCGATCCCGCTGCCGATCTGGCATTGCGTATTGTTGCTGACCACAGCCGTGCGGTCACTTTCATGATCGCCGACGGCATTCTCCCATCCAATGAAGGACGTGGATACGTACTGCGTCGTTTGCTTCGTCGTGCGGTAATGAAGGGTCATTCTCTTGGTATTCAGGAAACGTTCCTCTCTCGTTTCGTAGACAAGATCATCGAGCTCATGGGGCCGGTATACCCTGAGATCGTCGAGAACGAAGAGCTCATTAAGCGCGTTGTTCTTTCCGAGGAAGAGCGCTTCGGCGCTACGTTGCGCCAAGGTCAGGCGTATTTGCAGGATGCTCTTGAAGAGCTTGAAGGAAATGAGCTGTCTGGTAAGGCGGCGTTCGTTCTGCACGATACCTATGGCTTCCCGATCGAGGTCACCAAGGAGATCTGTGAAGAACGTGGTGTAAGCGTGAACGAAGAAGAGTTCGCGGTTTGTATGGAAGAGCAGCGCGATCGCGCTCGTGCGGCTAATGCAGGTGACGCCGAAGCAGCGTGGAGCACGTACGGTGGCGTACATGCTGATGTGCTTAAGACGGTCGGCGTTTCTGAGTTCGTAGGGTACGATCAATTACGTGTTGATACGCAGGTCACGGCTCTTATTAAGGAGAACGCTTCGGTCGAGCAGCTCTGTGCGGGCGATGAGGGCGAGGTCGTTCTCGCTCAGACTCCGTTCTATGCTGAAATGGGCGGCGAAGTGGGAGATGCGGGTACTATCACGACCGCGTCGGGAGCGCTTCTTGAGGTGCGCGATACCCAGGCTCCAGAAAAGGGCCTTGTTTGTCACAAAGTAGTGGTCGTTGAAGGTTCGCTCTCTTGCGGTGAAACGGTGACTGCGGCGGTCGATGAGCAGCGTCGTGCTCTTATCACGCGCAATCATACCTGCACTCACATCCTGCATGCAGCGCTTCGTCAAGTGCTTGGCGCGCATGTCAAGCAGGCGGGCAGCTATGTTGGTCCTGATCGTTTGCGCTTCGACTTCACTCACTTCGAAGCTATGACTTCTGATCAGATCATGGAAGTCGAGCGTATTGCCAATGACGTTATCATGGCCGCGCTCGGTATGAATATCTATGAGACTTCGCTCGATCAGGCGCGCGCGGCGGGTGTTACGGCACTGTTCGGCGAAAAATATGACGACAAGGTCCGCGTTGTCGAAGCGGGTGATTTCTCTCGCGAGCTGTGCGGCGGTTGCCATGTTTCCAATACGGCAGAGATCGGCCTGGTGAAGATCGTTTCCGAAAGCAGCGTCGGCGCCAACTTGCGTCGTATCGAGGCGGTTACGAGCCGAGGCGCTCTTGAGTACTTTGAAAAGGTCGAAGTTGAATTGAAGGCGGCCGCTGAAGCGCTTCGCGTGCCTTTGTTCGATGTAGCTGATAAATCACAGGCAACGCTCAAGCAGGTCAAGGAACTGCAGAAGAGCGCAAAGCAAGCGCAGTCCCAAACGAACGAGGGCGCTCTGTCGTCATTGATCGAGGGAGCGGTCACTGCTTCTGCAGGGTATCCGGTTGTTATCGGGCGAGTGGATATTTCGGATGCAGGTGGCATGCGCAACGCATGGGACGTTGTTCGTTCGCGCCTTGCTCAGCCTGGCGCTGCAGTATTCGCAGCTGACCATGATGGCAAAGTGCTGCTGTTGGCTGCGGGTACCGATGAAGCAGTGGCGGCGGGCTTCAATGCCGGCGCTATCATTAAAGCTATCGCTTCTTGCGTAAAGGGCGGCGGTGGCGGAAAGCCCACTATGGCTCAAGCAGGTGGCAAGGATGCGGCAGGTATTGATGCTGCCCTTGACCAAGCACGTGAACTGGTGCTTGCATAATGAAGGATATCTCGAGCGACATGAAGGAGCGTGTGCGTGCATGAGGATCATGGCGCTCGATATCGGTGAAGTGCGGTGCGGTATTGCGATCAGCGATCCTGCTGAGCGCGTTGCATCGCCGATCTGCGTTCTTCCGACCGCTGAAGTGAAGGCCCATGCCGCTTCTTTTCGAAGGGTGTGCGATGATTGGGAACCTGAACTTATCGTTTCGGGTCTTCCGCTTTCACTGAACGGCGAACTTGGAAAGCAGGCAGAAACCTGCAAGGAGATCGCCTTGCAGGTCGGGAAGAACCTATCGTTGCCCGTTGAGTTCTCCGATGAGCGCTTAAGCTCATCGGAAGCAAAGCGCGTTTTACGTGAAAAGGGATACTCTGAAAAGCAAATGCGCGGCAAGGTCGATATGATCGCCGCATCGATTTTTTTGCAGTCTTGGTTAGATGCTCGTCTTTCTTTGTCTGAGGAAAGGAATAAAGGATGACACCTCGTAAGGTTACCTATTCGCGTCGTTCGACTCATGCAGCACGTGCTGCTCATGCACGAGGAGAACGAGAATTCAGAACCTACGACACTTCTGCCATTCGGCCTAAGAAGTCGCGAAAGCCGCTTGTCATCGGACTCGTGATAGCCGCTATAGCAGTTGTGATCGGTATCGCGGCGTTCGTTAACGCGAGCTGTGCGCAGGCAAATGAGAACATGCTCCCTGAGGGTCAGCAAGTAACCGTTGAGATCTCCGAAGGCTCAACGGTTACTTCTATTTCTCAGACCCTTTTCGATGCGGGCCTTATTATGCGCACGAGTGATTTCGAATCGGCTGTGAATGCGAAGAACGCTGCAACATCGCTCAAGCCGGGCGTTTATGTGTTCGTGGGTGGTACGGCCGTAGATAAGCTGGTCGATATGATCGTCGCGGGTCCCTCATCGACTTCGGCGGGGGTCACTGTTCCCGAGGGCGCGACGCTCGACGCTATTGCGAGCAAGGTCGAAGAGGGATATAACGGGTCAATTACCGCCGATCAGTTCAAAGAAGCCGCAAGTTCGACCGAGGCTTATGCGAGCGACTATCAGTTCTTAGCCGAATCGACAACCGGAAGCCTTGAAGGGTTCCTGTTCCCTAAGACGTATGACCTTTTATTGAATGCGAGCGCTGAAGACGTGGTTCGCCAAATGCTCGATCAGTATCAGACCGAGATCGCCACGCTTGATTATTCCTATGCTGATAGTCAGGGATTGTCTCAGTATGACGTGCTGATCCTTGCTTCTATTGTTGAAAAGGAAGCTACGGACGATACCCGTAGTAAGGTTGCTGCCGTGTTCTACAACCGTCTTACCAATCAAGGTGATCCTTCTTATGGTACGTTGGACAGCGATGCAACGACCGCTTATGAAGTGGGGGATAATCTGGATTCGTATGATTGGTCGACCCAGAGCCCATACAATACGCGCGTTACCAAGGGTCTGCCACCAACGCCTATCTGTAGTCCAAGTTTAAGTTCTCTTCAGGCGGCATGCTCTCCTGAGGCGAATTTTGCTGATTACTATTTCTTCTCCTTCTGGCCTAATGACCAGGGAGGTATCGATTACTTCTTCGATAAGACCTACGATGAGCATCAGCAGACCATTGCAGAGCATGCATAGGGAAAGTCCGGTGCGTTATGGCGCTCTTTCAGCCTGATAGGTATTTTTCGCGGATAAGCGCCATTGATATCTCGAGCGATATCGTGGGTGAGGGAATCACTTATGTGCTGCTCGATGTTGACAATACGTTGTTGTCTCGAGCTGATCACATGGTGCCGCCTGACGTACTACGGTGGCTTTCGCAGCTGCGACGGTCGAACGTAGAAGCATGCCTGCTGTCCAATAACTTTCATCAGAACGTTATCGATCTTGCCGAAGAACTCGATCTGCCTATCGTTGCAAAGGCGCTTAAACCTCTGCCGTTCGGGTTCATTAAAGCTCTTCGCAAGGGAAGGGCGACCCGAGAAGAGACCCTTATGATCGGCGATCAGATATCAACCGATATCGTCGGTGCGCATGCGGTCGGCCTGCGGGCATATCTTGTGTGCCCGCTAGTCGAAGAGGATCTCAAGCATACCGTGTTCATTCGCAACATAGAACGGGCGTTCATCTCTGACAAAGAACCTGAAGGGGCCAATGCGTGCGAAACCTTGCATTCATAACAACATCTGATATTCACGACCAGGCGCAGGTGTTCCGTCGTGCATTTATGGAAAAGACCGCCGTATGGAACGTTGCGCTTCGTGAGGTCGCAACGCGCGAAGAGGCATGTTCGCTACTGAAGGGTAAGGAGCATGCATTTGTTGTGGCGCCGGCATTCAGATCGCTTCTTTTCAATGAGGGGTTCATTAAGGGAAGTTCAGCGCGCCTTTCTCAAGGTTGCGATGTGTTGTATCGGGGTGGATCGAACACTATCGCCATCGCGCAAGTGGCTCGTAGTACGGTCGATTGCATAGAGCGGAACTTCATTCCGATATATGGGGCACGTGTCGTGATCTTCGGGTCAGGTAGCGCTGCTCTTGATATGGCATATGAATGCTCGCGTGCCGGAGTCGATCAGGTAACGCTTCTTGATGTTGATCGTGACCGCGTGCGTGACAATCTGTCCACCTTCGTAGAGGCATATGGTAAGGCTGCAATGCAGATACTTGATACCGAACAGTCGCGCGAGGGGCACTTGACTGCGCGCCGCGCCTACGAGCATACTTCCTTTACCTTCGGGTCGTTGCAGGCAACTAAGAGCATTCAGCAGGCCGATGTGTGCATATCGTTGCTGCCTTCCACGGTTCCGATCCCGGATTATTCGACTGTGCTACGTGAATCACAGATCGTATGCGATCCTTGGTCCAGGTCGGATTCACTGTTAGGCCAGGCTCGGCGGGCGGGCTGTGACATCGCATTGTCACAAGATGTTATGCGTATCTGGGGCGAAGAATGTGCGGAATTGCTTATTGAGTTCGGTAAGAGCGGTTTTCAATAAGTTTCCTTTGGTAAAATCAGACGGGTTTTAATAGTACGAGCAAGGCTAACATCATGGATTACATCACAGCAGGAGAAAGTCACGGACCGGTTCTCACAACGATCGTTTCAGGAGTGCCGGCGGGTCTTCATATTTCAGAAAAGGGCATCAACACTGACCTGGCTCGCCGTCAGAGCGGTTATGGCCGTGGCGGTCGACAGGCTATCGAGAAGGATACCGTTCGCATCACTTCGGGTGTTCGCTTCGGTCAAACACTCGGTTCGCCTATAACCTTGAGCGTTGAGAACCGAGATTGGAAGAACTGGACCGATCGTATGTCGGTGTTCGGGGAAGCCCCTCAAGATCTGGTTCGCGAGGTAACGCCTCGTCCGGGCCATGCGGATCTTCTTGGTGTATTGAAGAACGACATGGATGATTGCCGCAACATTCTCGAGCGCTCGAGTGCTCGAGAGACCACCATGCGTGTGGCGGCTGCGGGTATCGCACGTGAGTTCTTGGCCGATCTGGGCGTCGAGATCCATTCTTATGTCACCGCTATCGGTGATGTCGAGATGTACGAAGCTGATCCAATGAATGCTGCATCGTACTATCAGCCACTGGATATTGAAACGAGCGAAGTGCGCTGCCCTGATGAAGAGGCTTCTCAACGCATGATGGATGCTATCGACGCGGCTAAAGAAGCAGGGGATTCCCTTGGTGGCGTATTCCGCGTAGTGGTGACGGGGCTTTTGCCGACTTTGGGAGGTTTCGAAACACCTTCGCAACGTTTGACTTCTAAACTGGGAGCTGCGCTTTTTTCCATTCCGGCGATCAAGGGTGTCGAATTCGGATTGGGGTTCGAAGCGACTCGTCGTTTGGGAAGCAAGGTTCATGATGAGATCCTTCTTGATGAAAAGAAGGGTTTTGTTCGCGGATCCAATAATGCAGGCGGTTTAGAGGGTGGCATGACCACGGGAATGCCTTTGATCATCACCGTTGGCATGAAGCCTATCGCAACACTTACGACCCCTTTGAACACCATCAATATTGACACGCTTGAAGTCGAGAAAGCATCGAAAGAACGAAGTGATACCTGTGCGGTTCCCGCTGCTGCGGTAGTAGGTGAATCCGAAGTGGCGCTTGTTCTGGCAAATGCCTATTTGGAAAAATTCGGCAGTGACAATATGACGGACATCAAACAGAACATCGCATCGTTCAAAGAACGCATTAAGACGATGTCCCGTTAAGTTGATGTTGATTCACGAGGAGAGTTCACATGGTAAATTCGACACCTCATACCGGTAGGTACGTGCTGCAAAAGCCCGTTTTCTTCATTGGTTTCATGGGTGCAGGTAAGACAAGTGTTTCTCAGCAGATCGCGGTTACGTGTGGCGTTGCTTCGATCGACGCGGATGAGTATTTGGAATTGCGCGAAGATCGCATTATCGCCAACATCTTCGCTGAAGATGGAGAAGAAGCGTTCCGTGATATTGAGACCGATGTGCTGCGTGATCTGGCAGGACGTTCACCTCGTCTGATCGGCTGCGGAGGCGGTGTAGTTACGAAGCGTCCCGAAAATGCGGAGATCATGAAGAACGCGGGCTTCGTGGTGTACTTGAAGGTCTCGGCCGATGGTGCTGCTGCTCGTATTCCTAATACCGATTCGCGTCCTATGTTCAAGAACCTCGAGACCGCGCGTAAGACCATCGTTGAACGTGCACCTCAGTATGAGGCTGCAGCAAGTGCTTCGGTAGAGACCGAAGGACGTACTATTCGCGAGGTGGCAGACGAAGTGGTTTCGATCCTTCTGCGTGAAGGCATTATGATCGATACGAAAGCCTAAGGTATGACTCGGGTTCATATTGACATACCTCAAGAGCGCCCTTATGACGTGATCATCGAGGCGGGTTGCCTTCAGGGGCTAGGTAAGGAACTCAAAGCGCTTGGCATTGCTTCTCAGGTGATGATCATTACCGATGAAGAAGTGTCTCGGCGCTATCTGTCGGATGCGAAGGGCTCTCTCGAACAAGCGGGATATCGTGTTTCCGTTATTACGGTTCCTTCCGGCGAAGAGGCGAAATCGAGCGAGTGCGCTGCTGAGATATGGAGCGCTATGGCCGAATGCGGTCTGACTCGCGATTCGGTCGTAGTGGCGCTCGGCGGCGGCGTCGTGGGGGACTTAGCGGGATTTACCGCATCAACGTATATGCGTGGCTTGCGTGTTGTTCAGGTGCCCACAACGCTTCTTTCGATGGTGGATTCGTCGGTCGGTGGTAAGACCGCTATCAATTTAGGCCAAGGAAAGAACCTCGTCGGCACCTTTTGCCAACCGATACTGGTTTGCGCTGATAGCACCGTATTAAGTTCGTTGCCTGAACGCGAATGGGCTTGCGGTTGTGGTGAGATCATCAAGTCCGCGGTGATCGATTCGGAGGATTTCTTCTTCTGGCTCACGTATCATGCCCAAGACCTTCATGATCGCGTTTCCGCGGTGGTGGAAGAAGCGATCGCGCGCTGTGTGCGCTTTAAGGCTTCGGTGGTGGTGCGCGATAAGGAGGAAACGGCCGGTATTCGAGAATGTTTGAATTATGGCCACACCCTCGCTCATGCTATCGAGGCATATGCGGGCTACGGTGTGTACTCGCATGGTCACGCGGTCGCTCAGGGTATGAGGTTCGCTGCACGTTTGTCGGCGGGGTTACGTCAGGGTGATCTTGAGTGGGTGACTGCGCAAGATCAGCTGCTCGATGCGCTCGAGTTGCCCGAGATCCCCCTAAAGGCTCCTGCTGAGGATCTTTTGGCCCTTATGAAAGTTGATAAGAAGGTCCGTCAAGGAAGATTACGTTTTGTACTGCCTTCTTCTTGTGGGGAATGGCAGGTGCAGGAGCTTGACGATGATGTGGTGCTTGAATATCTTCAGGCATGGGTGTCAAGTCATGCATAAGTAAGATCATGCAAAAGGGCGTAAGCCCTTTTGATCTTTGAAGGAGCTGATCTAAGTGCACAATCCATCGAGAATCGCTGCACTCCGAGAACGGATGCGCCAGAGGGATCTGTCCGTTTTATACATTCGTTCGCTTTCGAATATTGCCTGGATAAGCGGATTTAAAAAGGTGTTCGACACCGAAATGGCCCATGCACTCATCTTGACGCAGGATGAGTGCATTATCCATAGCGACTCCCGTTATGCAGAAGCACTTCATGATCGAGCACAGGGGACCGAGATCCGGATAGATGCATCGCGGACAGGACACGCGACGATTCTCTGCGATGTCATTGCTTCGTGCTTGACGACCGAGGCAGATGGAACATGCGCGGTAGGCATCGAAGATTCCCTCACGCTCTCAGAGTTCCGAGCGCTTGAAAGGACCCGTGCAGAACGCGGATCGATCTCAAACGCGGTCCTTGTTGAATTGAGTGGATTCGTTGAAGCATTGCGTGAGGTCAAAGATCCTTCCGAGATCGAAGCGATGAAGTCGGCCCAACGTATAACTGATGCCGCATTCGCACGCATTTGCGATTATATGGCCGTAGGCATGTCCGAGCGACAGGTGCAGTTGCAGCTCGATCAGTATCTTTTCGAGGAAGGCGCAGAGGGTCTGGCGTTCGACACGATCGTGGCAACGGGTGCGCATGCTTCTTCGCCTCACGCGATCCCCGGTGAGACGCTTTTGGAACAAGGGGATGCGGTCGTAATGGATTTCGGAGCGCGGTATGCGGGCTATTGCTCGGATATGACCCGTACGGTATTCATGGGGCAACCGAACGATGAGCTTATTCATGCGTGGACCGTGTTGTGTGAAACGAACGAGTCGTGCGAAGCGCTTCTTCATGAAGGGGTGAGTGCCGCTTCGGTCCATGATCATGCTGAGGAGATGCTTTCTCGCGCAGGATACGCCGGTCGCATGGGTCATTCTCTCGGCCATAGTGTGGGCCTTGATATTCATGAAGCACCGAATCTTTCACCTTCGAATGCTGGACCAGTGCGTGCAGGCAATGTGGTAACGGTCGAGCCTGGTATTTATGTTCCGGGAAAGTTCGGGATGCGATTAGAAGATTTTGGGGTGATTACCGAAGATGGATACGACGTTTTTACGAAAAGCACCCACAAGATGGTTATAATTAGGCGTCAGCTATAAGAATTACCCAATTTGGTTACTAAGGAGTAAAAGTGGCAATCTCTACCGCAGATTTTCGTAATGGCATGTGCATCGAATACAACGGCAAGCTTTGCACGATCGTTGAGTTCCAGCATGTGAAGCCTGGCAAGGGCGGCGCATTCGTCCGCACGAAGCTTCGTGACATCAAGACCGGTCGCGTCGTTGACTATACTTTTAATTCTGGTACCAAGTTCGACTCCGTTCGTCTTGAAACTAAGAAGATGCAGTTCCTCTATGGTGACGGGTCTGATTTCAACTTCATGGATATGAGCACCTACGAGCAGCTCTCCATCCCCGCAGAAGTCGTGGGGGATGCTTCTTCCTGGCTGAAGGAGAACGATGAGGCAACGCTTATGTATGCGGGTGAAGAACTGATCAGCATCGAACCTCAGATGTTCGTTGATCTGGAAGTTACCGAAACCGAACCTGGTTTCAAGGGCGACACTGCGACTAACACCACGAAGCCTGCAACGCTCGAAACGGGTGTTACTATCCAGGTTCCCACCTTCGTTGAGATCGGTGATGTTCTCCAGATCGATACGCGTGATGGTCGCTTCATTAAGCGCGTCTAGCTTTATGTAACTTAGCCGAAAGCTCATCTGAAACGGGGCGCGTTGTGCGCCTCGTGCTATATACTTAACGTTTGATCGACACGTGTGCGTCGGAAAATGACGTACCTTGACAGTAGAGGAGGTGCGAAACACTTGGGAAAGCTTCAGATCATGGATACCACCATTCGTGATGGTCAGCAAAGCCTTTGGGCGACAAGAATGTCCATCGGCGATATGCTTCCGATTCTGCCTAAGATGGATCGCGTTGGATATTGGGCTATCGAGGCATGGGGTGGCGCAACGTTCGATACGTGTTTGCGCTTCCTGGACGAGAACCCCTGGGATCGCTTGCGCTCCATTAAGGCGAAAACTCCCAATACGCGTCTTTCCATGCTGTCTCGCGGCCAGAACCTGGTGGGATACAAGCATTATTCCAAGGAGATCGTACATCGCTTCATCGCTGCTGCTCATCGCAATGGTGTTGACGTGTTCCGTGTGTTCGACGCACTGAACGATATTCGCAATGTCGTTGACAATGCAGAAGCCATTAAGGAATGCGGCGGTCATTTTGAGGGCGCCATCTCCTACACCATGTCACCCGTTCATACCCTGGATAGCTTCCTTGAATATGGCCAGCAACTCAAGGACCTTGGTGCTGATTCTATCGCCATCAAGGATATGGCGGGTATGTTGACGCCTTATCGTACTGAGCGCATGGTCAAGGCCTTCAATGCCGAAATCGGCCTTCCCATTCATGTTCATTGCCACTATGTTGGCGGTATGGCGCCGGCGAACATCATCAAGGCTGCGGAGGCCGGTGCGGCGATCGCCGATACCGCAAGTGCACCTTTGGCGTTCGGTAATTCGCATCCTGCGGTTGAAATGATCGTTGCAGCATTGCAGGAGAGCCGTTACGACACCAAGCTCGATCTGGACCTTTTGTTCGAGATCTCTGAATACTGGGAAGAGGTGCGCAAGCGCGGTCATTACAAGCGCGGCGTGTCCTCCCTTACTCACATGAAGGTGTATTCGCATCAGGTTCCTGGTGGCATGATGTCGAATCTCGTTTCCCAGCTTGAGATCCAGAACGCGGGCGATCGTCTTGATGAGGTTATGGCCGAGATCCCCGTGGTCCGTGCAGAGGTCGGTTATCCGCCACTGGTTACGCCTTTGTCGCAGATCGTGGGCACCCAGGCTGTATTTAATGTGCTTACGGGTAAGCGTTGGAGCGTCGTATCTAAGGAAATGAAAGACTATATCTGCGGATACTACGGCAAGGCTCCCGGTCCTATGAGCCCTGATATCGTGAAGAAGGTCGTTGGCGATGATACCGATAAGGTGCTTCCGGCTGACGTAGCGCCTGGCTCTCTGGTTACTACCACCTTCGCAGAACTGGAAGAGGAGATCGGGGATCTGGCTAAGTCTGAAGAAGACGTCTTGATGTATGCCTTGTTCCCGAATGAGGCACGCACCTATTTGAGCAAACATCGTACATCTGAAAAAGTCGATTTCCTCCTTGAGCAGGAATCGAGCATGACCAAGGAGGACGATTACGTGGATATTAATCAGATTCGCGAATTGGTACGCGTCGCAGAAGAAAGCGGCGTTGGTGAGATCGTTATCGAAGAAGAAGGCGCCCGCATTGCGGTTCGCATGCCTAGCGCTGTAGCTGCGGCGTCTGCGCCGGCAGCCCCTGTAGTGACTCCCGCTCAGGTACCGGCAGCTCCCGTTGCTGAGCCTGCTGCTGCTCCTGCTTCGAATACGACTCGTCCAGCTAACTGGCACTGTGTGACGGCTCCTATGGTAGGAACGTTCTATGTTGCACCTGCTCCTGGCGAGCCTCCGTTCGTCCAGGTAGGCGACGAAGTTGCTGCGAACCAGACGCTGTGCATCGTTGAGGCCATGAAACTCATGAACGAGATTGCTGCTGAGGAAATGGGCACTATTCGCGAGGTATGCCTCGAGGACGCAACGCCTGTTGAATTCGGCACCCCTCTCTTCTATATCGAACCCCATGTAAGCCATGACGCTATTGGTCCGGAGAGTGCATAAATGTTTGACAAAGTCTTAATCGCAAACCGCGGCGAAGTCGCTTTGCGCATTATGCGTGCCTGCAAGGAGCTGGGGATCAAGACGGTTGCAGTGTATTCGACCGAGGATGCCGACACGTATCCTGTTCAATATGCTGACGAAAAAGTATGTATCGGTCCCGCTCAGGCGAATCAGAGCTACTTGGTCATGTCGTCCATTATCGCTGCGGCAGTGAATACGGGTGCGCAGGCGATCCACCCGGGTTACGGCTTCCTGGCTGAGAACGCTGATTTCGCGCGTGCTTGCGCTGATAACGATATTGTTTTCATTGGCCCTTCGCCTGAGTGCATCGAATCGATGGGCAATAAAGCAGCTGCTCGAGACACCATGAAAGCATGCGGTGTTCCGACCGTTCCCGGTTCCGACGGCGTGATCGAAACGGTCGAAGAGGCTCGCTCGTTCGCCGATGCGGTCGGTTACCCTGTTCTGGTAAAGGCATCTGCTGGCGGCGGCGGCAAGGGCATGCGTGAGGTGCATGATCCAGCTGATCTGGAAGCACAGTTCCTTGCTGCGCGAAATGAAGCTCAGGCGGCCTTTGGTAATGGCGATGTGTATTTGGAGAAGCTCGTTCTTCGTCCTCGCCATGTTGAGGTTCAGATCCTTGCTGACAAGCACGGCAACCGCATTTCGTTGTGCGAACGCGACTGCTCGCTTCAGCGTCGTCACCAAAAGCTGCTCGAAGAGGCTCCTTCGCCTGCGTTGACTGACGAGATCCGTCGTGCAATGGGCGTTGCGGCGGTCAAGGCTGTACGTGCAACGGGATACGAGAATGCTGGTACCATCGAGTTCCTGCTTGATCAGGATGGTCGTTTCTACTTCATGGAAATGAATACTCGTGTTCAGGTAGAACACCCGGTATCTGAAATGATCACGGGAACCGATATCATCAAAGAACAGCTCCGCATTGCGGCAGGTGAGCCGATCTCCTGCATGGACAAGGTGCCTTTCTCGCCGAATGGACATGCGATGGAGTTCCGTATCAATGCTGAAGATCCCGAGCATGATTTTCGTCCTTGCCCAGGAAACATCACTCGCTTTGAGATTCCTGGTGGTCCTGGCGTACGCGTTGAGACCTACATTCGCGAAGGTTCGCGCATCTCGCCCTACTATGATTCGATGGTTGCAAAGCTCATCGTGTGGGGCAACGATCGTGAGGAATGCATAGCTCGAGGAAAGCGTGCATTGAACGAATTCCATATTGAAGGCATCAAGACCACTATTCCGTTCCATTTAGAGGTATTGGAAAAGGAAGCATTTATCGAAGGTAAGGTATATACCGACTTCCTCGAAACTGAGATGGGGGATGAATAAAGATGTCCGATATTAATACCGAAGGTATGGCGATCGCACCTGGCGTGATCGAGACCATCGTTACTCTTGCAGCTCGTGAAGTTCCCGGTGTTGCCTCTGTTGGTGCAGCACCGTCAGGCATTCGTTCGCTTTTGGCGCTCAAGCAGTCCACACAGGGCGTGACGGTTGCCGTGAACGATGATGATACGGTTGCAGTAGGGGTGACCATTCGCATTCTTTCGGGCCATTCGCTCGAAGAGGTCGCTTCTGCGGTTCGCGCATCGATCGCTGATGCAATCCTCACCCAGGTTGGTCTTACGGTGTCGCGCGTTGATATTAAAGTTGATGGTATTCATTTTCAGGATTAGGACTTGTTTTCATGGCGAAAGCTACTCAGCACGAAGAGCGTGTTCTTGCGCGTAAACATGCACTACAGCTTCTCTATCAGGGAGAGATCCTTGATAAGAGCCCTCGCTCTTTAATAGATGAACGATTGCTCGTTCCTGAGACCCAGGGGCTCGATGAATATGTTGTGATGCTTCTCGGCTCTTGTGAAGAGCATCAGGATGAAATTGACGAGCGTATTGTTGCCGCAAGTGAGAACTGGTCCCTTGATCGTATGCCGCTCGTTGATAAATCGCTTCTTCGTCTTGCGACGTGTGAAATGTGCTATGTCGAAAGCGTACCGGTTTCCGTTTCCATCAATGAAGCAGTTAATCTGGCCAAGGAATTCGGCGGGGAAGACTCCCCACGCTTCATTAATGGTATTTTGGGGCGCATCGCGCTTCAGCTTGAAGAGGGGTAGGCGTTCTCATGGTTGCCGAAGGCTCTCAGTCGTTCGGGGATTTGAAGTCTCGTTTAGACGAGATCGTCTCTTTGGTAAGTGATAGTGAACTGCCCCTTGACCAGGCTCTCGATCTCTATGAAGAGGCGGTCGGCATTGGTCTTCAGGCTTCGCGCATTATGGAAGAAGGCATTGCTGCTCAGGAAGCCGATGTTGTATCGGATGACCGGGTAGCGGCGCCTGATTCGGATCCTTGCGCTAAGGCGTAAGAGGGGAGGTGTGCATATGGCACGCATTCTTGATTCAATCGATGCACCAGATAAATTAAAGCTTCTGACCGATGATGAATTGGCTATTCTCGCTCGTGAAATTCGTGAAGAGATCGTAGAAGTAACATCGAAAACGGGTGGTCACGTCGCATCGAGCCTTGGTGCGGTGGAGATCATTCTTGCAGTTCATTCATTGATTGATTCACCTAAAGATCGTTTTCTGTTCGATGTGGGGCATCAGTCATATGCTCATATGCTCATTACCGGAAGGCAGGGATCATTTCCTACGCTGCGCCAATATAAGGGTCTATCTGGTTTTCCAAAGCCGGAGAGCAATGCTCATGACGTTCATCCTTCTGGCCATGCTTCTGATTCGCTGTCCGTTGCGTGCGGCCTTGCGCGAGCGCGTGATCTGCGGGGCAGCAACGAGAAGATCGTTGCGCTCATAGGGGATGCCTCTCTCGCAGGTGGAATGGCCTTTGAGGCGCTTAATGATATCGGACAGGCTCAAACACCGCTCGTTGTCATTCTGAACGACAACGAAATGTCCATTTCCCGCAATGTAGGTGCAATGGCGAAGCATTTGGGTGGTCTACGCGTATCGAACCAGTATCGCAAGAACCGCGATTCGATGCAGGACTTTATGGAGAGTTCTCTTGGTCCTGCTGGTCGTGCGATGGTCAAATTCGGTAGAACCGCTAAGGATTCCCTTAAACAGTTCGTAGTCCCCGATGCCATGCTTTTCGAGCAGTTGGGTATCGTGTGCACCCCGCCTATCGACGGTCACAATATCAGGGCACTGAAGGAGACCATCTCGCAGGCGCTCGCATCAGATGTTCCTGTGCTCGTTCATGTAGTTACGAAAAAGGGCGCCGGATATGCACCTGCTGAAGCCGATCCCGCTCGCTTTCACGGGGTTGGTCCCTATGATGTCGAAACGGGCAGGGCGATCGCTTCATCTTCTAAGACGCTCACCTATACGCAGGCATTCAGCCATGCTTTTGAATACGAAGCGTTGAAAGATGAATCCATCTGCGCGATTTCTGCGGCTATGGTCGACGGAACGGGGCTGCGCTCATTTGCGAATAAGTTCCCCGATCGCGTATTTGATGTCGGTATCGCTGAAGCTCATGCGGTGGGTATGGCAAGTGGATTGGCGTTCGGTGGACGTAAGCCCCTCGTGGCTCTCTATTCGACGTTCCTGCAGCGTGCGCTCGATCAAGTCATTATCAATGTGGCACTTTCCAATCTTAATGTGGTGTTCGCTATCGATCGCGCTGGCTTGGTGGGCGATGACGGGCCTACTCATCACGGCATGTTCGATATAGCTCTTCTGCGCTCGGTTCCCAATATGCGCATCATTGCGCCATCTAATGAGGCGGAACTGGTGCATGCGCTCCATACCGCGTTCCTTCTCGATGGCCCCGTTGCGCTACGTTATCCGCGTGGAGCGGCGCAGGGAGCGCCTTTGCCTGAAGATCCCCTGATGATGAAACCGGGCTGCGCCCGTGTGGTGCGTGAGGGAAACGATGCCGCGATCCTCGCTTTTGGGCGCATGGTCAAGTACGCGCTCGAAGCTGCAGATGCTCTTGCTGAAGAAGGCGTGTCGGTTCGCGTCGTTGATATGCGTTGGGTCAAACCGCTTGATATTGAGGCGATCAAAGATGCGGCCGCGACAGGTTATCTTGTGACGGTGGAAGATGGTGTGCGTATCGGTGGTGCCGGCGAAGGTGTTGCTGAGGTTATCGCTGCATCCGGTCTTTCTCCTAAAATGATCCAATTAGGCCTGCCTGATTCCTTTGTTGAACAGGGTAAGGTCGATCAGCTCTTCGCTGATCTGAGTATTGATGGCGCTGGTATAGCGAACGCACTTCGCTCTCTTCGATAGCGCAAATACGATAATCGCATTTGCCCCCTTTATCTGCAGTTCTTACTGCTGGTGAAGGGGGCTTTTTCGTGTAAGGGTCTCTTTCAGGTACGGAGTGCACGGGTATTTCCTTCAGGTCCGTGATTATGTTTCCAAAAGGTAACTACTGCGCTTCACGAATGTTTCAGGGAATTTGCTGTGTCGTAAACAAGCACCAGCCTCGGTTTTTGAACGTGTTCTGAGTGGGAATATGGCAATCGGAACAAGCGTATTCGAATTTAGGAGGTAAGTGATATGTTCGACACAGGAGCAACAGCGTTCATGCTTGTCAGCGCGATGTTAGTTCTTCTAATGACTCCCGGCGTCGCATTTTTTTACGGTGGTCTAGCCCGTCGTAAGAATGTGGTCAACACGATGTTCATGTCCATCGTGGTCATTGGAGTGGTAGCTATTGTCTGGATCTTAGCGGGGTGGTCGCTGGCATACGGAGGCGATGGATCGAATCCGTTCTTCGGTGGATTTGACCAGATTGGATGCTTAACGGCGGTAGGTGACATGCTCGCTGAGGTTGGAACGGGCGAACCGGGTAGCTATCCGGCAATGGTCGATATTGTGTTCCAGGCTGCGTTCGCTACCATCACCACGGCTATCATTGGTGGTTCCCTTGCAGGACGTATGAAGTTCGGTGCCTTTTTGACCTTTGTCACCATTTGGATCTTGGTAGTCTATGCGCCGCTTGCTCATATGGTGTGGGGCGGTGAAGGAAGCTTCATTGGTGACCAGATCGGTGCTCTTGACTTTGCCGGTGGCGATGTCGTTCATATCAGTTCTGGTCTTACTGGTTTGGTGCTCTGCGTGCTCTTGGGCAAACGTAAGCATTTCGGAGCTATTGCTCATCGACCTCACAATGTTCCCTTTGTGGTGTTGGGTGCGACCTTGCTTTGGTTCGGTTGGTTCGGTTTCAATGGCGGTTCTGCATTCGCCGCGGATGGTATTGCGGCACTGGCGGTCGTTAACACGTTCGTTGCTTCTGGAGCTGCACTGGTTTCCTGGATGATCGTTGAAACGATCAAGACCGGTAAACCGACATTGGTAGGTGGCGCATCCGGTCTGGTCGCAGGTCTTGTCGTCATTACCCCTGCTGCGGGCTTCGTTGAGCCATGGGCAGCGATCGTTATGGGTCTGCTGGTCTCCCCCGTATGCTACTTCGCCGTATCGTTCTTGAAGGCGAAGATCGGCTATGACGATGCACTCGACGCATTCGGTATCCATGCTATCGGTGGTATTGTGGGCGGTATCCTGACTGGTATCTTCTGTGTCCCTGAGCTTTCCTGGACCGATTTCGGCGGCCTGATCTATACCGGCGATGTGACGCTTCTGGGTGCTCAGGTGTTAGGTATCGTCGTGACACTCGTGTTCGTTGCTATCGCTTCGCTGATCATCGGCCTGATCGTCAAGGCGATCTTCGGTGGAAGCCTGCGAGTCAGCAAAGAGCAGGAAGCATCTGGCATGGATGTAACCGCTCATAATGAATCTGCATATCCGGCATTTATTGGCCTAGATTAAAAAGAGGTGATGAATCGATGAAACGTATTGCAGCGGTCGTTAGACCCGAAATGCTCGAGCCGCTCAAAGAGGCTTTGTTCGAAGCGAAGATCACCGGGATGACCATCTATCAAGTACACGGTTGCGGCAATCAGATGGGGTGGAAGGAATACTTCCGTGGAAGTGAGATCTTTCTCAATATGATCCCTAAGATCAAGTTCGAGATCGTGGTCGACGATGATCGTGTTGATGAACTGGTCGACATCATTCTGAGGACCGTACGTACTGGAGAAGTGGGAGATGGAAAGATCTTCGTTTCCGACATCGAGCGAGTCGTTCGTGTACGTACTGGAGAGGAAGACCAAGCAGCGGTATAAGACGCATTTCCTCATGCGCACTCAACAACCTTAAACCACTGCTTTGTCGATATGAAAGGAAACCCAGGGTGCCTGGGTTTCCTTTTTTGCGTAGGAAAGGTGGTTCAGGGTCGTTGTTCGGGTGTCGTTGAACTTGCTTCTTTAAAAGATAGGCGGGCTGGATAGGATGGGTTTTTCAGATCAGCAAAATGAAAGCATTGTTTGATATGAGTGTTGAATTCGTTCAAAATGAGTTATATTCAATTTTTGGAAAAACAAGATGTGAAGAAAGGACCGTACGATGACACGCAAGATTGCTATCTTCGATACAACTTTGCGCGATGGTGAACAGTCACCAGGCGCCTCAATGAATTCCGAAGAGAAGTTGGTGATCACGCGTCAGCTACTCCGTCTTAACGTCGATGTGATCGAGGCTGGTTTCCCAGTTTCTTCTCCCGGTGACTTCAAGTCCGTTCAGCAGATCGCTGCAGAGGTAGGGGACCGTGCTACGGTTTGTGCCCTTACGCGTGCTGTTGAAAAGGATATTGATTCTGCTGCAGATGCCTTGAAGGACTGCAAGCGCCCTCGTATCCATACGGGTATCGGTGTTTCTCATAGTCACATTTACGACAAGCTTCGCACTACGCCTGAAAAGATCATCGAGCGTGCAGTCAATGCGACGAAGTACGCTAAAAAGTACTGCGAAGATATTGAGTTCTACTGCGAAGACGCTGGTCGTTCCGATTACGAGTTCCTGGCCAAGGTGGTTCAGGAAGTAATTGCTGCAGGTGCTACGGTCGTCAATATTCCTGACACCACGGGTTATTCGCTGCCTGAAGAATTTGGTCGTCGTATCAAGTTCCTCATGGAGAACGTGAGCAACATTGATAAAGCGACTATTTCCGTTCATTGCCACAATGACCTTGGTATGGCTACGGCCCTTTCTTTGGCTGGCGTTGCGAACGGTGCCGGCCAGGTCGAGTGCACCATCAATGGTCTGGGTGAGCGCGCAGGCAACACCGCCATGGAAGAAGTTGTCATGGCGATGAAGATGCACGGCGAAGAGCTAGATGCCCACACGGATATCAATACGCGTGAATTCATCCGCGCTTCCCGTTTGGTTTCCTCCATCACCGGCTTCTTGGTTCAGCCCAACAAGTCCATTGTGGGTGCAAACGCATTCGCTCATTCTTCCGGTATTCACCAGGATGGCGTGATCAAGGCGCGTGAGACCTATGAGATCATCGATCCCGCTGAGGTCGGTGCAGGTCAGAGCTCCATCGTTCTTTCCGCCCGTTCCGGTCGCGCTGCGCTTCGTCATCGCCTCGAGGCCCTTGGTTACCATATTGAAGGTCAGCGCTTCGAGGATCTGCATACCGCCTTTCTTGATCTTGCGGATAAGAAAAAGGAAGTCTATGACGAAGACCTGGAGTCCTTGGTGGGCGAGCAGGGTCGTACGCAGACCGCTTCTTATACGCTCGAATCCGTTCAGATCTCTTGTGGTCAGCCGCTTACCCCTACCGCAACGGTTACGCTGCGTGATAAGAACGGCAATGTATTTACTGCTTGCTCCATCGGTACTGGTCCGGTAGATGCCCTGTATAAGGCTGTCAACGAGATCGTCGATATCGAAAACGAGCTTTCTGAATTTGCGGTTCAAAGCGTTACGCGCGGTATCGACGCACTGGGTGAAGTTACTATTCGCGTCACCGCTTCCGATGGTGAAGTGTTCACGGGCCGCGGTGCAGATGGGGACATCATCGTTTCTTCCGCTAAGGCATACTTGAATGCTCTTAATCGCCTCATTCACTCCAAGGAAGAAAAGGCAAAATAGGTGTACTGCCTCGACTGCGGAACAAAGATCAATGACGACGAGCTGCAGTGTTCGAACTGCGGCTCGTCCGTTGCCGATATGAAAGAGCGCATCGCTCAAGCTGAAGAAATGGTCGCGTATACCGATGCTGTTGATCCTTCGACGACAAGCAAGTTGCCTTTGGTTTCCGATCGTACTTATGTTGACAAAGATGGAAATCCGCTTGATCCATCTGAAGAAGTCGATGTTGCTGATCTCACCTCTGACCCAGATGATCTGCGTGCTATACCTGAAATCGGCGAAAAGGATCCTTATATCACTAAACCCATGCAGCGTATCGTGTCTGATTCAGGCAAGGTGGTCGCTGATGTCGATCGTGAAGCGAAGGAGTATCGTCAGGATCTTCCTCCGATCAAAATGCGCACGCGCGTTATCGGTATCATCGTCTGTTTGTTCGTGGCATTTTCCTTCATGTACGTTAATGGTTCTACCTGGTTAAGGATTTTTGGTATTGAAATTCCTTTTATATCTGAGACGTACCACGGCGATGAGGCATCGGATGACCAGACGGGATCGAATGAGTCTGCGCAAGAGGGCGCAGATGCTGCAGCGCTCGCTCGTCAGTCGTTCATCGATACGCTTGGTTCGTCATATGTCGATCTAGGTGCTTGGCGTATGCAGATCGATGATGAGGTAGATGGGCTCGAAGGGTATTACGGGGTAGTCAATCGCGAAACGCGTAGCACGTATGCCGATTCTTGTTCCGCTCTTGCGACCTCGATCGCTGATTCGCAGCAGGCGCTTGCTGATTCTTGGGCGCAAACAGGGCTTTCTGATGATGATTCGCTCTATGCTGAGTATCAGAAAGTCGATGAATTGTATGGGTACTTGCTCACGCGAGTCGGTGTTCTGTATCAATGCTGGGAAGTGAGCTTGACCTACGATGATCCTCGGGGGCATGATTCCGAGATCCTTGCTCCGCTCAAAATGGACTTGAAAGGTGGATCATCTGTTTCTGAGAAGTCATTCGATGCCGCATACGATCAAGCAAAGCCGACCATAACCGAATAAAGGGGATGTGTCGGTCTTTACAAAGATCTATTTCTCGATTTGCATTGAACGTACCAAATATGTTATAAATCTGATACATGTGAAAAACATGATAGCTTTCGTTGGACGAGGAAGTGGGGTTGTTCCCGCTTCTTTTGTTTCTAAGGGACTGAAGGAGGGACAAGGATGCTAACCGGGAAAGCACGCATGTTGCTTGAAGCACTCGAACCACAGGCTGCTGCTCACGGCATGGAGATCGTTACGGTTGAATTGGTGGGATCACGCAAGGCACCCACGATTCGCGTATATCTCGATTGCGAGGGCGGAATCGGTTTCGATGAACTTTCCGCTGCTCAGGAATGGGTCAACCAGATCATGGATGAGCTGGATCCTTTTCCTGGAGCATATACCCTTGAGGTTTCGTCTCCGGGCATTGACCGTCCTTTGAGAACTCTGGATCACTTCGCTCGATTTGCAGGTGAAAAGGCGCAGATCATGCTCAAGGAAGCTCACCAGGGTCGTTCAAAATGGGTTGGGATCCTTGAGGGCGTGGAAGATTCCATGATCCTTCTGTCGGTTGACGGAATCACTGAGCATTTTCCCTACGAGCATATTAAGAAAGCTCACATCATTGGCACGATAGATTTCAGCGGGTAGAAAGGACTATTCCATGGCAGCCTCTGAATTAATTGAAGCACTTCAGGCACTGGCTCACGAGCGTAAGATCGATGAGTTCTATCTTATCGAACGCCTTGAGGCATCATTGGCTAAAAGTTATCAGCACATTCTCGATCTTGAATTCGATGCACGCGTCATCATCGACCGTAATACGGGAAAGATCTATGTATACGAACTGATCCCCGTCGGCGAGCCCGATGAGGAAACGGGCGAGTACACCGAATTCGAAGAACGTGACGTAACTCCCGAGGATGTAAGCCGTATCGCTGCATTGAATGCGAAGAACGTTATCGGTTCTATTGTTCGCGATGCGGGTCGTCAGTCGATCTACGAAGAGTTCTCGAGCCGTGTAGGCGATCTGGTCACGGGTACGGTACTGCAGGGTACTCCCGATTTCACCATCATTAAGATCCGTGATGGCGTTGAAGCGGAATTGCCACATTACGACCTGAAGCGTAATCCTGGTGAGCGCAATGAGCGTCCCCGAAACGAACGTTATCGTCATAATCAGCGCCTGAAGACCTTGATCGTTGAAGTTCGTGATCCGAATTCCGACGCTCCGAAGATGCGCGGCGAGCATGCTCGTCCTTCCATCGTCGTCTCGCGTACCCACCCCGATCTGATCCGTCGTTTGTTCGAGATCGAAGTTCCTGAGATCTATGACGGGCTGGTAGAAATCAAGTCCATCGCTCGTGAACCGGGTGAGCGCTCTAAGATCGCGGTTTCCTCGCGCGAACCTAACCTCGACCCAGTAGGTGCATGTGTTGGACCTAAGGGTTCTCGTGTTCGAATGGTCGTTGAGGGCCTGCGCAACGAACGCGTAGACGTCATCCAGTGGAACGAAGATCCTGCGGTATATGTTTCGAACGCTCTTTCTCCTGCACGCGTAACGCGTGTCGATATCGATGAAGAGAACAACTACGCTACCGTTATCGTTCCTGACGATCAGCTTTCCTTGGCGATTGGCAAGGAAGGCCAGAACGCTCGTCTGGCAGCGCGCCTGACCGGATGGCATATCGACATCAAGTCAGCTTCATTCGCTGGCGAATCGCTTCTGAATGAGCCTGCTCTTATCGATGAAGATGACTTCGATGATTCTGAAGATGGATTGTGTGCATATATGGGCGAAGATGGTACGCGTTGTCGCAACCACGCTCGTCCTGGATATCGTTATTGCGGTATTCATGCTGAATTCGAGGATGAGGACTAACGGATATCTTTATGGCTACTCGCACCCGACAGAGAACCTGCATTGTATGTCGCGCAACTGACGCTAAGTCGTCTTTGCTCCGTATCGTGCGTACTCCTGAAGGGGACGTTCGTTTTGATGAAACGGGACGAATGAACGGGAGAGGGGCTTATGTCTGTGGTGTTTCGTGTCTTGAAAAAGCCTTGGATTCAAAACGCCTAGATTCGGCATTGAGGATTAAAATAACCAGCGAGGATCGCGAGCGCATCGCCACCGAGTTATGCGCATCGCTTTCCCACGAGGATAATTAGACGAGGAGATTATATGCCTGGCATGCGAGTACATGAATTGGCAAAAGAATTTGATATGACCAGCAAGGAACTGCTCGATCGCCTTGCGGAGATGAAGATCCCCGCTAAGAGCCATGCCAGCATTCTCCAAGACGCCTATGTTCAAAAGGTCCGCAAGAACCTTGAACCCGAGATCAAACAACGTGCGGGTGCTCTGGAGGATGAAGAGGCGAAGAAGCTTGCTGAAGAGCAGGAAAAAGAAGCTCAGCGTAAGGCCGAAGAAGAGGCAGAGCGTCGTGCGGCGGTAGAGGCGGAGCGCAAAATGCGTGAAGCGGAACGTGCTCGTCGCGAAGCGAAGTCCGCTTCCAAGCAGGAAAACGATGCGCAAGGTGGCGGAGAGGCAAAGCAAAAGCTCTCCAATTCGCCTTTTGAGAGCTTGGCTTCCCAGATCGAGCGTGAGCGTGAGCGCGTAGAGCGCGAAGCAGCGGAAGCGCGTGAGCGTAAGCGTGCGGCTGCGCGTGCGGCAGAGGTCGCGAAGAAGCAGGCGGTAGAGGAAGCTCTGCATAATCGTTCTCGCAAGAACGCTAAAACCGCTGCTCCTGAACCCAAGAAGACCTCTCCTAAGACCGCTCCTGTGAGCACGAAGTCGAACTTCTCTTCTCTGCTCGATCAGATCAATAACGAACGTGAGCGCCTGCAGCACCAAAAGCAGGAATCCGATTCGGCCAAGAAGAACGCTTCTCAAGATCAGCGCAACAACAAGAAGGGTAAGAAGCAGCGTAAGGGCTTTGAACCTTCTGTTCCAGAATTGGAAGCAAGCGGTTCTGATGTGCCTAAGGGCGAAGATCGCTATGCTCAGATGGCCGTTCAGGCTGAAAAGCTGCAGCGTGATAAGGTGCTTGCCGAAGCTCGTGCTGCCGTAGAAGCGGCAAGCCATGATGGTGAGGGTCGTCGTAAGAAGCGCAAGGAAAAGCGCGAGGCGGAAGCGCGTGAGCGTGCTGAAATGGAAGCTCTTGAAAAGGGCCTCGATCCCGAATTGGTTCTGGACGATTCAGTCGTCGAGATCCCTCAGGGTTCCACGGTAGCTCAGTTCGCTGAACTGGTAGATGTATCGCCTAACGATGTTGTTAAGCGTTTGTTCATGCTCGGCCAGGTACTCACGTTGACGCAGTCGATGAGCGATGAACTCATCGAACTCATCGCTGATGACCTTGCTCGAAAGGTGCGCGTGGTATCTCCGGAAGAAGAATTCGCCGTTGTCTACCATGATTCCGAAGAAGACCTGAAGCCCCGTCCTCCTGTTGTGACGGTCATGGGTCACGTTGACCATGGTAAGACCTCTCTTCTTGATGCCATTCGCTCCACGGGTGTTGCGAGCCATGAGGCGGGCGGTATTACGCAGCACATCGGTGCGTCGGTCGCTAATATCAATGGTCGTCAGATCACCTTCATCGATACTCCAGGTCACGAAGCGTTCACTGCCATGCGTGCGCGTGGTGCGCAGGTAACTGACGTTATCGTCCTGGTTGTTGCAGCTGATGACGGCGTCATGCCTCAGACGGTTGAAGCGATCAATCACGCAAAGGCCGCAGAAGTGCCTATCGTCGTTGCGGTCAACAAGATCGATAAGCCTGGTGCAACTCCCGATCGTGTTCGACAGGAGCTGACCGAATACGGCATTATCCCCGAAGAATGGGGCGGCCAGAACATGTTCGTCGATGTATCGGCGAAGCAAAAGCTCCACATCGATGATCTGCTCGAGACCATTTTGCTTCAGGCAGATGTCCTTGAGCTGAAGGCGAATCCTGACACGTTCGCTTCGGGCTTCGTCATCGAAGCGAACCTCGACAAGGGTCGTGGTCCGGTTGCGACCATGCTCGTTGCTCGCGGTACGTTGCATACGGGTGATGTCGTCGTCGCAGGTGCTTCGTATGGTAAGGTCCGCGCATTGGTCAATCCTCGTGGCGCTCATGTTGATGAGGCACGTCCTGCCGATCCGGTGGAGATCCTCGGTCTCAATTCCGTTCCTTCTGCTGGCGATGAATTCAGAGTGTTCGAAGATGAGCGCGATGCTCGTCGTCTGGCTGAAGAACGTGCTCTTCGTGCTCGCTTGGCAAAGCAGGAATCTCGTGCTCATATGAACTTGGATGACCTGTTCGCCCGCATTGAAGAAGGCAAGACGACCGACCTTAACCTGGTCGTTAAGGCTGACGTTGGCGGTTCTATCGAAGCACTGCGTGATGCGTTCTCGAAGATGGATCAGTCTGAAGTTAAGATCAATATCATTCACGCGGCTGTCGGTGGCATTACTGAAACTGACGTTACATTGGCAGCGGCATCTGATGCCATCATCATCGGCTTCAATGTTCGTCCTACGGGTAAGACGCGTGAGGTCGCTGAGCGCGAAAAGGTCGATATCAGGTTGTACCGTGTTATCTATCAGGCCATTGAGGATATCAACGCGGCTCGTGTTGGCTTGCTCTCTCCTGATATTGTCGAGCAGGATACCGGCATCGCTGAGGTTCGCAATACCTTCAAGGTTCCCAAGGCCGGTACCATTGCTGGTTGCTATATCACCGAAGGCGAGCTCTCTCGTGATGACAAGGTCCGTATCGTCCGTGATGGTACGGTTATCTTCGAAGGCGCTATCGCAAGCTTGCGTCGCTTCAAGGACGACGTAAAGACCGTCAAGAGCGGATATGAGTGCGGTATTGGCATTGAGGGATATCAGGACCTCAAGGTGGGCGACACGATCGAAGGATACCGTATCGTCGAAGTCGAAAGGGTTGAGTAATCATGAAGCAAGGTTCATCGAGCCGTAAGGTCAACGAACAGGCACGCGAAGTCATCGCGAGCATCTTGCTCTTCGAGATCTCAGATCCTCGCTTGGATATGGTGACCATCACTTCGTGCGAAGTGAGCTTCGACAGAAGCGTTGCTAACGTGTTCTACACCACAGAGCCTTCACGCTATGTTGAAACTGCAGAAGCTTTTCAAGCTGCAGCAGGACGTATTCGTTCCCTGATGGCTAAAAAGCTCTCATGGCGCGTTGCTCCTGAGCTGCGTTTCATGCTTGATACGAGTGTTGATCAGGCAGAGCGTATCGCAAGCGCCTTAGCGCGCGATGCGGCGCGAAATGCATCTGGTCAAGAGGAGTAGATAGTTCGGTGATCACGCCTCAAACTAATACGACCTTATTTGAAATCGCCGAGCGCTTTAGGGCGCTCGACGATTTCGTTATATGCGGTCATGTAAATCCTGACGGAGATTGCCTTGGTTCTCAGCTGGGGCTTTATCACAGTTTACGCGCAATGGGGAAGCGGGCTACGTGCCTGCTCGCAAAGCCCGACCCTATCGATGTTGGCCTGATGTTCTTGCCGGGTATCGATAAGATGGTCGTGGCGAGCGACTATCCGACCTGTGCGCGTGTTTTCGTTGCGGTAGATGTCCCGAGCGTTGAGCGCATCGGCACTGCGGCGTCATTGCATGATGAGGCTGATGTTCGGTTCACGATCGATCATCATGCGTTCGACCCCGCCATGGCTGAATACACCTATGTTGATCCTGATGCGCCATCGGCAAGTATGTTGGTGTGGGAAATCGCTTGCCTGCTCGATTCGGTGACCCCTGAAGTCGCTCAGTGCTGCTTGACTGGCTTGATCACCGATACGGGACGTTTCGCCTATCAGAACACTACGGCTCAAGCATTCAAGAGCGCTGCGAAGATGATGGAGGCAGGAGCTGATCCGGCTCTGGTCAATCGTGAGTTCTTCCAGAACCGCTCTCTTGCGTCGGTGAAACTCGAACAGCGTATTCTCGATCGGATGGAGTTCCATGAGGATGGATCGTTAGTGATGTCGTATCTGACTCGTGATGATTTTGACGCTTGTGGAGCCGTGAAGGCCGATGCTGAAGTGCTGATCGATGTCTTGAGGTCGATACGCGGAGTACGCGTGGCGCTTATTCTTCGCGAAAACGTTCCCGGTGAAATACGGGGGAGCATGCGTGCTAAAGATGAAGAGACCGACGTTGCCGCTGTTGCTCGCCGCTTTGATGGTGGTGGACATAAAGCAGCTGCGGGCTTTACGTATCATGGTTCATTGGATGATGCGCGACACGATGTGTTGCAGACCATCAAGGCGCTTTGCTTTTCGACGAAGGGTGTCCTGAATGGCTAAACGTGGTGCTTCAGGGATAAGCCGCCTGATCGCGGTTGCGAAGCCATGCGGTATGACCTCTCATGACGTAGTTAATCGTTGCCGAAGGATCTTCGGTGAGCGTCGTGTTGGTCATGCTGGTACGCTTGATCCACTTGCGTCAGGCGTATTGGTCGTATGTGTGGGTCCCGCGACGAGACTTGATGCGTATTTGGTGGGCCACTCCAAACGTTATCGCATGGGGGTTCAGTTCGGCCTCTCGACCGATACCGATGATGCGGAGGGTTCGATTATCAAGCAGATCCCTGCTCCAGAAAAGCTCCTTGACCGATCGTTCGCCTCTTCTTACGTTGCGAACATGGTGGGTGAAGGGATGCAGGTGCCTCCCATATATTCTGCCATCAAGGTCGATGGAAGAAAATCTTACGATGCGGCGCGCAAAGGGACCATTATCGATCTTGAAGCCCGTCCATTTGAAATACACGAGGCGCTTCTGGAAGAAGTTCGCGAATCGGTCGGTCTTAGCGGCGAGATCGCTCCTGAATGGGTCGTTGACATGAAGGTGAGCAAAGGTACTTACATGCGATCGATCGCGCGCGATATGGGGCGAGATCTTAAAACGGCAGCGTATGTAAGTTCTCTTGAGCGTACGCGATCTGGTTCAGTTGCATTGGCGGACTGCGTTACCCTCGATGAATTGGAGCAGTATCCCGATGAGGCGACGATCGATCCGCTGAGGGTGCTTGGCATCAGGTTCGCCTTCGCACGTGGGTGCGAACAGCAGGTATTAAATGGATCGTTCTTGTCTGAGCAGGCTCTTTCGCTTAACGATCCGATCTATACCGATGTTTTTACGCCGTGTACGTGCACTACGAGCGTCATAGCGTCAAATACTCCACCTCGTGATGGAGAGATAATAGGAGTGCTGCTAGACAATCGTCTTAAAGCGCTGTATGAATATTGTGGGTCCGAGCATCGCTATCGTGCGCGATGCGTGTTTTCGATAGGTGTAGAACGTGGCAGAGCTGTATAGGGTAAACGAATCTTTCGATCATGCGTTCTTCAAGGGCGCTTCTTGCGCTTTTGGGGTATTCGATGGTGTTCATAGGGGTCACCGTTATTTACTGCAGTGCGCTCAGGGAACTGCGAAGGAAAATGGCGGCAAGTCCATCGCATTGACCTTCGATATCGATCCGGATGAGGTGTTCCACCCAGAGCGTTTACGTAAATTACTGAGCAACGAACGACGTATGGAGTTCCTCTTGGCAAGTGGGGTCGATGCGGTCGTCGTTCTGCCTTTTACCCGTGAATTCGCGGCGTTGTCGCCGGAAGGGTTCTTGCAAGAGACCTTCAATGGCTTCGCTCCCTCCAATCTCCATGTGGGACTTGACTTTCATTTTGGTGCGCGAGCAGCAGGTTCCGTTGCTGATCTGGCGGAATGGGGCGCTCGGAGCGGTACGCACATTGATGCGCATAATCTGCGCAGCGACGAAGGAGCTCCTATTACGGCGACCCGTATCCGAATGCTTTTGATGGATCATAATCTCGAAGAAGCCGAACGTCTTCTTGGCCGTCGTTTTTCCCTTGTTGAAAAGGTGCAGCAGGGTCGTGGCGAAGGTGCGGATATGGGCTTTTCGACAGCTAATTTGTACATCGAACCCAATCGTCGCGTTCTGTGCGAAGGGGTTTATGCGGCATATGCGCTTGTGGACGGGAAACGTTACCGTGCGGCGGTTTCCATGGGTGTTTCCCCTGTGTTCGCTGATAAGACGGACGCTTCCTGCGAAGTCCACATCCTTGATTTCGATGAGAACATTTACGGTGAATCCATCGAAGTGGAATTCGTCGAGTATTTGCGTCCCATGATCAAGTTCGACAGCACCGAAGAACTGATCAAGACCGTTATGGGTAATATTTCGTATGTGCGCGAGAGCTTGCCGCTATAGGTAGGTATTTCAAGAAGAAGCAGTAGGGGTTGATCGCTATCTTTTCCGATGAAGACATCCGTCGAGTTCGTGAAGCAAACGATATTCTTGAATTGTTTTCCGAGCGCTCGGTTGTGCGTCAGCGCGGAAGAGATTTCTGGTGCTGCTGTCCGTTCCACCAGGAAAAGACCCCTTCTTGCAAAATAGACCCTTCAACGCAGACGTGGCACTGCTTTGGCTGCGGTGAAGGGGGCGATATCATCACGTATGTGCGAAAGCTCGATGATGTTGATTTCGTCGATGCGGTTCGTTTTTTGGCTCGTCGCGCGGGAATAGAGCTTTCCGAATCGGCGCAGGCGAGTCGGGCACGTAGTAAAAAAGCACGTCTGAAAGCAGTTTGCGCGGAAACGGCGAGCTATTACCATATGCTCCTTATGCGCTCAACCGATGAGGGAGCGGCATCTGCGCGCGAATACCTGTCGGGTCGTAACTTGGGTGGTTCGGTTCCTGTTGAATGGAGCTTAGGGTATGCACCAGGGCGTCGTCGCTTGGTCACTCATCTGAGGTCCTTGGGCTTCAGCGATTCTGAAATGATCGAAGCGAATGTCGCCGTTAAGGGGTCGCAAGGAGTAAATGATCGCTTCTTCGATCGGGTGATGTTTCCTATAAATGATATCAGGGGCGAGGCTATTGCATTCGGGGGACGTGTTATTGGCAGTGGAGAGCCGAAGTACCTCAATTCGGGAGATACGCCGCTCTTTCATAAATCAGAAGTGCTCTATGCTCTCGACAAGGCCAAAGCACGCATGGCGAGCACGGGTGTCGCTATCGTTGTTGAGGGATATACCGATGTCATTGCCTTGCATGGAGCGGGTTTCACTAATACTGTCGCTACGTTAGGAACATCGCTTACGCGTCAGCATATTCGACAGTTATCTCACCATGCTAAGTCTCGTATCGTGTACTTATTCGATGGCGATGAGGCGGGACAGCGTGCGGCTGATCGCGCCCTTAGTTTTATCGATTCGTCCATTACGCCTGAAGCGGGTAATTCGCGAGTCGATTTGTGTGCGGTTACGCTTCCTGACGACCTTGATCCAGCGGATTTTATTGCCGAAAGGGGAGCGGAGGCCTTTGAGCAGGTCCTGCAGTCTTCAGTGCCTCTTATCCGTTTCGGAATCGATCGTCGGCTTGCTCGTCATGATCTGCGAACTCCTGAAGGGCGTGCTCGCGCAACGAGCGAATCGCTTGCCCTGCTTGCGCCTATTAAGAGCTCTCTTCTGGCAAAGGACTATGCGGTCTATATAGCAAGCAAAGTGCATGCCCGCGAGCAGGATATATTAGTTCGCTTAGAAGAGCTTAATGCTCCAACGCTGCGTGATGATGAAGTTGCGCAGCGATCGACACAGGCGACGCCGCGTTCCGTTCAACTTACGCCCGCGGAAAAGAACCGTCTGCGTACCGAGCGGGAGTTCTTGAGCTTGTGCGCTCATAATCCCGCCATGATCCCCCAGTTCATCAATGAGCTCGGTCAAACGGAATGGCATGATAAGATCCACCGAGAACTAGCATTGATCCTGATGGACCTCGTTATTGAAGACCCTGCGGTTCCGGTGGCAGATCTTATCTATCGGGCCCAGGAGCGCTGCCCCTATGCCGCACGTATTCTGACGGCGGTATCAACGAGTGATACGCAGCCTGCGCATGCGATGCTAACGTTCCTTTCCGAAGAGCTTTCCTTGGGTGATATGGAGGTCGCCATCGCAGCGATGCGCGCTCAGATGGATGAAGCTTCCGGCGAAGAGGCCGATCAATTATTCCAAGCGATCCTCGGCCTTCAAGCAGAAGTACGCGCTCTACGTGCCCGTCATGCAACGGTGGGGAAATAAGGCCTCTCAATGTACTGTAGCCTTTTCCTGCCTTTGGGTCGTTTGCCTGTAGGACTTATTTGCGCGACTGGTATACTTTGTCCGTAAAACTATCGCGTGTCGTATTTGAAAGGCATATATATGAGAACCTTACCAATCGTTCTATCTCCCGATCCGGGGCTAAGACGAGTATGCGAGCCTTGCACGGTGGGGGATAGATCCCTGATAAAACTGAGCAAGCAAATGCTTAGGACAATGTATGCGAATTCCGGTTGCGGACTTGCGGCTCCGCAGGTGGGCATCAATAAACGCTTCGTGGTCATCGATTGCCTTGATGAAGAAGGTAACGCCGATCCGATCGTGCTGGTCAACCCAGTAATCGAATGGAAGAGCGACGATATCATTACCGATGAAGAGGGATGTTTGTCCCTGCCAGGTATTTCCGTGCCCATTACTCGTTCATCAACGGTCCGCGTACGCTATTTCGATCTTAATGGCGAAGAGCGAACCGTAGAGAGCGATGGCCTGTTGGGGCGCTGCCTGCAGCATGAGATCGATCATCTTGATGGGGTTACGCTGTTCGAATCCTGTTCGCCGGTCGATCGCATCAAGGCGCTTCATGATTACCATATTGCTCTTGAACAGGGAGCTAAGCCAGGAGAGGTAGGCTAAACGTGCGCATCGTCTTCATGGGTACGCCCGACTTTGCAGCAGAGATCCTGAACGCGCTTTTCCGATCATCTCATGAGGTGGTAGGAGTGATAACGCGCCCCGATGCCGTAAGGGGACGCGGAAAAAAACTGATCAGCTCTCCAGTTAAGGAACGTGCTCTCGCTGAAGGGGTCCCGGTGCTCGAATACGCATCTCTTCGCAGTGATGAGGCGTTCGCTCAGCTACAAGCGCTTGAGCCTGATGTTATTTGCGTAGCGGCTTATGGTGCCATATTGCCAAAGCGTGTACTCGATCTGCCTCGGTTCGGTTGTCTGAACGTGCACGGCTCGCTCCTGCCGCGTTGGCGTGGTGCTGCGCCGGTGGAGCGTGCTATTTTGGCAGGAGATGCTTATACGGGCATTGGCATCATGCGCATGGAAGAAGGCCTCGATACCGGTGCAACGGCGCTTGTCCGAGAGGTATCCGTTGACGAGAAGAGCGCCGATGAGCTCTCGCTCGAACTTGCGAAAGTCGGCGGCGCGGCTCTGGTGGAGGTTCTCGATCAGCTAGATGCTGATGAGGTTCTTGTTTGGACCGAGCAGGATGAAACGCTCGGTGTGACCTATGCGGAAAAGATCGAAAAGGGTGAACTTGATCTGCAGCCATCCTTGACGGTAGAGGATGTTCTCCGTCGTGTTCGTGCATCAAGCGATAATCACCCCTGCCGATGCGTTATTGCTGAAAAGCCGGTGACGGTTCTTGCTGCACGTAGTGCAGATCAACTTGAGCAGGCTCCCGAAGAGGGTCGTGTTGCATTCTCGCAGAAACGATTCTATCTGGGCTGTTCGGATGGTGCCATCGAGCTTTGTGAAGTAAAACCCGACGGCAAAAAGGCAATGCCTGCTCAAGCGTTCGCAGCGGGTATTCAAGGCATAAAGCAAAACGGAGCGTCTTGGAGCGAATCTTATGGCTCGTAATATCGATCGTCCCTCAACGTCTCGAGCTGCTTGTTCTCGTTCCTATGCAGGACAGGGTGATTCAGCGCGGCGAACCGCAAAACGAAAGCGTCCGAGCAGGGTGACATCGGCTCGCGCTTTTTCTTATAAGGTTCTTGCACGTGTGCAAAAAGAAGATTGTTTTCTTGAAGAGGCGTGGCGTCATTTTCCCGATGGCAATCGTCTTCCCGAGCATGAAAAGGCCTTTGCCTATCTTCTATGCCGCGAAGTGGTCTCACGTCGCGGTACGTTAGATGAGCTGATCGATTCGGTTCTTTCAAAGCCATCGGATATTCAAGAACCACTGCGGATTGCCTTGCGGATCTCTGCGTGTGAACTGCTTGTACTTGATAAACCTGCTCATGTGGCAGTTGACCAAGGTGTCGAATTAGTGCGAACTATCGAGCCTAAGGCGTCACGCGTGGCAAATTTCGTATTGCGCCGTATTGCTGATATGAAGTCTGAGTTTCCCTTTGGTGATGCTGCGAGCGAGATTCGTCCTGCCTGTGCGCAGACGGGGTTCCCTTTGTGGTTCGGAGAAAAGCTCGTAGATGAATGGGGTCACGAGCGGGCATATACCTTCATGAAGCGCTCCAATGAGCCGGCACCTTTGTTCTTTATGGTGAATTTAGCGCGTCAAAATGGCCCTCAAACGCTCAAGCATTTAGTAAGTGAGGGGATAAAGGTAGTTCCTTATCAGCCAAAAGGCCAGGTAACACCCTCTTTCCCCTTGTTCGTGTTCGCGGAACGCAAAGCGGTCGCTCATCCGAAAGTCGAACGCTTGCTTGCTGATGGTGGGTTGGTCATATCTGACGCGGCTGCTCAGTGCGTCGCATCTATGGCGGTGCCGTCTACGTGTCCGAAGCGCTTCTTGGAAATCGGTGCGGGCCGGGGGACCAAATCGATCCTCTTGCAGAACGTAGCGCTTTCGCGTTTTGGTCGCCAAATGCCCCTTGAGACCCTTGATGTTGATTCGCGTAAACAGAAGGAGCGTACTGCTCGTTTGCAGCAAGCTGGTATTGAAGAAACAGCATCATACTGCTGCGATGCGACGGATCTTTCTTCGTTCGACAACGTTTTCTATGATGCAGTGTTCATCGATGCACCTTGTTCTGGAGCGGGAACTTTACGTCGTCATCCCGACGCTCGCTGGCGTTTGAGGAAAGAGGATATCGCTTCATTCAAAAAAACGGGGCTCTCTCTACTCAACGAAGCGGCACGGTTGGTCGAGAAGGATGGTCACCTTACGTATGCGACGTGCACTGTGTTCCCGGAAGAGAACCGAGAGGTCGTGCAGGAGTTCCTGAAAAGCGAGAGAGGCTCTCACTTTGAGATAGTGGGAGAGTTCTCAAGTGAAGAGCTGTCTTCTTCTGAAGCGAGTGGTCCGATCCCTGATGCTCATTTCGCCTGTGTCCTTCGTTGCATTTCATAACGGAGCGCTCGGTAACGCGATCGAACGCAGTCATGAGCGTATGATCATCCCTGAACTTTAGCATTCGAGTCCCTATCCATAGGGACTCTTTTTTGTGTGTCATGCAAGGAAAATCCGAAGATCGAAATGCGGTGATCCGGGCCGATTGGAAGCGTTCTGATCGAATCCCGTAACGTGATTTTAACTAGACCACTTGAGATACGAGCCGTATAATCAAAAGCGACCTTTAATGGCGGTACAGAGAGACCGATAAGGCGCAAACATATTGTTTAGGGCGGCATGGCCCTAAGCCTGACTGATTGCCCCTCTCTGTCGTGGGGTTTTTTGCTTTATGACGGAGGGTACCTGCAGATCGGAACATCTGATAAACGATGCACTGCTTTGCGGGCAACCGGCTTCTGCTGTACGCACTTTGTTTTAGAAAGGAGCGTGCATGCAAGAACACAACATTGAGGAATCGGTAGTCATGGAAGAGTCGGAAATCGACCGAACTCTAATCCGAATGGCGCACCAGATCCTCGAACAGAACAAAGGATGCCAGGATCTAGCGATCGTTGGCATTGTGACGCGAGGTGATGTCCTCGCGCATCGTCTTGCTGCTCTCATTGAAGATATCGAGGGCACGAAATTACCTGTTGGCTCGCTTGATATCAGCTTCTATCGCGACGATTCCCCGATGAGCCTGGCTCCCTTGGTGCAGGGGACCGACATCTTGTTTTCCATTGATGGTAAAACGATCGTCCTCGTCGATGATGTGCTCTATACGGGACGCACTATTCGCGCAGCGCTCGATGCTCTGATGGATCTAGGTCGCCCAGAACGCATTCAGCTCGCGACCCTCATTGACCGAGGTCATCGCGAACTTCCTATTCGCGCTGATTTCGTTGGAAAGAACGTTCCCTCTGCCGCAAATGAGAGCGTGCGACTCTACATCAAGGAAGTTGACGGTGAGTCCTGCGTTCGCATCACGCGTTTGCAGCCAGGAGATCGTGTGGGCTCTGCGCCACTGAAGGGAGCTGGTCATGTTCGCGCATAAGCATTTACTTTCGATCGACGATCTATCGCGTGACGATATTATGACCGTCCTCGAGCAGGCACGCATGTTCGAGGAAGTGAACGAACGCGCCATCAAGAAGGTGCCTGCTTTGCGGGGCAAGACGGTGTGCAACCTGTTCTTCGAGCCGTCGACGCGTACGCGTGGATCGTTCGAATTGGCGGAGAAGCGTCTCTCATGTGATTCTCTCAATGCGGGTGGCAGTGCTTCTTCGACCGTAAAGGGCGAGAGCCTCGTGGATACGGTTCGCACTCTCGATGCGATGAAGGTGGATATGTTCATCGTTCGTCATAAATGCGCGGGAGCTCCTTATATGGTGTCGCAGAACACCAACGCGGCGGTCATTGATGCTGGTGATGGCAAGCATCAACATCCTACTCAGGCGCTTTTGGACCTGTATACCATTTGGAAGGAAAAGGGTTCCTTTGAAGGGCTCAAGGTGGGCATCGTGGGCGATATCGCTCATTCGCGCGTGTGCGGATCTTTGATCCCTGCTCTTAATCGTATGGGCGCGGAAGTGACGCTGATCGCGCCGGCTACGTTGCTTCCTGCTTGTCCTGAAGTACTGGGTGCTGCACGGGTAGCTCCTCATCTTGATAGTGTTCTTCCGGACCTTGATGTGGTCTACATGCTCCGCATTCAGATGGAGCGTCTCGAGAACGCACCGTTCCCGAGTCTGCGCGAATATCATTTGCTCTATGGTCTTACTCAGGAGCGTTCAAAACTCATGAAAGAAGATGCCATCATCTGTCATCCCGGTCCCATCAATCGAGGAGTGGAACTTGATAGCTATATGGCGGATGGGCATCATTCCGTTATTGTCGATCAGGTCTTTTCGGGCGTATGCGTTCGTATGGCGCTGATCTATCTTTTGTTAGGGGGAGGTAACGATGAAGTATCTCGTTAAGAACATTCGCGTCATTGATCCAGCGGTTGGCATCGATGAAGTGACCGATATGCTAATCAGCGGCGACACGATCGAACGGATCGAACAGGGAATTGATTGCCCTGATGCCGAAATACTTGAACGTAGCGGTTGCATCGCGGTTCCTGGTCTGGTGGATGTTCATGTGCATTTACGTGATCCAGGTCAAGAATACAAGGAGACCATCGAAACGGGAACGGCTGCGGCTGCTCACGGTGGTTTTACCGCGATCTGCTCCATGCCCAATACATCTCCAACGACTGACAACGCATCGATCGTCGATTACGTTCTTGATAAGGCTCGCGAGGCGAATCATTGTCGCGTGTATCCATCGGGGGCGTGCACGAAGGGGCTTAAGGGTGAGTCCCTTGCCGAGATCGGCGATATGGTCGCGCACGGCGTGGTCGCCTTCACTGACGATGGGCGCGGCGTCCAGAACGCGGGTATGATGCGCCGCGTTATGGATTACGCGAAGATGTTCGACAAAGTCGTTATGAGCCATTGTCAAGATGAGGATCTGGTCGGTCCTGGGCAGGTCAACGAAGGCGTTGTATCGACGCGTTTGGGAATGGTGGGTTGGCCTGCGGCCGGTGAGGAACTGCAGATCCAGCGCGATATCGCTCTTTCTGAATTAACGGGATGCCCCATTCATATTCAGCATATTACGTCGGCGCGTGGAATCGAGTTGGTTCGTGAAGGCAAGGCGCGTGGCATTGCGGTAACGTGCGAAGCAACGCCTCATCATATTGCCTTGAATGAAGACGACCTGACGACGACCTATAACACGAATCTGAAGATGAACCCACCGTTGCGCAGTAAGCATGATAACGAGGCGATCATCGAAGGTATTAAGGACGGCACGGTCGATTGCATCGTTACCGATCATGCTCCGCATGCCGCGCACGAAAAAGCACGTGAGTTCGAGCTGGCTCCATTTGGTATGACCGGTCTCGAAACATCACTCGCAACCATCATCACCTATTTGGTGAAGCCCGGCCACATCGATTACGACCGTATGGTTGAACTGATGGCCATCAAGCCGCGTGAGATCCTCCGCGTCGATCAGGTACGCATGGAAGCGGGCGGCATTGCCGACATAACCATTTTCGATCCAGAATGCACATGGGTCGTTACGGAAGATGAGATGTGCTCAAAATCGAAGAACAGTGGCTTTTTAGGATATGAATTAACAGGACGTGCGACCGATGTGTTCGTTGGTGGCACGATGACATGCAAGGATGGTGTCGTCGTTGAGTAAGTTGTTGGAGCGTACCAGCCAAGGACGAAGAGGCGCAGCTAAGCTCGTGCTGGAAGATGGCTCTGTATTCGAGGGCTTTTCCTGCGCAGCGGAAGGGGAGGTGTTCGGCGAGGTCTGCTTCAATACTTCTCTTGAGGGTTATTTGGAAGTGATATCCGATCCATCCTATGCGGGGCAGATCATCACGATGACATATCCGCAGATCGGCAACTATGGTGTTAATTCCGATGATCTGCAGGCTGACTCGCTTGCATTGCGCGGGTTGGTCGTTCACGACATGTGCTTTACTCCTTCTAATTGGCGAAGCGAAATGAGCTTGCCTGATTATCTTATGCAGAACAACGTTGTGGCGATCGCGGGGATCGACACCCGTGCGCTCACAATGCATTTGCGGGATCATGGTGCGCAGCGCGGCGTTATCTCAACCACCGATCTTGATACGGAAAGCCTGCTGACCAAGGTCCGTGCGTCCGAAGGTATCGTGGGAGTTAATCTTGCTCGCACGGTCAGTCGCGTTGAGGCATCGTCGTATGATGCGCTGCCTGCAAGTCATGCTTTTGCGGTAGCTGATGCTCGGCCTGCCACTTATAAGGTCGTTGCCTACGATTGCGGCGTGAAGAAGTCTATTTTGCAGGGCCTTATTCGTGTGGGTTGTTCGTTGATGGTGGTTCCTTGGGACACTCCAGCTGAAGAGGTGTTGGCGCTCGATCCCGATGGGGTCTTCTTGAGCAATGGTCCGGGGGATCCTGAGGCCGTACGCGAAACGTATACGCAGGTCGAAAAGCTCATCGGCAAGGTTCCTCTGTTCGGTATTTGCCTTGGCCATCAGATGATCTCGCTGGCGAGCGGCGCGGAAATGGAGAAACTGAAGTATGGTCATCGTGGCGGCAATCAGCCGGTCATGAATCTTCTGACCGGCCGAGTCGAGATCACCGCGCAGAACCACGGGTTCGGCCTTCTCTTCGATTCACTCGGCCCGCTAGTGCCCGAGCTTTCCGGTGGTATGAGCGATCATGTGAGCGATCTGCGTTTCTGGAGCGAGCGTCGCATTGCTCCCGTTGTTCAAAATGAACGATTCGGCCGCATTCGCCTGACTCATGTGAACCTCAATGACGGTACTGCCGAAGGTATCGCTTTCTTGGATCATCCGGTGTTCTCGGTCCAGTATCATCCTGAAGCGAGCCCGGGTCCGACTGATGCTCATTATCTGTTCACGGCGTTCACGCGTCTGATGGATGGAGATAGCGATTATCTCGGTATTGATATTGCGACGGATCGTCTTGCTGGCTGGGTCTTTGGAGCCGAGGAAGGAGAAGCTCATGCCTAAGCGTAGTGATATTAAACGTATTCTCGTCATCGGTTCTGGTCCGATCGTTATCGGTCAGGCATGTGAATTCGACTATTCGGGTGCTCAGGCATGCAAGGTCCTGAAGGAAGACGGCTATGAAGTGGTGCTGGTGAACTCCAACCCCGCCACGATCATGACCGACCCTCAGCTGGTCGATCGCACCTATGTTGAACCTATAACCAAGGAATTCATCGAAAAGATCATCGATAAAGAACGTCCTGATGCATTGCTACCCACCCTTGGTGGACAGACGGCTCTCAATGCGGCGGTCGAACTCGCCGAAGCAGGCGTTCTCGATAAGTATGGCGTTGAAATGATCGGCTGCGATCTGGCGGCGATCCAGCGCGGCGAAGATCGTAAACAGTTCAATGAGGCGATGGCGGAAATCGGCCTGGAAGTAGCACGCAGTGGATATGCGTACTCGGTCGAAGATGCGCACGAATTGGCTGGATCCTTGGGATACCCCCTGGTCATTCGCCCTTCGTTCACCTTAGGTGGTGCTGGTGGCGGCATTGCTCATGATGCTGAAGAGCTGAGCTCTATCGTGTCACAGGGACTCGACCTGTCTCCGGTTTCCGAGGTGCTCGTCGAAGAGAGCATCGAGGGATGGAAAGAGTACGAGATGGAGGTCATGCGCGACAGGGCGGGAAATGGCATCATCGTGTGCTCTATTGAGAACCTTGATCCGATGGGCGTGCATACGGGCGACTCTATTACGGTGGCACCTGCTCAAACTCTATCTGATGTTGAATATCAGCGTATGCGCGTGGCTTCGCTAGCGATTCTTGAAAAGATCGGAGTTGAGACGGGTGGATCGAATGTTCAGTTCGCTCTTAATCCAGACAACGGTCGTCTCATCGTTATCGAAATGAACCCGCGTGTTTCGCGCTCGTCAGCTCTTGCTTCGAAGGCAACAGGGTTCCCCATTGCGAAGGCCGCGGCGAAGCTTGCGGTAGGGTATACCCTCGACGAGATCGTGAACGATATTACTAAGGCGACCCCTGCGTGCTTCGAGCCCTCCATTGACTATTGCGTCATTAAGGTCCCTCGTTTTGCTTTCGAAAAGTTCAAGGGCACTGATACAACGCTTTCCACTCGCATGAAAGCGGTCGGCGAGATCATGGCGATCGGTCGCACCTTCGAAGAAGCCTTCGGTAAAGCGATGCGCTCGCTTGAGAACGGTCGTGCTGGCCTGGGTGCTGACGGTAAAGATGCGTTCGATGAAGAGCGTTTTGAGGAACTGGTGGGCCTTCCTACAGAGGATCGTGTCTTCTATGTTGCCGAGGCGTTCCGCCGCGGCTGGAGCATCGATCAGGTATTCGCTGCATCTAAGATCGACCGTTGGTTCCTTTCGCGTATCTATGACATCATCATGGTCGAACAGGCGCTTTCGCAGTATTCGCTTGACGACCTTGATGCTCAGGGTCTTCTCCAGGCTAAGCGCTACGGTCTTTCCGATGCTCAGATCGCTTATTTATGTGACGCTGATGAGCTCACGGTGCGCGCACGTCGTAAGGAGCTGGGTGTTATCCCGGTATTCAAGACGGTCGATACCTGCGCCGCTGAATTCGAAAGCCTGACCGAATACCACTACAAGACCTATGAATCGGGCCAAAGCGAAGTCCGTCCCGCCACTAAAAAACGTGCCATGATCTTGGGCGCTGGCCCTAACCGCATTGGTCAGGGCATTGAATTCGACTACTGCTGCGTTCATGCGAGCTATGCGCTTCATGATGCGGGGTATGAGACCATTATGGTTAATTGCAATCCTGAAACGGTTTCTACTGACTACGATACTTCCGATCGTCTGTACTTCGAGCCGCTTACCTACGAAGACGTTATGGATATCATCGATGTTGAGCAGCCCGATGGGGTAGTGGTTACCCTGGGCGGCCAGACGCCGCTGAAGCTCGCACGTGCATTAGAGGATGCAGGTGTTGTGGTGATGGGTACCAAGCCTGAAGCGATCGACCTGGCCGAAGACCGCGATCGTTTTGCTGAGATCTTGGACGAATTGCATATCACCTATCCTGCAGCGGGTATGGCTTCATCGTTCGAAGAGGCTTGTCGTGTAGCGGATCGCATTGGCTTTCCTCTGCTGGTTCGTCCGAGCTATGTGCTGGGCGGTCGCGGCATGGTCATTGCTTACGATGCGAAGTACTTGGAAAAGTACATGGCCGAAGCTGCGCGCATTACGCCTGATCATCCGGTGTACCTTGACCGTTTCCTCGAAGGCGCTATCGAATGCGATGTTGATGCGTTGTGCGATGGTGACGATGTCTATATCGGCGGTGTATTGGAGCACATTGAAGAGGCGGGTGTGCATTCGGGTGACTCCGCCTGCTGTATTCCACCCTTTACCTTGTCCGAGTCTCAGGTCTCGCAGTTGCGCTCGATCACGCGTCGTTTGGCGAAGCGCTTAGGCGTAGTGGGTCTGATCAATATCCAGTTCGCCATCAAGGATATGGTGGTGTATGTCATTGAGGCTAATCCGCGTGCTTCTCGAACGGTTCCGTTCGTTTCGAAGGCGACGGGAGTACCTCTAGCTAAATTGGCGGCTCGTATCATGTCGGGTGAGAAGATCGCGTCGTTCGATCTACCGGACGATGAACGTAGGCAAGCTCATTTCTGCGTTAAAGAAGCGGTCATGCCCTTCGGACGTTTCCCGGGTAGCGATGTTATCCTCGGCCCTGAAATGAAGTCGACTGGTGAGGTCATGGGTATTGCGCACAATTTCCCTGCTGCATATGCGAAGACCCAGGCTGCTGCTTCGATGAAGTTGCCTACGAGCGGCACTTGCTTCGTGTCGGTTTGTGATCGCGATAAGCGTGCGATCCTTCCTCTTGCTCGAGATCTGGTTCGCATGGGCTTTACGTTGGTGTCCACATCGGGTACCGCCCGAGCACTTGGTTCGGCTAATATCCCTTGCGAAGAAGTGGCGCGTGTTAGCGAGCCAGAACCCAATATCGCTACTTTGATCGCCGATGGAAAGATCGATCTTATGATCAACACTCCCTTCGGGCAGGAAACGCGTTCTGATGGGTATCACCTGCGTACGATGGCGGTGCGTCAGAACCTATGCTACGTTACGACGCTCGCGGGTGCGCAGGCATTCGTTTCGGCGATCGATAATCTGTGCGATGAGAAGCTCCCCATCATCGCGCTTCAAGATCTAGATCAATGGGAAGAGAGGTGATCGTATGGCGCAAGTGCTAGAACAGCAAGGCGTTATTCATTCGAACAAGGCCTGCACTGATCGTCTGTGGATCATGGAGATCGATGTTGATCAAATAGGCCAACAGGTTCTCCCAGGGCAATTCATCCACGTAAAGATCCCTGGTATGGAAGGGCATATATTACGTCGTCCTTTCTCGGTGTATTACACCTGCGAAGAAGGTTCGCGCATTGGTGTGCTGTATCAGGTCGTAGGATTCGGTAGTGCTCATATGACCACCCTTGAACCGGGTGCGGTCTTGAGTGTTATGGGTCCGATCGGTCATGGTTGGACGATCCCTGAAAATACCTCTTCTGCTCTTCTGGTCGCTGGTGGCGTGGGGGGAGCTCCGCTTTTCATGCATGCACAAGAGCTCGTTGCGCAAGGTATTAATGTTGATGTCGTCTTGGGTGCTCAAAGCGCTGATGCGCTGGTGGTCGAGCCGCGGTATACCCAGTTGCTGGGTAGGAATCCAATGATCGCCACTGATGATGGTTCGCGTGGTCATGCGGGTTTCTGTACTGATTTAGTAGTACAGCAGATCGCTGAGCGTAGCTACGACTATGTTGCATGTTGTGGTCCTGAGCCTATGATGAAGATCGTTTCTGAAATGACCCTTGCTGCAGGGATCCCCACTTGGATCTCTCTTGAGAAGCGCATGGCGTGCGGGATCGGTGCGTGCTTGTCTTGCATCGTTGAAACAACGGCTGGCCGAAAGCGCTCTTGCATTGACGGTCCTATTTTTGATGCATCGGAGGTGTTGTGGTAATGGCACTCGATATGTCAGTGAACCTTGGCGGGTTGGTGATGAAGAACCCGGTCACCACTGCTTCAGGTACCTTTGCGGCCGGGCGTGAATATTCGGATTTCATCGATGTGAGCGCTTTGGGCGCGGTTACGACCAAGGGTGTTTCTCTTCATGGATGGGCGGGTAACGACGCGCCGCGCATTGCGGAAACCCCTTCAGGGATGCTTAATTCCATCGGGTTGCAGAACCCGGGTGTGGAAGTGTTGATGCAGCGGGATCTGCCGTGGCTCAAGGAGCAGAACGCGACAGTCATCGTGAATGTATCCGGTCACAGCGCTGAAGAGTATGCTGCGGTCGTCGAAGCACTCGAATCTTCGCCTGAGGTCGACGCGTATGAGATAAATATCTCATGCCCCAACGTTGACAATGGGGGAATGGCGTTCGGTACCGATAGCGTAATGGCGGCGCAGGTCGTTGAGGCGTGCCGTTGCCGTACAGATCGACCTCTGATCGTTAAGTTGTCTCCGAATGTGACCGACATTACAGTCATTGCCAAGGCGGTCGAGGCTGCCGGAGCCGATGCGGTCTCTCTTATCAATACGCTTTTAGGAATGGCGATAGATGTAAAAACTCGTAAGCCGTTGCTTGCGCGCGTTGTGGGTGGTCTTTCCGGCCCTGCGGTGAAGCCGGTCGCTTTGCGCATGGTACATCAGGTCCATCAAGCGGTATCTATTCCGATCTTGGGTATGGGCGGTATCACGAACGGTACTGATGCGGTCGAATTCATGCTTGCAGGCGCAACCGCGGTTGCAGTGGGTACGGCGAATTTCGCTGATCCGCGTGCGACCATAGAAGTGATCGATGGTATCGCGTCATATTGTGAAACAATGGGCGTTACTGATGTTAAGCAACTGATTGGAGCACTGGAATGCTAGACTTCAATTCCATTCCGCGAAAGGAGCGCGTTATCGTCGCTCTCGACTGCGATCGATCCCGTGCCTTCGAGCTAGCTGATTCTCTTGCGGGTAAAGCTACGTGGGTAAAAGTGGGCATGACTCTTTTTTACCAAGAAGGTCCTTATTTCATCACCGCTTTGCAAAAGCGTGGATTCAAGGTGTTTCTTGACTTGAAGTTCCACGATATTCCTCATCAGGTCCAAGGCGCGGCAAAGGCCGCCGCAGAGGCGGGTGCCGATATGATCACCATGCATGCCGTAGGCGGCAAGAAGATGATGATTGCCGCAAAGAAGGGCCTCTCCGAAGCGCGTTGGGTAGAGACCGAGCCCATTTCTCTGGGTATCACCGTGCTTACGAGTATGAGTGGAGAAGAGCTGCGTCTGACCGGTGTCGAACGTGACGTGGTCGATCAAGTGAAGACCCTTGCGCTCCATGCTCAAGAATCTGGTCTATCCGGCGTAGTGGCTTCGCCGCAGGAAGCGGCGTTGCTTCGCGAGGTCTTGGGTCCTGAGGCGTATATCGTAACACCTGGTGTTCGTCCTGCTGGTTCTTCCTTGGGGGACCAGACCCGTGTTGCAACCCCAAAAGAGGCGTTCGATAGCGGCGCATCTCATATCGTTATCGGTCGTCCTATTACTGAACAGGCTGATCCTGCTGCGGCATTTGAAGCCATTGCGAAGGAGCTATGATCATGGAACAAGCGGAAGTGCGAGAACTTCTGAAGAAAATGAACGCCCTTGTCGAAACTGATGAGGGGGAGTGCATTGATTCGGCGGCATTGATGGAAGATCCGATCGTTTCGAATCGTTTGGCAGTAGAGCTGCTTCAAAAGCTCGATCGGGACCTGAAGCCTGAATTGGTTCTTGCTCCGTCTGGCGTTGAGTCGTATTTCGGCTACTCGGTTGCCTTGAGCGCATGGATGCGTTTCGGTCTGCTTGAGGTCGCAGGAGATGAATGTGCTTCTACGACTGTCGTGAAGAAAAAAGAGAAGGTCGTACTCGTGCTAGATACGCTCGTTGACGACGTGGCGCTCAAGGCTATTCGGTATGTGGAAGAGCGAGAAGGTAAGGTAGTTGCGATATTCTCCCTGTTGGGAAGCCCCTCGGCTGCGCTTTCGGGTTACTCGTGCCACAGCCTCCTCTAGTTTTCTTACGCGAAAACAACGTATTTAGCGTTCGAAACAGCTCCTACACCCCATTTGCTTGTCATTTGGGGTGTATTTTTTCAAAGGGGTATGGAAAAATACTTAATATTCAAAAGAAATAAATGGAAAATTATGTATAAAATACCTGTTCATTAGTTTGTGAACAGTATTTTAAATAACTGGACAAAATTATGTGATTGTGTAAATTCTCAAAACGTATAGTATAGTCACTGACCGTTCAGTTGAAAGTGATGTTCCATGAAGGGATCACAGGAGAAAAAGGAGAGACCATGGCGGTTCCACAGTTAACACCCGAAGAACGACAGCAGGCACTCGAAAAGGCCAAGGCTGCCCGCATTAAACGAGCTCAAGTCCGTGATGATTTGAAGAACGGCAAGCTTTCTCTTGCAGATGTTCTTGCAATGAAGGATGATCCTATTGTTGGTCGTATGAAGGCTTCTACCTTGATCGAAACCCTTCCTGGATACGGTAAAGCCAAGGCCGAGAAGATTATGAAGGAACTTGATATCGCTGAATCACGCCGTCTTAAGGGTTTGGGCGAGCGCCAGCAGAAAGCGCTGCTTGATCGTCTTGGATAATTCCAGCTCCCGCAAAGGAAACTTGTTTGTGATCTCCGGCCCTTCTGGAGCCGGTAAAGGCACATTGCTATCTAAAGTACTTGGACGGATACCTGATGCTTGGGTATCCGTTTCTGCTACTACTCGTGATCCACGTCCAGGAGAAAAGGACGGGGTCCATTACTTTTTTCTCGACAAGGATCATTTTGAGGATCTTGTAGAAAAGGATGGCTTCCTTGAGTGGGCGAAGGTCCACGACAACTATTATGGCACCTTGCGTGATCGCGTCGTCGAGCATATTAACGCGGGTGAACAGGTGATCCTTGAGATCGATGTTCAAGGCGCCTTCCAGGTTCGCAAAGCACTGCCTCAGGCGCATCTTATCTTCATTGAGCCTCCTTCGCTCGAAGAGCTCTCACGAAGGCTTCATTCTCGTGGTACCGAATCAGAAGATGTAATTTCTTCGCGGTTGAAGACCGCTGAAGTGGAGTTAGCTCAAAAAATGGAGTATGATAGTCAGGTTGTCAATGACGATCTTGAACGAGCGACCAATGAACTGATATCACTCATTGATTCGTTCGCGAACGATACGAGAGGAAATTAGCTTCGATGAGCCTTATTGAACCAAAAATCGACGAATTGCTCGACAAAACTGATAACGATCGTTTCCTGCTTTGCGCTCTGGCTTCTAAGCGTGCTCACGACATCAATGAGATGATGCGTGGTCAGCGCAGCCGTGCTATTCAGCTTCAGACCGCTGTTGATATTGCCAAAGCGGCAAATCGTCGACCTTTGTCCATTGCTTTTGACGAAGTTGCAAAGGGCGATGTCTCGTTCAGCCCTGACACCATCGACGTTCACAATCACTAATCATTCAAGGATCTTTTCCATCCATGATCAATACTACTGAAACTGAAGAAAGGCAGGCGCCTCGTCGCGTCTGCCTTGTTCATTATCATGAGATCGGCCTTAAGGGTCACAATCGTAAGCGTTTTGAAAAACAGCTCATCACGAACATCCAGGCGCTTTTGGATGATTCGTCAGTGAAGATCAAGCGCATTTCAGGGCGCATCTGTCTTTTTCTTCCCGTAGAAGCTACATTTGAGGAATCTTGCGTTATTGCCGATCGGATCGCAGGTGTTCCCGGCATCGCGCGCGTGTCATGCGGATATCAGTGCATGCAAGAGCTTGAAGTCATGTATGAAACGGCTATCCAGACTCTTTCTGAAGTGAAGGATTTCACTACGTTCAAGGTTCAGGCACGACGCAATCATACGGATTTCCCCATCGATTCAATGCAGCTCAACCAATTGGTAGGTGCCTCTCTTTGCCGTGCTTTCCCTGAAAAGAAAGTAGCCATGAAGAACCCGGACGTGGAAGTGCGTGTTGAGGTGATTCAGGGATGGACCTATATCTATGGACGCAGCATTGCCGGTATTGGCGGGTTGCCTGTGGGAAGTGCAGGAAAAGCAGTATGCCTCCTGTCTTCTGGCATTGATTCGCCTGTTGCTACGTGGCGTATCGCTCGACGTGGTGCAACTTGCTTAGGAGTTCATTTCTCCGGACGTCCGGAAACATCAGCTACAAGCGAATATCTTGTGCAGGATATTGCTGAAGTGCTCGAGCGAACGGGCTGCTTTGCACGTTTGTATGTGGTGCCTATCGGTACGTATCAGCGTGAAATATCCGCTCTTGCACCACCTGAGTTGCGCGTGATCCTGTATCGTCGTCTTATGTTCCGCATTGCAGAACGCATTGCGCAGAAGGAAGGCGCGAAGGCTATCGTTACGGGAGAGAGCCTAGGGCAGGTCGCGTCGCAGACAATGGACAACATGCTCGTTGTGAACCAATCTGTTTCTTTGCCGATCTATCGTCCTTTGGTCGGCTTCGATAAGATCGAGATCATCAACGAAGCGGAGCGTTTGGGAACGTTCGAGATCTCTTCGCAAGATGCGCCTGATTGCTGTACGTTATTCATGCCGCGTAATCCTGAAACCCACGCGAAGTTACCTAAGGTCCTTGCGGCTGAGGAAGGTCTTCCGATGGATGAATGGGTGGAAGAAGCCCTTGCATCGGTCGATATCCATGATTACCGTTGTCCATCATATAAGCCGCCGAAGAACAAAGATCGTGTTGCGTTTCCTGCGGAAGAGCAGGCATAACGAAGCTATTCGGCCTTTGCCTATACATTTCTTTATCGACCCAAGAAGGATTTCTTGGGTCGATTTTCGTATGGGGGGGTGAAAATGCGATCTATGGAATGGTTTTCTGCATGATTTGAGCAATAGTTGAGGTAGATGTGAGGTAAAGTTCTCATTTCTTTCGAATCGGATCTTCTAGTCTGGATATGGATCTAGGGGGTTCATGATGGCGTTTCTCGACGATGTCGATTCGATCAGAGCGAAAATCGGATTAACTGCAGTAAGGCTTCCTGTGCTCATCGGCGTAGGTCTTTTCGTTATTTTGATCCTCGTGTTTTGCGGCTTCAATTTGTGGAACGCTTTCACAACGCCGGGTGTTGAGGTGATCCAAGAAGAGACCTCTGGGATGGAGGAGGTGCAAGAGAAGTCTTCGACTATTTTCGTTCACGTAACAGGATCGGTCGTTACTCCAGGTCTGTATGAATTAGGCGAGGGTGCTCGCGTATCGCAGGCCATACAAGCGGCAGGTGGGTTCAGTGAAGATGCCCTTCAAGATAGTGTGAATCTTGCACGTGAGCTAACCGATGGAGAACAGGTGATCGTAGCAAGTCAGAGCACGCAAGCGGGCACTGAAGACGCTGACGGTTCATCGCAGACATCCTCTTCGGGGATCGTCGGTGGGAAGGTGAACCTTAATCTTGCTTCGATCGAAGAACTTATGACACTTGATGGGGTAGGGGAAGCGACTGCAGAAAAGATAATCGCCTACCGTGAAGAACACGGGTCTTTCGCATCTATTGACGAACTGAAAGAAGTATCCGGAATTGGTGAGAAGAAGTTCGAGGCAGTGAAAGACGCGATCACGGTATGAGGCTTCAAGGGACCCCCGATCATCTTACGCATAGGCCATCGTTCTCTTTGATTTTCTGGGGCGCGTGCGTTCTGTGGCTGGGGTGCTTGGCGGGTGAAATGCTTTGCGGTTTCCTTGATCTTGGTTTGGTGCTAGGTGCGTCGGGAACCGTAGTGGTCCTGCTGATATCCGCGTCGGTCATATCTCGAAGGCGCACCGTTCTGCGTTCTCTTTTCGTTATGCTGCTTTTCTTCGCTCTGGGAACCATGCTGTGGGGCTGTTATGTTTTCGGTTTGGATCAGCAACGGGCCATGCTCGCTGACACTGGATCTCAAGTTGGCATTGTACGTGTTGTTACTGACCCGAGCGAATCAACGTTCGATTCAAGTGCAACGGCTTCTATCATGCTGCAAGACACAAAGCGGTCCTTTCTTGCGCGAATATATGGAAATGAAGATGAATTGATATATGGTCAGGAATACCAAGCTCGTGTTTCATGTTCTCTGCCCAGTGAATCGGCGCGCGTTTCATATAATCGTAAGGGAATAGCAGTTCAAGCAAGCCTGTCTGAGTTATGCGAAGTTCCTGATTCGCACTTCGGTTCTCTGTCGAGTTTGCGAAAAGACTTCACGCTGAAGATAGATGATGCATCATTGGGTTATTCGTACTCATCCGAGTCCGTGGCACTTCTCAAGGCATTGGTCGTGGGAGATAGGACCGATTTGTTCGCGGAAGGGCTCTACCAAGAGGTCAAGGTCCTTGGTCTTGCTCATTTGGTTGCGGTTTCTGGGTCGCATTTGGTGATAGTGAACGCATTTGTCCTGGTTCTCTTGCGCCTCTTGCATCTTCCTCGAAAGATCACCTATGTTGTCCAGATCGCTTTTCTTTTTGCGTATTTGGTAATGGTAGGGTTCCCAATCTCATGTCTAAGGGCCGCCTGTATGAGCATTGTGGGATTACTTGCCATGTTCACGATACGCCGTTCTCATGCTCTTTCAGCCCTGGGTGCTACGACCATTGTGCTATTTGCCTTGGATCCTTCAAGTGCTTTTTCGATTTCCTTTGCCTTATCCGTTCTTTCGACGATGGGTATCGTGATATACATGCCTCTGTTTTCTATGTGGGTTCAAACGGGAGCGTCAGTTATTCGTTCCGCCATCGTGGACCCGATGGCGATGACGTTCGCCGCATTGCTCGCGACGTTTCCCTTGAGCATATATTGTTTTGCGCAGTTCTCCCTTATCGCTCCGATAAGCAATGTGGTCGCAGTGCCGTTCGTTTCTGTCATCTGCATTGGGGGATTATTCGCATTTCTCACTATGGCCTGCGAGCCGCTCTTTATATTGATAGCGAATCTCATCATGGGGGCGAGCGAGGTGTTCTGCGGTATTTGCCATGCGCTTTCAAGCGTTCCTTTTGCCGCAATACCGCTCGGCGCATCGCTTTCTGTGCTGGTTCTTCTTTCGTTGGGGGTTTGTGTTGCGCTGTGGCTCAGGTGGCCCTCACACATTTCTCTGCATGGTGCGTGCTGTGGGATCTTCGTCTTGATGCTGGCTGTATGTATGGCGTTCGTGCCACGTGCTGGGCACGAGATCGTTATGCTTGATGTGGGACAAGGTGATGCGTTCCTGATTCGAAGCAATGGAAAGACCCTTTTAGTTGATACGGGAAACGACCCGCAAAAGCTGTTGAGCGCTCTTTCGCGGTCAGGGTGCTTTTATTTAGATGCGCTCTTGATCACGCATGCTGATGATGACCACTGCGGGTGCATAGAGGATCTGACGGGTATCGTGGGGTGCAAACAAGTGTTCCTCGCGCAAGGAACGGATGAGGTAGAAACTGACAAGACGCAAGGGCTTGTTCATGATGCATTACGCTACGTTGGCGAAGGTCAGGTTCGTTATGTGACTCAAGGCGATCGTATTCAAGTAGGAGCATTCGATCTTGATGTTGTATCGCCCGCCGATCTTCAGGAAGAAGCGGGGAATCAGGATAGCATTTGTTTCACGCTCTCAGCTGATATCGATGAAAATGAACGATCTGAATGGTCGGCCTTTTTCTGCGGGGATGCTGAGGCGCGAACTGTAGAGCGGCTCGTAGATGGCTCCTTGGTATCTTCAGTTGATGTTCTTAAGGTCGCTCATCACGGAGCAGAAGCTGCTCTTACGGAGGATCTTGTAGAGAGCCTCTCTCCGGAAATCGCGCTGATAAGCGTAGGGGAGAACAATCGCTACGGTCATCCGAACGACACCACCCTTGATCTTCTTACGGGCCAAGGAACTGAGATATTTCGTAGTGATATCCACGGTGATGTAACGTGTAGTTTCACTATTGATGCCATTACGGTAGATACACTGGAGTAGAATTGTCGCATGGCTACACAGAAGAACAACGCATTGCTTCCCGCATATCTTATTGCCGGAGAAGATGAATTAAAGCGCGAAACGGTATTGAAGCGCCTTCACGCTCGTCTTGAAAAGCTGGGCGATCTTTCTTTTAATTCCGAGACCTTCTCTGGTGCAACATGTACTGCTGAAGAGATCATTACAGCCGCCAACACGCTTCCTTTTGCAAGTGAAGTTCGTCTGGTAGAGGTCAATGATGTCGACAAGCTGAAAAAGGCAGATTCAGAAGCGCTCATTACCTATCTCAAGGAACCTTGTCCGACCACTGTTCTTGCTCTCATCGGTCAGAAGGTCGCGAAGAACACCCGTCTCTATAAAGCGGTCGCGGCTCTTGATAAGACCGCCATCATCGATTGCACGCCTTTTGCTCGTAAAGATATGGGTAAGGTAGTACGTTCAATGGCGGTAGGCCATGGTATCACCTTTACAGAAGGGGCTGCAGCAGCTCTTCTTGATTCGGTGGGGACGAACACGGTCACCCTTGACACCGAAATTAAAAAACTAGCTTTATCTCATCGGGGTACCGATCCGGTGAACGAAAATGAAGTGCTTTCAATGGTCGCTCGTACGGCTGAGGTCAAACCATGGGAATTCGTTGATGCATTTTCAGGACGTAATGCACAGCGTTGCGTTCATCTGTTGAATCGAATGGAAAGCGTGTCTCCTTACGCCTTGCTTGCCATGTGCGTTACACGGTTGCGCGAGCTTATTTCAGTGAAAGCTCTGATTGCACGAGGCGAACAGCATAATCTTTCTCATGTTCTGAAAATGCCTGATTGGCGCCTGAAGAACCATCGTGTGTGGGCGAAAGGGTATTCGATGCGCGAATTGATCGATGCGTTGTGCAGTGCGCGTGATACGGAGCAGGACATGAAGAGCGGCACCGATCCCGACGAGGCCTTCATGCGGTGGATGCTCGAAGTGTGCAATCAGAAGAAGCCGAACAGATCTTAGGCTTTTTCTTCCAGTGATTTAATAACAAATAGGATTTTGATTCATGTTCTCAGGCGTTTAGGACTTCAGTATGAACGCACAAAAATAAGGGTTCGAATGATCGAACCCTTATTTTCTTGATATGCGAATGGTTCCGAGTGGGAATCCGATAGACGCTAAAACTATTCAGCAGCTTCTTCGGTTGCTTCTTCAGCAGCAGCGGCAGCAGCTTCTTCCTCAGCCTTGCGCTTTGCAGCAGCCTTCTGAGCCTTCTCAGTTTCTGCGCGACGCTTTGCCTTTTCCTTGGAAGCCTCAGCCATAGCTTCTTTGCGAGCAGCCTTAGCAGCAGCCTTCTTATTGCCAGTAGCAGCCTGTTCCTTCTTGGGGGCAGGGGTGTAAGCAGCAACAATTTCAGCGGTAACGATGGTGTTAGCAAGCTTCATAACGCCGCTCTTGCGGTTAGCAGCTTGGCGCTTATGGATGACACCCTTGGAGGCTGCACGGTCAAGCAGGCGGCAAGCGTCAAGAGCAGCTGCGTATGCCTTAGCACCATCCTGAGCTTCAACAGCTTCGCGTACGACGCGGATAGCGGTCTTCAGTTCAGAACGGACAGCACGATTACGCATACGTGCTTTTTCGTTGGTGATGATTCGCTTCTTTTGACTTTTAATGTTCGCCACGTTTTATCCTCCATATAATTACTTTTCTGTAGACGAAAGCCTTAGAATCGTAGCACAAATTGCGATAAGTTCCCAGCATCACTTCAGAATTTGTTCGCAAATTGTGCAAGCTTACGTACAAGTAGGGTAGAATTTACCCACGCTTCAGCGCTCAATCTTATCATTGAAGCTGTTTAAACGCATTATTTAATATCGCTCTTGAATAGGAAACCATGGCTCTCGATCCACGTTACATAAGAAATTTTTCGATCATCGCTCATATCGATCACGGTAAATCCACGCTTTCGGACCGCATTCTTGAAATGACCGAAACGGTTTCGAAGCGCGATATGAAAGATCAAGTGCTCGATTCTATGGATATCGAACGCGAACGTGGCATTACCATCAAAAGCCAGGCGGTTCGCGTTGACTATCGTGCTGATGATGGGCAGCTCTATCATTTCAACTTGATCGATACGCCGGGACATGTTGACTTCACTTATGAGGTGTCGAGGTCCTTGGCTGCGTGTGAAGGTGCGGTGCTCGTAGTCGACGCCACGCAGGGCATCGAAGCGCAGACGGTCGCTAATGCCATGATGGCAATGAACGCTAATTTAGAGGTCGTACCGCTTATTAATAAGATCGATCTTCCCGCCGCAGAACCAGAACGGGTCCGTGAAGAGATCGAAGAAGGCCTCGCCATTCCTGCCGACGATGCGGTATTGGCAAGTGGTAAAACGGGTGTTGGCGTGCATGATCTTCTTGAATCGGTCGTCTACAACGTTCCTCATCCCGAAGGTGACCCAGATGCTCCGCTGTCGGCGCTCATTTTCGATTCGTATTTTGATGCCTATCGCGGAGTGGTCGCGTTGGTGCGTATCGTGAACGGCTCTATGCGAAAAGGGCAGTCCATTCGCATGATGGCGACCGATACTACGACGCAGGTCGAAGAGGTCGGTGTTCGTCGTCCTACGGAAGTCCCCGTTGACGAACTGGGGGTAGGCGAGGTCGGATATCTCGTAACGGGCTTGAAGGATCCTTCGCAGGTAAAGGTCGGTGATACTATCACGCTCGCTAAGGGTGGATGTGCTGATCCGCTGCCTGGTTATCGCGATGTAAAGCCCATGGTATATACGGGCTTGTTCCCTATTGATGGCGATCAATATGAGGATCTGAAGGATGCTCTGGAAAAGCTCGCACTTAACGACCCTGCGCTGATCTATGAAGCGGAGACCAGCCATGCACTCGGATTCGGCTTCCGCGTCGGCTTCTTGGGTCTTTTGCATATGGAAGTCATCAAGGAGCGATTAGAGCGTGAATTCGGGCTTGATCTTCTTGCCACGGCTCCTTCGGTCGAATATCACGTATATAAGACCGACGGACAGATGATCTCGCTCCATTCTCCTCAGGATATGCCCGATGCAAGCGAGATCGAGCACATCGAAGAGCCGTATTTGAAGGCGAAGATCCTCATTCCGCCTGATTATGTTGGTGCGGTCATGGAGCTGACTGTGGCACGTCGCGGTGAATTCAAGACGATGAATTACCTTAATACTACGACCGTTGAAATGCTGTGGGAGATCCCTCTGTCGGAACTGATCATGGACTATTTCGATCAGTTGAAAAGCCGTACTAAGGGATACGCGTCCCTTGACTATGATTTCGATGATTATAAGCCTTCAAAGTTGGTGAAGCTCGATATCCTGCTTTCCGGTAAGCCGATCGACGCTTTGTCGTTCATCGTGCATAACGAAAAAGCCTATGAGCGCGGTCGTGTATTGACCGAGCGGCTCAAAGAGATCATCCCTCGTCAGATGTTCGAGGTACCCATTCAGGCTGCAGTTGGATCGCGCGTTCTGTCGCGTCAGACCGTTCGTGCACTTCGTAAGGACGTTCTCGCTAAATGCTATGGTGGCGACATTTCCCGTAAGCGCAAGCTCCTCGAAAAGCAGAAGAAGGGCAAGAAGCGCATGAAGAACATCGGTAATGTCGAAGTTCCTCAGGAAGCGTTCATGGCTATCCTGAAGGTCGATGAATAGGGTTGGCTATGGGTTTTCGTAAACAGCAAGAAGAATACGATTGGCTCAATGATCCATTTGATGAGAAGAAGATCGCACGTGATAAGGAGCAGGCCCGCACTTCGTCTGGTATGAAGGTCGCCCTTGGATGCGGATGCTTGTTGGTCGTCGTGGCTCTTGTCGCAATGCTCTTTTTCGGGGCAGCATCGTTCGTTTCGATCCTTTCATAGTTGTTATGTCTTGCGATCTGTTCGAACATCGTCGTATCATCTTGGCCCCTATGGCAGGAGTGGGCGACGAGATATTCCGTGAGCTCTGTCGCGAGCAGGGAGCTCAGCTCACCTATACCGAAATGGTTTCGGCGAAGGCTCTCAGCTACGCGAATGAAAAGACCGTTCACTTACTGGATCTTTCGCCGCTTGAAGACAAGGTCGTAGTGCAGATCTTCGGGCATGAACCCGAGATCATGGCGAGTCAGGCTGCCTGGGTCGAGCGATCACTGGGTGATAGGCTCTTCTCCGTCGACATCAATATGGGCTGCCCTGCACGAAAGATCGCCGGCAAAGGTGATGGATCGGCACTTATGCGCGATCCTGAACTGGCTGAAGCGATCGTTTCGCAGATGACCAGAACGATCGAAGCTCCCGTTACCGTCAAGTTCCGTAGGGGCTTTGAGATCGGAAACGATATAGCGGTCGAATTCGGTAAGCGTATGGAAGCAGCTGGAGCAGCTGCGGTGGCAGTGCATGGACGTTTCGCTCAGCAGTTCTATCGCGGGCAGGCCGATTGGGATGTCATCCGTCGTTGCAAAGAGGCTCTCAGTATTCCGGTTGTCGGTAATGGTGATGTGCTCGATGGGGAATCAGCGCTTCGCATGAAAGCTACCACAGGCTGCGATGCGATCATGGTCGGTCGTGGTGCGCAAGGCAATCCGTGGGTGTTCCGGGATATTGCCTCTCGTCTTGCGGGTGAACAGGGTTATTCTGGGCCAACGCCGGCAGAGAAGATGGCTCTTGCGACCCGTCATGCACGATTACTTTCCGAGCGTGTAGGTCGCAATATCGTTCGTATGCGCAAGCATGCCATGTGGTACGTCGCGGGAATGAAAGATGCAGCAGCAGCGCGTCGGGAAATAAACGACGCGGTCACATTCGAGGATTTTGCGCGCATCTTCGAAGACGTTCGTGTGCGTACGGAAGAAGCATCACATGAGTAAGTGGGATCCGTATCGCGCCCTATATATTCATGTCCCGTTTTGCGCAAAACGATGCAACTACTGTGATTTCACCACCGAAGCGGTTGCCGTGGACGATGAACGTCTCGATGCATATACTGAACAGCTTATCGCGCAGATCCGTCACTACTCGAATCGAGATATGCTCGGCTCGATAGAGACCGTGTATTTCGGTGGCGGTACGCCTAGCTACTTAGGCAATAAACGTTTGTCATCGCTGGTATACGCATTGTCCATATCGATGTATCTTACTCCGGAGGTCGAGTGCACTCTCGAAGCCAATCCTGAAAGCTTAACGGAGGCGATGGTAAAGGATCTCTATGCGCTGGGTGTAACGCGGCTTTCGCTTGGGGTGCAGAGCTTCGATGATGGTCTCCTACACACGCTTGGCCGAGTGCATGATGCCGATCGTGCTCGTCAGGCGATTCGGACCGCGCAACTTCGCTTCGAAAATGTAAGCATCGATCTCATGTGCGGATTACCTGGGCAAACAGCAGATTCCTTCTTGAATGATCTTGAGGAAGCCGTTTCATTGGGTGTATCTCATATCAGCATCTATCCGCTGACCATAGAAGACAACACTCCTTTTGCCTCGCTGGTCGAAAAGGGGAGGCTCTCGGTGGATGACGATCTAGGGGCGGAGCTCATGGATGTGGCGGGGGCGTACTTGTGTGCCCATGGTTTCGATCGTTACGAAGTTGCGAGCTATGCACGCAAGGGTTTCGAGTCGCGTCATAATCAAGCTTATTGGACGGCGAAGCCTTATTTGGGAATCGGGCATGGTGCGGTAGGTATGCGCCAGAACCATCTGAGTCGCGAGCGTTTTGATGAAACCGGCGTTATCGAGACCCTCGATCCGTTCCAGATGGCGGCTGAGGATCTGATGCTCGCTATGCGCATGAGCGAAGGCGTATCTGATGAGGATGTGACCATCGCTGCGCTTCTTCTTCCTGATCTGCTACATGTTCTAGATGCTCTTGAGCGTGATGGTTATGTCGCTCACATTCAAGGGCGCTGGAAGCCGACTCACAGAGGCTGGCTATTTGGCAATCATCTTTATGGAGCCCTGCTTGATCTTGCCCCATAGCAATATGACCTTTATGGATGAAATCAGACCGTAATGTGCTTCTTGCGTAACGTTTTCGCTAAGGAAATTAGCACTCTCGCCCGAGCGCTGCTAAAATGCTCTCGACGGTGATATGTTGTGGCCCATAAAGGAGGTGGGATGATGCTTTCGGATAGAAGACAACTTGTTCTGCGCGCGCTTATTGAGGAATATATCGCTTGTGCGTTACCGGTAGGTTCAAGAACGCTAGTTGACCGCTATGACCTGGGCATCAGCTCTGCAACTGTCAGAAGTGAATTGTCGCTTCTTGAAGATATGGGTTACCTCACGCAACCGCATACGTCCGCAGGCAGGATCCCGACCGATTATGGATACCGTGCTTTCGTTGATGATCTTTTGGATAATATCGACATCCCTGAAAACGACGAAATACTCTCTGAGGTCAAGAACTGTGCAGGCGACCTAGACGAACTTCTCAACAAGACCTCTGCTGCCCTGGCTCGTCTGACTGACTGCATGACATTACTGGTGCCTCCTCGATTCATGTCGATCGATATTCGATTGGTGAATCTGGTGCTGCTTTCCAGCCATCGATTGCTTGTGGTCATCGTGACTGAAGACGGTCAGGTGTTCGACCGTCAGATAGAGGTGCCGACGTTTTGCGATGAAGATCAGGTGCGCCGTACGCAGGATATCGTTAACAAGGTGCTGGTGGGACGGAACCTTTCGGTTGAATCTGATATTCTGCCATTCGACATGAATGAAATACACGACGATCTGTTTCGCTTAGTCATGTCCGAGATCATTATGTGCTTGCGTGAAAAGAACGCCATCAAAGCACATCCTCTGGGAATGTCTCATTTGTTGGCAAAACCCGAATTTAGCGATCCGGCTTGCCTTATGCCCGTGCTCGAAGAGTTCGAAGGTGATACTATGCTTCTTCGTGTATTCGACGATGCGGTGCATTCTGAAAGACCGGTAGTGCGTATTGGGCATGAAAACGATTCCGATGCACTTTCGGGCGTATCGCTCATCGCGAACCGATTCGGCGAAGAGAGCCATCGAGGACTCATTGTCATTGTGGGTCCGACGCGTATGAACTATTCGAATGTCATTACGGCGGTTCGTGCCGCGCAAAATATACTGAAAGACCTGTAGGAAAGGGAGATTGACTCCATATGGCCAAAGACCTGTATGAGATTCTTGGCGTTGGCAAGACGGCAAGCGATGATGAGATCAAAAAGGCATTTCGCAAAAAAGCCCGTCAGCTTCACCCTGATGTCAATAAAGAGCCCGATGCGGAAGATCGCTTCAAAGAGCTTAATGAAGCCTATGATGTTCTGAGCGATCCTGCGAAACGAGCGCAGTATGATCGTTTCGGTACGATTCCTGGTGCTGCAGGTTCGGCTGGCCCCCAGGCGGTCGATTTTGAGGATCTCTTCGGCGGCTTCGGCATGGGGGATATCTTCAGCTCCTTTTTCGGAGGTGGTGGATCGCGCGCTAATATCCGTCGCGAGGGACGCGATATGGGTGTGGGGTTGCGCATTACCCTGGAAGAGGCCGCTTCGGGTGTCCATAAAGAGATCGTGTACGATCGTCTTGCTCCCTGTCCTGATTGTAAGGGCAGCGGGTTAGCGGAAGGCGGAAGTGAGGTAACGTGTCCTGATTGTAACGGCCAGGGTCGTGTCGTTACCATTCAGCACACTATTCTGGGTGATATGCAGGCTGCATCTACCTGTCCTCGTTGTTCTGGTTCAGGAAAGATCATCGAGAACCCGTGTCCCGAATGTGATGGCCAGGGCCGCGTTCCTGACCGCCAACGCATTTCGGTCGATATTCCCGTAGGGATCCAGGATAACCAGCAGCTCCGCCTATCAGGTTATGGTGAAGCGGGCATTCGCGGGGCAACGCCGGGCGATCTGATCGTGACCGTTCGCATCGAAGATCACGAGTTCTTCGAGCGACAGGGCAATGATCTGCATTGTTCAACCGCGGTAAGCATGGTACAGGCGGCCCTTGGTGCTCAGATCGAGATCGACGGTATCTTCGAAGACGAGAAAGTGCGCGTAACTATCCCTGAAGGATGTCAGTACGGCCAGGTGGTTCACGTTAAAGGATACGGCATGCCGAAGTTCCGCAGTGAAGCACGCGGCGATCTGCATGTTCATGTTGAAGTGCGTATTCCTTCGCGTCTGTCGAAGGCAGAGCGTGAGATCCTCGAAAAACTCGCTGATGAAATGGGTGAAGAGTTCTCGCAGCAGCGCAGTCCTCTGCAAAAATTGCGTGATGCATTCAACGGATAGAACCGTAGTCAGGCTATGTCGCTCCCACATTTTTTCCTTGAGCACCAAGTGCTCAGTAAAGAAACCGAATCACCATTCGAGTTGCACCTCGCTGCAGATGACATCAAGCATGCCCGCGTACTGCGTTTAGTTGCGGGTGAGCATGTTGCTGTCGTCGATGCTGACTCTGATTACTTCGAGTGCGAGGTCGTCTCGTTCGAAGATAAGAGCTTAAAGGTGTCAATAGCGCAGCATCTTGATGCGTCCTCTCGTCCATCAGTGGTACTGGTTCAGGGGCTTGCCAAGGGCGACAAGATGGACACCATTGTGCGGCACGCTACAGAAGTAGGTATTGAGGAATTTGTTCCGTTGATCTGCAGCCGCAGTGTAGTGAAGCTCGATAAGAAAAAAGCCTGCAGTAAGGTCGATCGCTGGAAGCTCATCGCCAAGAGCGCATCAATGCAGAGCGGTCGCAGTAGTATGCCGCGGGTATCGGCTCCTTTGTCGGTAGCCGATGCTGTTGCGTATTTGCGGGATGTCGATGCGCTTATCGTATGCTGGGAAGAGGCGGACCTTACCGAAGATCTTTCTCGCGCAATGCGCGATCTGCCTTTGTCTAATACGCAGCGGCCTGCTCATATTGCGGTCGTTGTCGGCCCGGAGGGTGGATTGACTCGCGATGAAGTCGATATGTTCTTGAAAGGCCACGACCATGCCTCGATGGTAACGCTCGGCCCGACTATTCTAAGAACGGAGACCGCTGGCATTGTCGCTCCTGCGCTCGTGTTCTATGAATTGGAGCGACAGGTATGAATGTCGCGATCGTGAACCTGGGATGCAAGGTGAATCGGGTGGAATCCGATTCCATCGCGGCTGCGTATCAGGCTCGCGGAGCGCATCTTAGCGATGTTGCGAGCGCGGATATGATAGTCGTCAACACCTGCACCGTTACCGGGGAAGCGGAAAAGAAAACGCGGAAGACCATCCGCCGCGTTCTGCGTGATAATTCGCAAGCGAGCGTATTGGTCACTGGTTGTGCGGCGGTGATAGACCCCGATTTCTTCAGTGCGCTTGATGAGCGCGTGCGTGTTGTTGAAAAGAGCGATCTGCTAGATCAGGAGAGCCACGGTGAGGCCAGTACGTCTTATCCCGTTCGCGTAGGAGAGAGCTTTCCGACCCGTGTTGCCGTGAAGGTGCAGGATGGCTGCAATCATTCGTGCAGTTATTGCATCGTCCATGTCGCTCGTGGCAAGGCATGGTCACGCCCGTATCGAGAGATCATCGAAGAGGTGTGCTTGCTTGCAAAGCACGGAGTGAAAGAGGTCGTGCTTGCCGGAATCGATTTGGGCTCATATGTCTATTCGGAAGGCGACGAACGTGTGCGGCTGGGGCTTTTGGTGCGTATGCTCCTTGACGAACTGGATGCGCGTGGGTATGAGCAGACGCGCTTGCGAATATCCTCTATCGAACCCCGTTCAATAGATCGCTCCTTCGTGGAGGTGCTCGCGCAAGCTCAAGGGCGTGTGTGCCGCCATTTGCATCTTCCCTTGCAGTCAGGTTCTGATCGGGTGCTAAAGGAAATGAATCGCCCTTACACCTCTTCTGATTTTCTGGATCTGGTGAATATGCTGAAAGAACGTGTGGGAGATATCTCGCTTACAACCGATGTCATTGTTGGTTTTCCGGGCGAAACGGAAGAAGATTTCGAAAATACCTGTCGCGTGGTATCTGAAGTCGGCTTCACTAAGGTGCATGTGTTCCGCTATTCGAAACGCGAAGGAACGCCTGCGGCAGAGCGCGTCGATCAGGTTCTTCCAGAGGTGAAGGAAGAACGCGCTCATCGTTTACTTGAGCTCTCTGATGAATTACGTTCGCGCTATCTTACCCGTAACGCCGATCGAGAAGAGACCATCGTCGTCGAAAAGGCGGGATGGGGTATGAGCGAGTCATACTATAAAGTTCGTGTAAAAAGCACTCTTAAAGCAGGAAGCGTATGCCGTGCTTCCTTAACAGATGCAGATCCCTTTGGTATGGTGTCCTTATGAATGATTTAACTGACATTACACTACCTGTTCCTTCTGGTGTTTCACCGGCGCTATTGGTCGGGCCTCAGGATGAGTTCTTGCATCTGATCGAGGATGCGTTCTCTGCGCGCATTACCGTGCGTGGAGACCATATCCGTCTGCAGGGCTCCGCGCTAGAGGTCCAGTCACTTACCACACTGTTCGCCGATCTTATGAAAACGCTTGAGGCAGGGCATTTGCTCACGCGCGATGATGTGAAACGCTCCATTGCCTTGATGAAGACGGGCGAATATGCTCCTGCACCCATGAAGAACGATGTGGTCGTTACTCATCGAGGACGATCCGTTCGCCCGAAAACGCCGATGCAGAAAGAATACGTTGATGCTATTCGGAAGAACACCATCACCTTCGGCATTGGCCCTGCGGGTACCGGTAAGACCTATCTTGCTATGGCAATGGCAGTTGCTGCACTTAACGACAAGCAGGTCAGTCGTCTTATCTTGACGCGTCCGGTCGTCGAAGCGGGTGAGAACCTCGGGTTCCTTCCCGGCACTTTGACAGAAAAGATCGACCCCTATATTCGTCCGCTCTATGATGCGTTGTATGAATTGATGGATTCCACGCGCGCGAACCGCTATATCAGCGATGGTACTATCGAGATCGCTCCGCTCGCGTTCATGAGAGGGCGTACGTTGAACGATGCCTTCATTATCTTAGATGAAGCGCAGAACACAACACCGCAGCAAATGAAAATGTTCTTAACGCGCTTAGGGCTTGGATCTAAGATGATCATCACGGGCGACATTACGCAGGCCGACCTACCCAAGGGTGTTTCGGGCCTTAAAACGGTTCGTCAGGTACTTGATGGTCTTGACGACATTGCCTTCTGTGAATTTAAGAACGTCGATGTGGTCCGCCACTCCTTGGTAGCGAAGATCGTTGCCGCGTATGCTCGTGCTGACGAAATGAACCTTCGTCTTTAGAAAAGGGGAATCATGCAGGTTAATGTTCTTATTGAGCAGGGAGCTGAAGCGGTAGAACCGCTCGATCTTGAGGGCCTGGTCACCTTCGTCCTTCGCGAAATGAACTGTCCAGATAATACGGATGTCTCCCTTTCGTTCGTAAGTGATGAGCGTATTCATGAATTGAACCGTGAATATCGCGGTATCGATCGTCCGACCGATGTTCTTTCCTTTGAATGCGATAATGTTCCGTTCGAAGACGAGGATATCGATCAGGCCATGGAATATGAGCTAGGCGATGTCATTATTGCAACTGACGTTGCAACCCGTCAGACCCATGAATATGGAACAACTTTTGAAGAAGAAGTGACCCTTTTGGTAGTGCATGGGCTCCTTCATTTATGCGGCTATGATCATATTGAAGATGACGAAGCGGAGATCATGGAAGGGCTCGAGCGTAAGCTTATTTCGGCTTGGAACGAGTCCCGCGCATGAGCGATAAGCACTTCAGCCTTCATGCATCGTTCTTGTGCGCGTTCCGAGGGATACTCGATGCCGCACGCGAGCGTAATTTTAAGATCGAATTATGCTTTATGGTCATCTGCATCATAGGTGGTTTCGTTTTTTCTATTTCGTTCGTTGAATGGCTCGTCGTCGTTCTGTGTTTCGGCTTAGTGCTTGGGGGCGAATGCTTTAATACGGCCCTTGAAGCGGTAGTCGATCTGGCAAGCCCCGAACATCATGAACTCGCTCGCCTTGCGAAGGATGCTGCAGCGGGGGGAGTGCTTATTTTTTCGTTGGCATCGCTCGTTATCGGGCTGTGCATTTTCGTACCTCGAATAGTGACCCTCTTGGGCTTATCCGCATAGAAAGAGGAATTTGGTGGAAGAGATCACGCAGGCAACTATTGATCCTGAAACGTTCAGATCAGGGTTCGTCACCCTTATCGGTCGTCCCAGTGCAGGTAAATCAACGCTGCTTAACGCCATCATGGGTAAGAAGCTCGCTATTGCATCTCCTACGGCGCAAACGACCCGTCATCGTTTTCGCGCGGTGCATACTACACCCGATCACCAGATCGTCATCGTTGATACTCCCGGTGTGCATAAACCCCACGATGCCCTTGGTGAAGAACTCAATACTACTGCCATCAAATCAATGGATGGAATCGATGTCATTGCTTTCGTTCTTGACTCTTCGGCACCATTCGGCTCAGGTGATGAATGGGTGATTTCCGAACTCGCCAAGGTAAAGGCACCCAAGATCTTAGTGCTCACCAAGATCGACCTTGTTGATGGTGATCAGCTTGATGCTCAGCGTCATGCTGCTGTGAATGCAGGGATGTGGGACGGGGTAGTAGAACTATCGTCTGTTACCGGCGAACATGTTGATGAGTTCTTAGATGAGGTGGAGCGTCATCTTCCCGTAGGGCCGCTGTGGTTCCCCGCCGATATGGAGACGGATCAGCCGCTTGAGGTCATAGTCGCAGAGTTCATCCGTGAGAAGATCCTCTTGAATGCGTACGACGAGATCCCTCATGCGGTCGGTGTTGTTGTGGATGAAATGGATTACAACCGCAGGAAGAACCTGCAGCGCATTTATGCAACGGTGTACGTTGAGCGTGATAGTCAGAAAGGCATCATCATTGGCAAGGGAGGAAATGCTATCAAGGAAGTGGGTACGCAAGCGCGTATCGACCTTGAGACCTTGCTGGGAAAGAAGGTCTTTCTCGATCTGAATGTTAAAGTGCGGAAGAACTGGCGTCGCGATCTTAACCAGATCCGTCGTTTTGGATACGGGGAAGGCGCCTAATACATCATGGCGGTTCGGACGTATCCTTTGAGAGCCCTCGTGCTCCGTCGAACCAAACTCGGCGAGAGCGATGTTATCGTAACGTTGCTCTCTTCTCAGGGATCGCAGGTTCGCGCCGTTGCAAAGGGAGCGCGCAAGCCTACTTCATCATTCGCCTCGCGTCTTGAGGTATATGCAGAATGCGATCTTTTGCTTTCTCAGGGAAAAACACTCGATCTGGTGAAAGAGGCGCGATTGGTACAAGCGCATGAGTATTTGCGCACTACCCTGGATCCCATGCAGGCAGCTGCTCCTATGGTGGAATTACTCGACCGCACCACGCAAGCTGGTCTCGAGGATGATCGCCTCTACGATATGACCAGTACGGCTCTTTCTGCCTTGGAAGGTCTGGACGAAGAGCGTCTTTCTTCCATAACCGCGGCTCATCTTCTTAAAACGCTCGCCATGTTGGGGTTCCTACCTCGTTTTGATATGTGCGTATGCTGTGGTGAACATCAGGACCTTGCATCCATGGGGGACAGGATCGCCTTTTCGCTTATCGATGGGGGGATCGTATGCTCGCGATGTCGAACGGATTCGGAGACGATGCTCTTTGAAAGACAGGTGCTCATGTGGGCGCAGGCGCTTCTGTTCTCTCCGTTCAGTGAAATACGCGAAATGCCTCTTGAGAACCGGATCGTTTTCGAGATCCTGCGTTTTCTGCAGTTGTGGGTCAAACAGCATATTGGTGTGAATTTGAAGTCCTTGAGCTTTCTTATTGCTCAATCGTGAATTTCCCTTTGCGTGGGTGGTTGCCTCATGTATACTAGTCGGGCTGTAGAACACAGCATGCTCTTCGCTTAGCTCGTATGCACCACCGCTTACTTGCCCAGCGTAGAGGAAGTACATTTAGATGGAAAGGTGGATCGATGCCTGATAAGAACAGCATCTCCAAAGAACGTACCGCAGAGCTGATCGCAGAGTTCGGCAAGAACGAGCAGGACTCCGGCAGCGCAGAGGTACAGGTCGCAATTCTCTCCGAGCGCATTCGTAACCTCACGGATCACCTCAAGCAGCATCCGAAGGATCACCACACTCGCCGTGGTCTGCTGATGCTCGTTGGTAAGCGTCGTCGTCTCTTGGTCTACATCAAGAACCGCGACATCCTTGAGTATCGTGAGCTTATCAAGAAGCTCGGTATTCGCGACAACATCTAAGCAACGAGCCCGCTTCGTGCGGGCTTTTGCATATAAGGCGGTCGACGGTGGAGGGCATCGTTGCTCGCGTGTCTGAAGAGAAGACACGAAGAGGCTTTGCGCAATAGGGCGCAAGGGAAGAGGAAAACCTATGGAACAAATTACTGAATCATTCGAGCTCTACGGAAAGCACTACACTCTGTCGACAGGCGAATTAGCCAAGCAGACGAGTGGTGCCGTAAAGGTGACTCAGGGTGATACGACGGTTCTGGTGACCGCCGTAATTTCAGAACAGGAAAAAGACTACGACTTTTTCCCACTAACAGTCGATTTTATTGAAAAGATGTACGCCGTTGGTCGTATCCCCGGCGGCTACCTGAAGCGTGAAGCTAAGCCAAGCGATAAGGGCATTCTGACGGCTCGCATGATCGACCGTCCTATTCGCCCCGGTTTCGTTGATGGCTTCAAGCAGGAAGTTCATATCGTGGCGACTACCTTCGTCGTCGATGGTGAGAACCCACCTGATTGCATGAGCGTTATGGGTGCAAGCGCTGCTCTTATGTGCGCCAGCGCACCGTTCGATGGTCCTGCCGCATGCGTTCGTATCGCACGTGATATCGAAACCAAGGAATTCATCGTTAATCCCACGTATGAAGAGCAGGAGCGCTCCGACCTCGAATTGACCATCGCGGGTACCGCCGACTACATCTCCATGGTCGAAGCGGGCGCCGATGAGATCTCCGAAGAGGATATGCTCGCAGCAATGACCTTCGGCCAGGAAGCCATTGCTGCATTCTGCGAAAAGCAGGCCGCGTTCCTCGCTCGCGTTAATCCTCAGCCGAAAGAATGGCCTATCCACGTAGCCGATCCTTCGATCGCAGAGCGTGTTGACGCGCATTTCGACGAGATGTCCGCAGCCCTCAAGGATGCCGATAAGCTCGCTCGTATGGCGAAGGTCGACGAACTCAAGGCTTCCATCAAGGAGAACGATTTCTCCGAAGAAGAGCGTGATGCATGGGGAAGCGACATCGCTGCTGCGTTGAAGTCCCTTGAAAAGCATGCTATGCGTGCCATGGTCATTGAAACGGGCGAACGTGCCGATGGCCGTACGAGCGACGAGATCCGTCCGCTCTACATTAAGGCCGGTTATCTTCCTCGCGTTCATGGCTCCGGTCTGTTCCAGCGTGGTCAGACCCAGGCTCTTTCGGTTTGCACCTTGGGTATGCTCAACGAATGGCAGCGCCTCGATACTATCGATCCGCAAGAGGGTAAGCGTTATATGCACCAGTACAACTTCCCACCGTACTGCACGGGTGAAGTTGGCCGCATGGGCGCTCCTAAGCGTCGCGAGATCGGCCACGGTGCTCTGGCAGAGCGCGCTCTTCTCCCTGTATTGCCTAACGAAGAAGAGTTCCCATACGCCATTCGCGTCGTATCTGAGATCCTCGAATCTAACGGTTCGTCCTCCATGGCTTCCACCTGCGGTTCTACGCTTGCATTGATGGATGCTGGCGTGCCTATTAAGGCTCCTGTTTCCGGTATCGCCATGGGTCTCATCAAGGAAGGTGACGACATCGTCATCCTTTCTGACATTCAGGGTCTTGAAGACTTCCTGGGTGACATGGACTTCAAGGTATGCGGCACTGAAGCAGGCATCACCGCGCTGCAGATGGACAACAAGGCGAAGGGCCTGTCGGTTGATATTCTCGCCCGTGCGCTGTCTCAGGCTAAGGAAGGCCGCTCCTTCATCATGAGCAACATGCTCGAGGCCATTGCGGCTCCTCGTGAAGAGATCAGCCCTTATGCTCCTCATATCGAGACCATCCACATCCCCGTGGATAAGATCCGCGACGTTATCGGTTCCGGTGGCAAGGTCATTCGTGGTCTCCAGGATGAAACGGGCGCTACTATCGAGATCGAAGAGGACGGCACCGTCCGCATCGCTTCTACGGAAGCTGCTTCTGGTGAAGCTGCTAAGCAGGCTATCCTGGGTATCGTGAAGGTTCCCGAAGTGGGCGAGATCTATGAAGGTGAAGTAGTCGGCATCAAGGACTTCGGCGCATTCGTTCGCTTGACCCCTGGTAAAGACGGTCTTCTGCATATTTCCCGTATGGCAAATGGTCGTGTGGGTAAGGTCGAAGACGTACTTAGCATCGGCGATACGGTAAAGGTCGAGGTCATCGAGGTGGGCGACAACGGTAAGATCAGCCTTGATCGCATCGATAAGCCCGAAGTGGCAAGCGCACCGCGTCGTTCCAACGACGGTGGTCGTCATAACCACGACGGCAATTCCCGCAAGCCTCGCCGTCGTCACACCGACCGCTAAGCGCATTTAAAATATTTTCGACGGTAATGGTATCCCTCTGCTCTAACGTGGCAGAGGGATACTTTTGGAAAGGAGAGTGTTATGCCTACGTATAGAACTCAAGGAACGTGCTCGCGTGCAATCAATTTTGAGGTGCAGGACGGCAAAGTGCATAATGTGAGCTTCATGGGTGGTTGCAACGGGAACCTCAAGGGCATCAGTGCGCTGGTCGAGGGAAAGCCAGTTGATGATGTCATTCAGACCCTTGAAGGTATCACCTGCGGACCTCGTCCAACGAGCTGTCCTGACCAGTTCGCTAAAGCTCTCCGTGAATACCAGGGCTAACTACTAGGTGAATCGATGAGCTATCAGAAAACCGTTCTACCCAATGGAATGACCGTCATTACCTATTCCATGCCGAGCGTTCGCTCTGTTTCCCTTGGTCTGTGGTTCAACGTTGGATCGCGAGATGAACGACCTGATCAGGCAGGGCTTACTCATTTCATGGAGCACATGATGTTCAAGGGAACCTCGACGAAAGGTCCTTTGGATATCTCGATGCACTTCGACAAGCTGGGCGCTGAATTCAACGCGTTCACTTCGAAGGAATACACCTGTTACTATGCTCGATTCGTTGATGACAAACTTGAAGATGCGCTTTCCATGCTTGCGGAAATGGTCATCGATTCGGCATTTGCGCAAGAGGCCATTGATACTGAACGCGAAGTGGTCATTGAAGAGATAGCCCGCAGTGAAGATGCGCCCGATGATTACGTATTCGAACTGTATAGCGCTTCGAATCTCCCTTCCCATGTTCTGGGGCTTCCTGTATTGGGCACACGTGAGAGAGTGGCATCGTATACCCATGATGATTGCCAGAGCTTTCATGACGAGCACTATCATGCAGGTAATCTCGTGTTATCGGCAGCGGGAAATCTCGATCACAAAACAGTGGTCGATCTTGCAACGGTCATGTTCGCATCGATGCAGTCCGGCACGAAGCGTCAGCGTTTGCTTACGATTCCTGATTATGCCTCGGGCCTCTTCGCGGCAAAACGCGATACTGAACAAGCGCATCTGGTCTACGGCGTACCTTGGTTCGGAGTGGGAGATCCTCGTCGCTATACGGCTTCGGTGCTCACTACTCTCCTTGGTGGGTCGATGTCGTCGCGTCTGTTCCAAGAGGTACGCGAAAAACGAGGGCTAGCCTATTCGATCTATGCGACACAGGGCTCATACCAAGGAGCAGGGCAGTGGTGCATATACGCGGGAACTAGGCCGAGCAATCTCGCCGATGTCGTTTCCCTTATTTCTCAAGAGCTGACGACCATCGCAACCGTTGCCGTATCGCCAGATGAACTTTCCCGTACGGTGGATTTCATTTGCGGACAGCTTCTACTGGGACTTGAGACGACCAATTCCCATATGGCCCGTCTGGGTAAACGTGAAGTTCTCGGCTTGGAACAGGTCACTCCTGAAGAACAAGTCAACGCATATCGTTCGGTCACCTCGGCGGATGTTCTCGCCCTTGCGCAGGACCTTTTGACTGTTGAGCCCGCGCTTGCGGTAGTATCCCCTTATGACCAAGTTGAAGTCGAAGCATTGCTTTCGTAGCGTATATTGAAAGGATCGCATGATGATTAGAGTTGCTGTTGCTGGTTGTGGAGGAAGAATGGGATCTGCTGCTGTCGATGCGGTACAGCAGGCTGCGGACATGACCTTTGTCTGCGGTATCGATCCTCATGCAACCACTGATTCGTTTCCCGTGTACCCTTCGATCACCGAAGCACTCGATAAGGAATCCTTTGATGTGCTCGTTGATTTTACGCAGCCCGATGTGGTGGCTCAGACCTTATCGGTCGCACTTCCTGCTGGCGTTGATTGCGTAGTGGGAACGACGGGACTCTCCGATGCTACGCTTACTTCTTTGGCGGATAGCGCAAAGGAGGGCACGTGCTTGTTCTATGCTCCTAACTTCACTACGGGAGCGGTCCTTATGATGGAGTTCGCTAAAGCAGCTGCGCCGTATTTTCCTGAAGCTGAGGTCCTGGAGTTCCATCACTGCAACAAGAAAGATGCACCAAGTGGTACGGCGGTTCGAACTGCGCAGATCATTTCTGAAGCTCGTGGTTTTGAAAGCAGCGCGCCTGGGAGCGAAACGGAAATCGACGGGGCACAAGGCGCTCGTGGTGCACTCGTTGAAGGAGTGCCCGTTCACTCCATTCGCTCAATGGGTTATGTTGCCAGCCAGGAAGTGGTATTCGGGTCGATGGGGCAGACGCTTACCATCCGTCACGATTCGTGGGATCGCACCTCATATATGCCTGGTGTGCTCCTTGGCGTCCGCTCAGTGGGAAAATGCAGCGGTCTTATCGTAGGATTAGAGAACTTCATGGCATAAAGCCTGTTGTCGTGCCATAATGAAGCCCGTTATGAGCTCTATTAGAGGAGGAAACATGAACACTGTAGCTGAGCCGCGCTTTGGCCGCATGATTCCCGCAATGGTGACCCCGTTCGATGAGAATCGCGATCTTGATCTGAAGCAGGCTCGAGCGCTCGCGCGTCGTCTCGTCGAAGGCGGTAGTGATGCACTGGTCATCAATGGTACTACCGGTGAAAGCCCCACGGTGTTCTATCCCCAGAAGATAAAGCTGTTCGAAGCGGTGGTCGCTGAAGTAGGTGGAGAAGTACCTATTATCGCCAACGTTGGTGATAACTGCACTGCAGATACCGTTGATTTTGCTCGCGATGTGCAGAAGCTCGGTGTTGATGGCTTCATGCTGGTCGTTCCGTATTACAACAAACCTCCGCAAGAGGGTCTGTATCAGCACTTCAAGACCATTGCCCAGGCAGTGGATCTGCCTTGTGTGCTCTACAATATTCCCGGTCGTTGTGTTATCAATATGGAAGCAGAAACCACGTTGCGCCTTGCTCACGATGTTGACAATATCGTTGCTATTAAGGAAGCTTCAGGCAATTTCGACCAGGTTTCCGCTATTATCAAGGATGCACCTGCTGGATTCGATGTTTATTCGGGAGATGACTCTCTTACGTATGACTTGATGAAACTTGGTGCCGCAGGCGTTATTTCAACTGCTGGCAATGTTGCCCCAGGACGCATGAAGGAAATAACCGACCTGTGTGCGGCAGGGAAGTTCGATGACGCTAAGAAAGCGCACGATGCGTTCCTTCCTTTAATGGATGAACTGTTCGTAACGGCCAATCCCATCATGGTAAAGGAAGCATTGAACCTGCTTGGCGTTCCCGTTGGTGGCGTCCGCTTGCCGCTCGTGGATGCGACTCCTGAACAGTCTGCTCATTTGAAGCAGGTAATGCAGGAAGTCGGTGTCTTGTAGGAGACAACCACTCTACATGAGAGCATCGTTACCTGGTGTTCTCCTATCTTTGGCTTGAACCCTTCGTGCTCTTTTTTGAGCACGAAGGGTGTTTGATGTATAGGAATATCGATCATAAAGGATATGTATGACTGAAAGATCTAGTGAAGAATCGACTCAAAAAGCAAGGCCGCCCCGCAATAAAGAAGTAGTTCGCCACGTTCATCTTGAACGCACTCGTCCTAAGCTTTCGAATTATGATGACAAGTCACCTGAGAAGAAAGACAGGAAACAGCAGTCGAAGCGTACGAACTCCCAAAGCTCCACACGAGGCAAGAAAGTCGTGCGTAATACGCGAAATAAGCGCGATCCTAAGGCGAAGCTCAAGATCATTCCTCTAGGTGGCCTTGACGCTATCGGAAAGAACATGACTTGCTTCGAATGCGGCAATGATATGGTGCTCGATGATGCGGGCCTTATGTTCCCTGACGATAATCATCCGGGAATCGATCTGATCTTACCCGACTATTCATATGTGCTCGAACATGCAGACAAACTGCGCGGTATCGTTATTACCCATGGTCATGAGGACCATACGGGTTCTTTGCCATACCTTCTAAAGGATCTTGATCGCCAAGTGCCTATTTATGCCACGAAGCTCACTTTGGGTCTCATTGAAGGAAAACTTGCTGAGCATAAGATCAAGAACGCAAGGCTATGCGAGATCAAGCCTGGTCAATCCATCAAGCTCGGTTGCATTACGGCGGAGTTCTTTTCGGTCAATCATTCCATTCCCGATGCGGTAGGGGTCTTCTTCCAGTCACCTGCAGGTAATGTTCTGCATACGGGTGACTTTAAGCTCGATCAGAGCCCCATTGATGGTGTTCATACTGATTTTGGTGCGCTTGCTCGCTTCAGCAAAATGGGCGTCGACCTCATGATGTCTGACTCGACCAATGCATCGAATCCTAACTTCACTCCTTCGGAAGCTGAAGTCGGAAAAGCCCTTGACGCTATCATCTCTCAAGCACAGGGCCGTGTTATCGCGGCATCCTTCGCCTCTCATATCCATCGTATGCAGCAGATATGCGATGCGGCTGTTCGTAATGGTCGCAAGGTGGCTGTTACTGGTCGTTCTATGGTACAGAACACTGATATCGCACGTCGTTTGGGATACCTGAACATTGCCGACAAGAACCTTATCGATGCCTACGATCTGAAGGGGTGTCCACCTGATTCGTACGTGGTCATGTGTACCGGATCTCAAGGTGAGCCGCTTTCCGCATTGGCTCGTATCGCAAATGGTAACCATAAGACCATCTCCATTGAAGAGGGCGATACGGTCATCATTTCAGCGACCCCGGTGCCGGGTAATGAAAAAGCCGTTACCAAGGTGATCAACGATCTTGCCAAGATCGGCGCTGATGTTTATGACAAGTCCCGTGCACGAGTGCACGTGTCGGGTCACGCATCAGCCGAAGAACTCAAGCTGGTCCTTTCCATTGTTCAGCCAAAGTACTTTATGCCGGTTCATGGTGAAGCGACTCACTTGCGTGCTCATGCGCGTCTTGCTCAGGCAACAGGAGTCAAGAAAGAGAACATCTTCCTCTGTGAAAATGGTGATTCGCTTGAATTGACGACGCGTGGCGTCAAGCCTGCCAAGCCGGTATCGAGCGGCATTATCCTTGTTGATGGTTTGAGTGTCGGCGATACATCTGAATTCATCCTGAATGAACGTACCAACTTGGGTTCGCAGGGTGTTGCCGTTATCGCCTGCGCGATCAAGAAAGGCACGCATGATCTACTGGGAGCAGTTCAGGTTGAAATGCATGGCATTCCCGGCGGCGATGAACGTAAGTTCGTTGATGCAGTACGTACCAGTGTCTCTAATGCGCTCAAGCGTTCTTTGGCCAAGAACGACGACCTGAAAGCAGTGAAGCGTTCTGCGCGTAGTGCCCTTCTGTCGATTTTATGGGAGAGGACCAATCAGCGTCCGCTCGTTGTTATCAACATACTTGAGATTTAAGTACATAGGCACTACTATCCTTGTAACCGTATTCGCACTATAAATGAACTAAGGACGGTTATGGCTTCCAAGCAACCTGCTAAAAAAGCTTCTCGCAACGTGGGCTCCTCGAAGGGAGCCCGTGCTGCTTCCTCGGGTAAGGCAAAGCCGGGCTATCACCAGTCGCGCCAACAGCCTGAACGCAACTCTTTGCTCGATGAACGTACGAAGCGCGATATTACTGCGGTAGCGCTCATTGTCGTCGCGCTTGCGCTGTTTGCAACCGTTCTGGTTTCACCCGAAGGGGTAGTGACGGGCGCTCTTGCGATGGCGATGCGCTATTCGCTCGGTATTGGCGTTTATGTTCTGCCCGTTCTTCTGATCATCCTCGCCGTCACCTTTCTCATTCGTTTTGAAAGAGAAATGGTTCCCGCGCGCGTTGCTTTGGGGTTCGCCTTATTATTCGTTGCTTTCTTGGGTATAGTGGCGCTTTTCACGCCCGGGGCAGAAGCAGACCCCAATCGTCTGTTCGCTCAGATATATCTGGTCTCACATGGGGGATATCTGGGAGCAGGCATCGCATGGGCCGCGTTGCGTCTTTTCGGTCTTACCGTTTCGACTATTTTGATGGTGGGCCTTATCGTCATTGCGCTCATTATCATCGGTTTCTCCCTCTCATCGCTCTACGAGAAGATCCGCTCTCATTACGCAGCGCGCTCCTACGATGAAGAGGAACCGTATCCGGCAGCACCACGTGCGTCATTTGCACGGATCCGCAAAGCCGCTCCGGAGCGAAAGCACAACCAGGCGCAACGCTCTCTTGCTGACGAGCAGACCCAACGTCTCGCAGCCGACGATCCTTCACAGGCTCGCACTCAAATGCTCGTGGACGCAGATCCCGCAACGCAAGGGACCCAGATGCTTCCTTCGGCTAAAAAGCAGCGTTCTGCAACGCGACAAAGGGTGAACCGCACCGCAGTTCTCACAGAGGCTGAGAAGCCGCACTCCATGACGAGGAAGCTTCGCTCGAGGCCCGCAGAAGAAGTGGAACAGGCAAGCGAAGAGCCGATAACTGCTCGTACAACCAAGAAAAAGGCTTCTGATGCCGCCATCCCTAAGCCTTCCGAGGGCTTCGAGCTTCCGAGCATGTCTTTGCTCAACAGTAGTAAGGGCACTAAGGTTTCGCGCGAGAGCGAGGCTTCATTGCGTGAGACGGGCATGCTCCTTCAGGGTACCTTGGGTGATTTCGGCGTTCCGGCTACCGTCGTCGATTGGATCCATGGTCCTACAGTGACCCTATTCAAGGTCGACCTCCCCAGTGGTGTACGCGTGAACCGTGTTTCAAATTTGACTGATGATATCGCCCTTGCTCTTGCTGCTCCAGGCGTGCGTATTTTTGCGCCGATTCCCGGAACGAACTACGTAGGCATTGAGGTGCCTAATAAGAAACGCGAAACGGTTCTACTCGGGGATGTCATCAAAGATGCACCGAAGGGCCCGCTGCAGATCGCTATTGGACGTGATGTTGAAGGGAACAACATTGTGAGCGATCTTGCCACTATGCCCCATCTGCTGATCGGTGGTACTACTGGTTCGGGTAAGTCGGTATCCATTAATGCGATGATCATGTCCATCCTCATGAGGGCAACGCCCTCTGAAGTGCGCATGATCATGATCGACCCGAAGCGTGTTGAGTTCACTCCTTATAACGGGATCCCTCATCTTTATGTTCCGGTGGTTACAGAAGCGCGTGAAGCAGCCAGCGCTCTTTCGTGGGCGGTTGCTGAAATGGAACGTCGCCTTAAGATCTTTTCCAGCATTGGTGCGCGCAATATCGGTCAATACAACGCGAAGGTCCAGCAGGGAACAGAAGAGGATGAGACCCAGCTCCAGGAGATGCCCTACATTGTTATCGTCATCGATGAGCTCGCCGACCTTATGATGAACGTTGGTAAGGAAGTCGAGTTCTCGATCTCGCGTTTGGCGCAGCTCGCTCGTGCGGCGGGTATTCACTTGATCGTTGCGACCCAGCGTCCGTCGACCAATGTGGTGACCGGCCTTATTAAAGCGAATATTACCAATCGTATTGCCTTTAACGTGGCTTCTGGTATTGATTCGCGCGTTATTCTCGATACGCCGGGTGCAGAGAACCTCATTGGCCTGGGCGATCTTCTGTTATCTAAGCCAGAGCTCGCAAAGCCGCAACGTATTCAGGGCTGTTTCGTGTCGGAAGATGAGATTGCAGCTGTCGTGGAGAAACTGAAGTTACAAGGTGAGCCCGAATACCATAATGATATCCTGAAGACGAACCTTATTACGTTGGGGGATTCTTCGCCTGACGGATCGGGAGGGTCGGCTCATTCGTCGGATGATCCATTGGTTTGGGATGCTGCCGAAATAGTGGTATCTTCCGGAGTGGGGTCAACATCTAATTTGCAAAGGCGACTGAGCGTCGGCTATTCGCGAGCGGGTCGCATTATGGACCTTCTTGAAGCAAAGGGGATCGTTGGTCCGCCCAATGGCTCTAAGCCGCGTGAAGTGCTTGTCGATCCGCTGGAGTTAGAAACGCTTCGTGCGTTTGAAGAAAAAGATTCGTGAGTTTGTTTCGGGGGTACTTGATGCACCACATCAGCTTCGGTGACGTGCTTAAAGAAGCGCGTTTAGCCAGGGGACTTGATCTGGCGACGGTTTCCCGTGATCTTCGAATTCGCCAAGATATCATAGTCGCTATTGAAAACAGTGATTTTTCACGTATGCCTTCACGCGGTTATGCACGCAATATGATCATCGCCTATGCTCGTCTTCTTGGCTTAAATGCTCAAGATATTAGTCGTATGTATCTCGATCAGGAATATGCCTATCAGGTCGAGAGGGCCCAGAAAAACGTCGCTGGTGCAATACAGATGCATGACGAACCATATCGCCGATCCCGTAACTCGGGTCAAACTGGTGAAATGGAGAAGGTGCGGGGGAGTCGCACCTCTCGTTCTACGCAAAATACCTCATCGTCTCGCATGAGGGAAAAGAACCTCTATGATGGTAGCTCGAACGGGTTAGGTCGCCGTGTGTACTCTCAGAACATTGACGCACCCAGAACGCCGCCTATGCCGACCCGCAGCAATGCTCCGGTTGCGCATCGTGCTCGCCGTTCAGCAATGACCGAGGGTCGCTATACCAATCTTTATGCGGCACCGAAGAACATTCCTAATCCGAACAGACAACGCAATGTTATCATCGCTGCAGTTGCTATCGTCGCTATCGTTATCATACTTATCGTTGCGATGGCCCTCAGTCATCAAAACCAACCTCAAACAAATATTCCCGTAACAGGGGTGAATAGCACATCCCAGCAGGACCAGCAGACCGAAACGGATACTACGCCAGTAGAAACAGAAACGGCTCCTACCGAATTCACTCTTCGCTATGAAGTTGCTGACGGAAACGAATCGTACATTGAAGTCTATGTTGATGACAAAACGCAAGAATCGGCAACAGTGAGCGGTCCTGCGCAGCAAACGTATACCTCATCGGGTACTATACGTTTCGTCTCGACCGAAACCGCAGGGGTGACGGTGTATGTCAACGATGAAGCCGTCGAATTGAAGACGAACAGCTCTGGGATCATTAACCAGACCTTCACGTTCGAAGATATCCTTAATGCTTGGTATGACGCGCATCCCAATGCAACGCGTCCGACCAGTACCTCCGCTAATACATCGAATGATACTGATGGCACTTCTTCGAACTCGAGTGACACATCAACTCGTTCGAATTCGAGCAGTTCTTCGGGAAGTTCAAGCGAATAGCCGTTTCTCACATACAATAGGTTGAATACATAACTGAAAGGAAAGTCATGGCAAAAGATTCCAGCTTTGATGTTGTTTCTCAAATTGATATGCAAGAGATCGATAACGCCTATGGTCAGGCAAAAAAAGAACTGACCCAGCGTTACGACTTAAAGGATTCGGGCTCTGATATTTCTCTGGATAAGGGCGGTAAATCCATTACTGTTTCCGCACCGAGTGATTTTGTGTGCAAGCAGGTCATTGATGTGCTTACTTCGAAGCTTATCAAGCGTGGGATCGAGCTCAATGCTCTTAAATGGGGCAAACTAGAAGCTGCGACCGGTGGCACTGTGCGACAAACAGCGCAGATCCTCGAAGGGATCGACCGCGATACTGCAAGCAAGATCAATAAGGATATCAAGGGAACCAAGCTGAAGGTAAAGGTGACCATCGAAGGCGACAAGCTTCGTGTTTCTGGACCGAAGATCGATACCTTGCAAGAGGTCATCACCTTCCTTAAAGACCAGGATTATGGTCAACCACTGCAGTTCGTCAATTATCGCTAGATCGCGTCGTGATCCCATGACAAAGCGTGTTGCGTTCCTTACCTTAGGTTGCGCGAAGAACGAACAAGATTCCGCTCAAATGCAGCAGGATCTTGTTCGCGCAGGATACGAGATCTGCTCTCTTGATGAGCCGTGCGATGCCATCGTGGTGAACACCTGTGCTTTCATTCAACCTGCGATTGAGGAGAGCATTGATACTGTTCTCGATATATCGTCAACGGAAGCCGTGCAAGCTGGTGTGACCAAGTTGGTCGTAAGTGGATGCATGCCTGCTCGATTTGGAGCAGAATTAGAGGCGGAACTCACTGAGGCCGACCGTTTCGTTCCTTGCGCTCAAGAGAGCGCTATCGTTCACGTAATGGATGATCTTCTTCAGCACGATTCATCCCGAACGCAGCGAACGGTATCGTTCACCTATGAGCCAAGCGAATATGTGAAGATCTCCGATGGGTGCAGTAGACATTGTTCTTTCTGCACTATTCCGCTGATCCGTGGTCCCTACCACAGCTTCTCTTTCGACCAGATCGAGCGCGATGTTAAAGAGAAGATCGATGGGGGATCGAAAGAGATCGTATTCATTGCGCAGGACTCGGGTATTTGGGGCCTTGATCTAAAGCCGCGTGAGACCCTTGCATCTCTGCTCGACCGTATAGCTGATGCGTACCCCGCTACATGGTTCCGCGTGATGTATTTGCAGCCCGCTGGCCTTACTGATGAGCTCGTTGAGGTCATGGCCGCTCATTCGAATATATGCAGTTATTTGGATATCCCTCTGCAACACTGCGATTCGGATATTCTCTCTTCCATGAATCGCCGCGGTTCTCGCGCTGAATACGAAGCACTCGTGGCGCGTTTACGCGATCGCATACCAGATATCACCTTGCGCACCACACTTATAGTCGGCTATCCCGGTGAAACCGATGAGCAATTCGAAGATCTGTGCGATTTCGTAGCCGAAACAGCCTTTGATTACGTAGGCATCTTCGCTTATTCGCCTGAGGATGGTACCCCCGCCGCTGAATTACCCGATCAGATAGACGATGAAACGAAGCAGGATCGCCTGCAAACATTGAGAGATATTGCAGATGCCGTATCGTCTCAGCGTATTTCTGGTCGTATTGGCGCTTCGTGTGATGTTCTCGTTCTTGGCGCTGAAGAAGATGGTCAATTGTTCGGAAGAACCCAGGCTCAAGCTCCCGATGTAGACGGGGTGACCTACATCGATGGATGCGAAGTTGGAGAAATGGTCCCCGCTATCATTTCTGATACCTTGCTATATGAAATGGAGGCAACACGTGACTAACGAGCAAAGTGGGGAATATGCGTTCTGGACCCCTGCGAATATCGTTACCATGACGCGTATTCTTCTGGTGCCTATATTCGTCGTCGCGTTCATTTCCCCTTGGCCAGATTATTTTCCTGCATGGCCCGAAGCGGAACTATGGAAACCATGGATCGCCGCTTTTATCTTCGCTGTCTTGTCCTGTACTGATGCAGTGGATGGGTATTTGGCCCGTAGCCGGCATGAGGTAACGAATTTCGGGAAATTCATCGATCCACTCGCTGACAAGATCCTTGTCGCCGCAGCGCTTTTAGCGCTTATCGAGTTACAGCTGCTTCCTTCCTGGGTCGCCCTTGTTATTTTGAGCCGTGAATTCATTGTTTCGGGACTAAGGATGCTCGTTGCCACTCATGGGGTCATTGTTGCGGCAAGTTGGTATGGCAAGGCTAAAACGGTATTTCAGATCATAGCCATTTTGCTCTTCATCATAAAAGGCTCTCCCGTACTCTTGTCTCTTCATGCGCATATGGGAACCACCATGTATCTTGTTTCTTGGTTCTTCATGATCGTGGCCCTTGTTCTCACGATCGTCTCCATGTGCGATTACTTCATCAAATGCGCTCCCGTATTCGGACTCAGCACCCGCTCGTCGCACTCCGTGTTCGATTCAGATGATGGATCTAAAGAAAGCGCTTTGTCGAACGAGCCATCTTTCACGCATGATGGCATCCTTCTGAGCGATGATCTTCGTGCGCAAGCGAGTCAACTCATCGAATTCGCAAGGGAAAAAGGATGCTCGCTTTCAACAGCGGAAAGTTGCACTGGTGGGTTGATCGGGGGAACGCTTACCGCTATCCCGGGAAGCTCAGATGTCGTAGAAGGTGGCATCATCAGCTATTCGAATGAAGTGAAAAAAGCGCTTCTGGGTGTTGACGGATCCGATCTTGAGCGGGTCGGGGCGGTAAGCGAAGAAGTAGCACGCGAAATGGCGCATGGTTCGCGTCAGGCCTGCAAGAGCGATATCGCGGTATCCGTTACCGGTATTGCGGGACCAGGCGGGGAGGTCCCCGGCAAACCGGTCGGCACCGTTTGGTTCGGGCTCTCTACCTCGGATGGGACTCAGGCCTTTGTACGCTATTTTGATGGTGATCGTGATGCAGTGCGGAGCCAGACCGTTCAATTCGCCTTTCAGTTGCTTGCCTACGGAATCGATCCATCGCGTAGTTCATGTCCTGCTCATAGCGACTGACCCACGTGCACCGTATTCGTTGCGTATCCTGTGATCGAGGGAACCATCGGCGATGTGCGTTAGATTTGCATATTATTTGAGATTGATTTCAGGTTCCTATCCACAAAATATGAGGAAGACTCATCTATGATGCGCTTATAGCAAGATACCTCTTGCATACGAACACCTGTTCGTGTATTCTCGTTACGTCACATGCACTATGCCTTTTTGGAGGAACACAAATGAGCCAGGACAAAAACAATGCCCTCAAAATAACGACCGATCAGATCGAGCAGAAATTCGGTAAAGGTTCCATCATGAAGCTGGGTGAATCGACCGATCTTCAGATCGGGGTCATTCCTACTGGAGCGCTCCCGCTTGATATCGCGTTGGGAATCGGTGGTGTTCCTCGCGGTCGTATCGTTGAGATCTATGGTCCTGAATCAAGTGGTAAGACCACTATTGCTTTGCATATCATTGCTGAAGCGCAAGCTGCAGGCGGCGTCGTTGCATTTATCGATGCCGAACATGCCCTTGACCCGGTATATGCTGCAAAACTGGGCGTTGATGTGGATGAGATGCTCATCTCTCAGCCTGATACCGGTGAACAAGCACTTGAGATCTGTGATATGCTCGTGCGCTCTGGAGCTATTGATTGCGTCGTTATCGACTCGGTTGCCGCGCTGGTTCCTCGTGCGGAAATCGAAGGGGAAATAGGTGATACCACCGTCGGTCTGCAGGCGCGTCTTATGAGTCAGGCGCTTCGTAAGCTCGCTGGCTCCTTGTCCCGTTCGAACACCACTTGCATCTTCATTAATCAGCTCCGTGAAAAGATCGGCGTAATGTTCGGTAACCCCGAAACCACAACGGGGGGTCGTGCTCTAAAGTTCTATTCAAGCGTTCGCATTGACGTCCGTCGCTTTGATTCCGTAAAGAAAGATGGCGAATTCGTTGGCAATCGCGTTCGTGCGAAGGTCGTAAAGAACAAGGTCGCACCACCGTTTCGTCAGGCAGAATTTGACATCATGTATGGAGAAGGCATTTCCAAGGAAGGCTGCATTCTCGACATGGGAGTCGAAGCGGGCATCGTCAAGAAAAGCGGCTCCTGGTTCAATTATGGCGATGAACGTCTGGGTCAGGGCAGGGAAGCGGCTAAGCGCACTTTACGCGAAACCCCTGACGTACGTGATGAAATCGAAAATAAGATCCGTGCTGAATATGAACTGCCGCTCGTTGGAGAGCAAGCAAGCGCTCCTGTAGAGCAATAGGCTTATCAATGGTCTATATCGACAAGCGTTACGTGGAGAACCTGCTTGGCGCAAAACAGAGCAAATCACCTGCTTCTGCGCCATCATGCCCTCCCTCTTCTCTGGATCCATTTTTATGGACAACAGAAGACCTATCTCAGGGCAGTGCTTTAGCAGATGAGGGCAAAACACCTCATGATGCATTTAAGAAAATCGAGCGATTGGTCAAAGTGCGTGATCGCTCGATAAGGGAAGTGCGTGATCGTTTAATAAAAGATGGGTTCAGTGAGTCTATAGCCGATCAGTCCATTGAACGGGCAGTTCGTTGTAGCTATCTTGATGATCAGCGATTCGCTGATGTATTAGTTCGTTCGCGTTTGAATGCGGGGAAGGGTCTTGCGGGGATCATTCGTGAGTTGAAGTCTCATGACATCGATCCTGAAGCTCAACTACCTGGTTTCCCCGATGCGTATCTCTCGACGCGTGTCTCGCAGCGTGATGCGGCACTTGGGTTATTATGCCGTAAGCCACCACACGCAAAGAACAAATTACAGGCAGCGTACGGTAAGCTCATTCGCGCCGGATACACTTCGCAATTAGCAAGCGAAGTGGCTCGAGAGTGGTATCAGATCAACTGTTCAGGCTCTATTCGGTAAAAAGCGAGGTGCTTTTTACCGCATATTCTGTGTTCGCCACTTGTTTACTCTAGTCAAAAAAAGTGATTTTGGCTATTATCTTAATGCTTGAGCTTACGTACTTTATACGGTACTTACTATATTTATTACAAATGAATACCGCTGTTTAATATAGTGGCGTGTGCTCTTGCCCCGGTGTACCAGGGCATTTTTTGTGTCCGTGGCTCTCGTACTAAAAACGTTATTTGAACGAAAGGGAGTTCAATGGTTGAAATTATCGTGGCCGCTATCGTGGCTCTCGTAATAGGTTTCATCGTCGCATATTTTCTTTTGCAAAAAATGCAGAAGGATCGCAATGATGCTGCCACCAATGAAGCTCAAACGACCCTTGCCGATGCTCGTCGTGAAGCAGAGAACCTTAAGCGCGAAGCTCTTGTTGAAGCGAAGGACGAAGTTCTCAAGCTGAAGCAGGATGCTGAAAAGGAAAGTAAAGAGCGCATGCGCGAAGTCCGCAGTGCGGAAAATCGCGTCAATCAGCGCGAGCAGAGCCTTGATAAGCGGATCGAAGCGCTCGACCATCGCGAACATCAGATCTCCTCTTTGCAAGGTCAGGTCGATCGCCGTATTAAAGACGTTGAAAAAGCGGAAAAGGAAGCGACCTATCATCTTGAGCGAGTAGCGGGGCTTACCTCTGAAGAGGCGAAAACCGAATTGCTCGACGGCCTTAAAGAGGAAGTCGTGCACGAATCTGCCGCTATTATTCGTGATTCCGAAGCACGCACTAAAGCTGAAGCCGACAAAAAGGCTCGCGAGATCCTCAGCGTCGCCATCCAGCGTCTGGCAGCGGACTACACGTCCCAGATCACCGTTTCCACCATTCATATCCCTTCTGATGACCTTAAGGGACGCATTATTGGTCGCGAAGGACGCAATATTCGCTCCTTCGAACAGATCACGGGCACTAATCTCATTATCGATGACACACCGGAGTGCGTGACCGTATCTTCTCACGATCCCGTGCGTCGTGAGATCGCAAGCGTGACCATGCAGAACCTCATCAGTGATGGCCGCATCCATCCTGCGCGAATTGAAGAGATGTTCCACAAGGCTGAAAAATACGTTAATCAGCAGATCAAAGATGCTGCTGCACAGGCAACGTTCGATACGGGTATTCATGACCTTCATCCGGAGCTCGAAAAGATCCTTGGTCGTCTGCGCTACCGCACTTCTTACGGCCAGAACGTACTCAATCATTCGCTTGAGGTCGCGTATCTTTGCGCCATGATGGCCTCCGAGCTGGGTCTTGACCCCATCCCCGCAAAACGCGCAGGCCTTTTGCACGACCTTGGCAAAGCAGTTGATCATGAGATCGAAGGGTCCCACGCGGTCATCGGTGCTGATCTGGCTCGTCGTTACGGAGAAGACCCCACTATCGTTCACGCTATCGAGGCTCATCACAATGACGTCGAACCTCGTTCGGTTCTTGATGTTCTGGTTCAGGCAGCAGACGCAGTATCAGCGGCACGCCCTGGCGCTCGTAAGGAGAACATCGAATCCTATATTAAGCGCCTCGAGAAGCTCGAAGAGATCGCTAACTCGCATCCTGGCGTAGAGAGCACTCATGCCATTCAGGCGGGTCGTGAAGTACGTGTTATCGTAAGCCCCGAGCAGGTCGATGAAGCTCACGTAACGGTATTGGCACACGATATCGCTCAGCAGATCCAGAATGAAACGAAGTATCCCGGTCAGGTTAAGGTCGTCGTAATTCGCGAGACGCGTTCGGTCGATTACGCTAAATAGTGTCGTTTATCACCAAAATCCGCACCCATGCAGTTATGCATGGGTGTTTTTGTAAGGTAATGCACCATGAGTAAAACGCTGCAAGACTTTGTCGAAGAATTTTCAGGAGATGAGTTCCTCAGAGTACAAGATGATCTTGGCCATGGGTTCGTGCGCCTTCGAGCCGCCGAAGCTCAACGACGCCAGGCGAAACAAGACATTCGATCCTTTGAAGACGTAGTGCTCGAGATGCTCCGTAATGCGCGCGATGCCCATGCACGCGCTATCTTCGTTGCCACATGGGTCGAAGGTGCGACACGAAAGCTCACCATGCTCGATGACGGCGACGGAGTTCCCCTGTCGATGCATGACACGGTCTTCGAACCCTTCGTCACGTCTAAGCTTGATTCATTTCACGATGACCGATGGGGGGTACATGGTCGCGGTATGGCACTGTATTCGATCAAGCAGAATGTGGTAGATGCCCACATCGCTGCTTCATCTAAGGGCCTCGGTTCGATCTTTTCGGTCACGTCACGCCAATCTGAGCTCCCTGAAAAACGTGATCAATCGACCCTTCCCATTGTCTCTCAAGACAACGAGGGTAAACCTCTTCTGAGGGGTCCTCATAATATCGCCCGCATGGTCATGGAATTTGCAATAGACGAGCGCTCGCGTATTTCGGTGTATCTAGGAAGCAGTGCCGCCATTGTCGCAACACTGTATTCACTTGGCTTATCAGCTGCATCGCGCCTTACTACCGTTTTCGACACATACGATGAATCCACCCCGTACATTTATCGATTCGCGTACGTTGATGACGCAGAATCGCTTGCTCAACTTGCAAATGAGTTCGAGCTTCCTATTTCAACGCGGACCGCGCATCGTATTCTTAACGGAGAGATCGAGCCGCTCCCACTTCATTTGGAGCTTCTTGCTTCAGATGTACGAACGGATCGTCCCAAGAAGCCTTCTTCTTCAAAACAGAAGAAGCGCTCCATTAAGGTCACATCAGAAGACCTGCATGAATTCAATAATGCAGTTCATGATGCCTATGTCCGACTCGCGGAAAAGTACTATCTCGATTCTCCCGATGAGATCTCGTCACAGGTGCAAGGAAATGAACTGCGGATCCGCATCCCGCTTATTCCTGGCGACCGAACCGAAGGGGACGTTTAGGGATACTTCATTGCGTGAAGCGAAGTAAATGTCTAAAATAGGGCGACATACATGAAATTTTTCTCTAGTTGCAACCTTAAACGTAGTATAGAACGTACTCTGAAAGAACCATGTCATGAACGAAACACTGGGTAATTCATCGAATGAAATGCCTCAGGCAGAATGCCTCAAAGTATCATCCAAATCATCTCCGGCTTCCGTTGCAGGCGCCATTGCGGGCATGATGAAAGATGGCGTTCCCGTCGAAATACAATCGGTTGGCGCTGGTGCAGTGAACCAGGCGGTCAAGGCGATCGCCATTTCTCGAGGGTTCTTATCCCCAGTAGGCATTGAAATTGTCTGTGTTCCTTCATTTGCAGATATCGTCATTGATGGCGAGTACCGAACTGCTATTCGTTTTTCCGTTGAACCACGCACGGGTATTTCTTCTCCTGAAACAACCCTGTAGTTTTTAAAGCGAGACCATTGATATTCTGAAGGGAGCATTCCTTCTGTGACTGAGCTACAACGCCTTGACGCATCTCACATTTCGTCTCCTCTTACGCATATTCCCGATTGGAACGACATTTCCAATTCGGTATTGAACGAAACCACGTTCTCGGTTGTCACCTTTGGCTGCCAAATGAACAAGAACGATTCAGAGCGCATCGTAGGTATGCTCTCTGCACTCGGCTCTCGACAGGTTCATACCGTTGAAGAATCTGACATCATCATCTTCGTTACCTGCTGCGTACGTGAGGCTGCTGATGTGCGCCTTATGGGGCAAGTCGCATCATTGAAGAACGTTCCTCTCCGTTCACGATCGCCCCTTTCGAAGCGCATCGTAGTCATTGGAGGGTGCATTGGCCAACGTGACGGAGAACAACTGGTAGAAAAACTGCCTCATGTTGACGTGGTATTCGGAACATTTAATCTAGCGAGCATGCCGCGTTTAATTCAAGAAGCCATTACCACTGAAGATCATCAGGTCGAGGTGCTAAGCGAAGCTTCGTCGTTTCCTACTAACTTACCTTGCGAACGTGAATCTCAGTGGTCAGCGTGGCTGCCTATATCTATTGGCTGCAATAACTTCTGCACTTACTGCATCGTTCCCTACGTGCGTGGTCGCGAAAAATCTCGCCCCCTGGAAGATATTCTCGCCGATGCGGTAGCCCTTCGTAACGATGGGGTGAAGGAAATAACCCTCCTTGGACAGAACGTGAACTCTTACGGACGCGATCTGTATGGCGAACCGCAATTCGCAAAGCTGCTCCGCGCGGTGTCGGATACGGGGATCGAACGTATTCGATTCGCTACTTCGCATCCGAAGGACCTCAACGATGAAGTGATCCGCGCCTTCGGTGAACTTGATAATCTTATGCCAGCTCTTCATTTGCCGGTTCAGTCGGGATCGAATGCGATCCTTAAAGCAATGAACCGTCGCTACACTCGCGAGCATTATCTTGGAATCATCGAGAAGCTCCGTGCAGTTCGAAGTGATATTGCGCTTTCCACCGATATCATCGTCGGTTTCCCAGGAGAAACTGAAGAGGATTTCCAGCAAACGTACGACCTTATCAAGCAAGTGGGATACCATCAGGTATTTACCTTCCTTTATTCCAAACGAGAAGGAACCCCCGCTGCACGCATGGTGGACGATACTCCTCATGAGGTTATACAAGATCGCTTCGAACGCTTAGTCGATCTGGTGCAAGATCGCGCACTAGATGTGAACCAGATCGATGCACAGGCAGTCGTCTCCGTGCTCGTTGAAGGCTCATCGAAGCGTGATCCGCGTATACTCACCGGTCGTAGTCCCAAGAACCAAACCGTCCATGCTCGCATCCCGGATGGACGTTCGTTGGAAGACCTTAAGGGTACCTTCGTTCAGGTTCGCATCGAAGAAGCGCGTGCATGGTATTTGCGAGGGGAGATCATCGCGTGACACCCCGTGTCATAGCCATATTAGGTCCTACTGCTTCAGGTAAGTCCGAGGTCGCCCAAGAGGTCGCACGTATATTGGATGGGGAAGTAATATCCGCTGATTCGATGCAGGTCTATCGTGGCATGGATATCGGTACAGCGAAACTTTCCGCTAGCGAACAAAAGGTCCCTCATCATCTCATTGATATTCTAGATCCGGGTGAGGTGTTCTCTGCGCAGTTGTTCCAAACGCTTGCGCGTGCTTCGATAAGGGACATCTCGTCTCGCGATAAGGTTCCTGTGCTTTGCGGAGGTACGGGCCTTTATGTGCAAGCCGTCCTTGAAGATATGCGTTTTCCTAAAGGAGAGCAGACGCACAACGAAGTGCGCGATAAATACGAGTCGTTCGCCGAGACACATGGATCCCAGGCGCTTTGGGATGAGCTGCACCGCAAAGACCCCGAATCCGCCTCCCGTATCCACCCTAATAACACGCGACGAGTAGTACGTGCTCTCGAAATGTTCGAACAGGGCATTTCTTATGCAGATCAAGTAAAAGACATGCGCGAATTGCCTGAAGTCGTCCCATCGTTACGGTTCGCCCTTATGCGCGATCCTTCTCTTTTGGCAGAGCGCATCAATATTCGCGTTGATCGCATGATCGAAATGGGTCTTGTGCAAGAAGTCGAATCTCTCCTGGATAAAGGATTGCGCAGCGCCCTGACCGCGCCTCAGGCCATCGGATATAAGGAAATAGTTGCGTATCTAGATGGCAATACGTCTCTAGATGACGCTGTTGAACAGATAAAGACAGCTACAAGGCGCTATGCAAAGCGCCAACGTACCTGGCTCAGACGTGATTCACGCTTAATGCCCCTTGATGCGGATATATTAACAACTGATCAAATCATTGAGTCCATCGTCGAGCGTTACCGGCAGGAGTCTACAATATCCTTGTAAAACATTGATCAAGGAGCATTCATGCAGATACCTTTCGCTAAACTACACGGCCTTGGAAATGACTTCGTCTTCATTGACGATTTTTCTCGAACGCTTGATTTATCACCTGAACAGGTAGCTCTGCTCTGTGATCGTCATTTTGGCATTGGTGCTGATGGGGTGATCCTTGTTCGTCCTTCCCAGCGCGAGGAGTGTAGTGCCTATATGCATTACATCAATTCCGATGGCACGCTTGCGGAAATGTGCGGCAATGGCATTCGCTGCTTCGCGAAGTTCCTCTATGACCATGGTTATCTGAATGAAGCATCTAACTCATTTATTGCAGACACCAAGCGCGGCCCGCTTTCCCTTACGTTCACCTGCAACGATGAAGGGGTGTTCGACACAGCGACAGTCGACATGGATGAGCCTATTTTCGATCCCGCTCGTATTCCAACCGCTCTTCCCGTATCGTCTTCCTCATTTGTTCCTGGAGGATGCGTTCAGAGCGAAGAACTCGATTCACCGTGGGGGACCTTTGCATTCACTTGTGTTTCGATGGGCAATCCTCATGCGATCTGCTTCCTCGATAACATAGATCAGATGTCCGATGAATGCTTCGTCAGCTCGCACCATTCTTTAGAGACGCTTAATGTTGATAAGATTGGATCGTATTTCGAATCACATGAGGCCTTTCCCGCGAAGTGCAACATTGAGTTCATTGAAATGGGTTCAGACGGTCTTTATATGCGCGTATACGAGCGTGGTTGCGGTGAAACACTTGCCTGCGGCACGGGAGCTTGCGCGAGCCTTGTAGCATCTGTCCTTACTGGTCGTTCGGCGCGAGAAAATTTTGTCCACTTACGAGGTGGCACTCTTGCGATTTCGTGGGATACTAACAACCATGTATATATGACTGGTCCGGCTCGACAATCTTTCACGGGAGTTGTCGAGATATAAGCTGAGGTTCAATGGCTGAATACTTTTTCGATGACGTTAAACAACATGGTCCTGCGACCATCATGGAAAAACCCCGCGAGCGTGCGATCCTCGTCGGGGTCGACCGACCGAATCAAGAATGGTCATTGGAATCTTCCCTTGCGGAGCTGGAGCGTTTAGCGTGGACCGCTGGTGCAGATACGGTTGCGCAAACCACACAGCGTCTCGAGTCACCCAACCCACGCACGTTCGTAGGAAGCGGTAAAGCCGAAGAGATCGCCGATCTTGCGCGATCATATGCAGCTGATGTCGTCATCTTTGACGACGAATTGACCCCGTCTCAGCAATCGAATATCGAAAAAGTCGTAGGGAAGAGCGTAAAGGTCATTGATCGTACCGCCTTGATCCTTGATATTTTCGCCCTCCATGCCTCCAGCAAAGAGGGGCGCCTTCAGGTGCGTCTCGCGCAGAACCAGTACCTCTATCCACGCCTGAGAGGCATGTGGGCTCATCTTGCATCAAATCGCATGGGTGGTGGCGTTGGATCGCGTTTTGGTGAAGGCGAAAGCCAGCTTGAAGTTGACCGTCGTCTTATCCGAAATCGCATTACCTCTATTAAGCGTGAATTGGCGAACGTATCTAAGAAGCGCGATCTGCAACGAAAGCGCAGAAAGGAATCGGGGGTATTCAAGGTAGCGCTCGCTGGATATACCAACGCGGGAAAATCCAGCCTACTGAACGCGATCACTGGTTCCGAGGTACTGAGTTATGACAAGCTGTTCGCAACGCTCGATTCCACGACAAGACAGCTCGTGCTGCCAGAAGGAAGGGAAGTGACCCTGACGGACACGGTCGGGTTCATTCAAAAGCTTCCCACGACTCTTGTCGAAGCATTCAAGTCCACTCTTGATGAGATCAATGGTGCCGACTTGATCCTTCATGTGGTCGACGCATCGGATCCTCAGCATGCCCAGCAGATCGATACGGTCAATATGGTCCTAGAGCAGATCGGAGCTCAAGAAATAGGCCGCATAGAGGTATTCAATAAACGTGATCTTCTAGGTGAAGCTCAATACGAAGCATTGCGCGTTCGTTTCCCTCACGCGGTATTTACTTCCACCAAGACCCGTGAAGGACTTGATGAGTTGATCCATCGCATAGGAAGCGTGGCCTCTGCCCAGGATGAGCTACTTGAAATCGTAGTTCCATACGATCGAGGCGACCTGGTATCGTTCGTGCATCAGCGCTGTACCATTTTGAGCGAATCATACGAAGAGGCGGGGACTCGTCTAATACTGCGCGCTAATGCACAAGCTGCTTCACGCTTAAAGCCGTTCACTGCAGCGAAATAGAGACCCTAGTACACCTTTCTAAGAACCGCAACGACTTTGCCGACAATAGCGCAGTCACGCGTGATGATGGGTTCGAGGCGCGAGTTCTCAGGCTGTAAACGGATATGATCGGCTTCTTTATAGAAGCGCTTTACCGTTGCACCATCATCGATCAGGGCAACCACGATCTCTCCATTACGCGCAACGTTCTGCTGCTTGACCACAACGTAGTCACCATCGTTGATACCCGCTTCTATCATTGAATCGCCATGGACCGAAAGAATGAAGGAAGCCGCATCACCTACTAATTCCGTAGGAAGCGTCATAGTAGATTCGATGTTCTGCTCAGCCAAAATAGGCTCTCCCGCAGCAACGTTGCCCACTAAAGGCAAGGAAAGCGTACTATCTGAACCCTCAGCGCCGAAGGAAATTGAAGATACTGCACTATGAGGAAGCGAAATAGAACGCGATTTAAGAGGATCGCGCTCTATGTAGCCCTTTTCCTCCAAGGTCTTCAAATGAACATGGACCGTCGATGGGGAAGAGAGGTGCACTGCTTCGGCGATCTCGCGCACCGTAGGACCGAAACCCTTTTCTTGTATGTACGCTTCGATGAATTCGTACACCGAACGTTGACGCTTTGTAAGGGGCGCTTCCATGGATAATCCTTTCATATACGAACAAAGGTTCGTTTTTTTATTGACAGGAACATATGTTCGATTTAGAGTATACACGAACAAAAGTTCCATGCCAATAAGGAGGACGTCATGGGAAACGAACGAACCGTATATCGCACTGAAGGCACCGCCGCATTAAAAGCCGAACAGCATCCTCGTCCTAAGGCATCTATCATTTCCTTTGAACCGAAGCATATGCAGAACAGCGTAAGTCATTTTGATTCAGCAAAAAGGCAGATCCGCATGGCTGATCGCGCAAGGGTGAATGAATCCTCAGTGGTTGCCCCGCGAAACGCGGCGGCTCACCGTAAGTATTCTGATACTACTCGCAACATCTACATAAGGGGCTTTATCGCAACTTCTGCTTTTGCTCTTGTTATGATTCTTATCGGCGCATAGGTTTGACCACTATATCTTGTATAATTGCATGAGCATTTTCTTTTTAAGGAGTTCTCATGCGCTGTCCATCATGTGGTTATGCAGAATCAAAGGTCGTCGATTCGCGTCCCGTTGAAGACGGTTCATCTATTCGCCGCAGGAGAGAGTGTCTTTCCTGCGGTTCTCGTTTTACGACCTATGAGCACACCGAATCAACTCCGCTTCTTATTACTAAATCAGATGGGTCATCGGAAGCGTACGACCGAGATAAATTGTTCCGCGGGCTGCTTAAGGCGTGCGCTAAACGTCCCGTTTCTCCCGAACAGATCTATCAGCTGATCGACGATATAGAAGCAGAGCTCCGTAATACTTCAAAACGTGAGATAACCTCTAAAGCGCTCGGAGATATGGCCTTAGAACGCCTTGCAGCGGTCGATGAAGTGGCTTATATCCGTTTTGCGAGCGTCTATAAAGACTTCAAGAACATTGATGAATTTCGTGATGCCCTGAAAGGATTCTAATCATGAGCGATATGCTTACCGTTCCCGCGAAGCGCCTCTGTGACGCAACCGTCATCCCGCAAAATGCCTACAACGGGGATGCGGGATATGATCTCCATGCAACTGAAGATATTGAACTGAAGCCATTTGAGCGTGCGCTTATATCAACCGGACTTTCCCTGGAAATTCCCTTTGGGTATGCCGGTTTTGTCGTGCCGCGTAGTGGCCTTGCCATCAAACAGGGCTTATCAGTGGTAAATGCACCAGGGCTCATCGACAGCAATTACCGTGGTGAAATCAAGGTGATCGCCATCAATCTTGATCCTGTGAATCCAATACAGATCAACATCGGTGATCGTATTGCGCAGCTCGTCATCATGAAGGTCGAGAACGTTCATTTCAATGAAGTCGAAGAACTTCATGATTCAGAGCGCGGTAAAGGGGGCTTTGGATCAAGTGGAGTTTCTTCCTAACTCTTCCCTGCTTTTTATACTATAAATGTTGATAATATATCTTATGTAAAGCTAGAAACGATTTATGATAACCCCCGAACACTGCGCACTCATCCTTATTGATATGCAACGCGGCTTTATTGAAGCTGCATCCTCTCTTTGTGTAGCTGGTGCTGGTAGTACCGTCCCTGTATGCGCTCGTGCACTGGACTACGCTCGAAGACACAATATTCTCGTAGTGCATGCCATTCGTTCATATAAAGCTGATGGTTCTGATGTTGAGACGACACGCTATGACACGTGGCTCACTGACCGTGCGCTCTCGAGTGCCGCTCTAGATCCGTGTTCCCATGAAGAACCCGCTGAGCTCGCTTCTGTCGATGGCGACATCACTCTTATCAAACCACGGTTCTCTGCGTTCTTTCGAACTGATCTTGATGCATTACTAAAGGAACGCGGTATCAATACCGTGCTTCTTGCGGGCACCACGACCCCTAACTGCATCCGCACCACGTGCTATGATGCCCTATCACTTGATTACAACGTCGTGGTTCTCGAAGACTGCACTTCTTCGAGAAATAACGAAGTCCAAAAAGCAAATATTACCGACATGGCCCATATTGGTGCTACTATCATGTCTTGTGAGAATTTCGAACAAGGTTCCCTTGCTTCATTGGAAGATACGGTCAAGTGCGTTCGAGGTTAGCGTTTTTTACAAACCATCTGCATTATCGAAGGAGTCTTTCATGACTGAGCATGAACCCGATCCGTATTGTAAAACCGACCGCTTTGCGGCGAAAAACGGCATGGTGGTAACGGAACTAGGCGAAAACTACGCTAAAACCGAAATGGTCATCGACGAATCCATTCTTAATGGCTTGGGTATTCCCATGGGTGGTGCCTATTTTACGCTGGGTGATTTTGCCTTCGGTGCAGCGAACCAGTACATCACCAACAGCGTTGTGACCCTTGATGCATCCATTGACTTCATTGCTTCGGCTAAGCTCGGAGACACGGTATCTGCGACATGCACCCAAGTTTCCCGCGCACGCAAGATCGTCCGTAACGAGATAATCATTCGCGATCAAGACGATAAGCTGCTTGCCATTATGCGCTGTACGGGCTATCGAAAAGAAACCTGGAACTAGATCAATGCGTGCGAACCGTTCCCGCCCGAGCGTGAAGGGATCCTCTTCTCGCTACGACCGCTTCACCCCTACCCTCGCGTTCCAGCTGGCCGCCCCTCAAACATGGGCCGCTGCTCTTACGCCGGTACTTCTGTCATACGTGTATTGCGGTATCACCTACTCGGGTAAGCTGAATATCCTTTATGCTCTTATGCTGCTAGGCGTGAGCATCGCAACACAATCTGCGGCGAACGTATTGAATGACTATTCCGATTTTAAGAAAGGAACCGATTCCTTAGAGAACTCTTCAGAAGACGAATTCGATGCAGTGCTCGTGTATAACAACCTGAATCCACGTAGCGTCCTTGGATTCGGTGTTGCACTTTTGGTTGTTGCAGTTGGTTTGGGAGTATATCTTGCCTTCCAGACAAGTTGGCTGCTCTTAGTCATCGGCGTGATCGGCGCACTTACTATCGTTTTCTATTCGGGAGGCAGAACCCCTATCTCCTACCTCCCTATCGGCGAAGTGATCATCGGCTTCGTCATGGGCGGCCTCATTCCTCTGGCATGCTGCTATGCGCTTTCCGGAATACTCGAGCCTCTAGTGCTGCTCGTTGCACTTCCCTGCATGTTCGGCATTGGCATGATCCTCTTCACCAACAACACCTGTGATATCGAAAAAGATATCCCTGCACAGCGCAGAACGGCTTCAGTTGTTCTAGGGCGCGATCGCGCAGTGAAAACGTACCGCTCCATGGTCATTGCATGGATACTTATTTGCGTTGCGATCGTGGGTATCTTTTACGGACCTGGCATGCCCTTTATCTTACTTATGGTGCTGGCTCTGTTCCCTACACTTCGTGCGCTTCTTTCCAATCCCCTCGTTCAGGCATCACGCGATGGAGCTATGGCTCAGATCACCACGCTCAATGTAGCCATAATGGCGTTCTACTGCATCGCCCTTGCATCGAGCGCGATCATAACGTGGGTATAGTTCATCGTGCACTAAATCACACGATACCTCTCAGCTGAATTGCCTGTTGACCTCGGAGAACTGAAAGATCGACCTGAGAAACGAGCTCATCCATAGTGCATGGTCCTTCTTCTTCGATAAGACCGCACTCGTATGCCAAAAATCCAAGCGTCGTGGACGCATCGTAACCACCCTCGGTACGCAAATATTCAATGCTCGTATCATTCGAGCGCTTGGCCAAGCGCCGACCTGCTGCATCCAGGATGAGCGGTACATGAGCGTATTCCACAAAGGGAAACCCTAAGAGCTCTTGCAAATAGCGCTGCTTTTGGCATGAACTTAAAAGGTCGATTCCGCGCACTACTGACGTAATACCCATAAGCGCATCATCGATAACTACCGCAAGCTGGTAGGCGAACACGCCATCGCTTCGTTTAACGATAAAATCTCCGCCGCACTCATGTATCTTGAACTTGCATTCACCTTGGAAATGATCGTTAATGGAATATTCGCGCTGCGGAACCACGATCCGATAGGCAGGTTCTTTGTGAAGCGCGCGTCTGCGCCGTTCATCATCAGATAGATTCCTGCATGTACCTGGATAGATGAATTCGTCGCCCCGATGTGGTGCCGATGCGGCATGGAGATCCGCCCGTGAGCAATAACAGGGGTAAATGATGCCCTGGGTCTCCAGCGATTCGAAAGCAGCCTGATAGAGCGGCGTTCGTGTGCTTTGCTGTACGATATCACCCTCCCAGGTAAAACCGAGCCAATCAAGATCGAACAAAATAGAATCAATATAGCTTTGCTTTGAACGTGCGGGGTCAAGATCCTCAATGCGCATTCTCATCGATCCGCCTTGTTGGCGGGCATAGAGATACGCGATCAAGAACGAGAACACATTTCCTAAGTGGAGGTTCCCTGAGGGGGTCGGGGCAAAACGACCGGTAAATACAACAGGAGCAGGATCACTTCCCTGCCCCTGTTCCAGATTATGTTCTACAAAGTTATTCACCGAACAACCGCGCTCATTATGAACGACGATCAATGACATGCTTCGTCTTACCGAGCGAGCGTTCGATACCGCCGGGTTCGACCAATTGCACCTCGGATGCGACCAACATGGTTTCCTTGAGCTTTTGAGCAATATGCTTACGGAAGGCGTTCATTTCTTCATATGAATCCGTGAAGGCAGAAGGCTCAAGTTCGACCAAGATCTTCATGCGATCAAGACCCGTTTCGTTGTCGACCTCAATACGATAGAACGGCGTAACACCTTCGATACCCGAAAGAATATCTTCTACCTGAGAAGGGAAAACGTTCGTGCCGCGAATAATGAGCATGTCGTCACTGCGCTTACGAACCTTCTTCATACGCGCGTGCGTACGACCACATGCGCAAGGCTCAGTCGTTACGTAGGTCAAGTCATGAGTGCGGTAGCGAAGCACAGGGATCGCCTGCTTATCGAGCGGCGTGAGGACCAATTCGCCCTCACAACCCTCTGGAACGGGCTCACCAGTTTCCGGATCTACTACTTCCCAAAGGAAGTGATCTTCGGCAATGTGCTGCATATCGCGCGAAGACAAGCATTCACCGGCAACACCGGGGCCCATAACTTCGGTCAGACCGTAATTATCGGTGCAGGTAATATGCATACGACGCTCGATTTCTTCCTTCATCTTCGGAGGACAAGGCTCACCACCGAACAGACCTACGCGCAACGTTGATGATGCCCAGTCGAACCCAGTTTGCTCGCCCACCTCGCACATATGAAGTGCATACGAAGGCGTTGCAATAAGAACGGTCGTTCCGTAATCCTGAATCATTTGCAAATGGCGCTCGGTATTACCTGAACCAGCAGGAATAAGCATGCAACCCAGTTTCTGAAGGCCGTAATGCAAGCCGAATCCACCCGTGAACATGCCGTAGCCGAATGCCATTTGAGCACGGTCACTCGGCACGACTCCCGCCATGGCAGCAAGACGAGCAATGCACTCGCTCCATACTTCCATGTCGTGGGTATTGTAGCCTACAACGATCGGCTTACCGGTAGTACCAGAAGAAGCGTGGAGCTCGATCACTTCATCAAGAGGCACTGCGAACAGGCCATAAGGGAACGTATCACGCAGAACGGACTTATCAGTGAAAGGAAGCTTACGCACGTCTTCAAGAGAGACGATATCGCTTGGCGCCACACCCATTTCGTCCATTTTCTGGCGATACCACTCAACGTGATCATAAACGTAGGCAACCTGCTTCTGAAGTTTCTCCAATTGAATTGCCTGGATCCCTTCGCGATCCAGAGTTTCAAGTTCTGGTTGATACAATTCATCGATCGTTGATGTTGCCATTGGAATAGGTCCCTCTCCTAAAGAAAACGATTACGCTAGATCTGCCTGAGTGATAATGCGAACGCCCTGCTCGGTAAGAAGCCGCTCTGCGCGTTCTGGGTCATCCACTTTGAAAGCGATATATGTCGAAATAAGCGAATAACTGTAGGTGATATTCATACCCGCATCAGCCAGAACGCCGAATACGCGCGCCAGCTCACCCGGCTCATCGACCAATTCAGCGCATACAACCTCAGTAAGCGTTACTGCAGCTCCCGTATCTTTCAAAGTAGCAAGGCCGCATTCGGGATCATTGACGATAAAACGTGCGATTCCGTAATCACCCGTATCGGAGCAGCTAAAGCCCCGAACGCTGATGTTGGCCTCATGAAAGATATCGAGATTACGCTTAAGGTGGCCTGGACGGCTTTCAACGAAGACACTGATCTGCTTAATGCTCATATCTTATTCCCCTCGTGCATAACGGGCACCCTGTCGGAACGCCTCAATATTGATATCGATGGTCTTAGGTGGCACTTTAGTGCGAATGACCTCTTCCCAAAGCTCCTGATCGAACGGAAGCGAAACAGAAAGCGCACCAAGAAGAACAACATTCGCGCACTTCGCCGTACCCGCCTCACGCGCAATAGCGCTTGCTGGAATAAGGGTAGCACCATACTCCTGAAGACGCTCACGACCACGCGCAGGCATGTGCGCCATACCGGTAAGTACGGGCAAGGGCTTAATGGATTCATCATTGACGACCAGAGAGCCGCCCTCTTTCAAGAAGGCAATATTGCGCAATGCTTCAACCACTTCAAAGGAAACAACGCTATCTGCGCAGCCTTCATCACAAACCATCGTCGATACCGAATCGCCGAAACGCACGACGGTGGTAACAGCACCACCACGCTGCGCCATGCCATGGATCTCAGAGACCTTGCAGTCCTTCCCTGCCGCAGTAGCAACACGAGCAAGAAGGTCCGCTGCAGTAATGGTCCCTTGACCGCCTACTCCGCAGAGCAGAATGGTATATACGGAAGGCTCACTCATGCGATGCTCCCTTCTCGGGGTTCAATAGCGCCGAAATTACAGTACTGGCGACACTGATCACAGCCGATGCATAGATCAGGATCGATAGAGGAAATGCCTGTTTCGGGATCAGATGCGATAGCGGGACAACCGAGCGATTTGCATACGCCGCAGCCCGTACAATCAGGGGTAACAACATATGAAACATGAGGGCTCTTATCCAAAAGCACACAAGGACCCTGAAATACGATGACATCCAGATCATCGTTCGAGGTCGCCTGCTTCAAAGTGGAACGTACCGCCTTCATGTCGAACGCATCGACCGTGTGAACATGATCGACCCCAAGTGCCTGCAGGATACCCGGCAGATTCAACTCTCGGCTTTCGCGGTGTTGAAGGGTAACGCCATTGAACGGATTACCCTGCTGTCCAGTCATAGCGGTAGTGCGGTTATCCAAAATGCAGACCGTACCAGCGCCTTTATTGTAGATCGTATTGATAAGCGAGGTAAGACCAGAATGAGCGAAAGTCGAATCGCCGATAACACCGACAACCGGGCGATGCTCGCCTTCGAGTGCGAGCTCGAACCCATGCGCCATGGAAACCGAAGCACCCATATCAAGCGTCGTATCCATTGCCGATAGTGGAGGCAATGCACCCAAGGTATAACAACCGATATCGCCCGTAACAATAGCCTTCAAACGAGAGAGTTCCTTGAAGACTATACGGTGAGGGCAACCAGGGCATAAGGCGGGAGGACGATTGGGAATATCCGTTTCAGGGCTGCGATGTTCAGGCAGCGCGCGACCAAGAGCACGCATGATATCCGCCGGATGGATCTCGCCATCTTCAGGAAGAGGCTGATCGAATGCATCCAGAGTCACACCGCACGAAGCTACCGCATCACTCAAATATGTCGATGCTTCTTCGACAACATACACCTTGTCGACCGACCCAGCGAATTCTTGAAGGGCCTTCTTAGGCAAAGGCCACGTAACACCCAACTTGAAAACATCCACATCAGAGCAGGCTTCTTTAACATGCTGATAGACTGAACCAGTGCAAATCAAACCGATGCGCTCCCCTGCATCAGCAGGGGTGTTGCGCTCAACACGGTTATAAGGACAGGTCTCGACCCATTCGCGAATCGCCTTGATGCGCGCAACCAGATCCTTACGACGTGGCTTAGCAAATGCCGGCATCATGACCCATTTCGAAGGATCCTTTTCATAAGGGCGCTTTTCGACTTCCGTGCGCTCTCCCACCTCAACTGGCGTTTTCGTATGGGAAATACGCACCGTGGAGCGCATCATGATAGGAGTATCGAACTTCTCGGAGATATCATAAGCGTCTTTAGCGAATAAACGTGCTTCTGCAGAATCGCTCGGCTCCATGATAGGCACCATAGAGGCCATAGCGTAATAGCGTGAGTCCTGTTCGTTCTGAGACGAGAACATACCCGGATCGTCAGCTGCAAGAAGCAGAAGACCACCATTTACTCCCGTATATGCAGCAGTGAACAGAGGGTCTGCGCAAACATTGACCCCTACGTGCTTCATGGTGACCAGAACACGAGCACCCGCCGCAGAAGCCCCCACTGCGACCTCTAGGGCGACCTTTTCATTGGGGCACCATTCCGCATATACATCCGGAAGAGATGCAAATGCCTCCATGGTTTCCGTCGAAGGAGTTCCTGGATATGCGGTGCCAATATGACATCCCGCCTCCCAGGCGCCTTGAGCTATCGCTTCATTACCCGAAAGAAGCTTCATCTACCTCTCCTATTCAGTGTAGCGAAGGACGAAAGAACCAATTTGAATCACATCACGATCAGCTAACATCACATGATCGACATTGGTGTTGTTCACCCATACGCCGTTGAACGAACCAGTATCCTGAATAGACCAGCCATCCTTTACGCGCTCAAGAAGCGCGTGTTCACGCGAAACTGTCATATCATTAAGAAAGACCTCGCACTGTGGAGAACGGCCTATTCGGGCACTATCGCCCTCAAGTTGATAGACCAGACCTTCCTGCTTACCGTAGAGAACGGTCAGTTTTGGAGTCGAGGAAGGCGTAATCGGAATATCAGAGTTTTCGGGCTCCAAAGATACTACCGTAAATTCTTCAGTTGACTCCTGAAGACGATAACCGCAAGCGGTGCACGCTTCATCTTCAGGCATGAGCGGATTATTGCAAACAGGGCACCTATTCATACATGACTCCTTGCTAAATCTGATTCAAAGTAGCATTACTGCCGTAGATCAAAGGTGTTGTATTGATGATAGTGCTTTCAGCCTTGGTCTGCTGACCGCTGAATCCTCGGATCAAACGATCCCACCAAATTCCAATTCCTTGGAAGAAATCAGGAGCAGCACACGATTCTGCAGCAACGATATCACAGGTCGCTATCACTTCATTATGCTGATAGAACGTTGCCGTACCGACCTTTTGCCCCGGCTGTACATCACCTGACACATTGTCGAATTGAAGGTCCTGGCTCACGTTTCCATCGAGCGCGAACACTTCCACCGTTGCCTGGGGATCGGCAAAGGTGGCCTTGAAGGTCTTATCTATCCACCCCGCATGGCTTACTTCGGCGACAACGGGAACCGTCGAGGTATTTCCATCCACCTGATACGTGATTTCTTCGGGCGAATGGGCCAATGCATAATCGATCGTGTTGTCGAACACCCAATCATCGAGCAACTGAGCATCGGTGAAACGCTGAGTCTCGTTGCTCGAATTCAGAACGATCGCGTAGAGGGTCTTCCCATCACGTTCCACCGCACCAGCGAAACATGCTCCTGCCTTATCAGTGAAGCCCGTCTTAACGCCGCACGCGCCCTCGTAACTGCTGAGCAGAACATCAGTCGACACAAGAGAGACCTCGACAGGTGCATTGTTGCGCGTTACCGAAATAGTGGTTTCCTGCGTTGAAACAATGCTCTTGAACAGATCGTTCTTCATGACTTCAGTGACCATTGTCGCTACATCACGAGCGGATGAATGCATATCCGTGTCAAATTGGTCGATATCCAACCCGTGGGGATTCGCGAATAGAGAATTCGTCATTCCCAGATCAGCGGCTTTCTTGTTCATTGCGTAGATGAACGCATCGTATGCGCCATCGGGGACATCGGTGAAGCCCTCATCGCGCAGCTGCTGCTTGATACTATCTCCCAGCGACTCTGCAATACCTTGAGCCGCATCGTTACCTGAGACGATCATCATGGCCTTCAATGCCGCTTCAAGCGTCATTGAATCGCCCGCTTGAAGCATAGCGGACGATTCACCGATCGTAGATGCGTTCTGACTTATCGTGACGGTGGTGTTCTGAGGGTCTCCGTATTCGAGCGCAACGAGCACGGTCATGACCTTGGTGATAGATGCAATATGCGTTTGCGTATCAGGGTCACGCTCGAAATACACCTGACCATCGTCCGAAACAACGTAGGCATACCCTGCGACCACATTCGGACACGACGAAGCTTCGAGCCCGCGGGAACCAACCGAAAGGCCCGAAATAATGTCAGATGATCGCACATCCGCATAAGCCGCACCGGGGAACAACCCACAGCACAGCAACACGGAAAGTGCGAGCGTTGCAAAGCCAGCAACAAATCTAGATGCCAACGAAGTATCCTTAGTCGACAACATAAATATCTTCCGGTTTGCACACGTCAAAACCTGCTGCCGAGAGCTTTACATCAAGCGAAGGATCACTCACCTTCAGGACATCATAGGCATAATCACCCACGATAAAACAATGTGCGTACTCAACATTGACATTGTTGTCGTTGAGATAATCCATCAGATTCGCAAGTTCGCCGGGCTTATTCGAAACACGTACCGCCGCAACGTCGATAAGACGAACACGATATCCTGCCTCAGCCAGGGCCTCACATGCCTTCTGTGGAGTATCACAGATAATACGCAACACTCCGAAATCGGCAGTATCAGCGAGGAAGAGCGCCTGCATGTTGATATTAGCGTCCGCAATAGTACGAACAGCAGATGCCAGACGGCCTTCTTCATTTTCCAAAAAAACGGTCAACTGTGAAATCATTAGTGTAGCCCCTCTCGAAGATCGATAATGCGCTTTGCCTTACCCTCGCTTCGTTCAAGGGTCTTCGGCTCAACGATTCGTACATCCACTGCGATCTGAAGATTTTCCTTCAAGGCTTTCTGAAGGTTCTTCTTCAGAACTTCCAAACGACGTACCTCGTCAAACGGAAAATCAGGAACCGTTTCGACGAGAAGCTCAACATGATCAAGCGTACCCTTAGTAGTGAGAATAAGCTGATACTGAGCGGTGATTTCAGGAAAGGATACGATTTCTTCTTCGATCTGGGAAGGAAATACATTAACTCCGCGAAGAATCATCATGTCGTCAGTACGTCCCGCAATGCGATCCATGCGCCTAAAGGTACGGCCACATTCGCATTCGCCGACAAGAATGCGGGAAATATCGCGAGTACGGTAGCGAACCAATGGCGAGCAATCTTTGCAAAGCGTCGTGAACACTACTTCGCCCCATTCACCATCCGGTACCGGCTTGAGGGTCTTAGGATCGATGATCTCAATGATGAACTGGTCTTCGCACACGTGAAGGCCGTGCTGCTTTTCGCATTCGCACGCCACGCCCGGTCCCATGATTTCGGAAAGACCGTAAATATCAAATACCTGAACACCCAGCTTATCCTGGATCTCCTTACGCATCGCCTCGGAGCAAGGTTCTGCACCGAGGATCGCTGCGCTAATATTGAACTCCTTCGCAGGATCGAAGCCTTCTTCGACCGCAACGTCAGCAATATTGAGCGCATAAGAAGGAGTGCAGCAAAGCGCATCAACGTCAAAATCATTCATAAGACGAACCTGGCGCTTAGTGTTGCCCGTTGACATTGGCAGCACTGTGCATCCTGCTCGCTCTCCACCATAATGAGCACCAAGACCGCCAGTGAACAGACCATAGCCATACGCGACCTGGATGGTCGCATCCTTTCCGCAATTTGCCGCATGCAAGAAGCGTGCAAAGCAATCGCCCCAGCGCTCGAGGTCGGCCTGCGTATAGCCGACTACGGTCGCGGTTCCCGTGGTGCCAGAAGAACAGTGAATGCGCGCTACTTCGCTCTGAGGCACCGCGAACATTCCGAACGGATACGCATCACGCATGTCCTGCTTCATAGTGAAGGGGAACTTTGCCAGATCATCGAGCGAATTAATATCATCGGCGCTCAATCCTGCTTTAGCGAAGGATTCCTTATAAAAAGGAATGTTCTCTGAAACACGGGTGATCAATGACTTCAATCGTTCGAGCTGAAGTTCCTCGAGCTCCTCTCGGGGCATGGTCTCAATTTCTGGTTGGTACAGCACTGGCGCCTCCTTCACGACTGCGATTACGCAGTTCCCTTAACGATTACTTGGTCTTTTGGTTGATAATTCGACTCGAACACATCTTCATGAAGCACATTGCCCGAGGAATCCTTTACGCAACGGACGATGGAAATGCTGCTTCCGTCGACACCTGTCGTTTCAACATATTCCTTACCCGAAGCAATGGTCTTATCCGTTTTATAGATCACCGAATATGCTTCACCCTTTTTCCACTCGCCATAGTCAGTAGATACCTGATATCCAGGATCGACTCCCCACAGTGAAGCGGTAACCGAAGAGTTCGTATATGTCATAACAAGCAGAACATCGGAAGTCGAGTCGTTCTGCCAGACGAGATCCATGTATGGATACGCAATGGCAGCATCTCGTCCTTTAGGATAACTCTCAATATGCAACGTGTGGTTATGACGTTCGGTTATAGGATAGCCGGCGTCATAAATGGAGTTGAAGACCGTTGTCGCAACCTGGCAAATGCCACCACCGATCGCATCGGAATACTCTCCGCCCACGATGGCGCCTGCGTTCTGGTAACCCTTATCCTCAGTAGCCTCGCCGGCAGTATCATTAAATGACCAACTGCCACCATTGGCTTTGATGATGGAATTATTCAACAGCTCAGCCGCCGTATGGATATTATTGGTACGCGCCTCAGCACCCGAAGAATATTGAGTAGTGAACGATGATATCTCTGATATGAGGCCATAGTCACGTGCATCATCAAAGGAAAGCGAGGACGGGATCTCCGTTGAATCAAGCGTGATCTGCGGTGCTTCTGTACGCGATTGTGCAACGAAGAACGAATCGTTCATCTGACGCAAAGCTTCACTCACAAGCGGTACGGTACCGACCGCATTGCTTGAAACCGTGATGGTCCCCTGTTCGTCTTTGTTGAAGGTGAGCTCAAGATTGTTCCGGTCGATGTTCGAGCGCAATGAGGTTAGCAAAGCGTTCTTGGCCGCCGATTCATCGAAAAGCGGTTTCAGCACCCAATCATTACCTTGCTGTGTGACGTTCGTCGTGATCCAGCCCGCAACATCATCACGCGTGGCATCCCAGGTTTGATCCTCGAAGACGAAATGCACACCCGCAGCGATCGAGGCATTGATCGAATCGGCACAACTACGCGCCTTCTCTTCATCGATCTGCAGCGGAAGATATTGGGTCTCCAGCACATAGCTCAAAGCACTTCCATCACCCAGATATGCGCTATTGAGACGCGAAACGAGCCATTCGCGAACCACTTCGTTCCCGTCATTGCCTTCAGTCACCGAAGCTACGCCGTCGGTCATCTCTATATTGAAATTGACCCGCTCATTACCCACTGCGGCGGTCATTTCCTTAAGCGTCTCCCCCAAAGAGGTTTCATTGAACGTACAAACAGGCTCAATGGACCAGGAGCTGAATTGAGCCTGAAGACGTCCTATGATGCCGCCGGTATTACGTCCGACCTGGAACGCCTGCTCGACCAATTCATCAATATTGAGAGTAGTGTCGAGTTTATCAGCTGGAAGCGTCCATTGCGTGCGTGTCTCAAGCGATTCTTCATAAGAGATCTGCTCTTCGATGCTTTCTGCCTGCTCGTTGGACTGGGGATCTTGTTCCTCTTCAGCACTGGCGTAGAACACCGCTACGTTTTCCGCAACACGCGGCGAATAATACGCGGAGATACTATCGGTGGCCTCTTCACGGGTCATTCCACCTACATTGACATCGCCTACGACCACGCCTGAATAGATCTTGTTTCCATTGAGTGCGGAATCGATCCCATAACCCAAGGCTCCCACCAACGCAAAGCAGAGTACTGCAATGAGGATCGGCTTGCGGGAGCGGGCAGAGTGCGAAGGTTTTGAGCGTGAATAAGCACCCCGTGATCCTTTCCCGTTCTTTGCGGCTCCTGAAGAGGCCTGCGCTTTGCGAGAAGCACTACGCTTACCATGCTTGCTCCATATTCCGCCCGCCAGCTCCTTTTGCCCTACGGTCGGCTCTTGGTTCTTTTTCGCCTTGCCCTTGAAGGTGCTGTTTCGATCAGCTTGCGCCGAGACGCGCTTCTGAGAAACAGGCTGACGGGTGATCGGTTTTCCATCGGTTTTCTTTACCGAACGAGAAGGACCAGGCGTTTTAGTCGAAGTCGGTTTTTTACCATTAACGCGCTTTGCGCTAGAACGCGAAGAAGTGCGAGGGTCAGCGGAAGACTCAGCACGATTCGCACGAGAGCGTTGCGTGGGTGCCTTTGCTGTCTTGGCATTGCTCGCACGACGCATGGTACTTTTCGAATCCGCTTGTGAGCGATCGTCTTCGGATGCACGTTGCCTGATCTGCTCGATTCGCGCTGACGACCTAAGAACCGGACGAGTAGAGCCTTCACGCGAAAGCGAATCACGCGCAGCATTACCCGATCGGCTCTGCGAGGATCCTTGTGTGGAGTGATGCTTTTTACGATTACGAGCAGGAGACGGATCGGGATTCTTGTTCCCTCCACGACTTCCCAGAGGGCTATTGCGCCGCTTAGTTGGCATTGCTTTCCTATCCCTCTCTTATGCCTGCTCTTGCAGCTCTCGACGTTTAGCCTTCTGCATTCCCGCTATACCCTTAACAATATAGTAGACCGTGGTGCCAATGCACAGGATAAGCCCTGCATAGATGAACCAAAAGCCCCATGAATATGTCTCAAAAGAAAATCCTGGTAGCCACGAGAGATCCACCAGACCAAGACCGCCGAGAAGAGGCCAATTGAGCAGCACACCAGCGAAGCCTACATACAGGAACGTTGTTGCGAACTTACCTGGATAGATAACCGGGACACGCACTTTCCATCGCTTAATAAGATACGTCCCACCGATGAGCATCAAAAGATCGCGTCCGACCACGATAAGAATGATCCAAAGGGGCAATCGTCCTATAAGGAACAGCCCCAGAACACCCGATATCATCAAGAGACGATCAACAAAAGGATCAAGTAGTTGACCCAAACGAGAAACCGTATTGGTACTACGCGCGACATAACCATCGACCCAATCAGTCGCAGCAGCTATAGCGAAAACGAGCGTAGCGGCAAGATTCAAGTCGTTGAACAGGAGAACGAAAAAGACCGGAATCATACAAAGACGAATGAATGAAAGAAGATTAGGTACGGTGAATACCTTGTCAAGCACCTGGCCTTCTTCATTTCTAGACTTTGTAGGCATCTTTTCCTCCGCAAAAAAAACCGGGCCGTTAAGCCCGGTTTACCTAGCTAAACGCATATAGCAAAGCAACACAGAAATGTTTTATTCCGTTTTTTGCGCAGCGGCCTCTTTTTCGCGAGCCGCCTTCGCTTCCTTTGCCGCTTTGATTCTAGCAGCTTTCTCTGCTTCTTTGCGCGCGAGCTCTTCCTTTTCCTCAACTGTTAACTCAGGTTTGGAAATCGTTACCACGGTTTTCTCTGAACTCGGATGAACCAATACTGGATTCATGGTAAGGCATGATTTCGGGCATTCACGAATGCAAGAACCGCATTGAATGCACGCAAAATGATTAATGGACCACGTTCCGTTGGCCTTATCTACCTTGATCGCATCAGTTGGACAGCGCTTTTCACAAATACTGCAATAGATGCAATCCGAATAATCGAACTCCACTTCGCCCTTCATACATGCAGGATGCTGGGGTTCCTCGAAAGGATACCGAATGGTCTCCGGTTTGGAGAAGAGCGACCTAAGGGTCATTTTTCCTAGTTTAAAACCACCCATTGCACTCTTACCTTTCCGTACAGCTAATACAGGGATCGATCGAAAGGACGATCATGTTCACGTCGGCGATCTCGCAGCCCTTAAGCGCCATGGTCATACCGGCAAGGTTCTGCGAAGTAGGCGTGCGAATACGCATACGCTCCAAGTTCTTCGTGCCATTACCACTGCAGTAATAGAACACTTCACCACGAGGCTGCTCGAGAATATTGCATGCTTCAGAGCCATCAGCCGGAGCACCTTTTACCGGGGTGTGAACAGAGCCGCCAGGGATCTTGTCAATCAGTTCGTTGATGATATCAATCGACTGAAGGACTTCGAGCGCACGAACCTTAACACGGGCATAGCAATCTCCCGCAGTTTCCAGAATAGGCTCGAACGAAGATAACTCACCGTAACCGCCAATACCTAAGCAGCGAACATCATTGTTCACATTACTTGCACGAGCGAAGGGGCCTACCATACCGTATTCATAAGCATTCACTTCATCAACAACGCCGATACCCACGGTGCGGTTCTTGACCGAAGAATCCTTCAAGAACGCATTACAGATCTCGCCATATTCTTTGCCAAGCGATGCCAGCGTATCTTTAATAGAAGCGAGCATAGGAGCATCGATATCTTTCGTTACGCCGCCCAAAAGGGTGTAGGACAAGATAACACGACCACCAGCGACCGCCTCGAAGATATCCAGAATGCGCTCGCGCAAACGCCACGTATGCATAAAGAGGCTTTCGTAGCCGAACGCGTCAGCCGCCAAACCCATCCACAGAAGATGGGAATGAATGCGAGACAACTCATGCATGATGGTGCGAAGATACTCCGCGCGCTGCGGCACTTCAACGCCCATGAGCGTTTCTACCGCCTGAGCATAGCCGTAGCTATGGCCAAATGCACAAATGCCGCAAATACGTTCCGCCACATAGATATATTGATGTATGTCGCGGGTTTCAACCAGCTTTTCCAAACCACGATGGATGAAACCGATCTGTGGAAGGACATCCACTACCGTTTCGTCTTGTACTACAAGGTCCAAATGAACGGGCTCGGGTAGAACAGGATGCTGAGGACCAAAGGGTATGACTTGTGCTTTTCCCATTACTGCTCCCCTTCCTCGGATGAATTAGATTCTTGCGCTTGTTTTGCAGCGGCACGCTTAGCCTTCGCTTCCATGGCAGCACGCACCTTAGCCGCTTTTTCAGGATCCATCCCAGCGAGCTTCGCTTCGAGATCTTCCTGAGGAGCAGCTGTGTCGGCCTTTTCAGGAGCATCCTTAGCGGCTGCTGCTTTTGCTGCGCGAGCTGCTTTCGCCTGAGCGATCTTAGCAGCCTTCTCACGAGCAGCGAGCTGCTCAGCTGAGATGATGGTCATAGGTGCTTCAACACCTTCGGGGAACTTGTAGAAGTTGCCCTTGAAATCAAGGACGTTCCCTTCGATATTAACACCGTACAATTCGTGAGCTTCGTTTTCGAACACGAAAGCCGCAATGAACAACTCGGTCACTGAAGGCACTACGGTCTCGTTCTTCTTGATTCCCGAGATCTTGAAATTCACGATCTCAGAATCAAGAACGAACGTATATATAAGCGTAATGCTGTCGTCACGCTCTAGCTTCGGTAAAAGCTGGTCGAGACGATATCCTTTTTCCTTGTACTCCTTGCACGTATCGATGAGTTTATCGAGCGCCAAGGGGCGGAAGTTCTGTTTAAGTGGCATGATCAGGCACCTTTCTTCTGCTCGGCGACCTTCTTGGCTTTTTCCTCGAGCACTGCAACACCCTGCACAACTGCATCGATGATCGCTTCAGGACGAACCGCGCATCCCGGTGCATACACGTCTACCGGAATCGCCTGGTCGATACCACCGATAACGTTATAGCAGTCATGGAAGATGCCACCTGTGCAGGCACACACTCCACATGCTACAACGACTTTCGGTTCGACCATTTGATCGTAGATCTCCTGAATAACGCTAATATTTCGCTGGTTGACGCTTCCCGTCACCAGAAAGATATCAGCATGCTTCGGGTTACCGGTATTGATAACTCCGAAACGTTCAGCATCGTAGAGCGGAGTAAGCGCTGCGAGCACTTCGATATCACAGCCATTGCAGCTTGACCCATCGTAATGGATGATCCAAGGAGATTTAGAAATTGCAGACATATCTTCTCCTTACAGAAAAATAAGTAACGCGATATTGATACCCGCGAAGATCAAAGTAACGACCCAGGCGGACTTCAAAAGAAGCTGCCACTTAACACGGGCAAAGTTATTGTCGATCCAGATCTCCAGCAGATAGATGAGAGCCAACGCAACAATGACCACCACAATGCTGAGAGGATTCCCCCATACGAAGAACAATGCGACCCAGCCAAGGAACAAAATGTTCTCGCACCAGTGCATGATCTCAACTTGTCCGAGGACCTTACCCGACATTTCCGTCGTAACGCCCTTAACCAGATCCTGATGCGCATGGTGCGAATAGGACAGATCGAAAGGCGACTTGCGCAGCTTGATGGTAAGGATGAAGATCAGGCCGATGAACACACCCAACGTAGAACCGATGATCGGATACGGAAGATGGAGCACGGTCTCAACATTGAAGCTTCCCGTAGCCAGGAAATAGCCCACTGCCAAGAGCAGCACCATCGGCTCATAAGCCATGACCTGAAGCGTTTCGCGATGCGCACCCACCTCAGCGAACGGAGAGCGAGCGGCATAGGCGGCCATGATGAAGAGCATCTCGGCCAAGGTGATGATAAAAACGCACAGCAGCAAGTTTCCACCAGAAATGAAGACACCGCCTGCTACGAAGGTAAATATCAGAGCCCAGAACACATACGTGCCAATAGCAGCATTAACGCCGGTGTTCTCTTTACTGAAAAGCTTACGAACATCGTAGTAAGGCTGCAGGATAGGAGGTCCGACTCTTCCCTGCATGCGTGCCGTGATCTTACGATCGAGGCCCGCAAGAAGGCAGCCGAGCACCGTTGCCACCACGGCGAACACCGCCGAAGCGAGAAGCGTGATGAGGATTGTGATTATAGTATCCATTCATTCTCTCCTTCGACTACAGAATACCAATGGTAACGGTCAAATACGCCGCCCACGCAAAAGCTGCGACCAATAAGATATAACAGGCAATGGTGCCAATGGGACGGATCTTCGCTTCGCCGAAGACGGGCTCCAGATACCAATTGCGTGATGTTGCCGCCATTGGCTGAGACAACGCATTAACGAACGTACGGTCATCGTTGTCAACCGAAATACCCGAAAGATATGCATCCGTTTTACGCATGCCCTTCTTGAACTTACGCATACCGCCCAGCAGAACGATCGCCATAACGATGCAGATGATAGCCGCCATGTAGAGATCATCATCGAGGATCGGCTGGATCGCTATACCGAGAACCGAAGCAATATACGGTTCAACCAGGTAATCAGAAATAAGGGGAATCGCCGCGCAACTTACCAATGCCATGATGGTGAATGTCATCGTTGCGATCCATTCCGTGGGGTTCACGGTCTTTTCAATGCTTTCAGGCGTTCCCGTGATGCCAGCGAGCTTACCGAGCCACTTTGCCCAGAACATGAACGTTGCAGCAGAACCGAATGCAAGAAGCAGAAGCAAGGCGAATTGATGCGTATCCACGAAAGATACGAGCGTTGCCCATTTCGCGACCAACATACCGAATGGTGCCAAGAACATGATCATGATACCCACGATCATCATGCGAGACAGACGAGGCATGCGCTCGAACAAGAGATCCATATCTTCAATGTCACGAGAGCCAATGTGGTGTTCTGCAGTACCAACGCACAAGAACAGAAGGCTCTTTGCAATAGCATGGAAGACGACCAAGAAGATCGCAGCCCAGATAGCCTCAGCAGTTCCGACGCCAGCACATGCCGTGATCAAGCCCAAGTTCGCAATGGTGGAATAAGCCAGAACTCGCTTGCCATTCGATTGCGAGATCGCCATCAAAGAGCACAACAGGAACGTAATGCCACCGATCGAAATGATCAAGATGGATGGTCCGAACGAAACCGCATAGATAGGCGCGCACTTAATAAGCATGAAAACGCCCGCTTTTACCATGGTCGATGAGTGAAGCAATGCGGAAGTCGGCGTTGGCGCCACCATAGCACCCAGCAGCCAGGTATGGAACGGCATCTGAGCAGCCTTGGTGATGCCAGCCAAGCTCAAGCACGTGAGAGGCAACACGACCAACGCAGGAGAGATGGTTCCGAAGACGATGAAGTCGGTAAAGTCGATGCACTGGAAGTAGATCGCCAGGTAATACAAAGCAGCCAGGAACGCGATGCCACCGACCAAGTTCATGATGATCTGGCGGAAGGCGTTCTTGATCGCTTCATCGGTCTTAGTAAATCCGATAAGCAGGAACGAGCACAGCGTCGTTACCTCCCAGACAGTGAACAACCAGATCATGTTGTTGAAGAAGATGATGCCATACATCGCGCCAAGGAAAACGAACATCAGCGCGAAGAAAGTGGGCCTACGATCGGGCTGTTCGGTATCAGGATGATGAACACCGAAGTAGAAGTCATGCATATAGCCGATCGAATACACGCAAATACCCGTACCAATGATGCCGATGATAAGGGCCATGATAAGAGAGAGCGAATCGATATAAAGGCTTCTCGTACAGGAAAGACCATGCGCGAACGCAAATTCGTACACAAGGGTTCCTATGAGCTGCACGACCGCAAGCACGATAGCAGCGGTATTACGGTATTTCACGCCGTAGCCGATGATAGTCAGGCCGATGATCACGTCGATCGCCAAGCAAACATAGTCGATCACGACGGATTCGAACGTGAAATAGGTCCCCGTTGTACCTATATTCGTAACAACGAGCACGATAGATGCAATAGCTATGACTGCAGAGCCAACGTACACGATGATGTTGCGTGGCTTGGTTGTTCTGAAGATCAGAAGTAACCCCGCTACGACAATAGGAAATAGGACCAAGAATCCGATCATTTCCATGTGCGTCCACCTCTTCCGGAACCAATAAGATAAAATCGCCCAAAAAGGCGATGTATCCACTCTAGTTCTTTAGGTGTTTACCATGGTGCGTAGGTCGAGCGGTTTGCCATTTTGCTCGGTAAATGGAGAGAAAAAAGAAGTCCCTTAGAAATTGATTCCAAAGGACTTCCATTTACCGAAACATCACACCCATCAGTAGCTTTATGACTCCACATCGCCCAAAAGCTTTTCGAGGGTACGCCATGCAAGTTCCGCACATTTTACCCGTGCAGGCATGCGAGAGATAGACTCGAGTTCGGCTGCTTCATCAAGATCTTCCTTCTCTTCTTCGCTCAAAGGTTCACCTTTGATCATCTTGAAGAACAGGCCAAGCAAGCGTTGAGCTTCCTCGATGGTCTCGCCCGTAATAAGATCGGCCATCATATCGGCCGAAGCCTGCGACACCGCACAACCTTGCCCCACAAAGGAAGCCTCCTCGATCACATTTCCATCGAGTTTGAGCTGAAGGGTCAGTTCATCGCCGCAACTTGGGTTTATTCCCTCATGAGAGCAGGTAGCACCTTGCATTTCATACTTATAATCAGGGTGCGCGTTATGCTGCATTAATGCAGCCGTATATATATTGCCAACTGGATTAGCCATTGAATATGCTCCAAACCGCCTGCAGGCCTTCGATCAATGCATCAATATCCTGCGTATCATTATAAAACGCCAACGACGCACGACAGCATGATTCCACTCCAAGCCATGCAAGCAGCGGCTGCGCACAATGATGCCCCGCACGAATAGCCACATTACAACTATCCAAAATGCTCGACACATCATGAGGATGGATACCTTTAACATTAAAGCTTACCGCCCCATGCCGCCTGCGAGGATCGGTCGGTCCAATGATCTCAATATACGAAAGCTCACTCAAGCGTCGAAGGGTGTAATCCATGAGAGCCTGCTCGCGCTGAGCGATAACGTCATAACCGATCTTTTCCATGTAATCGATAGCAGCACCCGCAGCATAGATGCCGGCAGCATCCTGAGTTCCCGCCTCGAACTTCTCCGGAACAGGGGCCCAATGGGCGTCAGTTTCCGAAACACTATCGATCATTTCGCCGCCGGTCAAAAACGGCGGGATAACATTGAGCAGATCAAGTTTCCCCCATAGCACACCAATGCCGAAGGGGCCATAGAGCTTATGAGCTGAAAAAGCGAAGAAGTCCGCTCCCAGTTGCGCTACATCAACGGGCGTATGGGGCAATGACTGCGCACCATCCACCACAAGGTATCCCCCTTGCTCATGAACACGACGTCCTAACTCACGCACCGGGTTCTCAACGCCGAGAACATTCGACACATGCGCAATGGAGACGATCTTGGTACGAGGCCCGATCTTAGCGTCCATTTCTTCAGGAGTAATGACTCCCTGCTCGTCAGGGTACATATATATAAGACGAGCGCCCGTACTTTGGCAGATCTGCTGCCAAGGGATGAGATTGGAATGGTGCTCCATGATGGAAATGCACACCTCATCGTCGGGCTTCAGAACAAAAGATCCCAGTGAACGGGCAACGATATTGAGCGCTTCACTGGTGTTACGGCAAAAGACTATCTCACGAGCATCGTTGGCGCCGATGAAGCGTGCGATCTTATCACGAACCCCCGCGATAGCTTCGGTTGCCTGAACCGAAAGCCCATACAGACCACGCAGTGCGTTTGCGTTCATGGTCTTATAAAACTCACATTGTGCATCCAACACGCATGTTGGACGCTGAGTGGTTGCAGCGCTATCCAGGAACGCCAATTCGGGATGACTTGCGAGAAGCGGAAAATCAGCTTTAAAGGGATCGCGCTTAATGTCGAGCGCTGCGTTATCCATTATGCATCCTCCCCTTCAACCATGTACCAGTTCTGCGCGGCAATATCCCTTGCCTGCGCAAGACGCATAACGGCCTGACGGCTTACCTGGTCATACTGCGAAAGTGCAGCCTCCTCGAAAGTCGATTCAGCGAACAGGCGCTCGATCATATCGTCGGAAAAACCGCGCGTCGCCAGATACAAACGCTGTTCGGGACGGATGTGACCAATGGTGGCACCGTGGTTCCCCATCACATCGTCCTCATCGCACAAGATCACCGGCACGGTCTTGTTCTCGACATCTTCATCCGCAAGCATCACGGTTTCACGTTCGTTACCCACAGCACCCTTGCACCCATAAACGAAATCAATTGTGGCACGTAAGGTCTTACGCGAAGATCCGCTCAGAACGCCATTGATATCCAAGGAACTTTCCGTTTTCGTACCGCGATGCTTAGTAAGGTAGTTGAAGTCGCGCTCTTCTTGCGCAGAACCCAAATAACGCGAAAGCGTACTGATAGAGCTGCTCTCACCTCGCAGATCGGTGTAGAGACCCGTGTATGATCGAGCGCCACCCAGAACCCGATGGGAAACTTCGACTCGCGCATCCTTATCGACGATGATGCCCTCATCGTCAAATGCAAGCGCTGCATCAGATGCGGTTTGGAGAGTCGAAATGCTCACGCGAGAACCCTCGCCCGCGAACACGCGTAGGGCAAAGGCGGCAAGAGCGACTTCACTAGCCTGAGAATCAAGCAGCACGGAAAGCGCCACCTCTGATCCTGGAGCTGCGACCACATCGATGCATGCAACGCTCGCGTGACCCTCCTGGGCATCAATACGTAGCGTTGCAGAACCCTTCGCATTGACCTCGCTCTGCAGCACGACTCGCTTTTGCGCTACTTCATATAAATAGGTATATACCTCCGAACCCATCCCCGTCTCAAATGACTGAAGAACATCATTGGCGATCTCGGCCGAGATCGCTTCTTTCTGATAGGAAGACAGAGCGGGAATATCAAGATCGTCAGGCGAAACGCCTTCTTCTACCGCCCGAAGAACGGTACGCGTATCATCCGAACGAGACACACTATCAAGACATGCCTGCATTTGAGCGATGCTCTGCTCGAACGCATCATTTTCACCCAAGGAAAGTCCGTCGAGCTCGATCTCAAAATCCGATTCATACTGAAGGTGCGCGGGTATTTCGATGGCCGCGCCATTTGCATCAAGCCTATGCCAAGTAGGAGCAGGCATTGAATTCGCTTGCAGAACGGGCGCCTGTGATGGATCCATAGATTTATTCATTATCCGATCGCCCCTTCCATTTCGAGCTTGATCAAGTTATTCATTTCCACTGCATATTCCAACGGAAGCTCCTTAGACACCGGATCGGCGAAACCGTTCACGATCATCGCACGGGCCTCTTCTTCGGAAACCCCGCGGCTCATAAGGTAAAAGATCTTGTCATCGGAGATGCGCCCAATAGTCGCCTCATGGCCGATATCAACGTTCTTGCAGCGAATATCCATCGCAGGGATCGTATCCGAACGGCTTTGATCATCCAGCATCAGGGACTGACAGGAAACCGTTGCCGCCGAACCTTCGGCCTTTTCGGTCGCCACTACAGAACTACGGAACGTCGATATGCCGCCACCCTTAGAAATAGATTTCGTCTCAACCGCAGCCGATGTTTCCGGGGCCGCCAGAACCACCTTGCAACCTGTATCAAGATTCTGTCCTGCACCGGCGAAGGTAATACCGGTAAAGGTAGAGGTGCTTTTACGCCCGGACAAGATCGACATCGGATACAGGTAGCCTACATGACTGCCGAACGAACCACTGATCCACTCGATCGCACCCTCTTCATCAACGATAGCTCGTTTGGTGTTGAGGTTATACATGTTCTTGGACCAGTTCTCAATGGTCGAGTAACGCAACTTAGCACGCTTACCCACGAACAACTCAACCGCACCGGCATGAAGGTTCGCCACATTGTACTTCGGCGCACTGCACCCTTCGATAAAGTGCAGATCAGCATCGTCTTCAACGATGATGAGCGTGTGTTCGAACTGTCCCGCACCCTTTGCATTGAGACGGAAATAGCTTTGCAGCGGGAATTCGAGCTTCGTACCCTTCGGCACATACACGAACGATCCACCGCTCCAAACCGCACCGTGCAGTGCAGCGAATTTATGATCGGTCGGCGGAATGAGCGTCATGAACTTCTCATGAATGAGCTCTTCCCACTTCGGCTCCTGCAGGGCCTCTTCAATACCCGAATACACGATACCCATCTTCGCAGCGGTATCCTGCATGTTGTGATACACCAGCTCGGAATCGTACTGGGCGCCAACGCCAGCAAGATACGACCGTTCAGCTTCTGGAATGCCTAAGCGATCAAACGTGCTCTTCACATCATCAGGCAAGCTATCCCAGTCGCTCTTCTGCTCAGTATCGGGCTTAACGTAGGTGATGATATTGTCCATATCAAGGCCCGCAATAGACGGACCCCAGTCAGATACCGGCATGGAAAGATACGTCTCAAGGGACTTCAAGCGGAAATCCAGCATCCATTGAGGTTCGTTCTTCTTTGCTGATATTTCCCGAACGATATCAGGCGTAAGGCCTGCAGCGAGCTTTTCGGCGTGTTCATCTGAATAGTGAAAATCGTAGAGACTACGATCGATATCCGCTACCTCTGTTCTCTTCTTAGTCACCGATCCCACCTCGCTAGTCGCGTGCTTCGTCGTTTTCGAGCTGCTGCACGAACTGATCGAAACCCGATCGATTGATCTGCTCGATCAGCGAAGCATCGCCCTCGGTGACGATGCGGCCCTTTACGACTACGTGGACCTTGTCGACATCCAAGTGATCCAAGATGCGCGTATTGTGCGTAATGATGACCAATGCCCCCTGCGCGGTACGACGATACGTATCGATGCCGCGCGAGACCACGCTCAGCGCGTCAACATCCAAGCCCGAATCGGTCTCATCGAGAATGGCCAGTTTTGGGGAAAGAAGCAAAAGCTGCAACATTTCCAGCTTCTTCTTTTCACCACCGGAAAAACCAACACCTAATTCACGGTCAAAATACGAGGCATCGAAATCGAGCTCATCCGCCAAAGAGCGAATGTGCTTGCGGAACTGCTTGCCTTTCATATCAAAACCTTCACGCTCAGCGCACATGGCCCTGAGGAAGCTCGATACCGGAACACCAGGGATCTCCGTTGGTGCTTGAAAGCTCAAGAAAAGCCCCGCACGAGAACGCTTGTCCACCGAAAGGTCAGTAATATCCTGGCCGTCAAATTCGATCGATCCCGAATCAAGACTATAAGCCGGATCACCCATGATCGCACGACCCAAGGTTGATTTACCAGCCCCGTTCGGGCCCATAATAACGTGTGTTTCACCTGCACCTACAGAAAGGTCGATGCCGCGCAGGATGGGCTTCTCGTCTACTGAAACGGTGATACCATGCACCTTAAGAAGCGATTTTGCGTCTGTCATCTTATTTGCCTTTCGTTAATCATACTATTTTGCTAGGATTAAGATAAACGCTCTTGAGACAATGTCAAGCTACGTTGCTTTAACCGTTTGAATTGTCAGAGCAACGGCACATGATATTCATGAACACCCGGTTCAATGCCACTTTGTTACCGCAACGAAAGGATCTATGCCGTGCTTATTTCAACAAAAGGACGCTACGCCATGCGGCTTATGATCGATCTCGCTCAAGGAGATAACAAGATGTCCCTGCGCGAGATCGCTGAATATGAAGGCATCTCCCAAAAATACTTGGAACAATTAGTACGTCCCCTTACGCAAGCGGGACTTCTCGTCGGTATGCGCGGCAAGAACGGAGGCTATCAACTCGCAAAGGACAAGGCCGCTATCAGCGCCGGTGACATTCTTCGAGCTGTCGAAGGCACCACTATTCCCGTGGCTTGCTCCGCGCTCGAAACCGGCTGCGAGCGCGGATCAGAATGTAATGCCGTGCGCTTCTGGGCAGGGCTCGACCATGTCATCGAGGATTACGTCGACGGTGCCACTCTCGCGGATCTCGTGCATAACTGATCCAGCGCACACCACATACCCGACTAATGCTCCTGCACCCTTTGCGAAGTTCGCGAAGGGTGCTTTTGTTCATAGTGGCTCTCTATCCATATAGGCTTATATAAGTCCAGTTCAGTAATGTACTTAATAACTAGTGACTATGCATTTTCATAGTAACTAGGCAATACTACCGCTCTGGTGATGCATTAGAACACGTTCAAATCTAGTATCGGAGATGTGTTAAGGCATCGCGTTAATACGCAACGCAACATTGGGGGTTGCGATAGGCCTTATCACATTACTTGGAGTTTCAAACAAGGAGGAAAACATGGCAGATTACTATGGAACCGACACCGTCGTATCCGAACTTCGCGAAGATGGTCTGTTGATCATCCGCATTAATCGACCCGACATGGCCAACGCACTGAATGGCGCGACTTCAAAGGCCATGGAGTACATCATGAACAGCGCTGAGACCGATCCTGCTGTTCGCGCGATCATCGTTACTGGTACTGGTAAGGTATTCTGCGCTGGCGAAGACCTCTCCGAGCTCTCCGAGGGCGGCGAATGCCAGACCGTAACCGAACATGGCTTCGGCGGTTTGACCGCACGTACTTGCTCCAAGCCCGTTATCGCTGCATGTAATGGTTCTGCTGCAGGCGGCGGCATGGAGATCGCACTTTCCTGCGACATGGTCGTCGCATCCGATCGCGCTAAATTCGGCTGCACTGAAGTTGGACTGGGCATCATCGCTTCAACTGGCGGCATCGTTCGTCTCACACGCGACATCAACCGCAAGGATTGCATGGAGCTCCTTCTCACCGGCAAGAAGATCATGGCTGAAGAAGCACAGAAGCTCGGCCTCATTAACTATGTCGTTCCCGCTGAAGAGGTAATGGACAAGGCGATCGAACTCGCTGAGCAGTGCCTCAAGAACGCACCTCTCGCTCTCAAGTGGACCAAGTACCTGGTACACGCTGCCGATCAGATGTGCGAGGAAGACGCAATGCGTTATTGCGACGGTGTTTACCGCTTCCTCGAGAAGACCGAAGACGGCATCGAAGGTCCTGCTGCATTCGTTGAAAAGCGCGAACCTCAGTGGAAGGGTCGCTAATCTAAGCGACGCGCTTGTTCATAACCCTCCTCTTAGAAAAGGCACCTCCTCTCAGGTGCCTTTTCCTTTTCCTTGATATCTATCAGCGAATCACGTAGCTCACTTTTTACCTGCGGTATTCGCATAAACAACGACCGCAATGCAAGCGATAACGAAGATGGCGCAAAGAAAAAGGAGAACGGGAAGCTTATCGGCTTCATAGAACAAGCTGAGCCATCCCACAACCGAACAAAACGTAGCCGCAACCAACATCAAGACCCCCACGGACTTGCAGATCTTCGGGATGTTGTATCGAGCCTTGTCCCGCTCGCCCATAGTGTTGACTCCTGCAACCAAAAAAGCACCCTTTCCTCGCAGGAGAGGAATGGAAAGCGCCAAGAAAAGCAGGGTCATTATTGCCCAGAACACTATTGTTATGATCATGTCGTTCGTCATCATAAAGAACCGATCGCTATAAAACAGAGTAACAACTCCATCTCAAGCACTCGTTAAGAAGAACCACGCGAAGAAAATCAGATATGGCACGCTCAGAACATAAAGAAGAGCAACAAGAAAAGGGCGTGGTCCGAAGTCCTTACCCGTCAAAGCACGCTGTTCTTTCGTTCGAACATAGTGCACGGTAAGAACAATGGCCACGATGAGCATGACAACAGATGCAAGCGCGTATCCTACCATGGCGATGAAGATGCCTACGCTTACCGCTACCACTGGCAACATAAGCAACCCGCATGAACAGCCACCGGGACTGTACATGCGGGATCGGTGCTCGTTCGAATGATTTAATTTATGCGGATCATTTTCCATTTTCCAGCGAACTCGTTTCGGAAAGGGTCCTCCCCTTGGTTTCAGGTGCCATGAAGAAGGATAACACTAAACCAAGGATGACAAGACCCGCCGCTACCAGCATGGTAGGTCCAATGCCGAATTCCGCCAGCATAATAGGGGTTCCATACGTCGACGCAATAGTGCCGATGCGGGAAATTGAGATCGCGACCCCTACCGCTGATGCGCGAATAGCAGTCGGGAACAATTCATTGGGATAGAGCCATTGCAAGATACCCGGGCCACCACTGAAGAACGCATACAGACCGAACGCGAAGATGACCACAATGATCGGCGCAGCCGGGAAGACACCCAATATGACCAGACCAACCGCCATAAACGCAAGCGAAATGAGCAACAGCGGCCTACGCCCCATCGAATTGAGCCAGAACATCGCAGGGAACGTACCGATCAGGAAGAAGAGACTTACCGCTGCTTCGCCCAGAATGGCCTCGCGTCCTTCGCCTAAGCCGAATGCCACCATGATCTCGGGCCCGAACGTGTAAATGGCATACATTGGCACCACTTGGCACAGGATCAAAAGACCTACGTAAATAACGCGCTTAAGGTAGCCACCCTTGAACAGCTGGATGATACTGGTACGCCCAGCCTGCTCTTCATCATTGAAATCGACATCTTCACCATAGACGCGATCCATGACCTCACGTGCTTCTTCATGGCGCCCCTTCGCCCGCAGCCAAAGCGGGGATTCAGGAATATCATGTCGTCCGATAAGCAGAATGATACAGGGAATCGCAGCGCTACCCAGCATGAACTTCCAGCCATTTTCAAGCGGGAACAAGGCAAAGCCCACAATAGCTGCGGCAGTCGCCCCGAAATACCATGAAGCACTTACCGTGCCCATCGCGATAGCACGATAGCGCTTCGAAGTGAATTCGGTGATCATCGCAGTCGAAATGGGGTAATCGGCGCCTACGAAGAAACCGATGAAGAAACGCGCCAACACCAAATGAAGCGGCGTTGACGAAAAGACCGAAAGAAGCGAGAAGACGCCAATGGCGATCATATCGATAATGAACATCTTACGTCGCCCGATAAGATCAGTCAGATAACCGCCCAAGATAGCACCGAAAAGGATTCCGAGAAATACTGAAGCACCGATAGCGGCGCTCCAGAACGTATCCAATTCGAACAAGGGAGTGATCTGCGTTAACGCAACGCCGATGAGCGAAAGAACATACCCTTCCAAAAAAGCTCCACCGCTTGAGAAGAGGGTGATCTTCCGTAAGAACGGCGTCATCGAAACGTCATCAATGGTCTTACGTGCGACATGCTTGATCTTACGTTTAACGGTACCGCCTGCCACCGCCTCAACAACGATCGTCGGCGTTGTGACGGCCTTCGCCAATCTTTTAAGCTGTTGTCGCATCTAGACCACCTATTCCCATTCACATATGCCAAAATTCAAGTGAGGTTTCGCCCCGGTCTCATCTGCGTCAACATCAATGAGCTGGAATCGAATCTCGTTATCCGCTACTTTCCACATTCGGGTAGTAAGCACCTGCCCCGGCAATACCGGAGACGTGATGCGGGTCTTAAAACGCTTCATACGCTCAGGTTCACCAGGGAACCATGACGAAATGATATGGCGCATCGCGAACCCACCAAGGCTCACCCCATGCGCGATCGGTCGCTCAAGCCCCGTTTGCTCGGTATACGACCAATCAATATGCTGCTGATGCCAATCCCCCATCAATCGATAGATGAGCGGCATGTTGTACGGCATCATCTCCGTCACTTCTGCATCAGGAGCGCGATCGGGGATCTCGACGATATCCTTCGGCGGCTTATTTCCACCCCAACCACCATCATTGATGCATACGTCCCAGGTCTCCACCGTGCAGAGATGAGCACCATCAGAGCTATAGCTCCGCCCCGTTTGCTTTGACAAACATCCGCGTCCCTCGCCACGATCATAAAGAGCATCTTGCGTAACGAACGTCTCCACACGATCGGTCATTTTAAACGGAGCGTGCAAACGGATCTCGAAGCCATAATGGAGAGAACCCGAATAGTCATATCCATAATCAAGCGTACGCGTCATCTCTTCGTTCACCGTCAGGGGAACTCCGAAAATTGGCAGTACTTTCAGTGAGGGAGCGTTCGCATCCCCTTCATTAATGTAGTCAAGATCGGTCTTACCATCGAATCCGGCATTGCATCCGAGTGCGCAGATCTCAAGATCTTTGAACGTATATTCACGAACGAAGGGACCAAATTCTTTTCCGACAATTTCAGTACTGATCGCCATAATGAATGCCTTTCACTTCACCACACATACCCCACTACCCCTCAGGGATACGAACAGCAAGAGCGCCAAGCCCGATAAACATCTATACGAGAACAGCCCTTGTGAACATACCGGAAAGAAGCGCAGGATCCTTTATCGATCTAAAAACAAATACCCTTATTTAAGAAGCTTCTTTTCGATCTTCATGCTGCAAGTACGCGGGAACTCATCAACGATCTCAAAGAACGAGGGTACCTTAAAGGAGGCCATCTTGCCCTCGCAATACGTCTTTAGTTCCTCAAGTGTTACTTTTTGTTCAGGAGCAAGTAAGACGAAGGCCTTGATCGCCTGATCGCGAATGGGGTCCGGCACACCGATCACCGCCGATTCAGCAACTGCCGGATGCTCATCTAAGATCTCCTCGATCTCGGTAGTCGAAATGTTCTCACCTGATCGTTTGACCATGTTCGACTTACGATCAACGAAGAAGAACCAGCCCTTATCATCCTGATAACCTTGGTCTCCGGTCTTGAGCCAACCGTCTTCCGTGAAGGACTCACGCGTTGCCTCTTCGTTATCGAAGTACTCCAACATGACCGTGCGCCCGCGAACACCCTTTACCTGGATCTCGCCCACTTCACCATGAGGCACTTCCTCATCATTTAAATTAGCGATACGGACCTCATAACCCAAACCAGCACGACCAACGGACGGCCAATTGCGCTTCCCTACTGGCGGATCGGTCAATACCCATCCAATGGATTCGGTTGAACCGTACGTATTCATGATCTTCGCATTGAAGCGCTTTTCAAATGCTTCCTTTTCATCATCGGTGACCGAAATGAAGTACAGCACTTCACGCACCTGGTGATCCTTCTCGTTCTCGTCGATAGGCTGAAGCATTAAAGTACGCAACATCATAGCCACGCATTGAATGACCGTTGCGCGATAGTGGCGCACTTGTTTCCAGAAACGACTGGCCGAGTACTTTTCAACGATGATGATCGCGGCTCCCGCGGTGATCACCGGCATGAGAGCTGCAAGTTGGAAATTGGAATGGCATGCGGGCATAGACGTCAACACGCGGTCAGAGCCTCGCATCGATACTTCCCAGTCGCCATAGACACCCGAAAAGACCATGTTCGCATGAGTCACTACAACGCCCTTGGGTCGAGAAGTGGTTCCCGAAGTATAGATGATCTGACAAGGGTCGCCCGAATCAAGCTGACATTTTTCCTTAAGAACGGGTTCCTGCTCACAGCGCATGGTCCAGAAATCGTAAATCGCCTGCACGCCTTCTTGCTCTTCGCCGAGCTTGGTGTAGATCTTCGAAAAATCGATATCGAGCTTTGGAGAATCCGACCCCGCACGCGCGATGACCAGCCCCTTAGGGAAATACATGCCACTGTCGATGAGCTCTTTGTACGTCTCGTAGAACAGCGGTTCAATAACCGCACAGGTAGCTTGGCTGTTCTCAAGGATATAACGTGCTTCATCGGCTAAGTACAATTCATTGACCGGCACCACTACTGCGCCGATCTTCGACAAACCGAAAAGACACATCAAGAACTCAGGAGAGCTATGCAGCTGCAACGCAACATGATCGCCTTTTTGAATATCAAGATCGAGAAAGACATTCGCAATACGATTTACATCTTCATCGAACTCGGAGTAAGTATATTCGAATACGTCCCCTACGCGATTCTGAAAGGTGAGGAAATCGTAGTCCCCCCTGCTTTCCACGACGTTCTCCCAAAGATCACGAAGTGTTTCATTGCCCACAATGTCAGTCATCCCTCTTCCTCCTCTGACACTATCTGCCTTATTCGCAAAAGCGCTCGATCCCCAAGGAACGCTTTTGGTCGTTCGGGTCTTCTATCTGATAAGGACTCACAAATCGACCCTCGTCAGCATGCTGACGAGCTTACCTGAGTTCTTATCAGAGAGAGATTCCCGGATCCCTCCAGGCATTATCGCCTGGAGGGATTTCGGATCGCGCCCGTCTATCACGCGGGAGGGGGACAGCGTGAGAGGGCCTGTAAGAAATTAACCGATCTTTACGACGTTCTCTGCGGCGAGGTTCTTGATCTCCTCTTCGCTATAACCAAGCTTGGTGAGTACGTCTACGGTGTCGCCACCCTGTTCGGGCATCGGACGCCAGATCTGACCAGGGGTCTGTTCAAAGCGCGGTACATTGGGGGTCAAGCCCTTGAACGTAGCGCCGTCCTTGGTCTCCCATTCGACGAAGTTGCCGCGAGCCTTCATATGAGGATCAGCGACCATGTCCTCGAATTCGTATACGCTCTGAGCAGCGATAGCACGCTCTGCGAGGATGTCCTCAAGTTCGGCCTTCGTGTACTTGAGCAGGTATTCCTCAAGACGCTTTTCGAACTCTTCAGCGATAGGCATGGACAGCCACAAAGAAGCGGTGTCGTCCGGCAGATCAGGGGTACCCCAATGCTCGCCTAGGCCAAGCTCTTCGATGATCCACTTGTTCTGGCGAATACCGAAGAGGTTCAGTGCGATGAAGCCATCCTTGCACTTGTAAACGCCGATACCGCAGAGGTTCTGGTTGCGAGCACCTGCGCGAGGCCACTTAACGCCGTCGTTGAGGAAGTCGACCAAGTAGTACTGGCTCATATACATGATGCCCTCATACATTGCCCAGTCGATGCTCTCGCCCTGACCCGTACGCTCTGCCTTGCGAAGGGCCGCAAGAGAAGCAGCGATGATGAGGTAGGCATTGATGTAGTCGCCGGAATAAGGCATGGTGATCATAGGCTGATCAGGAGTACCGTTCTGGCAGGTGAAACCAGCATAGGGTCCTACGGTTCCGTCGTAAGCGGGACGCTTGACGCGATCAGGATCGCCCACCTTGCCAAAGCCGGAGCAGTGGATGATGATGAGCTTAGGATTGACGGCCCACATATCCTCGTCAGTGAAGCCCTTGCGATCCCAAGTGCCGCCCTTGGAAGACTCGATGAAGATATCGGTATCCTTGAGCATCTTGAGCAGAACTTCTTTGCCTTCAGGAGTGAACTGATTCAAAGCTACCGAGCGGCAATTACGGCGTTCAGCCTGCGCAGCGTTCTTCGCGTCGCGAACCGTGTCGCCATAACCGGTGTTCTCGAGCCAGGTAACGTCAGCACCCCAGTCGGCCATGATATTACAAGCACGTGGTACTGCTTCTTCCATTGCGGCGAAAACTACTTTTACGTCATCCAAAACACCAAAAGACGGCTTTTCAGTTGGAATTCCCATTGTTATATCCTCCTTGGATCCCCTATCATGCGAACACTTTCCTTACGGTTCCCCATGTGTCCCACGATGTTTCTAACGGTAAGTCAGGAGCGACAAGTTCGTTGCCGCTCCTGCAATAAGCAGCAAGTAACTACTGACGATACTTCTTCAAAGCGAACTTCGCAGTGGTGAGGATCATCATCTCGTCGGTACCACCGGAGATACGATCGACACGAAGGTCACGCCAGATGCGGTTGATGCGGTGCTCGGATGCGACCGAGATGCCGCCCATGATCTGCATAGCGTCGTCAACGACCTTGAAGGATGCGTTAGCGCAGTAGTACTTGCACATTGCAGCCTCGCCCGGATCGAAGTTGCCACCGTTGTTGTCAGCGTTCCATGCTGCTTCATAGAGCATGTTCTTCATAGCGTTCAGCTTAATGGTCATTTCAGCGATCTTCAGCTGATTGAGCTGGAAACGACCAATGGTCTTGCCGAATGCCTCACGGGTGTTCGCATGCTTCAGAGCGTCTTCGTAAGCGCAGATCGCCGTACCGTAGTCACATGCGCCAACCAACCAGCGCTCGAAGTTGAAGTCACTTACACCACGATTGAAGCCATTGCCTTCCTTGCCGAAGATGTCGGACTCATCGAGCTCAACATCGTTGAGGTAGACCTCACAGCAGCTGTCCATGCGAAGACCGAGCTTGTCCAGAGGACCAAGATCAACACCGGGCTTGGTCATATCGACCATGAATTCAGTGAATACAGTGGGATCATCAGCGTTCTTAGCCATGATCACCAGCCACTTAACACCCTTAGAAGAAGTGATGAAGGTCTTGGTGCCATTCAGATAGATCTTGCCATCGCGGCGCTTGTAGTTAGTGGTCAAGCTCGAAACGTCGGAGCCAGCGCCGGGCTCGGTGCAAGCGGAGTTCCAGATCTGCTCACCAGTGCCCAAGTATGCCATGACCGCATCGATCTGCTCAGGAGTACCTTCGCGAATGATCGTTTCGAAACCAGGAAGCTGATACAGAACGTAGGTAGGACCACCATACTGACCAAGAACCTCATATACTGCCATAAGCGTAACAAGAGGCTGCTCAAGACCAGCGCCACCATGGCTTTCAGGAAGCATGATCTGGTCAAAACCTAAGTCACACAAGCCCTTCACCCAACGCAGAGGATACTCGTGCTTTTCGTCGCACTCTAGGAAGTACTGATCCCAGGGTTCGCTTTCCATGTAATCGCGGTATGCCTGGACGATAAGTTCCTGATCATCGCTCAACTTGAAATCCATTATTGTTTCCTCCTTCATTGTGCAGCACATTTCCTGCTGCTCGAAACCAATTCCTCGTACCCTTAAGGACATATAGACCCTTTGCCTATCCCCCTGCCCTTAAAGGCCTCTATCTCCAGCTTGCTCCCGCAAGCCTTCGATCATTTAAGACCCGCCTCAGGAATACCGACCTGCTGGCGGAAGAACGTCGCACCATGTTCAAGTGCGTCATTTGCCGCATCAAGCGCCTTGGTGTAATGCAAGAACGCATGGATGGTGCCTTCGAAAACTTCATGCACATAAGGGGTGCCGTACTGATCGCAGATCGCAGCAAGTGTTGCAGAGTCATCACGCAGCGGATCGTATTCAGCTGCAGCGATGTAGCATGCAGGCACATCGTGAGTCAGATCGTTCAAGAACAGATTCGCATACGGCGATGTCCTGAGTTCATCGATGTCATTCGCATACAGCTGACGATAGAACAACCAATCCTTTTCAGTCAGCCCATCCCATGGACCGCCCAAGAGCCGCATCGAGGATGAATCCTCCAGGCCGAACCATCCGTAGTACAGAAGCAAGGCCTTCACATAAGCGGCATCGTGATGCTCCTCACGCAGATACATCGTTGCGGCGAGATTCAGATGTGCGCCACCGGAATCACCCGCAAAGCCCATGCGATCGCCATCGATACCGTAGCCTGCAGCATTCTCATGAATGTAGCGCGCCACACATGCGACCTCTTCCACTGCAGAGGGGAATTTAGCCTCTGGGGAAAGATGATAATCAACAGCAACGACCACTGCCTGAACATGATCGGCCAGCACGCGGCAGATACGATCATGAGTTTCAAGGTTCCCCAAGCAGAAGCCTCCACCGTGAACGTATACGATCGCGGGAGTTCTTGCCTGCTTCGCTTCCTTTGCGGAAGCGGAATCCTCGGTGGGATAGTAGAAGCGAACAGGGATCTCGCCATAAGGGCCATCGACGACCTCGTCGAATGACAAGACCATTTCAGGTCCACCCTCGACCCAGTAGCTACGGCCTTCAACGTAGTTCTTACGCATGACCTCGAAGCCTACGCTCGTATCATTCGCATCCCCAGCAAGTTCATCTTCCTTTGCAAGGATCGCCTTCATCTGAGGATTGATCCGCGCAAGTACATCCAGCTTATTCACGAGATCCTTCTTTCTGTATTCGGAGCGTTTCAGGTACTGAAACGCTCCGAGAATCGCTACAACGTATGACTAGTCTTCTTTTGCCTCTACTACTTCTTCTACAACTTCGTCAGCGCTAACAAGATCATTACGATGCTTCTTGATGGTGCGAAGAGTCATGACCAGGCTGACAACACCGATCGCTGCGAACATGATTTCGAAACCGAAGATGCTCGAGAACGCTGCCACGCCCTGTTCGTCGATAATGGAGCCGTACCAGGTGTGGATGAATACGTCGGGCATGAAGCCGATAACGGACAGGATGCCGGTTGCAGTACCGAAGATTCGCATCGGGATCTTCACCTCAGACAGAGGGGACGAACCGATGGAGAAGATACCGTAGGTAATGAAGCCGAACAGAACAACGAGACCGGATGCGACCATGGCGCCTTCAGCACCGTGCGGATAGAGAATGAAGCCGATCAGAACACCGATAGTGATGATCAAGCCACCGGCAATGGTCTTAGAGGGGCTCTTGATCTTCGTAGCGATGAAGCCAACGACCGGACCAGCCAACAGACCAATACCATAGGTACGGATAAGACCAACGACGTTTACCAAGTTGCCATCTGCATTGAATGCCTGGGTCAGATAAGGAGTGGTGTAGGTTGCGCCCTGGTATACCGCGTATACGCAGAAGTATGCCAGACATGCCCACAGAACGCCAGGATGCTTGAAGGCTTCAACTGCCTCGGAAAGACTGAAGAGCTTAGCGTCCTTGTTGATCTCGCCCTTGAAGTCAGGAATCAAGAAGTAAGCGAGAATGCCCAAGATGATGATCTCAACACCGAGGACGACCAAGAGGGTCTGAACACCCAGAGCAGGGCTTGCAACGAATGCGATGATAGCAGCATTAATAAGACCAACGATCAGACCGGTTACACCATAAATAGAATAGCTGATACCGATCTTGGAAGCATATTCATCTTCTTCGCAGCACAGACGGATGACCTTGAAGCGAGTGCCCCACCAGATCAGGATAGAGGTGATACCCATGCAGACGAAGAGCGCCATACAAACCTGAACGGAAGGAAGCGTTGCATAAATGAATACCAATACTGCCGTAGTAAGGAAGCCTACCGTTGCCAATGTACGCATGCGGAACTTATCTGCAACGATACCCGAAGGCAGATAACAGATCGTAGCCGCGAGCGCATAAGCAGATACCATTAAACCAAGATCCGCATTAGTACAACCAAGCGCCTGCATCAGCGGATCATAAAACACGTTCTTCAGATACATCGGGGTGTAGATAATCGACGATCCCATTGAAATGAGGATTACCAACGCCCATTTGTGAAGAGATGAAATCTCCTTGTAGGAAACTTCACCCTTGCTTTTAGCGAGTAAAGCCATTTTCTTTCCCTTTCTTCTTGATACTCCCCTGACTCATCCACCCAGATCTCCAACGATCCCCAAATGACTCGTTGTTTTGATAAGCGGTTGAATCGATGTACCCATCATCAATGAACGCGTTCATATATCCATCACAAAATGCGTACGATTGTAATGTTGCGAATAAACTGATGAGGGGATATTTTCTGGTGAGATGGTGCATAATTAAAAAGTAGTGATACTCATTAAGTACACTTTTGTTAGATTCTCCCTTAAGAAAAGAGGGTTTATCGCGCATTTTGTTTTCAAGGAGGGGACATGAAAGCAAAAGAGGAACTGTCTGAGGGGGCAGCTAATCAGGATGCTACTGAAACTAGCCGTAACGATTCACCAAATAATAAGGACATAACAACACTCGCAAAAAAGGTCTCGTTGCACAATCCAGCATCGAAATACTTCGGTTTTTCGCTCCTTTTGGCATACCACTACGTAATGTGGTTCATTCCGGAGAGCTTCTACCAAACGAACCTGCTTTCATTCGGAGTAACCACCGCATGGATCGCGAATCTCTTAGGCACTGTTGTCGCAATGGTGGTGTTCGCCCTTATACTCGGACGCAATAAGCATCTACTGACGCATAGGCTGGCTCGGTGCGTCACCCCTATCGTCTTATGCATCATCACGCTCACCATGCAGTATGGGTGTCCGATATTCAATTCGAACACACCGCTCTATATACTTTCATTCGCAGCAGGTGCCCTCGAAGGCCTGATGTGGATCATGTGGGGCGAATGCCTTATCAAATCGCGAGCGAAGTTCTCGGTCATCCATATCGGAGCCATGTTCGGCTGTACGCTTTTCGCCAGCATGTTCCTAGCTGTGTTCTTACCCGATATCGTCGTGCCGATCTTCGTTACATCTCTACTGCTTCTATCAGCAGGGTTCCTCCTGAGCCAAACCCATGTTGCCTTCGCAGATTTCGCTCCGCTCCTGCCTAAAAAATCGATCAGTGGGGCCATGCGCAATATCATCATGGTGTCTTCCATTAACTGCATCGTATCCATTGCATGCTATTTTCTGTTGGCCATCATCCCCTGGGAGGAACTGCCCACTCAGATCCATAGCTTCACGTTCGGCGTGTTCGCCGCCGCAGTATTCATCTTGCTCCTGGCGGTTCTCTGTTCCCTCACAAAAGAAAAGACATCGATTTACAAGGTCTTTCCTATCTATATCGTCTTGACGATCACGGCGTTCTGCCTGTTCTTATCAGCAAACATTTTCATGCTGCCGTCGTTCTTGCTCGCGTTATGCATTTCATCCTTGTTGGAAATATCGCTCATCATGTACTTCGGTACGTTGACCCAACGGGGGTTCTTCGCACCAGCCACCGCGTTCGCCTTTTCAGTGGTCTCAACGCGTCTCGGCATTCTTTCGGGTAATTCGCTTGCGATCTTCTATGAAACGACAGCAAGCATCGATCAGGTATGGATCAACAACACTTCTCTTATATTCATTGTGGTGCTCGCCATCATATTGATACCCATGGCAAAACGAGAAGCAGATATCATTACGCTGACCAGTGCTCCTGTTGCTCCTTCAGAGGTCGAACTCGTATGTAGGCAGATCGCGAGCCAGTTCAAATTATCCGAGCGCGAAGCCGAGATACTCCGACTGCTCGCGAAGGGCAATACCGCCAATGGAATTGCCAGCAAACTGGTCATCTCTCCCCATACAGTCAACACGCATATCCGTCACATCTACGAAAAGGTCGGCATACACAAACGAAGCGAATTGCTTGAATACATAAATATGAGGCGAAGCGATAACGAATAGGCGCACTACCGTTTCCGGAAGACGCAAACGCGGCCCCAGCTCTAGAACGTTTCGTCTATGACGGCGCCTGCTACAACGCGATCCTGCTGATACAACACGACCGCCTGTCCTGGCGCCGCACTGCGTACCGGCTCTTCAAAGACCACGTTGAGAACTCCGTTCTCAACGTGAGCACGAGCACTGCGTCTTTTTGCTCGGTAGTTTATCTTGGCATCAACGAGCACCCATTCGCAGTAAAGAGCCTCATTGTGAACGGTCACATCATGAGCATGCAATGTCGTGACCCCCGTAGCACCAGCACGTCCGACTACGAGCGTATTCGACTCAACTTCTTTTCGCAGCACGAAAAGCGGTTCGCCGACCGCAACGCCCAATCCCTTGCGCTGACCGATGGTGTAATACGCAAGTCCCCTATGCTCACCAAGGACCAGACCGTTCTCATCGATGATCGGACCAGGTTGAAAAGCGCATGATGTTCGTCCCTGAATAAATGCGGCGTAATCACCATCAGGAATAAAGCAAATATCCTGGCTTTCCGCCTTCTGCGCATTATCGAATCCTGCAGCCTGAGCACGGGCGCGCACTTCAGTTTTCGTCATGCCGCCAAGGGGAAAAAGCGTATGGGCCAAATGCTCCTGTGACACGTGATACAGTACATAGCTCTGATCTTTGGATGTGTCTTCTGCCGTACGCAGATCGAAACGATGTGTTCGTTCGTTCCAAACGATACGCGCATAATGACCGGTCGCAACATAATCGCAGCCCGTATCTTCTCGAAGCTTTTGCAAAGCCGCGAACTTAAGATACTTATTGCATTCAATACAGGGATTAGGGGTACATCCCGCCAGATACGATGAACAAAAAGGCTCGATCACCTTTTCACAGAACAGCTCACGATAATCGACTGCCAAATGCTCGATGCGGAGCCGATCGCACACCGAACGAGCATCCCTTACTTCGGGAGAAAGCGGCACTTCACCGGATCCGTCTGAATTCAAGAGCGCATTATCCTGCAGGACCATGGTCACACCAAGAACATCATAACCCTGCTCAAGTAGCAAAAGAGCGGATACTGAACTATCAACTCCCCCGCTCATAGCGCATAGCACACGTTTCTTCATGATGAAAGTCTTCCTGTTCCTATACCTGCGGAAGCGTTCTGTTCATGCTCCCTGTTCTGAACCCATCAAGATCGAGCGCCACATACGCAAATCCCGCCGCATGAAGGTACTCGCTTACTTTGGTCCGTTTCGGACCATCCAATAGCATATTGAACTGCTGTGGGGTGATTTCAATACGAGCCGTATCATCATGCACACGCACCCGAACGTAATCGAACCCAAGGTCATGAAGCATTTGCTCAGCTGATTCCACCATACGGAGCTTTTTGTCATCCAAGGTGCATCCGTAGGGAAAACGCGTTGCCAAACAGGCATTGGACTGCTTGTTCCAAGTAGGAAGCGAAAGAGCATGCGACAATGCACGTATTTCATCTTTCGAAAGCGACGCCTGAACCAAAGGACTCGCCACGCCTAGTTCCTCTAGCGCTTGAGCACCGGGGCGGTAATCAGATCTATCATCAAGATTTGATCCATCAGCGATAACATCGAACCCTAGTTCAGAAGCACGTTGTTTCATAGATGAGAACAAGAGATGTTTACAGTGGTAGCAACGCCTTGGATCATTGGCCTTGACCTCAGGAACATCCAGCACAGCCGGTTCGCACCAATACTGCTCAATATGATTCGCCTTACAGAACGCCGCTGCTTCGTCCGCTTCCGAACGTGGCGTCATGGGAACACGAGCGTTTAGAGCCACTGCATTATCACCCAGAACGTCATGAGCGACAAAAAGCAACAGAGTTGAATCGACTCCTCCTGAAAAAGCGATCGCAAGTCGGTCATATGAACGAATGATCTCTTTCAGGCGCTGATGCTTTTCTTCAAGCGAGTCCACGGAACCTCCCAGCACAGGCGAACGACCCATCTTTTAAAGTGAAGCAAGCATACCGATAAACGACGACTATCCAGGTAAACCACAGAGTACCTACAAACTTCACTCGATATGTGCACCACGCGGTTCATTATCGCGCAAACGAAAAGCGTCACTTTGATCTGCGCAGAGAAATATCTTTGCGCCAAGAACGCAAAGTGCACCGTGCGAAAGCAGGCACGGTGCACCGTAAGACGAACAAGATGGTCTATTGAATTCCCTCAAGAGACGGAATATATGCGAATCCCTGCTCGAGATCCTCATCAGTAGGAATGTAGTCAGTCATGGTGCCCGACTTATAAGCCTGGTATGCCGCCAGGTCGAAGTAACCCGTGCCCGTCAGACCGAACACGATGGTCTTCTCTTCGCCTGTTTCCTTGCACTTAAGCGCCTCATCAATAGCAACTCGAATAGCATGAGCACTTTCAGGCGCAGGAAGCGTGCCCTCGACACGTGCGAACAACGTCGCTGCTTCGAACACTTTCGTCTGCTCAACCGAACGTGCTTCATCGATGAAACCATCATGGTAGAGCTGAGACAAGATGGGGCTCATGCCGTGATAGCGCAATCCGCCCGCATGATTAGGAGATGGGATGAAGCCAGATCCCAGGGTGTACATTTTCGCCAAGGGCGTGACCTTACCCACGTCGCAGAAATCGTAGGCGAACTTCCCGCGCGTCAACGTCGGGCAGCTTGCGGGTTCTACCGCGATGAAATAAGGGGCCTCCTTACCCGCCAAACGATCAGCCATGAACGGCGCCATCAGACCACCTAAGTTCGATCCGCCGCCTGCGCAGCCAATGAGGATATCGGCCTTTTCCCCGATCTTATCGAGCGCCGCCTTGGTCTCAAGGCCAATGATGCTCTGATGAAGCAGAACCTGATTGAGGACACTTCCCAATACGTAACGACATCCTGGGGTGGACGTTGCCTCCTCGACCGCTTCAGAGATCGCCGTTCCCAAGGAACCCGTATTAGCGGGATCCTTTTCAAGGATGGCACGTCCTACAGCCGTTTCCATGGAAGGCGAAGGGGTCACACGCGCGTTATAGGTTTCCATAACCGCCTTGCGATACGGCTTCTGTTCGGCAGAGCACTTGACCATATACACGTGCAGATCCAAACCAAAGAAGCCACATGCCATCGAAAGAGCAGTGCCCCACTGGCCCGCTCCCGTTTCGGTAGTAAGGCAGGTGAGTCCCTGCTGCTTTGCGTAGTAAGCCTGTGCGATGGCGGAATTCAGCTTATGCGAACCGCTGGTATTATTTCCTTCGAACTTGTAGTAGATCTTCGCCGGGGTATCGAGTGCCTCTTCCAAGAACTTAGCATGAACCAAAGGTGCAGGACGATACATCTTATAGAATTCACGAACGGGCTCAGGAATAGGAATGAGGCGATCTTCGGTGTTGAGTTCCTGCTTGGCAAGTTCGGTTGCGAATACGTGGGACAGATCATCGACCGTGACCGGCTCAAGCGTTGCCGGATTCAGAATGGGAGCATGGTCGGTCTTCATGTCTGCTCGCACATTGTAGTAATGCGTTGGGAGCTCTTCTTCGCTGAGATACGTCTTGTAATCAGTACTTACCCGCTTATTCATCTTCTTCTCCTTTTTTCTCCGGAGACGAAGGCATAAAAAAATCGCCCGGTCTCCTACCACTTTCGTGCAGGGACAAGAGCGAAACTCCTGCGGTGCCACCACTGCTTGGTACTTATCGATCTTTCGAAAAGAACCCTCTCATGAAGCGCTATCACACTTCTGCTCTATAACGGGAGCGCCCGTCTTATGCTACTTGGTTCGCATTTGATTGCGAAGGCGTTCGCTTAAGCCCTCGGAGGTCCATTTGGTGATTCGCTTTCTACCGGGATCCCAGCATCCCCGGCTCTCTGTAAGTGCGCTTCCACCGTTACTTCCTCGTCAACGGTTTTGATGAAATGGATGCTACCAGAAGATCGGACCACCTTGCAAGAACTTTTTATCGAAAGGCCAGAATCACTTGGTGGATCTCAATTATCCTGGTAGCCATCCCCTACCAAGGCAAAAACCCAAAGAGCGATCGATCACTCGTATGTCTGCTCGAGTTTTTTACCCGCAACAACGGTATATATGCCCAATGCGAGCGTAATACCCATAAGAACCAGAGCCATGATCCATTCGGTTTCCCAGCTTATCTCCGATACCGCCGCAAATAACGTCGCCGCACCCGCACCGGCAATGTTCACGAAGATCGCCACGCGAGAATAGATGAGCGTGTAGTCACGCGGGCCGGTCAGCTGACGCGTTATCGCCGCCCCAAGCGCATCAATGGCGGCATACAACACCCCGAACAACAACCCACCCGCATATACGAAATACATCGAAATCGACACGCCGAACCACATGCACAAGATGCTGATCGCTCCGCATGCGCAGGGGGTAATGATCGCAATGATCATGTTCTTGTCAGACAGGGCGCCTAAGCCGACCTTAGCGATTGCCGATACGATCATGATGCAAGAGGCCACCCCCGATGCGAGCATGATAGCCCCATCAGCCGTAATGCCTCCGAGCCCAATATCACCCAAATGATAGATATATGACGCGAACAGGTTCCCTACCACTGTAAGTGAATTGAAAATGCCCATCGTAAGCGCCAAAGAAAAGAACACCGGGGAGCGGAACATGACCCGTGCTGCAACACCCCACTGCTTTTCCTTTTCGTTAGGCGAACCAGACGTAGCCTGCTGAGAAGCCTTACCGTCATCAGTCTCCATCAAGGTGCTCTCAACTGAACTATCGATCTTGCTTCCATAGGGGCTCAATCCGACCTCGGAAGGATAACTGCGAATAAACAGCACGCTCGCAGGCAGGCCGAGCAACAACACGATTCCCGCAAAGACCACATATGCGAAATGCCAATCACTTATCGAGAACACGATGCCACCCACCATACTCCAGATAGCTCCGCCAATACCCGACATCGAAAGGCACAACCCGATAAAAAAACCCGTACGGATCGCGAACCAACGATTGATGAGCGTTGGCACCGCAAGGAACATGAGCGATACGATACCCAGACCTTCAATAATGCCCGAAATATAGAACTGCCATATCTCGGTCCAAAACGAACAGCACGCCATACCGCCTGCCACCAATACGACCGAAGCACCTAAGATCACCCGTAGATCGAACTTCTCCATCAAATTACCCGCAAAGGGCGCAGCAAGAGCGCCGATCAAATAAATGAGCGTAATGAAAAAAGTGAACTGACTTGATTGAACACCAAGGGAAGAAGATACCGGAACCACAAAGATCGACCATGTGTTATACACTAAGGCACATGGCCCCAAACAGATCAGAATTCCCGCCAAGATAACCAGAACATGGCGAAGCGACATACCCGCACGTGATACACCCATCGATCCCCTCCGACTCCCCAGTCGTTACATAATGAGGAAAAGGTATCACGAAGATTTCAGCTAATCAAGCATCGAAAAAACGTGTTTTCGGCGCCTCATTAACAGATGCACTTTAAGCACGAGTTGAGCACTGCCGTACGGAATGCCCGGAGACATCCGCATCGTGCATTTTATCGCGCGTTCCAACACTAGGCCCCATGTATCAATTCGTATGCGACGTTGCGGGAAAGCCCGAACTCATCACGCAATATACGAACCATATCCTTCTTTGAACAGGTATTTTGCTGCAGCAGTTCCTGCGCTCGAGAAGCAGCATCGCTCTTTCGCTGCAATTCATACGCCTCATGTTCGTTCTCATTAGGCGCGTCGATGACAATGACTATCTCCCCCCTTATGCCCTCATTAGCTGCGCGCTCTGAAAACAATTCGATTACTTCGTTAAGTGAACCACGAACCACTTCTTCGTGAACCTTAGTCAATTCACGACACACAGCAACGCGACGGTAAGGCAAGCATTCGCGTATCGCTTCGAGCGCCGATACCAATCTCTGAGGGCTTTCATAGAACACGAGTACCGAATCAAGGGAAGATACCTGCTCGAGCAACCGTGTGCGATCACCTGATTTGCGCGGAAAGAACGCACCAAAATAGAACGACTGAGCGGTGAATCCACTGAGCACATATGCCGTTGCAACCGCAGTGGGCCCCGGCAGCACTTCCACCGGCACCCCTGCATCATGAGCTACATCGACCAAACGCTGACCCGGATCGGATACCCCCGGCATGCCCGCATCAGACGCGTAAGCGATCACCTCACCGGCAAGCACACGAGCGATCACCTGCGGGGCCTTCTGAGCTACGCATGCCTCATCAAGACGTTCAAGACGCTTTTCGATACCGAGGATCGATAACAGCTTACCTGTGACACGCGTGTCTTCGCAGCACACCACATCACACTGAGCGAAGGCTTCACGAGCTCGATCGGTCATATCACCTAAATTGCCCAACGGAGTCGGACACATAATGAGCTTTCCGATTTTCGAACCCATAGATCATATCTCCTTCTGCGGTGATGATAGACGTTCCTCGTGACACACATGCGCGTATGTTGCGTTATTCAGCAACAGCGGCAATGACCTCGACTTCAATAAGAGCACCCTTTGGAAGCGCAGCGACTCCCACCGCAGAACGTGCAGGCAAGCGATCACCGAACGACTGCGCGTAAATTTCGTTGAATGCAGCGAAATCAGAAATATCATCCAAGAAACAGGTCGTCTTGATAACGTGGTCAAAGTCCGTTCCTGCCGCTTCGAGAAGCCCTGCGACGTTCTTCATGACCTGCGTTGCCTGCTCTTCAATGGTCGCACCGACCATTTCGCCCGTTGCGGGATCAAGCGCGATCTGACCCGAAGCGAACAAGAAACCATTGACCACCACACCCTGAGAGTACGGACCGATCGCGGCTGGTGCATTTTCGGTGCTAATCGAATGCATATTTCCTCCTATACGTTGGTTTTTGCTGCATAATGTATACACATCTTAGCGCTGCATAAGGCAATGCCCCTCGCAGCATCAGATAGTTCTAGAAAAAAGATCAGAGGACCTACATGTTAACGCTTACCACATTCGAAGAGGCTGCAAAGAAGGTTAAAGAAGTAACCCAGGAAACGAAGCTCATCTACAGCCCCAACTTCAGCAAAGAAACCGCTAACGAAGTTTACCTCAAACCTGAGAACATGCAGCGTACCGGTGCGTACAAAGTACGAGGAGCGTATTACAAGATCAGCACTCTGAGCGACGAAGAACGTGCTCACGGTCTTATCACCGCATCTGCAGGCAATCACGCTCAGGGCGTTGCCTACGCGGCACGAAAGTACGGCGTAGAAGCCACGATCGTTATGCCCACCACCACACCGCTCATCAAGGTCGAGCGCACCAAAGAACAAGGTGCAAAAGTAGTGCTCGCAGGCGATGTGTATGATGAGGCCTACGAACATGCCCTCAAACTCGCTGAAGAAGAGAACCTCACGTTCATTCATCCCTTTAACGACCCCATCGTAGCTGCAGGACAGGGTTCTATCGCAATGGAGATCGTCCAGGAACTTCCATTGGTCGATATCATCTTGGTCCCCATCGGTGGCGGCGGCCTAGCAACAGGCGTCGCAACCCTTGCGAAAATGCTCAACCCCCGTATCACCGTCATCGGCGTAGAACCCACGGGCGCTGCGTGCATGAAGGCATCGCTCGAAGCAGGTCATGTGGTAAAGCTCCCAAGCGTGAACACCATCGCTGACGGTACCGCGGTCCTCGAACCGGGAGATATGATCTTCCCTTATATCCAAGAGAACATCGACGACATCATTACCATCGACGACGATGAACTGATCGTCGCGTTCTTGGATATGGTCGAAAGCCATAAGATGATCGTTGAGAACTCAGGGCTTCTCACTGTAGCCGCCCTAAAGCATCTGGGATGCACAGGCAAGAAAGTCGTATCCATCTTGTCAGGCGGCAACATGGATGTCATCACCATGGCATCGGTTGTTCAGCATGGCTTGATCCAGCGTGATCGAATCTTCACCGTTTCGGTTCTCCTGCCTGATCGCCCTGGCGAACTAGTGCGCGTCGCGCAGACCATCGCCGACTGCAACGGCAACGTGGTGCGTCTCGATCACAATCAGTTCGTTACCGCTAATCGCAATGCCGCTGTTGAATTGCGTGTCACTATCGAAGCGTTCGGCACCGACCACAAGCAGCGTATCGTGCAAGCGCTCGAAGATGCGGGCTTCAGGCCAAAGCTCATTCAGGTGCACCTGTAAGTTCCCCGAACATTCGATCAACACGAAATGAGCCGCATATGCGGCTCATTTTTTATCACCCTTTATAGGCAACGCAAAAGGGATACGTTCCGCTCAATTCAATAGCGAAGAGCATCACATATCCCCTTTTGCTTCACGATTCATCAACGAAACGCAAATGTATGTCTACTCGATTCGCTCTAAAGCGTTATCTCCTTGACCTCATCTTCCGTATTGAAGACGTCACATCCATCGGATTCGTTCGTGCGTTTAGGCAATTCGTGAGGCTGGCGTGCTTTGATATCGTCTTCCAAATTCGCCTTCGCCACCGAGATCATCAGTTTAATGCGGTTGAGCTGATTTACCTCAGACGCACCAGGGTCGTAGTCGACCGCAACGATGTTCGTACCCTTGTATCGACGGCGGAGCTCTTTAATTACCGCCTTGCCTACCACGTGATTAGGCAAACATGCGAACGGCTGAGCGCAAACGATATTAGGAGCACCCGTGCGAATGAGCTCGATCATCTCGGCTGTCAGGAGCCATCCTTCACCCATGGAGTTACACAAGGATAAGATCTCTTCAGCGTAGCTCGCCAATTCGAAGATATCCGTTGGAGGCTCGAAACGCGATGATTTCTCCAGCGCATCGTTCATGGGTTTGCGCAATTTCGCGATCATGGACAATGCAGCACGTGCGCCTACCGCGCCCTTTTTCGACTTGCCGACCCCTTCTTGCTGGAAAATCGATCCGGCAATGCCAAAGAGGAAGAAGTCGACTAATCCAGGAACTACCGCTTCGCATCCTTCCGCCTCAATAACATCCACGACCTGATTGTTCGCCGTTGGATGGAACTTGACCAGGATCTCACCTACGACGCCAACACGCGGCTTAGTTCCCTCACCCTGCAAAGGTAGATTGTCGAAATCATCGACGATCGCCCGCACGGTCTTCTTGTAACGGCTGAATTTCTCGCCCTCATGCACCTGCGCTTTACACTTCGCCATCCAATATTCGAAGAGGTTCTGCGCTGCATTCGGCTCGATCTCGTAAGGGCGCGTACGATACAGGCACTGCATGAGCAAATCGCCATAGAAAAGCGCGAAGATCGCGTTATAGAGCATCGTCGCCGAAAGTTTGAAGCCCGGATTCGACTCATCGAGCTTCTTGAACGAAAGCGAGATGACGGGAATATGACCCAACCCCGCAGCCTTAAGCGCTTTACGGATAAGGGAGATATAGTTCGTCGCACGACATCCGCCACCGGTCTGAGTAATGATGACTGCCAGTTTATCGGTGTCATAGCGACCCGAAAGGACCGCTTCCATGATCTGGCCGGTAACCAAAATGGAAGGATAGCAGATATCGTTGTTCACGTACTTCAAGCCAGCATCTACTGCACCATGGTCGACAGCAGGAAGCAGTTCCATGTTGTAACCGTTCGCGTTGAAGATAGGCAGCAGCAATTCAAAATGAATAGGCGCCATCTGCGGACAGAGAATGGTATAGCCCGCATCCTTCATTTCCTTAGTGAACTGAACCTTATGGAAGGCCGTCGATTCGGCTTTGAGCGCATGGTCACCCATCAGGGCTTCAGCCAAAGCGCGTTCTTCCTCTTCGGTCATAATGCGATTGGGGTCACCCTGCTGTTCATGAGCGATCTCAGCAGCAACTACTGCTCCCGCCTTCGCCTCGCGTTCACCCGATTTAGCCTCAATGATGGCCTCACGAGCAGCAACGTCGGCTTCGAGCTTATCGCCATCAAAACCGCAGACCGGACAACCACCCTCGAATGCCTTCTGCTCAGCGCGCTCTTCGGCTTGATCCTTCAACGCCGCCAGCAAGGAACGAACGCGAATTCGGGCTGCACCCAGATTCGACACTTCGTCGATCTTCAGAACGGTATAGATCTTCCCTGACCCTTCCAGGATCTCCTGGACCTGGTCGGTAGTAATAGCATCAAGGCCACAGCCGAAGCTATTGAGCTGGATCAGATCAAGATCATCGCGCTGGGTGACAAGCTTCGCGGCGCGGTACAGACGCGTGTGGTACATCCACTGGTCAACCGCACGCAGCGGACGTTCCACTTCACCCATATAGGCAATGGAGTCTTCCGTAAATACCGCAAGGCCGAAGCTCGTCAGCAATTCCGGGATGGCATGGTTGATCTCGGGATCGCCATGATACGGACGTCCCGCCAGCACAATACCGTGCACCCCGTTCTCTTCGATCCACTTGAGCGTTTCAATGCCCTTAGCATGAATATCTTCATGGACCTGCTCGTCTTCTGCCCATGCGGCGTCGACGGCCGCCTCGATCTCCTTCTTCGTCGGGAGCGGACCAGAACCCATCAGCTCCGGATGCTTTTCGACTAATTCAACGTACAACCGTTCCTTCAGCTTATCCTTTAAGTGATACGGAACGAAGGGGTTGAGGAACTGAATATCCGTTTCGTTCAATGCATCGACATTGAGCTTGAGCGCTTCTGAATAGCTCATGACAATGGGGCAATTGAAGTGATTGCCTGCGGTCTCGTCTTCCGAACGTTCATATTTCAAGCAGGGCATCCAAATGAAATCGATATCTTTTTCAAGCAGATTCATGATATGCCCGTGTGAAAGCTTCGCCGGGTAGCACACGCTTTCCGAAGGCATAGATTCAATACCCGCTTCGTAGGTCTTCTTCGTAGAAGCGTCAGATAACACTACCCTGAAGCCCAATTCATTAAAGAACGTGAACCAGAAAGGATAGTTCTCATACATATTCAAAGCACGGGGAATACCGACGGTCCCACGAGTCGCCTGCTCTTCTGAAAGCGGTACATAACCGAACATGCGCTCGGTCTTGTAGTCGAATAGATTAGGGACCTTGGTCACTTCCTGCGCTAGGCCAGCACCCTTTTCGCAACGATTACCCGTGATGAAACGGCGGTGCTTGCCCGTCGATTCATCGATACCAAAATCATTGATGGTGAGCAGACAGTGATTCGAACACGCTTTGCAGCGAACATTACGATGCGTCGGCTCCAGTGCCTCAAGTGCTTGCAGGTCGAGCATCGTCGTATGAGCAGGCTCACCCGTGCGCTGTTGCGTTTCGTGAGCACGATCGCGCGCCAGTAATGCCGCACCATACGCACCCATGTTGCCTGCAATATCCGGACGCACCGCATTGGTCTGCGCCAACTGCTCGAAGGCGCGCAGGACCGCATCGTTCAAGAACGTACCGCCTTGGACGATGACCTTCTGCCCCACCTCACGGGGATCGCGGATCTTGATTACCTTGAATAGAGCGTTCTTAATGACCGAAAGTGCCAGACCAGCAGCAATATCGCCGACCGTAGCGCCTTCTTTTTGCGCCTGTTTTACACGGCTGTTCATGAAAACAGTACAACGACTGCCCAGGTCAACGGGCTGCTGCGCTTCGATAGCGCTTTGAGCGAATTCGGATACCGATAAGTTCAAGCCCGTCGCAAAGCTCTCGATGAACGAGCCGCATCCCGAAGAACAGGCTTCATTCAACATGATGTGATCGATAACACCGTCTTTAACGCGCAGGCACTTCATGTCCTGGCCACCGATATCGAGGATGAATTCCACACCGGGAAGCATTTCTTCGGAGCCCCGCAGATGAGCGACCGTTTCGATCTCGCCCGAATCGATACGCAGGGCTTCAAGAAGCAGTGCTTCACCATAACCGGTAACGGTCACGTGACCTAGGGCAACACGGCTCTTGCTGGTCTCGGGATCAATGGGCAGCTGACCATATAACTCAGCGACCGCACGCTTCGCGCACCCAAGCACATCACCTTTATTGTTCATGTAGGTGCTCCACAAAAGACTTCCGTCTTCAGCGATCAACGCCGACTTAAAGGTCGTAGAGCCCGCATCGATACCTAGATACGCGGTTCCGGAATAGCTTGCCAAGTCGCTACGACGTACTTTTTCCTGGTCGTGACGTGTCTTAAATTCAGCGTGATCCGCTTCGCTCTCGAACAGCGGTGGCAAACGAACCACTTCACTACCCTGCACATCGCCGAGGTTCTCAAGGCGGTTCACCACATCACTCAAGCATTCGGGTTTAGAATTCGACCCTGCGAGGGCACATCCGCTCGCAACGAACAGGTGGGCATTATCTGGCACGATAATGTGCTCGCTATCCAACTCGAGCGTTTCATAAAAACGCTTACGCAATTCAGGCAGATACTGCAACGGGCCACCCAGAAAAGCCACATGACCACGGATAGGACGACCGCATGCCAAACCGGAAATGGTCTGTGTTACCACCGACTGGAAAATAGACGCAGCGATGTCTTCCTTTTTCGCACCCTCGTTGAGTAGGGGTTGCACGTCGGTCTTAGCGAAAACGCCACAACGGCTCGCGATAGGATAGAGCACCTGGTGATCTTTTGCCAATTCATTCAAACCACCCGCATCGGTATCAAGAAGCGATGCCATCTGATCGATGAAAGCACCCGTACCGCCGGCGCACGTACCGTTCATACGCTGCTCGATACCCTCATCAAAATAGATGATCTTCGCGTCTTCGCCACCAAGCTCGATAGCAACATCGGTTTGCGGAATGAAAGCTTCAACGGCGGTTTTCGAAGCGATGACTTCCTGAACGAACTCTAAATTCAACCACTGAGACAGCAATAAACCACCGGAGCCAGTGATAGCAACGGTCGTCTGGCGATCAGGGAACTGCGTCGCTGCCTCTCTCAATACCTCGAGGACCGTAGCACGCACATCGGCATGATGGCGGCGATAGATCGAGTAAACGATCTGTTCATTATTGTCGAGCAATGCAACTTTGACCGTGGTGGAACCCACGTCTATGCCCAAATGAAGCTGTGGTGCGCTTTCAACTTCGGCGCTCATAATACCTCTCCTTACAAACGAATGGGCTCACCCGGCTTGATGAAAAGAAGACGCATCAGAACACGAGCCATATACTCGGAATCTTCCTTCATGCCGGTTTCGATCCAGTGACTTATTACGCCTAGATAGGCTGATGAGTAGAACGACAGATAATAACTTACGAACGAATCGGAACTGTTACGATACTTTTCATGCAGCACTCCCTGGATAATATTGGTGCATACCGAATCACGCAGACGTGGCCCAAAGCGAACATCGCCACCAGGACCCAGCACCGCGTGAAGGAAATCCCCTTCGGCGCGCAAATAATCAAACAATTCAATTAGCACAGGGAGGGGGCGCTGCGCAATGCAGAACGCCATGACATCTTTTAGCTCCAAGTGTCCAAGGCGCGCTTGAAGAGCGGCGATGCCTTCCATGATCTCGTCTTCGAACGAGGCGAGAAGATCTTCTTTGTCAGTGAAATGGTTATAGAACGTTCCGCGATTCAGATCAGCGGCGCTGCAAAGATCATTGATCGTAATGGAATCGAATCCCTTTTCTTCCATCAGATCTATGAGTGCACGACGAAGCGCCTTCTTCGATCTGATGATCCTTCGATCTTGCGTAGCGCACGATGCATCATGTACAACCGCGATAGCTGCTGTTCTCAAAGATGCCACCCATTCTCTTGCGTTACGGTCGGTTACAGACCCGATTATTAAACAATACGATTAGTAATGAACACTATGTTCAAAAACATAGTACCAATCAAGCGCACCTCGAGCAAGCGTCTAGCCCGTCTTATCACGCACGCAATATCGTTGGATACTCGCATCTAAACAGCATGAGTCCCCCACAAGCGCCTTGGGCCATTCAAAGCTCGAGAATAATAAAGCGTACTTTATAAGATGCGAACGTGAACCGATTTCGTGTTTTTTGGTATGCTGCTAGGAGTCTTTTCTTTTCACACACGAAAGGTCATGCTCTTATGCAAATCACCCCCGAAGAAATCGCCGAAACACTGGCAATGGTAAGCAAGCAGCACCTTGACATTCGAACCATCACGCTTGGATTGAACCTGCGTGGCTGCACTCACGAAGATGTCGATGTTATGGCACGTAAGATCTACGATCGTATGACCAGCGCCGCGGAAAAACTCGTACCTACTGCCGAACAACTCGAACGCGAATACGGCATTCCCATCGTGAACAAGCGTATCTCGGTCACTCCTATCGCGGAACTGTGCGCCGCGACCCAGGCAACCGATCTGTCTCCCCTTGCACGCGCCATGGATAAAGCCGGCAAAGAAGTAGGGGTCGATTTCGTTGGCGGCTTTTCCGCCCTCGTACATAAAGGTGCATCACGCGCAGATATCAATCTCATGAATTCGATTCCTGAAGCACTCGCAACCACCGACAACGTATGCGCTTCGGTGAACGTAGGCTCCACCCGAGCCGGTATCAATATGGATGCGGCTTTGAAGATGGCGCACATTATCAAAGAGGCTGCTGAACGAACCGCCGATCGTCAGTGTATTGGCGCTGGCAAGCTGGTGGTGTTCTGCAACGCCGTAGAAGACAACCCCTTTATGGCAGGTGCCTTCCATGGTTCCGGTGAGGCAGACGCCGTCGTGAACGTCGGCGTTTCGGGTCCCGGTGTTGTCAATGCGGTATTGCGCAGCTTACCCAACGACGCCGACATGACCACCATCGCCGAAGCCATTAAGGCGACCGCATTCAAGATCACACGCGCCGGTGAACTCATGAGCCGCGAAGCAAGCAAGCGCCTTGGGGTCCAAAAAGGCATCCTCGACCTGTCTCTCGCCCCTACCCCGGCGGAAGGCGATTCGGTCGCTGAGATCCTAGAGGCAATTGGCGTAGGAACCTGCGGCGGCCCTGGCACCACCGCAGCACTTGCCATGCTCAACGATGCCGTGAAAAAAGGTGGCGTCATGGCGAGCTCGAGCGTTGGCGGCCTATCCGGTGCATTCATTCCTGTATCAGAAGATGCCGGAATGATCCGTGCTGCAGAAAGCGGCGCGCTCTGCCTTGAAAAGCTCGAGGCAATGACGTGCGTATGCTCGGTCGGCTTAGATATGATCGCAGTTCCCGGCGATACTTCGGTTGAGAGCATTTTTGGTATCATCGCTGACGAATGCGCTATCGGCATGATCAACAACAAGACCACCGCCGTACGTCTTATCCCTGCTATCGGCAAGCAAGTAGGCGACAAGCTTGATTTTGGCGGTTTGCTCGGCTATGCGCCGGTCATGCCCGTTAACCAGAACGCCGGTACGGTGTTCGCTCATCGTGGCGGCCGCATGCCCGCACCTCTGAATTCATTGAAGAACTAGGTCCATGCCTAAGAGAGGATAGCCATGTTCCAGATCAATAATTTCACTCAAAACGATGACGTGACCATAACAGATGCCCTAGGTGCCTTTCAGGTCATTGAATGGCAGCGTGACCTGAGCGTTACCCCCGAATCTGCGGCCATGGCTTATTTCTCAAGCGAGATGAACGTCCGTCGTCGCCAGGTGATCTGCGATCTGAACCAATCACCCGTTACGGTTCAGGCAGGTGCAATGCAGTGGATGGTGGGTGATGTCAATGCCACTACTGGCGTTTCCGGCGTCGGCGACCTGTTCGGAAAGGCTGTTCGCGGTGCGGTGACCAAAGAATCCGCCATCAAGCCTGAATACGTTGGCACGGGCACCCTTGTTCTGGAGCCCACGTTCAAATACATCTTATTGATCGATGTTGCTCAATGGGGCAACAGCATTGTGCTTGACGATGGGCTGTTCCTTGCATGCTATTCAAGTCTTCAGCACAAAGCCGTCATGCGTAGCAATATCTCTTCCGCGGTTGCCGGCAATGAAGGATTATTCAATCTGAGCATCAACGGATATGGTGCGCTCTGCTTAGAGTCACCTTGCCCCAAAGAAGAACTTATCGAGATCACGCTTGAAAATGACGTGCTAAAAGTCGACGGGAACATGGCTCTCTGCTGGAGCGGAAGCCTGGACTTTACCGTTGAGCGTTCGGGTAAGACGCTTCTTGGCTCCGCCACATCTGGCGAAGGCCTCGTGAATGTCTATCGCGGTACCGGCAAGGTACTGCTCGCCCCAACGGCATACTAGGAACAATTCGAGCATGGTCTTACAGTGACCATGCTCGAATTCCTTTAACGGTAATATCCTTCAGCCCTAAGAAGCTCCTCAGACCGAATTCAATATCGCTATCATAATCAAGACCACGAACCATGATGAAAAGCTCGCCGTACGGTGCATCAAGTTGCCTGATCGCCTGTTCACGCACATTATCAGCACCACGAGCATCCACGAAACGCAATAAAAGCTCTTGCATATCAGCACAGCACCCAATAGGATCGACCGATTCGACCACTATAGCGGCATATGATCTACGCTGCATATAATCGATGAGCTTCTGCTGATACGTTACGTGCATTCCCTACGACTCCTTCGAACCAAAAGGCTCATCAACTCTCAGAGAAACACCGCTTTCCGAGTGAGCCTCTTGCGCTTTGCTCTTCGCCACGGCACGCACCAGATATTCGACATTGCCTTCGGGGCCTTTAATAGGCGATTCAACAACGCCACTCACCTCGAACCCCACCGTCGTAAGTGCTTCTTTCACCTCAGCGACCACACGCAGACGCACCGCTTCATCAACCACGACGCCGCGGTCGGTTTCATCGTGATGGCTCTCGAACTGGGGCTTAATGAGCCCCAAGAACACACTTCCTGGATGGCAAAGTCCCATGAACACATCAGCGAGCTGAGCCAGTCCAATAAAGCTCAGATCGCACACCACCACATCGAATGGGGCACCTAAGCTCATCGGATCGACAAGGCGAATATTGGTGCGCTCGAACACCTGCACCCGATCATCCTGACGCAGAGACCAGGCGAGTTGCCCATAATTTACATCAACGCACGCAACGCTCGCCGCCCCTGCCTGAAGCAAACAATCAGTGAAGCCACCCGTAGAAGACCCTACGTCTATGCAACGAAGCCCTTCCACCTTTTCGTGAAAGTGGTCGAGGGCACCCTGCAATTTATGTCCACCACGCGAAACGAAGCGCTTAGTGTTCTTGATGTATATATCAGCATCAGGGGCCACCTTCAGTGCCGCGCTCGCCACATACACATCATCAACGCGCACTTCACGTGCAATAACCGCTCGCAATACGGTAGCCCGATCAGGGAAGTATCCCTGGTCGATCAATAGATCATCAAGCCGAACTTTTGCCATAGCGTCATCACTCCCTACGCAAGAAGCCCGTTGCCCTGGGTGCGCTCTTCAGGCGTCGGCACACGACCCGTTTCTATTATCGTAAGGAAATCACGTTCGCTCAAAATGGGAACGCCGAGGTTCTCCGCCTTCGTCCGCTTCGAACCAGCAGCCTCACCGCAAATGACAAAGCTCGTCTTCTTTGAAACGCTTGACGACACTTTGGCGCCAAAGGCCTTAAGACGATCGCCGGCTTCATCACGGGTCATCCCCGATTCCACCAAGGTACCCGTGAGCACGAACGTCATTCCATCAAGCGTCTGAGGAAGGTCAGGTACCGACACTTCCCGTGCCATGGTCAGGCCCGCATCAGTAAGGCGATCGATCACCTGCAAATTCGCTTCGTTCCCAAAGAAGTCATGTATGCTCTGCGCAATGATGGCCCCCACGCCGTCGATCGCGGCAAGTTCTTCTACCTGAGCATTACGCAACGCATCCATGGAAGGAAACACCTGGGTGATAGCTTGTGCCATCGTTTTACCCACATGGCGGATTCCCAGGCCAAAGACCACATGAGCAAGCGGGCGTGATTTGCTGGTCTCGATAGCGGAAATGAGCTTTTGCGCCATAGTGGACCCCAGGACGATAGGTTCACCCTTAACGGTCACTCGCCCCATATCCAAACGTTCTAAATCATCGAAAGTCAGCTGATAATAGTCAGCCACATCACGCAACTGACCTGCATCGATCAACCTTGCAGTAAGCTCTTCACCCATTCCCTCAATATCCATCGCACCGCGTGATGCCCAATGCATCAAGCGTTCGTGCGCCTGCGCGGGGCACTCGAGCGACACGCATCGATGAGCGACCTCGCCCTCTTCGCGAACAAGAGGTGACCCGCAACTCGGACAGACAGAAGGCATCGACCACACTTGAGAGCCTTCAGGACGAAGAGACAAAATGGGACCTAGGACCTCTGGAATAACGTCTCCTGCTTTACGTATGATGACCGTATCGCCAATACGTACGTCCTTACGCTTGATCTCATCTTCGTTATGAAGCGTCGCACGAGCGACCGTCGAGCCCGCGACCAACACCGGATCGAGCTCTGCAACGGGCGTGCAAGCACCCGTACGACCGACCTGCACGGTGATGTCACGCAAAACGGTCGTCTTCTCTTCCGGCGGGAACTTATACGCAATGGCCCAACGCGGTGCTCGCGCGGTATACCCGAGCTGGCGCTGCAATTCAAATGAATCGACCTTCACCACCACGCCATCGATCTCGTAGGGAAGATCTGAGCGTTTATCAAGGCATTCACGGCAGAACGCATGCACCTCTTCTATGCTTTCGCAACGACGCACATCGGGATTCACGTGGAACCCGCACTCGCGCAACCAATTCAAAAGCTCCCACTGGCCCGTTGCAACGATAGACGCATCTTGAGCGATCGCGTAAATGAAGGTTGACAGATCGCGCGATGCCGTAACCGAAGCATCCTTCTGGCGCAAAGAACCCGCAGCAGCATTACGGGGGTTGGCGAATACCTTGCTTCCCGTTGCTTCCGCCTGAGCATTGAGCGACTCGAAGCTCGCCTTCGGCATGTAGATCTCGCCGCGCACTTCAATGCCCGACACACCCGGCTCAACACCATGCATACCGGAATCCATCAGTCGCAAGGGAACATCATGAACAGTCCTTACGTTCACCGTGACATCTTCACCCGTAGTGCCATCACCACGGGTCGCTGCACGGACCAGACGTCCTTCCTCATAGGTGAGCGCAAGCGAGGACCCATCTATCTTCAGTTCGCACACCAAAGGAACGAAACGCCCGAGCGCCGATTCAGTACGTACCATCCACGCATCGAGCTCGTCGAAATCCATCGCGTTGTCGAGCGAGTACATGCGCTGCTCGTGAACGACCGGCTCGAACTGACCACCTACCGCTCCCCCTACTCGCTGCGTAGGCGAAGAGGAGTCGAGCAACGAGGGATGAGCATCTTCCAGATCGCGCAGTTCGCGCATGAGAGAATCGAACGCCGCGTCAGAGATCTGAGGATCATCGAGTACATAATATCGATGAGTATGGTATTCGATCTCATGGCGAAGACGCAGCACGCGCTCAGCGAGCGTTTCCTCTTTCAAGCCATCATTTACAACCGATCCAAGCTCGTCGAGCATTACTGTATCCTCTCATCTCTCAAATTCAAAAAGCGCATAAATGCCGCTGGAAGCGACGAAAGTACCTCTTCAGCGCACGCGCTCACGATACCGTACGTTTCTTGCGCCACAAGACCCGCCTCAGCATGAATGGATGCACCAAGCACACCCGCGTCAAATGGATCCATACCTTGGGCAAGCAGACCTCCGATAACGCCTGCAAGAACATCTCCCGTGCCAGCCTTCGATAGCACCGCGGTGCCGCGCGTTATCACTTCTACGCGACCGCTGGCCTGGGCAACGACCGTGTTCTCGCCTTTTAGCACAACGGTCGCTCCATAGTGTTTCGCCAATGATCGCGCTGCTTCTTCCTGGTCGGAGACCGAGAACCCTTCGATCGATCCAGCCAAACGCAGTGCCTCCCCCGCATGAGGGGTCATAACGAGCTGACGACCTTCTTCAACGGCGGCGAACCAGGATTCGTTTCGCAATGCAGCCAATAGCGACAAGGCCCCCCCATCCACCAACACAGGCGAGGAAGTGCAAGACAATGCAGAAGAGAGCAGCGCTGCTACCGAATGATCATTCGGGTCGAACCCGGGCCCAATGACGAATGCGCCCGGCGCGCCTTCTTTCAGTGCACGATGTGGCTCGAACATGTCGAAAGACTCGACCACAAGCGAAGGACGATATCCCTGCAAAAGCGCGATGTTCTGCTGCGCAGTGAATACTCGGGTATACCCCGCCCCCGCATACTGGCTCGCGCAAGCCGAAAGACAAGCAGCGCCCGGATAGGCACTGCACCCCGCGACCAGCACGCATGTCCCACGCGAATACTTATGGGAATCAGAAGATGGAACGGGAACCAGTTGGGCCAGGTCCTGTAGCGAGATCACAACGTATCAGCTCCTTTTGCAGTGGGAAGCTCGTCAAGAAGAGATCTCGCCTCCTTGAACTGGCGGGTGAGCTCTTCAGCAGGATGGACCTTCTGCTCTCGCACCGCATGCGCTTGCTCCGTGAGAGCCATAGCGCAGGCAACAGCTTCTTTATGGGTATACGAAAGCGACAGGGGGATCTCTTCGATGCGCTTCTCTTGCGCGAGTATTTGCGCGCGCCCATGAAGCTTCACGCGCGGCTTCCCCTTAGCATCGAGCACCACTTCCACATCACGCATGCCGATGCCTTGCGAGAACCCCGTACCGAGCGCTTTAAGAACCGCCTCTTTGGCAGCAAAGCGCGTCGCGTAATGAAATTCGGGCGCGGCGGTAGCATTGCAATACGCTTGCTCGTCTTCAGAAAAGCCTTTACGCGCGAACGCAGGTGAGCGCTTAAGGATGGCGCGCATGCGCTCGATTTCGACGATATCAACTCCGAGCGAAACCGAATCAGGAAGAACGGAACTACCCCGTTCTTCCGTTTGTTCAGCATGGCGCTTCATCGAAGCAGACCCTTCTGATGCTGCCAAGTCATTAGCAGAACTTCCATCCAACATTTTTAAGCGTCCGCTTTTATTCAACGGTTACTGATTTTGCCAGGTTACGCGGCTGATCGACATCGCAACCGCGAGCGACCGCAACCGCACGAGCCAGAAGCTGAAGAGGAACGCTTGCCGTAATGGGCATGAAGGAATCACGCACCTTCGGAATGTAGATAACATGATCGGCGACCTTCTTTACCGCTTCATCGCCTTCAGTGGCAATAGCGATGATCTTAGCCCCACGCGATTTGGATTCTTCCAAGTTCGAAATGGTCTTATCATACGTTGCGCTTTGGGTTGCAACGGCAACAATGGGGAACCCTTCATCGAGAAGAGCAATAGGGCCATGCTTCATCTCACCTGCAGCATACGCTTCAGCGTGAATGTAGCTGATCTCTTTGAGTTTGAGAGCACCCTCGAAACAGGTAGCCTCACCAACACCGCGTCCAATATAGAGCGCAGAATCGCGTCCCTCGAAGAACGGCACCGCCTTATCGATCGCGGAGGTGTCAAGCAGAATGTCCTCGATCTGCTCGGCCGTATCGGCCAGTTCCGCGAACAACATACGGGTCATATTGAGGGTGAGCTCACCCTTCACGCGACCTAACAACATAGACAAGAGCGTAAGGCTGACCACCTGGCCGATGAACGACTTAGTCGAAGCAACCGCGATCTCTTTGTTGGCCTTGGTGTAGATGACGCCATCCGATTCACGCGCAACAGGAGAACCGATAACGTTGGTGATACCGAATACCTTCGCACCCTTAATACGTGCATCGCGAATAGCTGCAAGGGTATCAGCGGTCTCGCCCGACTGCGAAACAGCAACGACGAGCGTGGTAGGCGTAATAATGGGGTTGCGATAACGGAATTCGCTGGCAACTTCCACTTCGGTGGGAATGCGCGCCCACGCTTCGATAAGGTTCTTCGCAATCAGGCCTGCATGGTATGACGTGCCACATCCGATGATGTAGACACGATCGATGAAATTGAGTTCCTGACGGGACAGGGTAAGCTCATCGATGAGGATCTCGCGACCAGACATGCGGCCCGCGAGCGTATCACGCACGACGCGAGGTTGCTCATGGATCTCCTTCAGCATAAAGTCGGGATAACCGCCCTTTTCAGCTACATCCACATCCCAATCGACATGAGTGATGGTCGGTTCGACCTCATCAAGAGAACCGTCATAGTACGTGATGCCTTCAGGCTTCATGACCGCGAACTGATTGTCTTCCATGATGACGACATCGCGGGTCGCTTCAATGACCGCAATGATATCCGATGCAACATAGCTTCCCGATTCGCCTACGCCCAGAACGATAGGAGAATCCTTACGGGTCACTACGATAGTGCCCGGCTCCTGCTGACAGGTGACGGCCAAACCATATGCGCCCACCAAACGAAGGGATGCATCACGGACCGCAGAAAGCAGGTCGCCCTCATAGGCCTGCTCAACCAGATGAGCGACCACTTCAGTATCGGTATCAGATGCAAAGGTATGACCGAGGCCGATAAGCTCTTCGCGTAGCTCCTGGAAGTTCTCGATGATGCCATTGTGCACGACCGCAATATCGCTATGGCAGCTCGTATGAGGATGAGCGTTGCGCTCCGAAGGAGCACCATGCGTCGCCCAACGAGTATGACCAATACCGCAACCACCCTGGCAGGCATCTTTCGGAAGCGCATCGACCAATTCGGAAACCTTACCCAAGCGCTTAACCACGTTGAGTTTTTCACCATCGAACACCGCAATGCCCGCAGAATCATATCCGCGATACTCAAGACGTTTAAGGCCTTCGAGCAATACATCTTTGGCCTGCAGAGAACCAGTAAATCCAACAATACCGCACATAGAGAAAACTCCTCATCTTATGGAACGGTTACGTGCTATCTAAACCTGTATATTTTATCCTAGAGCGGCAACAGAATGCCAACAGAGTAATGCTCGCTGATACAATCAGCACATGAAACGACACAATCACACTTCACGATCAAAGCGTGCTCGCAGCCGCAACGATATTTCACGATCCCAATACCAAGGAACCCCCCGTCAGGCTACACCATCGCACGACGCGAAGAACCAGGGCCGACCGATCCGATCGGCTCGAACACGCGATCGAGCGAGCACTTCGCGAACACGATCGTTCCCTGCAAAGCTCTTCACCATAGTCATTGGCGTGCTCATCTTGCTGATCTTGATAACCGTTGGCATCCAGAGCTGTTCTGCGAAGACCTACGACTGGAACAACCTTCGAACTAGTGATGGGCGCATAACATACTACGAGAACGGTGCGCTTGCTTCTCTAACAGGCATCGATGTTTCAAGTCACCAGAAAACGATCGATTGGAACCAGGTCGCAGCTGACGGCATTGACTTCGCCATTCTGCGTTGCGGAAGACGCGGCTATTCAGAAGGGGGCATCTACCCTGACGAAACGTTCCAAACGAATCTCCAGAACGCCACCCAGGCAGGCCTTCCCGTTGGCGTGTATTTCTTCTCTCAAGCCATAAACGAACAAGAGGCGCGCGAGGAAGCCGACTTCGTTCTCAGCTGCGTCAAAGGATCAAACATTCAAGGCCCCATCGCTTACGACTTCGAGATCCCCTCCGATACCGAAAGCCGCGCAAAGGACCTGTCCGCCGCGCAAGCGACCAAGAACGCAGAAGCCTTCTGCTCACGAATCAGAAGTGCCGGATACACACCTGTCGTATATGGCAATCAGCACGATCTAGAGCGCTATAACCTCCATAGTCTCAGCTACCCCATTTGGTACGCCGAATACAATTCGCGACCCACTGACGATGTTACGCCAGCTATCTGGCAATACACCGCCACAGGCCAGGTCGCCGGCATCAGCACTGCGGTCGATATCAATGTATTGCTAGACACCTCGCTCATTCGCTAGCGAGGTGTTCGTTCTTCAAGAGAAAGCACCACGAACAGAGAACGACCCGGCACCGATCCGGTACCGGGTCGTTCCATTGCCCCTAAAACGAACAACAGGATCACATTAAGGGCTCAGTCACGCAAGGTCCCTCTGTCGAATTACTTACGTGATGCCTGATATTCTTCGACCAGCTTTTGCTGAACTTCATATGGCGCCGGTTCATAACCGTTTATTTCAAGAGAATATGCACCGGAACCACGGGTCATCGCACGCAGATCCTTCGTATACGATATGACTTCTGCATAAGGAACACGAACGACGATAATGGTATCGCCTGCATCATCCGAATCGGTGCCGATAATGCGACCGCGACGGGTAGCAACATCACCCATGACCGCACCTGCATATTCTTCACCAACGGCAATGTTCATGTCGGCCATCGGCTCCAAGATCACCGGCGCGGCCTTTTCACATGCGGCCCTGAACGCTATACGCGCAGCGGTCTTGAAGGCCATCTCATTAGAGTCAACCGAATGATATGAGCCGTCATATACCGCGCACGAAACATCCACCATGGGATATCCCGCCAAGAATCCTTCTTCCATAGCTTCCTGAACACCCTTATCAACCGCCGGAATAAGGTTCTTCGGAATACGACCGCCTACGACCTCGTTAATGAACTCATAGCCTTCGCCGGTATGAGGAGACAAACGCAACCAGCAATCACCGAACTGCCCAGAACCGCCGGTCTGCTTCTTATGCCTACCCTGAGCCTCAGCTGTTTGCGTAATGGTCTCACGATAAGGAATGCGCACCGGTACCAGATCGACTTCAATACCCGTTTGCGACTTGAGGCGATTCAGCAGGACGTCGACCTGCATATCACCCATGGTATACAGGACCTGCTGGCGCGTCTCCTCATCGCGAACCAAACGGATCGTGGGGTCAACTTCAGCCTGACGCGCAAGGAACGTACCGAGCTTATCTTCATCAGCCTTGCTACGCGTAGCCAAGCTGACCGGATACTGAGGAATAGGCAGTGGTAAGGGATCGACTTCGATAGCGCCCGACTTTGAAAGCGTATCGCCGGTCTTGGTTTCGGAAAGCTTCGGAACAACCACGATGTCGCCCGCTTTAGCGCTCTTCACATCCATGGGCTCCTTGCCCATCATGACGTAAATATGCCCCAGACGTTCTTTCTTGCCGGTACGCGAATTCAGCAGTTCCGTAGAAGGCTCCATGTAACCCGACAGCACCTTGATGAAACTCAAACGTCCCACGAACGGATCCGCGACCGTCTTGAACACGAAGCCCGCCGGATCACCCGTTTCATCAACCAACAGCTCTGAACCGTCAGCCAAATAGAACGGGCCATGATGACGAGGATGCGGGAAGTAGGTGCAGATATCATCCATGATCCCCTTGATACCCTGTTCGATGATGGTGGAACCCACGAACACCGGAATGAAGATCTCCTGAGCAATGGCATCGGCCAGCAACGATTCAAGCTCTTCCTGGGAAAGCTGCTCTTCCCCATCCAAATACTTCATCATGAGTTCATCGTCAGCTTCAGCAACAAGGTCGCAAAGCTTATCGCGCGCGATCTGCGCCGCATCGGCGTATTCTTCGGGGATATCTTCAATGCGCTCGCCCTTGTCATCGAAATAACGGGCCTTCATGCGCAGGATATCGATCACGCCGCTAAAATCCTTATCGACGCCGATGGGGATGGTGACCGCACCCAAACGAGAACCAAAACGAGCATGCAACTGCGCCATGGCAACATCAAAATTTGCACCTTCACGGTCGATATGATTGATGAAAACGCAACGTGAAGTACGCATGACCTCCGCTTCATACCACAAGCGCGTGGTCATGTTCTGAGGACCAGCTACGGCATCGACGACGAACATGCACATTTCGCAAACCTGCATGGTTGCGAGGGTGTCGCCCAGAAAATCTGCCTGACCGGATGTGTCGAGCAAATTGATCTTATAGTCAGCTCCATAAGGAATCGGAGCAATTGAAGTACCAAGGGTAAAACGACGGCGGATCTCTTCTTCGTCATAGTCAAGGTAGGACTTCCCATCGTGGGTCGTTCCCATTCGAGGGGTCTTACCGGAAATGTGAAGCATTGCCTCAGCCAGTGAGGTTTTGCCTGCGCCGTCTTGACCGACAAGAGCAATATTGCGCACATGCTCGGTTGCAGGAGCTGCCATAGATACCACATCCTTCATTCCGCGCCCTAAGAGCCCCTCAGGCAACGGAATCGCATCCAAACCGCTTCGCCGCCAATCGACAAAGCGAGAGGCCTCATAGGGTGAACGCGTTCACCCTATGAGAAGTTTACCGTATCTTTGCAGTTAAATCGCTAATTCGTCGAACTAGTTAGCGATAAAAGTCGTGTTTTCCATGATCCACGAGGCTGCCTTCATGCGCTTTGCGGCCTGCTTAAGCAGTTCAGTGCGGCCGTACTTCTGCAGCGACTCAAGATAGTCCTCTTCCTGGCCCGGCGCAGCATTGCGCAACGCGACCTGCAGATCGGGCGGAGTGAGCTCCAACCCCTCATGCTCAAAGATCGCATCGAGTACGAAGCCTTGCATCAATTGGTTCTTAGCCTGAATAGCAAGCGTATCACGCACATCATCTTCACTCATTCCCTGCTGAACAGAGAACTCTTCGAACGTCAGACCATCTTGCGCCAACTCAGCTAAGAACGCCTCAAAAAGCTCCGAGGTCATAGCATCGAGCATTTTTTCAGTCGGCTCACCCTGAACGCGTCCCATGTACTCATCCATAGCTGCCGCCATCTTCGCCTGCTCATATCGCTCAGCAAGCTCCTGCTCTGAGGTTTCGCGAAACTTTTCCCGCAGATCATCAACCGTATGGACCCCATTCGAACCCATACGCTCTTCCACCCACGCATCCGTCACATCAGGTGCGGTCAATTCAGGGGAATTAACATCGGCGCCCTGCTCCCACGCCGTGAACTGACGAGCGAGCATGCGCATCTGTTCTTCAATGTCCTCATCTTGAACCGCGGGCTTCGCATCGACCTGCACCGTAAGGCGACCATAATCGGAAAGCTCATAATGAGGGTTGAGAAGTGCGGTCATTTCGAACACGAACTCCTTACCAGCTTGCGGATCGATGCTCCAGGCAAAATCGTACGATGCCAAGGGCACGATGCCGCGCTCCGACAAAGCGAATGACAGCAGATAATTCACGACCGCGAAATTGATAGCGCTCTTCGCTGCGTCCTCATCGAGGGTGTTCTTTATCTTATCGATAGACGTTTCGCCTGATGCATCCTGTAGTTCATACTGAGCAACGAACGTATCGAGACCGATAGAGAACGCCTTGTCCATTTCTTCAGGGAGGACCTGAACGCGCAGACGCGCCTCTTCGCCATCACGGGAAATTTCATCAACCTTCATGGGTTTCCTTTCTGAATCATTTCAGAGAATACCAACGCGCCCTTTTCAGGAGCACGCTTTAATGCGTGAGTTTATACTTTATATCATTCATCGAAAAAGCTTCACCCAAAGGGATAACAGGCATGGATAAAAGAGAAAACGAACAGAGCCCTCGGACCTATCGTTTAAAACCGGTATACAAGCCCCTTGCGAAGAAAGATTCTTCACTAGAATCAGAAGATCCATCCCCTTCCAATGGATGCTTAGCCACTGAGCCAACACCCGATCCAACACCACGAACTTCCCTGCTCCGTGCCGCGAACGAGGACGACGACCTGTACGATCCTTATTCCGATTATCACGACGGGACCCTGAAAGCCCTAGAATTCGAGCAGGATCCCTGGCGCTAGATATAAAAAGACCGCCTGAAAAGGCGGTCTTTTAACGTTCGAAGAAGATCTAAGAACAGGTAAAGGTTACAGAGCCTTCTTAGCAACCTCAACGAGAGAAGCAAAAGCCTCAGCGTCGTTGATAGCCATGTCGGAGAGAACCTTACGGTCGAGCTCAACGCCAGCCTTCTTGAGACCATTCATGAACATGGAGTAAGAAAGACCGTTGATACGAGCAGCAGCATTGATGCGGGTGATCCAGAGACGACGGATCTCGCGCTTCTTGTTGCGGCGATCGCGGTAAGCATACTGGAGCGAATGCTGGACCTGTTCCTTCGCTGCACGATAAGAACGGGACTTAGCACCATAGTAGCCCTTAGCACGATTGAGAACGGTACGGCGCTTCTTATGAGCGGATACTGCACGCTTTACACGAGGCATACTAGTTTCCTCCTTTTACTAGCGAAGACCAAGATTACGAGCTACAACTTTGTTGTCGGCTGCCGTAACCTGGGTTTCGTGACGGAAATTACGCTTACGCTTCTGGCTCTTCTTAGTCATGATGTGAGACTTGTAAGCCTTGGAACGCATGATCTTGCCGGAACCGGTAACGCGGAAACGCTTTGCGGTGCCGGAATGAGTCTTCATCTTAGGCATTAGTTATCCTTTCCCTGTTCATCTTTCTTCTTTTTAGCCGTCGTAGGTAACGGGGCAATCAACATATGCATGTTGCGACCTTCCATCTTAGGCTGGTTCTCAATGACCGCAACATCTTTAAGGTCGTCTGCCAAGCGCTCCAAAATGCTCAATCCCTGTTCAGGATGGGACATTTCACGACCACGGAACATAATGGTGATCTTGACCTTAGAGCCTGCCTCCAAGAAGCGAATGACATGCTTCTTTTTGGTGGTGTAGTCGCCCACATCGATCTTCGGGCGGAACTTCATTTCCTTGGTTTCGACCTTGCTCTGATTCTTACGAGCCTGCTTTGCCTTGATCGCCTGATCGTACTTGAACTTTCCATAGTCCATAATGCGACAGACAGGGGGTTGAGCCTGGGGAGCGATCTCTACCAGATCGTAACCCTCGTCGTCGGCGATGCGCTGAGCCTGCTCGATGGGATAAATTCCCAGCTGGGATCCGTCGTAGGCAATCAAACGGCATTCCTTGACCCTAATGGCTTCATTGAGCCTTGGTTCCTGAGCTGCTATGGTGCCCACCTCCTTCTTTCTTCGATCCGGTGCTACCATGCACAAACTCATACAACTCACTGCATAAAAAAACCTGCAGTCACTATGATTGCAGGCCACACGAATACTCGTAATACAAGTATTTATTCACATGACCCATCAGCAACCAAAAGCGCCGAACCAGGTGGAAGCACGAAGCTTCTCTTGAAAACAGCTTGAACATTCTACCATGGATGAGTGCGTTGTAAACCCTGAAACCAAAAATATTTAGCGAGGCGCGAATACGCCGTTGGGTATTATGAATTGACCCACTAAGACCACGACCATGAATAAGACGAACGGTATGGCGATCACCCCTATGGTGAATCGCACGGGAAAAGTGGTCCTTTTCGTGCGCGGGAACTTCTTGAAGAACCGACGCTTATCTAAAAAGACATAGCACCAACTTGTGAACATAATCCCTGCGAATCCACCATATTCCAAAATCCGGAACCAAAGAGGAAACTGCTGGTCATACTCGTTAGGGTTGAATACAGCAACGCACGACCCCATGATCAACATGAGCCACACCAGCAGCAAGATGGTGTTCCATGCCACCCCTACAGCAAAGGGCACGCGATCGGATATGGCCTTGATTGACGCGCTTGCTCTTGATAGCCGCACTATAGCAGACGCCGTTCCTGCACGTTGCAGAGACGGTTCCCCTAAAGAACAAACACTTTCATTTTCGCATACGACACTGCGCTCATTTTCCCGCGCAACAGATAGACGAGCTTCCTCGAACGCAACGAGCAACGCCTCCGTACTTTCATAGCGATCGTTCGGATCGAATGCGCATGCAGAGGCGATGATCTGGCGAAGCGGTTCCGGCACTCCAGGAGAAGCGAATTCACGAGCACGCACCTTCGCATCTGCCGTTTTCTCGGTCAAACAATAGTAGAGCAGCATTCCAAGTGCATATATGTCGCTCCTCACGTCCGTTTGCCCATATCCGAACTGCTCGGGAGGCGCATATTCACGCGTACCGAAATGAACAGTATCGGTTTCAGAGCCATGACTATACGATCGAGCGATACCAAAATCGATAAGGGTCAATCGATTGAACGACACGATGATATTCGAAGGCTTAAGATCGCGATGTATGATGGGCGGATCGAAGGACCCATGAAGCTCCTGCGTCGCACGGACAATAAGAGGGAACAAACTGAATGCGAGATCGACCGAAGGATCCAGACGATACACCACCTCTTGCAACGTTTCGCCCTGAACGTATTCCATTACCACCACAAGATCGTCCTTGAGGTGATAGCACTCGTGTATCTGCGGAAGATAGGTAAAATGTCTACCTGCTTGTTGGGCGCGGTATATTTCTTCATACATTCCGCCAAGCCCATAGGCCTGCTTGAGATATTTCCGAATATAAGGACCCTCTTCTTTGCCTGAATCAGAAACGAATAGCACCTTTTGGGTTATTTCGAAATCAGATTCCTTCAGCACCTCTTCAATACGATATTCATCATCATGATCGACGAGCTGTAAGAACAAGGCGAGTTCATCAGCATCAGGCGCAACACAGGAACCCTGCTGCACACGAGGAGCAACAGGGTCCTTATCAGTAAAAGTCTCTTGGTGTACTGAGGTATGACTAACACGAGAAGGCATCTAGCAAATGGTTTCCTCACCGAAGCGGTACAGTTCTTCGTCTGTTTTCTGCAACGAATAGTTCTTATCGATGCAGAAAATGATAATAGCATCGCGGCGATCTTTACAATACAGCTCATTAACACCCGCTGCTTGCAGAAGCCGATCGGTTTCTCGCAGGGTAAGCTGCATACCGAATGCTAGCTGGAGAATCTTATTACGGGTCGCGCCCCGTTGCCCAGTGAAGATCTGATACCCGAACGTATTGTTCAATCCCGCAGCCTTAACTACTTCTGATCGCTTAAGGTTCTTCTTCTCCAAAAGCTCCTGCAGATATTCAGCCAAACTGCGCTGGGAAATATCGTGCTCAGAAATGTAGGTGCATGGATCAGGAGAGCTCAACAGCTCATCAAGCAGTTCTTCAGTGAACGGTTCTTCCATGCGCTTTTTCCTTCGCCTCGGTTTCCTTTTCGCAATTATGTACCAAAATGCATTTTCTTTGCGCGGACGGAGGTAAAGACGCTCTTTTCCATAAAGACGACTTTTACTCATACCGCTTACGCCTACAGGTTCTCGATCGCGTAGTCAGCCTCGTCCTGAGTGAACTGTTCACCGTACTCCGAGGTCAGCTGATCGTGAATAGCTGATGGCGACATATTCATCTGGTCCTGATATTGCCTTGCCTTCTCTAGTGCATTCGCCTTCCAGTCAGCATTTATGTGCTCGATCGCATAATCTGCCGCTTCTGCTGAGAACTGCTCACCATACTCTGAGGTCAGCTGATCATAGAGACCTTTTTTCGACATGTACATCATATCGGAATAAGACTGCGCCTTCTCCAAGGCGTTCTGGTGCTCAACGGGGACATCATCTGCACTAGATGCATTATTTTGAGACCCAGAAGCATCGGCCACCTGATCAGACGAAGCGGTAGTTCCCACAGAAGAGCTCGTAGCTTGATCCAATGCCGCGCTATACATCGATTGCGTTGCCAACACAATAACACCGGAAAGAACGCAAATAACAAGTGCCGCGATCGCGATTCCCTTTCCGCTCTTCTTACCACGGCTGATACCTACTAAGCCAACGATGGAAAAGACAACGCCCAAGATAACGAGAACGAACGATAGATTATTGATGATAGGGAGAAATGAAGTGATGAGTGCAATGATGCCAAGTACCAAAGCGGTGATCGCCATCGCAGATTTCGAAGGGGGAGCTTTGAAATCATTAAATGCAGGGTGCGGGTTGTTCTGGGGTACGACCATAATCATGCCTTTCCAAAAGAGTTCATCGAATAAAAGCCTGCATTCATGCACTATGCAGGCCATTTGAAAAGGATATCGATTAGGCTTTTCTATTTCATTAGCTAGGAGCTAATGAAATAGATATAAATTTTCGCACCGATCTACACAAAAAAGCCCTTAGGCTTTCATGATGGCAACCGCGACCTTTTTGACGGTATTCGCCAGGTCGGATGTTCTATTCGCCTGGGAATAATCGTAATCAAGCGTTACCTGCCAGGAAAACACCTGATCCCCGTTTTGCGCTGAGCCCTTAAAGGAGTACATCTGCTGTGCCAGTGTTTTGCCATCCGACTCGTACGTTGAATACTCCGAAGAATCAGGAAGCGTAACGCTCCCCTCTTCAACACCGGAAAGCCCCACTTCACCTAGCATGTGTTCGACAATATGAAATTCCGTTACCGCAGGAGCAAATGCAAGGGAGCCGTACCCCAAAAGCGATGTTGCCGCCTCATACGACGCAGCGGCAACGCGTCCATCACCATCAAAGCCGAGGGTGACCGTCGGGGTACCCGATAGCGCATCACCTTTTTCGTCAGTCAAGGCGACCACGACTTCATTACTGAACCCAAGCGAAGAAAGCGAGCGCTGCTCCCGGACATCAGCCCCATGGCCGATCGCCTTCAATGCCTCATCTTGCGTCATACCCATAAGCGAAACCAGCTGAATGACCTGAGTAGAAGCATTCGTTACCCGTGGTTCATTATTCGACGCTTCCTCAAGAGCCTGAGCATCGTCTTGCGCTGAAAAACTATGGAGACCCGCCTGCGCATTGAAGGCATACATGACGCACAGGGCGACGACAACGACGACCATGCAAGCAGCAAGAACCGCTAGCCCCACAAGCCCCTTTCGTGCCTTGGAGCTCGAATTATGTTCCTGCATGGTTGCCTCCTTTAAAGCAGCGCCACATTTTCGCCAACTAAAAAACGGCTTTACGCGAAGATCCCTAGATAAACAGCGAACGCAACCAAGCCCACCACTACAAGAGCGATGATGATCCTGTGCATGTGCTCCATAGGGACCGACCCCTTTAGGTCATCTTCAGTGATGCCGTCAAGAGCGCTTTCGCTTTGCTCGCCCGACGGATCAGCAGCAGGCGACGATTCGGCCTCCGCTTTATCGGCATTCGCATCATACCCCTTGCCGAAGCCATCATCGACCGATGCACTTGCGCCATCTTCGACTAACGTACAAAAGTCCGTAGACACCGCAGAACTTTGGCAGGCGGCCGCCGTACCCGACGAAGCGATCGGCGAGCCACTATTGTCTGCGGCATCCGCTTTTTCAACCGTTATAAGAGAATAAGAGCGCCCTTGATCGGTCATACGAAAGCACCTACTTAATGCACTGCGTCATCTCGTGCGCCAAGGCTTCGATGACCTGGTCAGCCTCAGCCTCGGTCGAACCAACGCTGAACAAATACACTTTCACCTTAGGCTCGGTGCCGCTCGGGCGAACGATGACTTTATGAGAGCCCGCCAAGTCGAACTGCAGAACGTTCGCCGAAGGAAGAGAGCCGATTCCCTGCTGGTAATCAACGAATCGCTCTACCGCAAAATCGGCAATAGAAGTGAACGGAGCAGTACGGATGCGTGCCATGAGCTCATCCATTGCATGCGCACCATCAGAGCCTTCAAAGGTAAAAGAAAGCGTACGATTTCGGTGATAACCGTATTCCTCATACAGATCCTGCATAGCTTGGTACAAGTTCTTACCGAGTCCACGATAGTAACGCGCCATCTGACAAATAAGCATCGAGGCGACCACCGCGTCTTTGTCGCGTGCATGCGTACCCGCCAGATACCCATAGCTCTCTTCAAAGCCAAAGACGAAACGATCTTCTTGCCCATCAGCTTCAAGCTCAGCAATAACGCCACCAATGTATTTAAAGCCCGTAAGGACACGACGAACATCAACCCCATAATGGTCACCTACGGGATCGACCAGGCCAGTTGAAACGATCGTCGTCACCGCAACGGGTTCTTCGGGCAACGCATGAGCAGCACTACGACTGCGGCAAACAAAGTCAAGCAGCAGAACACCCACTTCATTACCCGTCAAAAGACGGTATTCATCACCATCTTTCACCGCAATGCCCACACGATCCGCATCAGGATCGGTCGCGAGTAGCAAATCAGGATGAACCTCTTCGCACAGAGCGATGCCTCGTTCAAGTGCATCACGATTTTCAGGATTAGGATAGGTGCATGTAGGGAAATTGCCATCAGGCTGCGCCTGCTCTTCGACTACATGGATATCAGTAACGCCAATGCGCTCCAAAATGCGTGTTACGCATTCAAGGCCCGTACCATTGAGGGGCGTATAGACAACACGCAGAGGGTCTGCGTCATCCTGAGGAACGCGCTGTGCATACACCGCATCCAGGTACGCATCCAGGACCTCTTCACCAATAAGGGATACCAGCCCCTGCTCCAAAGCATCTTCAAAGGGCATGGTACGTACATCATCGAACACATCAACCCGAGCAATGCAATCGGTGATCGCATCTGCCATTTCCGAAGCGATCTGGCAGCCATCAGGGCCATAAGCCTTATAGCCGTTGTATTGGCTCGGATTATGGCTCGCTGTAACATTGATGCCCATATCGCAACCAAGATAGCGAGTCGCGAACGACAAAGCCGGCGTAGGCTCAAGTCGGGGATACACATATGCCTTGACCCCATTCGCCGCAAGTACGCTCGCAGCAGTGTGAGCGAATAGCTGAGAATTAATGCGTGAATCGTAGCAGATCGCAACTGACCCGCATGCATCCTCATGAGGCTGAGCGGTAATATAGTCGGCGATCCCCTGCGTTGCCTGACCGACCGTGTAGATGTTCATGCGATTCGTACCCGCACCAAGCACGCCACGCAATCCAGCAGTACCGAACTCAAGGTTACGGTAGAACGCATCTTCAATAGCAGCGTCATCGTTAGTTTCCGCCATTGAAACCAATTCAGCACGCAATTGCGTATCGGTGACCTTTTCGCACCAGAGATCGAACAATGCACGACAATCCATGAATCAGACTCTCCTCAAAAGACAATCAAAACGAGTTAGAAGCAGTATAGCAAGATTTGCCTTCGCATCACGAAAGCCTGCGTGTGTCACGAAGAAACGCTATCTTGTCCGGAGCTATATTGAGTAACGCAACAGCGCTGATAATGAGCACGATCCCTACACCATTAAGTACCGTGAGGACATCATGGAAGACGCCCACCCCTATGATGAGCGCCACCATCGGCTCCACGAATGCCATGATGGAGGCCCTCCCCGTTTCCATATGAGCCAAGCCAACGGTGTAACAGGCAAATGGGACCACGGTCGAAACAAGCGCGAGTCCCACCATCAGCCATCCCGCGAAAGGCATCGATGTTCCGAGTTCTATGATCGCCTGCACCTGCGCAAAAGGCACGAGGGCAATAGAGGCGCATAAGAACGTATAAAACATGACGGTTACTGGACGGTAGTTCTTAAGCGCTACTCGAGCGAACAACGAATACAGTGCATACCCGATGCCCGAACCAAGACCGAAGGCAATGCCCACGACCGACAACGTAGAAGAACCCGTGCCTATTCCCACCACTAAAAGACACCCCACGAACGCAACGCAAAGTGCGATGACCTTTTGCCGCGTAAGGCGCTCTTTGAATAGCACCGCTGACAAAAGCACCACGAAGCACGGCGCCGTATAAAGGAGAATCGCAGCGAACGATAAACCACAGAACTGGATACACGCGAAGTAGCACACATTGAAGAACGCAATGCTCAGCACGCCGGTACCGATGAACATCCAGATATGTCGTATGGATATGCAAAAGGCCGATCGCCTGAAAACAAGCAGATAGAACGCGAGGAAAACCGTTGCAAGAACACATCGCACCACAGTGATCTGCACCGCAGTCAATCCAAGAGCAGCAAGGTTCTGAGAGAACAGTCCGATAAGACCCCAACAAATGCCAGCCGAAATAACGAGAACTGGCGCCAGCACCCTCCAATCAAGAGGAAAAGAGAACTTCATACGATCCTATCCTTCTTCTTCCTTGCATTCGAACCATTCAGACCATCAGAATTTACGCCACCACAATGCAAATATGCACCGCAGATCAACCTTACTCCAAAAAAAGAATTCTCCATCACTGCTGATAGAGAATTCGATAGAGACGATCATATGTTGCCCAGTATCGCCCCGACAAGAAAACACCTCGAACGATACGCTTGTGCACAGAGATCTGCGTTGCCCCACAAATTGGTCGCTCTTAGTTGTACGGTATTTTTATATACTGAAAACCGTCATAAGTAAAACCATAATATGTTATATCTTCGTTAAGTAATACTTCAAAGGACAGCAATGGATACCTCTCGTTATCGCGCTTTCATCAAATCGGTGGAGCTAGGAAGCTTTTCGCGAGCCGCAAAAGCACTTGACTACACTCCTTCGGGAGTAAGCCAGCTCATCGCCGCGCTCGAAAAAGATCTCGGTTTCTCTGTCCTAGAGCGGACCCATCAAGGTGTTCAGCCCACCCAAGAAGGCAGCCGCATCCTTCCCATTGTCCGCACCATAATCCAGGAAGAGAACCACCTTCAACAGCTCTGTTCAGAAGTACGCGGCCTTTCCATTGGCAGCGTGACCATTGGATCGTATCCAAGTGTGGCTACCCATTGGCTTCCGCGCGTTATCAAAGAATTCCATGGAACGTTCCCCCATATAGATATCCGCGTGCGCGAAGGGATCCATCAAGAAGTCACCGAATGGCTCAATAGCAAAGAAGTCGGTATCGGATTCATCAGCTACGACGACCTCAAACCATACGACTGGATCCCTTTGGCATACGATCCCATGATCGCCGTTCTGCCCACCGATCATCCGCTCGCCCAGGCTGATTACTATCCTCTTGCACAATGCACCGACGAAGATTTCATCATGCCCGGCAAGGGACAGGATATCGATACCCTCAGGGTATTATCACGTCATGACCTTGAACCTACCATCGCATTCGAGACCATCGAAACCGCCGCCACTCTTGGCATGATCGAGGCGGGAATGGGAATCACGATCACCAATAGCCTCTCGACTGAAAAGTACGATTTCAGTGTATCGAAGATACCCATCGAACCTTCAGAATCGATCCTCTTCGGCATTGCTGTTCCCTCTCTTGAGTGCAGCGCTCCTGCTGTGCAGCATTTCATCGCCCATGCCACTCAGGCTCTCCAGAAGGATATCTCCCTATGAAAAGAACCACCTATATCAACATGATCGATCATATTCGCGAACGACCGCTCTTAACGAAGGCGATCACGTACTCGAACAGCCTTATCACTAAGGCGATCTACCTCGCTTATCCCTGCCTCCTCATTGCCCTGATCCTTCAGCCCGGCGAATATGAAACGCTTATAAGCGCTCCCCTATCATCTTCCTCCCTACAAGCGCTCCTCGTTCCATTCGTGTCGTTCATTTTGCTCTCTCTTTTTCGCAGGGTAATCAACGCCCCCCGGCCTTATGAGGTATTCGATCACCCTTCCCTCATATCAAAAGACACTCACGGTAAGTCGTTCCCAAGCCGTCATGTGTTCTCGATTTTCATCATCGGGACCACGTTCTTGTTCTCATGCCCGATCCCAGGACCAGGCATCGTGATCTTATGCCTGGGGATCCTTCTAGCAGGTCTTCGTGTTGTTTCGGGAATCCACTTCCCGCGTGACGTAATTGTTGGGGCGCTCCTAGGAATCGGAGCGGCCATGCTTGGTTTTGGTATCCTAAATTAGTACAATCATAATCGACCTATTAAAGATTGATATAAGCCATACAACCTCCCCTTCATGCCATGTGCGATCGATCATGGCATGACCAGCCGAAACGAAGGAGCTGCAATGCCTTACACGATCGTCACCGACTCTTCCTGTAACTTACCTGAAGAACTTATCGATGAACTGGAACTCGAGGTCCTGCCCCTCGTCTTCATGATCGATGACACGCAATATCAAAGCTATTTGAAGGGTGAAGTAACCGATCTAAAGCAGTTCTACACCATGATGCGTGAGGGGAAGGTCATCACCACTTCCCTGCCTAACCTTTCTGACGCAGAGGATCTTTTTGAGTCCCTACTCAAAAACGGTAACGATATTTTGTATCTTGGGTTCTCAAGTGGCCTTTCAGGCACTTATGAGGGCATGCGTACCATTGGCAACACCCTTGCCGAGCGCTACCCCGAGCGCACGTTCGTATCCGTCGACACCCTCGCTGCTTCGGTAGGCCAAGGACTCATAGTGTATTACGCCGCAAAGAAGAAGCAGGCAGGCGCATCGCTTGATGAAGTCGCACAATGGGTGACGGACAACCGCCTGAATCTTGCACACTGGTTCACCGTAGACGATCTGATGTTCCTCTACCGCGGTGGCCGCGTATCACGCACGGCGGCATTCGCAGGCAGCCTCCTGAATATCAAGCCGGTGCTCCACGTAGATGACGAAGGTCTTCTTATCCCCATGGAAAAGACGCGCGGTCGCAAGAAGAGTATTCAGGCTCTGGTCTCGCATATGGAGGAAACAGGCAATGCACCACTAAAGGATCAACTCATCGGTATTTCACACGGGGATTGCATCGAAGATGTCGAGTACCTGCAGAAACTCATCACCGAAAAATTCGGGGTGACCAACTACCTGATAAATTACGTCGATCCCGTGATCGGAGCTCATTCAGGACCTGGAACGCTCGCGCTGTTCTTCCTTGCAAGCGGTCGCTAACGCATAATACCCGAATACCTTTGATAGCCACCCCGACGCGCAATGAACCGTCTCTTTTTTCTTGGACATGAGAAAAGAGAGGCGGTTCACAAAGCTCGGGGTGGATTTTATGAATACGAATAAGACACAATGCTAAAGAAGACAAGCATCATTACGAGAATCGCCACGCAGGCGACATGACTAATCGTTCTGAAAATGAGTTGTATCTGCACAGGTGTTCCGCGATTTATGATTCGGTGATGATATCGCGCAGGGCGCTGATCAGTTTTTCGTTCTCTTCGTGCGAGCGAATGGAAACAAGGAAATACCGTTTTCCTTCAATGCCGGGAACCCCATCAAGATCGCGCAACGTAAATCCGGCCTTCTGTAAGCGAACGATCAAGTCAGAAGCACTCGCGATACCGAAATCGCGAGCCGCACGCTCTTCAAGAGCGCACATGACGAAATTCGCTTCAGATGGGAACACTTTAATACCGGGCGTAAGACTGAGCATGCACTGCATCCAGGGGATCTCAGACTCGAGCAATTGCACCGTTTCATCCAGGTATTCTTCAGTGCGCGGGAACTCACGAGCGACCACTTCATTGAAGAGCGTTATTTCAGACCCGTCAACGAACTGTTTGATGTGCTCAATCGCCGCAGCATTGCCCACAACATATCCCATGGGAATACCAGGCATACCGAGCTCTGCCGAAAGGCTGCGGATCACGAACAAGTTACGATACTTTTGCGTGAGCTCAACAAAGGATTCCCCACCCAAAGTAAGGCCGATATTCGCCTCATCAACGACGACCCAATTGCATACTTCCAAATAGCGCTTGAGTACCTTTTCGGACAGCAGGCGCCCACAGGGGAAACTTGGATTGGCAAGTACCGCCGCATTGAACTGATGCCCATTCGAAAACGCCGTTTGGGGCTCAATGGCCGAAAGCGAATACGGATTGATCAGTTTTACCGGGTTGTGCCCCACATTGGCCACAGAAAGAAAATATCCCGTTGGTGCCGGAGTAGGAATGCCAACGTTGCAAGGACGATACGCTTGCGCAATGGCGCCGATAAGCGACGTTACGCTGGTGCCCGCCAAAATGCATTCAGCAGGAATCTCAAAATAACGCCCCAGCACGCGGCTAAGGTGCTGACCATCGCTATTCGGAGCGAATGACAGATCGCCTTCCGATATGGCGGAGGAAACAGCCTCTCGGATACACGAAGGCGTACCCAGTGGATTAGCAATGCAAGAAAAATCGATCCAATCGATTTCGGCACGAATATCGTATGGCAAAGTCTCCTGACGCTGCGGTACCACAGACGCTTCGTTGACTAACTCTGTCAAAGCTTCGAACGGTTTCACTTTGCCTCTATCCTGCACTGAAAAAATAAGTCGGGCTTTAAGCCCGGGTTACCTACCCTAGCACAAAAGCATCGATCCGTGGCGATGGTAGACTATGTTTGTGGAAAAGTTCAACCAACATACGCATGCGCTTCGCGCCTGGAACGGTCCAGCTATCCTCCTTATGGACCTTGATGCGTTTTTCGCTTCCGTCGAACAACTCGACCATCCCGAATGGAGAGGAAAACCACTCATCGTAGGTGGCAGCCCTGATAAACGCGGCGTAGTATCGACCGCATCATACGAGGCACGACGCTATGGCGTCCATTCCGCCATGCCTTCGTCGACAGCCGCACGTCTGTGCCCTGACGCGATCTGGACAGCAGGTAACTTTCATCGTTATCGCGAGATGTCGAAAAAGGTCATGGATATCCTCTACGATGAATCACCCCATCTAATGCAGGTAAGCATCGATGAAGCGTTCTTGGATATTTCTCCGACCCGTTCGAATCGCACTCATCCGGAATTGATCGCCCGCCGCATTCAAAGCCGCGTCGCGGAACTGGGAATAACTTGCTCCATTGGCCTGGGTGCCTCTAAGTCAGTTGCGAAGATCGCATCCAACCAGAACAAACCCCGAGGCCTCACCATCGTGTATCCCGAACAGTCCGAAGAGTTCCTGTTCCCCCTGCCGGTAGGCAGCATGAGCGGGATCGGACCGGTCGCACAAAAGAAACTGAACGACTACCACATCCGCACTCTCGGAGATCTCGCCCGCGCCGACATAACCCTTTCAAAGCAAGTGTTCGGAAAGAACGCGCTTTTGATGATGCAACGAGCTCGCGGTATCGATTCATCCGTCAACGAAGAGCACGAACCGGCGAAATCGGTCTCGAACGAGATCAGCTTTGCAGAGAACCTGACCAACGAAGAGGACATCAAAGCACGCATTGCAACGATGGCGCACAAGGTGGGACGTCGCCTTCGCCGCAAAGACCTCGAAGGCACTACCCTGCACCTCAAGATCCGCAAGGACGACCTTACCATTCGAACGTGCCAACGAAAGATCCCGAACCTGGGTGCCAATGAGCTTTTGTGGCTCCCTCAGCTCTATAGCATGCTCGATGAAGTGTGGGATAGAAGCCCCCTGCGCCTTATTGGCGTCGGAGTGAGTGGATTCGAGCACGAACCGGTACAAACATCCCTGTTCGATCCGCTTGAGGCACCTAAAGAGCATGCACAGCTCATCGGAGCAGATACCGAGAGCTCGAGCGTCCTCATCGCTCACGCCAAGAAGAACTCCAAACTCCTCGAAGCAAACGACCGTATTGCCCAGCGCTTTGGCGAAGGCGCCGTACGCTTCGGACACGAACTGCGCACCTACGCCGACACTACCGGCAGTTCCGCGAAGAACCCTGAGGACTACAAGGATTAGCGCTCCTGCCGCAACGCACTAGGCATTGATCATTTAGTTGAACTTGAAGATCTTCTGAGCGATATGGTATCCCGTCAAACCGGCACGACGTCCGGCTTCAGTGGGAATATTCGTGGCCATATTCAACAGCGAATGGCGCATTTCTTTATACAGTGACTGATCCTTCGCCTCTAGGTAGGCCCAAACATCAGAGCGCTTCGCTTCGTTTTCGGAAGAAGGCTCCATACGGAGAAAGACCGAACAAATGCACAGCATCATTGAAAGATAGTTCTTCATATACTGCTGGAGCTTTTTGTTCTTCACATCGCGCAACATGACCGAATCGATCATGATCTTCGTAATGCGGATCTGCTGATCAATGCGAGAGAGCATGACCTTTTCGTTGACCGACTGATCTTCGCGGCCAATATAGTAGCGATACGCATCAACATTGAAATAACGAATGGAGGCAACATACGGCAACGGCACATACACGAAGATGTTATCCACGTAAAAACAATGCTCAGGAAGTTTCAGGTCAATAGAGCGAAGCAGTTCCGTACGATAGATGACCGAATGCATCAAGAGATACTGCGATGAATGGAAGCGACCAATATCCGACCAGGTGAATTCCCTGTCATCAGGGAACACGTTGGTATAGCGCATAACGGTTCGCGTACCTTCATGTACCTTTTCGTATACGTAGTTCGAAATAACCAGATCAGTGGGATTGCCTACTCCTGAAGGATTCTCGTAGGCGGTTTTCTGACTGCGCAAATACGGCATAATGCGATCCATTGCATCCTTATCAAGCCAGTCATCAGAATCGACCACCTTGAAATACAATCCCTCGGCCGCCTCAAGGCCCGCATTGACCGCAGAGCCATGACCACCGTTCTCCTTATGGATCGCCTTCACGATTCCTGGATGTTTTTCAACGAGCTTATCGCAGATAGCCGGAGTATCGTCTTTTGTGGATCCATCGTCTACCAAGATGATCTCGATATCATCACCGCAAGGCAATAACGATTCCACGCATTTCTCCATGTAGTCTGCCGAGTTAAAACACGGCACCGCAAAGGAGATCGTCTTCATGTAAGGGTTCACCCTTCCTTCCGTTCACGCCGTCCAAGGTTTCCCTCAAGAGGACATTATACCCACCATCACTCCCGCACGCTAAAATGTAATGGAACAAGTAGACATTCACGAAAGGATTGTTTATGCCAACGCTCATTGATTCGATGATCGAACGCGCCAAAGCTGATAAGAAGACCATCGTCCTACCCGAAGGAAACGACGATCGCATTCTTGCCGCTGCCGAAGAGGCTCTCAAGCAAGGCATTGCCAATATTATCATTCTTGGCGATTCTGAAGAAATCGCAACCAAGGGCTACGCATTGGATGAAGCTCAGATCATCGATCCTTCCACATCAGATAAGGTAGAGGAATTCGCTGCACTTCTCTTCGACCTGCGCAAAAAGAAAGGCATGACCGAAGAAGAAGCTCATCAATTGGTCACCACCGACCCCATCTATTTCGCCGTCATGATGCTCAAGACCGGTATGTGCGACGGATTGGTCGGCGGCGCCGGCTGCGCAACGGTCAAGATCCTTTCTCCTGCATTGAAGGTCCTGAAGACCGCTCCTGGCGCACCAATGGTCAGCTCGCTGTTCTTGATGGATGTCCCCAACTGCGAGTTGGGTGAGAACGGCATCTTCGCTTTCGCTGATTGCGCATTGGAAGTTCAGCCCACTGCAGAAAAGCTCGCCCACATCGCGAACCTTACCAACGATTCGTTCAATCGCCTCATCGGCAAAGAAGCACGTATTGCGCTTCTTTCACATTCGTCTCATGGCAGCGCAAAGAACGATGACGCACAAAAAGTCGTCGATGCCATGGCATACATCAAGGAGAACTACCCCGACCTCAACGCAGATGGCGAGCTCCAGCTCGACGCCGCCATCATTCCCGAGATCGGCGCTTCGAAGGCTCCCGATTCTGCGGTCGCTGGCAAGGCGAATGTATTGGTGTTCCCCGACCTTGACGCAGCGAATATCGGCTACAAGTTGGTTCAGCGCTTGGCGAACGCTCAGGCATACGGTCCCATCCTTCAAGGTATTGCCGCACCTGTTAACGACCTTTCACGTGGCTGCACGGCAGAAGATGTCGTAGGCGTTATTGCGATCACCTGCGTTCAGGCTCAAACGCTCTAAAGGTTCCCATCTTATAATCCGAATGACCAAGCCTCACGGCTTGGTCATTTTTTTGGCGTAGCTTCCAGTGTCGCCCGAACTCTTGTCTTTTAACGGCTGTCTAAGTCTCACTGAAAGTGAAACCTCTCGTCTCACCTCAAAATGACCAAAAGCACCCCAGCATGCTTAAAGATTCCGAAGAATCACGGCTCATAGTAAGCCGTGCACATTTTTGGAGTGATTTTGGCAATTTTTTTCGTTTTTCGACGACTTTTAAAAATCGACACTACACAATAATGCGATTTTGTGTAAAAGAATAATGAGTAGATACACACTTATGGGAATTTGTGTACTCATTTCTTAGCTTTAAAGTCAAACCACCGTCGAAAAACGAAAATTATTGCCAGAACACTCTCTTTTTTATGCTCATAAGCACTGAGTTGCCTCCCGCCTATCACTTCGAGAGCAGGACACACAAAACCAAATGACAAGCATACAAAAGCAAGAGCGGAACGTGCAAAACTAAGAACGGAGCGCACGAAAAAAAGGGGGGCATAGAAGGAAAATGGGACGCCGGAAGCGCCCCAAGATTCACTTTATGTCATTAAGCTACCGTGTGCGAACCAGACATTCAGATGCAATGCCCGAATTCGGTTCTCAAATGCAATCCGACCTCTGAGCCCGATGAGCAACCCGATCCTCGCACTCAGTGGCGCGGTCAGATCCTTGTATCCGGTACCCAGGTCTGATTCCAGAATCTAATCCTCTTTTGCAACTGGAACGATCTGCGTTTGCGCACGAACGATATCGTACGTATCACGCGCGATCATGTATTCTTCATCAGTCGGAATAACGATAATAGGCACATCGGACTTATCTGACGAGATAATGCGCTCGAACCCGCGATGCTTGTTCTTTTCCTGGTCGAGAATGATACCCATAGGCTGCATACCCGAGAAGATCATGCGACGCATCTTCTCACAGTTCTCGCCAACGCCAGCAGTTAGAACGATCGCATCAACGCCCGCCATCAGAGCAAGATACTGACCAATGTACTTCTTTACGCGAGAAGAATACATTTCGTAAGCGAGCATGGCACGCTCATTACCCGACTCAGATGCATCCCGCACGCTACGTAGGTCATTACTGATTCCCGAAATACCCAGAAGACCCGACTTCTTGTTCATGATGTCGTTCATCTCTGCAGGGGTAAGGCCATCTTTTTCCATGAGATATGTCACGATCGCAGGATCGATCGATCCGCAACGAGTACCCATCATTAGACCATCGAGCGGCGTAAAGCCCATGGAGGTATCAATAGGAGAACCATGATCAATAGCGGAAATTGAACAACCGTTGCCCAAATGGCAGGTGATCAGACGCAAGTCGGTAAGGGGTTCATCCAGAATAGCCGCTGCGCGTTCTGCGATGTAGCGATGCGATGTTCCATGCGCACCGTACTTACGCACCGCATACTTTTCGTAGTATTCATAAGGCAGCGGATACATATAAGCAGACGGCGGCAAGGTCTGAAAGAACGACGTGTCGAACACCGCGACCATAGGAGTATTAGGCATGATCTCACGGCATGCATAGATACCCGCAAGCGCGGCCTTATTGTGGAGCGGTGCCAGTTCTGCCAGTTCATCGATCTTGGCGATAACGTCATCGTCGATCAAAGCGGACTCTTTGAAGTATTCGCCCCCGTGAACAACACGATGACCGACCGCTGCGATCTCGTTCATGTCCTTAATGACCGCATTAGGCCCCGTCGTCAGAACATCAAGTACGACTTTAATTGCCGCAGTATGATCTTTCAAAGGAAGATTGTAGACAAACTCGTTTTCATCGATGCCGTGCTTATGAAACGATTCATCGGTGCCCACTCGTTCGCATAGACCTTTGGCCGCAACCTTATGCGTTGCAACATTAACCAATTGATATTTCAGCGAAGAAGAACCAGCGTTGATAACGAGGATGTTCAAGTCTACCCCTCCCAATACGATTTCGTACGTTCTATTTTACGAAATAAGAGCGCCCGCCTTGGTACAAGACGGGCGCTTTTACGGTGACTGGCAAACGGCGGAATCAACGCGTTCAATGGATGAATTCTGCGGATAAACGGTCATTAAATACGCAGAATTTAAGGAGAACAACGCCATACCCTGCGCAAACGCGATCCCGCAGTCAGGAAAATGCGCCCTTATCGGACGCGTGGCACCCTACGCTTTAGACAGCGTAGAGTCCGTCGTTGCATCACCGACCGACATGTCGAGCTCACCCATGAGCACATCGACCTTTTGCTGCGCATTCGACAAGCTTTCCTTCAAAAATCGCAGCAACGCAATGCCACGCTCATATTTCACAAGGCTCTCTTCCAGTTCGAGCGTATTGCTTTCGAGCGCTTCGACAATCTGATTAAGTTCGGCCATCGCCGCGCGAAAGGTAAGTGTTTCCTGTACTTCTTCAGTCATGAGATTCCTCCATCGAAATTATGTTATCAAGCTCCGAGACCGCTTCATCCTCGACCCGACAGGCAAGCGCTCCGTCAATGAGCTGCAAGGTGAACGCATCGTTCGGCTTCACATCGGAGACGCTCTTGATCAAGGTCCCCTGCTCACTACGCGCGATCGACCAGCCTCGCTCGAGCGTACGCAAAGGCGACAAGTCATTCAAACGCGCAGTTACCACCGCTGCTTCCGAAACAGGCTGCGTGAGCAATGTCTTACCCAGCCGCACCAACGAAGCATTGGCAAGAGACACCTGATGCGCTCGGTTCGCCAATAATGACGAACCGCTCCGCTTAAGCGAGCTCGCAAGCGCATTCGTCTCTGACTCCATCTGCGAAAGCTTACGCGGAAGCGCACCTTCGAAACGCTGCGTCAGAGCACTGAGTTTATCTTGCCTGGGAGGCAGCATACCCTGCCCAACGCGTTCGAGCCGATCTTGAAGCGCATCCGTTATTTGCAGATCACCCGCGAACAATGAAGTCGGATCCCTGAACAAAGGACGCGATGCAATAGCATCAAGATATACGACCGAACGATGCAAACGATGCGATAGCGATCCTTCCATACGCGCTTTTAGCGCATCGATGGATTCGTTCAGTTCATCAATGTACGGGCTTACCGCTTCGGCAGCCGCCGTTGGTGTTGAAGCACGCATATCTGAAACCATATCGGCAATGGACGTATCAGGTTCGTGACCAATGCCTGTGACAACCGGTTTTTCACAGTGCGCGATCGTACGTGCAAGACCTTCGTCATTGAACGGCATCAGGTCCTCGAACGAACCACCGCCGCGCACCAACAAGACCACTTCAGCATCTGTTCGTGCGACTTTTTGGAGAGCGTCACTTAGATCACGTGCAGCACTAGCCCCTTCAACCGGAACACCCGCGAACACGATACGCGCCAAAGGATAGCGCCTTCGCAACGTGCGCAGAACATCGTGAACCGCCGCACCACGAGGGGAAGTCACCAAGCCGATACATTGAGGATATCCAGGCAGCGAACGCTTCCGCGCTTCATCCATGAGCCCTTCTCGCTTGAGCTTTTCGGCAAGCTGAGCGACTTTCTGGCGAAGATCCCCCTCGCCCGCCAGGACCAACCGAGACACATCGAAGTTCATACGCCCTTTAGGCGCGAAAATGGTGAACTTGCCCGTCACCTGGACCTTAGAGCCGATCCGCAACGGAACACCACTTGCTTGAAAGCGGCTCTTCCACATCAAACACGGCAGACTCGCATCTTCATCTTTGATCGTGAAATAGACCGCTTTATAGCCGGCCTTATCGTTGAGTTCGCTTACTTCGCCTTCGATGCAGAAAGTATGTTCCGCGAGAAGCGTCTTCGTAAGACGAACTGCCGCCGATACGGAAAGAGCCCGCTTCTTAGGTGAAGCGGGCGTATCTTGACCATTGGGTATTTCAGGCGATCCGAACGACACTACATTCGAATCCATGCGTTACTCCTCACGCGAAGAAAGCAGGTACAGCAACTGGAGCACTGAGACAAGCGCCGCTGCCACATAGGTCAGAGCACATGCACGAAGCACGCTCCACGCTCCTGCTCGTTCACCACCAGGCAGCCCGGTCGTTTCCATATACGCCATTGCGCGATGGCTCGCATCGAATTCGACGGGTAACGTGACCAGCTGGAACAATACTGCGAACGCATAGAAGATGATCGCCAGCGTTACGAGACCGGCCATGTTCAAGAAAATACCGATGAGCAGAATGAAGATCCACGTGTTGGAAGCCAGATTCACCACGGGCACCATAGCGCCACGGACCTTCATAGGCATATACCCCTGAGCGAACTGACAAGCATGACCGACCTCATGACAGGCCGTTGCCGTAGCAGTAATGGACGTACCGTTGAACGACTGCGGGTCCAAGGTGATGGAATTATCCTTCGGGTTGAAGAAGTTCTCACCGTGGTGGCCCATACGCACCGGTACATCATAGATACCGTAGTAATTCAGCATGCCAACCGCGACCTGATAACCGGTCATACCATTCGAAATGGGCACATAGGAATACTTCTTGATTTGACGATTCACATACGCCTGCGCACCAAAACCAATAAGAAGAGTTACCACAATAAGAAGTAGGTAGCTCATTCGTTCTCCTTACCTATTATTCGATCAGACCTTTTTCGATATACCAGCATAACGCCTTTGTCGTGCGGTCCTAACCTCGATCGACAATCTTCAGATTTCCCTCAGTTAAACAGAGCGCGAACTTCCCATCAAGCAATTCAGAGAGCTCTTTTCCTACAACATGGTAACGCCAGCCCTTCAAGAGCTCACATTCATCCATATGACCACGCGCCAGCTTCATCAGCTCAGCATGAGGCGCCAGGGTCTGAGGAGCGATATGGTTCTCGCGAGCACGCAGACGAACGATGGCGTTCATTAGGTCAACGGCAATATCGACGTTCGCTTCGTTGCGCTGAGCGGGATGCATATTCGGAAGTTCGTCTTCGGGACACGTAAGACCGACCTTGATGAGCTGAAGCACCCGACGCGCATCAGCGGCCTTCAGGGTCTCTCGCATACCACGTACCATATACAATTCATCGAGGTTGCGCGGTTCACGACGGCACGCTTCCACGATCTGCTCGTCCGACACGACCCACTTACGGGGAATGTTGAGCTTTTGCGCCCGTTCTTCACGCCACGCAGCGAACTCTCGCGCCGCTGCCATCTGGCGAATAGAAAGCTGGTTAACACGCTTGAGCTTTCGAAAGCGCGCTCGCGGATCGATCTCGTACTTCTTCGGATTAGAGATCTCCTCGAACGCATCATCAAGCCACGAAAGGCGACCCTTCTCTTCGAGTTTTCCCTTCATATCACGATAAATGCGCGGAAGATACGTTACGTCATCTGCTGCGTATTCGACCTGCGATGTACTCAAGGGACGACGCGACCAATCGGTGAACGAGTCTTTCTTCGGCAGAGTTACCTGACAGAACGACTGCACGATCGCCGCATAAGAGGCTTGCTGCGTCTTGCCCAAAAGCGCCGCTGCCACCTGAGTATCGAATACCGGCGTCGGCACTACACCTGTTTCGTGATACAGGATCTCAATGTCTTGCGATGAAGCGTGGAAGATCTTGACGACGTGAGGGTCAGTCAGAACCGAAGCCATAACGGAAAGATCCGTTATCTTAAATGGATCGATAATGGCGACTTCGCCTTTGATAGCGACCTGCACAAGACAGAGCTTCGCGTAATACGTTTTTTCGCGAAGGAACTCAGTATCGATCGCCATATAAGGGCTTTTAGCGCACCGTTCGATAAATTCTTTAAGTTGAGCGTCGCTTTCAACGAGCATCAAAAACACCCTTCGTCTGTTGGGTTTATATAAACTTTCCCGCCTATAGGCTGTTTACCCTATCGTATGGCTCATACTCAGGATGCCATAGGAACGTTAATTCGTGTACTATGGCATACTAACAAAAAGGGGTCAGCTTGAAAGTACTTGTCATACATAACCTACGTTCCGGCCTTCGCAACGGCGCGATCTATGACTTCATCCGCATGTACGCTGAAGACGGAGATGTCTTCTCTGTTCGCACATTCGGAGCATCCACTCCACTAGAATCGCTGCTCAACGATGCTGCTGACTTTGATTTCGTAGTGGCAAGCGGTGGCGATGGAACCATTTCGTCAGTAAGCTACGCACTGCGCAACACAGGCATTCCGATCCTGCCCTATCCATCAGGAACGGCGAACCTGCTTGCCATGAACTTATTCGAACCCAATGAACCCCATGCCCTCTGCAAGGTGACCGACGAAGCTCTCACGCTCGACTTCGACTTGGGTGAACTCGAGACCTCCGACGGCAAAAAACACGGTTTCATGATGATGGCGGGTTGCGGGTATGACGAACTGATCATGCGTACCGCCACCGAACACAAACGCCTACTAGGCGACGTTGCTTACTTTGAAGCGGCATTCGCGAACCCCACGCCGCAAGTTTCCACGTTCACCCTTACCATTGACGGCAAGACGATCACCGCCAATGGCATCGGAGTAATTGTGGCTAATTTCTCTAAAATGCAATTCGACCTAATGGTCTCTGATGGGAACCTCCCCCGTGACGGCGAACTGGATGTCGTGATCCTTAAAACCAAAAACGCGTTCCAGCTCATTCCGACCGTCATGGCAAAGGTGTTCGACCACTCTGGAGCACTCGCGAAGAAGATGGACGCGCTCGAGCTATATCGCGGTAAGAACATCCGAATAGACGCCGAGCCATCATTGCTCGTCCAATACGATGGTGAACCAACGGAGATCTCCACTCCCCTGACCATTCGCTGCCTTCCGCAGGCAACTCGTTTCGTGGTCTCTCAGGAATGCCTCCGTCATTTCAACCCGGACGATCCTCGCCTGAAAGCATCCCCTAAGGCACACGCGCACAAATAACGATCCGAACGGAGCTCAGCGCTCCAAGCGAAGTACGAAAACCGATTCCATGCAAAAGGGCTCCCTGAGAAGCCCTTTTTCGATGTTCGTTCAATGCCAGCCAACCTGCTATGACTTCTTGTTAGCCTCATCCTGCTGATCGGTCCCCTTCGCATCAGCTGCTGCCTGCTCTGCCTCAAGAATAGCCTGCGCCAGCACGAGCGTATCGGTACGCTGAGGGTCAAAGCCCTTAGCACGCATCATTTCCAAGTTCTTCTTCGCGGTCCATTCGCGGAAATTCTTGGTGTAGCGCATCTGAAGTACCTCGAGAATGATGGCGAACACCATAGCGAAGTACACCATCAGTTTTTCAGCGTGCATGTCGAGAACTTCGATACCAGAATTAAGACCGAAGCCATCAAGAACCAGCAACACGCCGATGGTTACGATGAAGACCAATGCAAGGATCTTCATTTCAGTATGAGCGTTAATGAAGTCCGAAATAGTATCGATGAAGACCATCATGAGGATGATAGCCACCATAACCGCGATGATCATGATGATCAGATGGTTCGCAAGGCCCACCGCCGTAATGACGGAGTCAATAGAGAAGACCAGGTCCATCACCATGATGGTTCCCACTGCAGAAGGAAGGGAAAGGGTACGGCGCGATTGGTTGGCGTCACCCTGATCTTCTTTTTCTTCCGCAAGGCTCAAGACCGCACGTACCTCAACGATGCCCTTATAGATAAGGTACAGACCACCGAAGAGCAATACGAGATCTCGAACAGAAAAGCCCAGTTCTTCCCCGCCAATATAGACTCCAGGAATAGTGAAGAGCGGATTGGTCATGTGAACCAAGAACGATGCGAAGCACAAGAACAGTACGCGCATGACCAACGCGCCCAGCAAGCCCAGCTTTCGACCTATATGCTGCTTTTCAGGAGGAAGACGATCGGTGGTAATGGCGATGAAAACAAGATTGTCCACGCCAAGAACGATCTCGAGAAACAAGAGCGTAACCAAGCTGATCCAAGCTTCTGGTGTTGCAAAGATCGAAAGATCCATTTATCAATTGCCCTTTCCGCAATCTGCCTACACAAAAAAACTCACAGCGGGAAAGGTGGTTCACCTTTCCTCACCGTGAGTCTTGTCGATAAAGACACGCCAGGCTTTTTTTAGGCCATGATGTTGACGCATCACATAGCTAGTATGTCAACTACTCCCTCACCGGAGTAGGCCTATGATACCACGCATCGCCTCCTAGGCAATCTCATAAGTTTGACGCATATCTATTCCCCACATAGTCACATTGATAGGTTCGATCGACACACGCGATGCCGCACCTTCGTCCAACAAGGTAAGCATCAAGGTGTGCTCTCCGAACGTACTCATATTGAACGCAGCACGCTGGCCAATGACGATGGACTTTACCGCAACGGGCTCCGGATCGTTCAATGGATCATCATCTGTAAGAAGCGCATTCACATTGTCTTTATATAAGGCGACTTCCGCCTCTTCCCCTGTGAACGTACCGCTTTGGGAAAGAACAGCAACGCTCAACTGCCCCGCAAGAGACGACCCGATAAGAAGAACGCAGACCACAATACCCGCAGCGATGGCCAGGCCTCGTTTTATGATCTGCATAGGAGTGAGGTGCTTCTTTTCCCGAGGGGCCTCGCTTGGTCCATCGGAAGGATCCATCGCATCGTTCGCTTTATTTGCCGATGCGACCTGTTGGTCGTTTTCCTGATCCTGCTGTACTGAAGCAGTTGGATTCGAATTAGGCACAAAATCACCCTTCCCTATTACGGCGCCCCAAACGCACAGTAACCACAATACCAGCAAAACAGAATGAAACGTTACTCACTCGCTGCATACCGAAGAGAATTTTAAAAGCGAGAGACATCTGAATGATAATGGGGCGCTTCCCTGCTGCAGATCTAATAACACGAAAAATTTTCCGAAAATGCCCCTTGCATACGTTACGCAAAACGATATAATACTTTCTTGCGCGCGGACGTGGCTCAGCTGGTAGAGCACAACCTTGCCAAGGTTGGGGTCGCGGGTTCGAACCCCGTCGTCCGCTCCATTGATCATTTAAGCCGGCAGGATATTCATTCGGCCGGCTTTTTTAAATGGCGACGTGGCCAAGTGGTAAGGCAGAGGCCTGCAAAGCCTTTACCCCCGGTTCGAATCCGGGCGTCGCCTCCAAATTCGCTTTTTCACCACCCTCTTGGGT
>JAXKCR010000003.1:0-7349 GCA_036552405.1 Eggerthellaceae bacterium | reverse complement strand
GTACCACGACCGGCCATGTTGGTAGCGATAGTGACCGCGCCCGTACGACCTGCCTGAGCGACGATAGCCGCTTCGCGTTCGTGGTTCTTCGCGTTCAGGACCTCATGCTTGATGCCACGCTTAGAAAGCAAACGGCTCAGACGCTCGGAGCTTTCGATGGAAACCGTGCCTACCAAGCAGGGCTGACCCGCCTGATGGCGTTCGGCAATATCATCGGCGACAGCGTTGAACTTTGCGTCGATGCCGCGATAGATCAGGTCATTCAGATCTTCACGAGCGACCGGCTTATTGGAAGGAATGGCCATGACGGGCAGATTGTAGATCTGACGGAATTCGGCATCTTCGGTCATAGCGGTACCGGTCATGCCGGAGAGCTTTTCGTACAGACGGAAGTAGTTCTGCAGGGTAATGGTAGCCAAGGTTTGGTTCTCCTGGCGCACCAGAACGCGCTCTTTGGCTTCCAATGCCTGGTGGAGGCCTTCAGAATAACGACGGCCTTCCATGATACGACCCGTGAATTCGTCGACGATCTTCACTTCACCATCGATGACCACGTAATCCTGGTCGCGATGGAAGAGGAACTGGGCACGCAGAGCCTGCTGGAGGTAATTAGGCAACTGGCCCGTTGGATCACTGTAAATATCTTCGATGCCTAGCTGGAACTCGACCTTTTCCAGGCCCACCTCGGTGGTATAGATGGTCTTTTTCGCTTCGTCTATTTCAAAATCGACATCGCGCTTCAAGGAGGGCATGATGGCCGCAAAACGCTTGTAAGTGTCTGCTGCCTGAGAGCCCGCACCCGAAATGATGAGCGGCGTACGAGCTTCGTCAATGAGGATGGAGTCGACTTCGTCCACCACGGCGAAGCTGTGACCGCGCTGAACGCGCTTGCTCGCACGCGCTACCATGTTGTCACGCAGATAGTCGAAACCAAATTCGGAGTTCGTACCATATGTAATATCCGCCTGATAAGCGGGGATCTTCTGGCTGGGGTCCATGCCGTTCTGAATAAGACCGACGCTCATACCGAGGAAACGATAGATGCGCCCCATCCATTCGGAGTCACGTGCAGCAAGATAATCGTTGACCGTGACAATGTGAACGTTGTTTCCCGGCAGCGCATTAAGGTAGCCCGCCAGAGTTGAAACGAGCGTCTTACCTTCACCGGTTTTCATTTCGGCGATCCTGCCGTCATGAAGAGCCATACCACCAATGAGCTGCACGTCAAAATGGCGCAAGCCGATGGTGCGGACACTAGCTTCGCGAACCGCCGCGAATGCTTCAGGCAGCAGATCATCCAGTGTTTCGCCTGCATCCAAGCGCTCGCGGAACTTAACGGTCAATTGAGCTAGTTCTTCATCGGAATATGCCTGCATCTCAGGCTCGAAGCTGTTGACCTTTTCAACAACGCGTTGATATTGCTTAAGGGGCTTGTTTTCGCCCACGCTTAAAATCTTAGAAAAGATACCCATGGTCTCACTTTCTCGTATATCCGCTTTACTCTATCACAGACGCAGCGCACGATATATTCAACCCGCTCAAGTACAACAGCTTCTTCATGTTACCTTTATCTTAAATAGTTCCGCATCAACGCCCATTGTGCTCCCGCTATGCACCCTACGCCGACGACACCTCATTCAAGATCTCTTCGTATAACGTATCCAAGCGGCGTGATGCCTCTATTCCATAACGCTCGACCAACGCGTTATGGCACTCCAAATATGACGATATAGCAGCCGTGAATTGGCCGAGCCGCTTGAGGGTATTCATATAGACATAGCACACATCTTCACGCGTGGGGTCAACTTGAAATGCGAACGACGCATACTGAAGCGCACTGTAGCTTTCACCCTTTTCGACTAAGATGTTCACTCCCTCCATCATGACATCAAGGACCTTGTTCTTATACTTGCGGCGATACGAATCGATCTGCGCATTGCTAATGCCAGGCAACAAAGGCCCTTGATAGATGGTTTCTATCTGATCGAGAATACGCTTACATTCCCCCGCTTCGCATTTGACGGAAAATTCATTGACCAACCTATCGAACACATGAACATCACACGCAATGGGAAGCGACCGCAAGGAGATGGAATCGCGCAAGCGACTCAAGCGGAAACGTTCTTCTTCAGTTTCGGCGAGAATGGCCTTCACGTAGCTCCACAGATTGTAGTAGCTTGAATGACCGTTCTTGTTCCTTGCATCAGGCCACACGATCTGCTCGACCCAGTTGCGAGGCACGTCCTTTTCGTAATTCACCAACAGTAGACCGATCAGCAGTTTTCCCTTCTTGCGGATCTCGCCCTCTGACGGAACGCGCCTGCCGCCACGCAGTATTTCGAACTTTCCAAATAAGTTGATGACGATAGGCTCTGACGAAGGAGCCCTATCCTCCTTGCTTATTACCACTTCGGTTGCGAACTTATCGAGTTCATGACCACACCCCAGCATATAGAGCGATGGGTCTCTTCTTCGCGCGACCAATTCGTTACACGCGAACCGCGTTCGGGAGCTTTTTGTGATATTGCTCCGCGAATGATCTGTATCTTGATCGTGACGGCGGTCAGTGCTTTGGGCACGGGAACGATCGGCACCTTGGCTGCGCGAACGATCAATACTGCGACTACGCGGATGCTCTACGATCCGCCCAAGCGATCTTGTGCTTTCAGATAACTTCGCATCCCCATACGACCAAAGCAGCTCTCGGCGCTGTTGCTCCGTGCACGAGCCCAAAACCAGATTCGCCAGGTCCGATTCGGAAATCGACAAGAGCTCCTGCGCCAATGCATGAGAATAATCCGATTCTGAGGCATAAGGGCTATGCGCCACCAGACTCGGTTTATTCGCCTGCAACAACGCGAAGCGCTCTTCCACCGTAAAGGACAATGTTCGAAACGACCCCTCACTCTGTCTGATTCCCGTACACGCAGCAAAACGTTCGAGTGAACCGCTCGTACATTCGAACCCAGAAACGAACTGCGCGAGCGTTTCTATTCTGCCCTTTTCAAAGATCAGTGCGGTTAGCGCCGCCGCATCGTATGCCGAAGAGAACAGCATCGAGCGCAACGCATCAAGAAGACGCGCTCTTCCTTGGCGGGAATCGCATAGCACCGCCGGCACGGCGAGCGCATCACTGAAGGAGGGCACACCCGTTAGGCTGCGCATTTCCCGCAGATCTTCAGAGGAAAGGTTCTGTTTCAGCTCCGCTTGAGTGAATGCGATATCACGAACGCTCAAATTAAGTATGGGGACCCTGCTTTCGAGTGACCTTATTGAATCAGCAAGGGACGCTTCTCGGGTGGTAAGCACCACTTCGCACCCCGAAATCAAAAGCGCCTTAATGAACGACGAGAAATAATCGAGCCGCTTAGCCGACAACAGCGGCACTGCATCGAATACCACCAGATCGCATCTGGGCAGACCCTGGTTCATCGCTTCCACAATAGCAAGAAGCAGCTTGCAAGCATCAATATCACGCAGGAACCGCGGATCGGAGGCATCTATCCAGATGGTCTGCCGCAGCGAAACCATGATGTTCGCATACTGGAACGCGAGTATGCTCTTCCCGCTTAATGGAGGTGCGCACAGAATGCGCAACGAACCACGGGCCGACATCATCGAAAGAAGCGGACGCTTTCGTTCGTGCAAATGCGTAGTACGGAATTGAGGCGCAACGACTTCTAACCGAGGATCTCGAAAAACATAACAGCCCATGATTAGTCCTTCCATCAGGCACGGAGGCATACAAGGAATAACTAACGCTAGTGTGATTTGGGATTAAACCCATTTTTGCACCGTAGCTACGGAAGAATGTTGTCAATGGCGCGATTCGCCCAGTTCAACGGCGCATTTCAATCCTTTTCATCCTTGCTGTTCCGTTCGCATAGTATGGAGGGGGAAATTCCAAAAACCACTGTTGAAAAGTGCAAATAAAGTGCACATGGACCTCAAATTTTCCTCAACTTGCACCCGTGACACGAACGTCGCGCGCTTCCATGAAGCACATGCATATTTAACTTGCATTAAATAGCCACAAGAAAGGTGTATAGTACCTGACCGTGCATATACCCATCGTGTAATATTGCACGTGTACAAATTGCAGTTTCGCCAGAAACCACCTGCAACGGTTCGCTTCGGTTCTGCAAGGCGTTTCCGTTAACAAAAGAACAACCGACCAAACAAGGAGCATTAGTGAGCACTCAAGGCACCACACAGCAAACGGTCATCGTGTTAGATTTTGGCGCGCAATACGGCCAGCTTATCGCTCGTCGCGTGCGCGATCTGGGCGTATATTCGGAAATCGTTCCCTGCGATACACCTGCTAACGAAATCGCCGCCAAGAAACCGTCGGCGCTTATTTTGAGCGGTGGACCGGCAAGCGTATATGCCGAAGATGCTCCTTCCGTGGATGCTGGCGTGTTCGAATTGGGCGTTCCCGTTCTGGGCTTTTGCTATGGCCAGCAGATCATGGCAACTACCCTAGGCGGCAGCGTTGGTCACACCGAAAAGGGCGAATATGGCCCCGCCCCGCTTACCCGCTGCGATGCCGCGGATCCTTCCCTGTTGTTCGGCGACACTCCTGCTGAACAGACCGTATGGATGAGCCATCGCGATGCCGTACAACAGGTGCCGGAGGGCTTCGTGGTTACCTCGACCACCGATGTGTGCCCCGTCGCTTCCATGGAATGCGCTGCGCGCAAGCTCTACGCCACGCAGTTCCACCCCGAGGTCAAGCATTCTGAATATGGTAACCAGATGCTGTCCAACTTCCTGTTCAACGTTTGCGGACTGAATGCCGATTGGACCATGGATTCAATCATCGAAGATTCCGTTGCCGCCATTCGCGCGCAGGTGGGCAGCGACAAGGTTATCCTGGGCCTTTCCGGCGGCGTTGATTCGAGCGTAGTTGCCGCGCTGTGCGCCAAGGCCATTGGCAAGCAGCTGGTGTGCGTGTTCGTGAACCACGGGCTTTTGCGCAAGAACGAACCTGAAGAGGTTGAAGAGGTATTCACCAAACAGTTCGACGTTGAGTTCATTCATGTGCATGCCGAAGAACGCTACCTGAAGCTTCTGGACGGCGTGACCGACCCTGAGGCGAAGCGCAAGATCATCGGTACGCAGTTCTGGAACGAGTTCTTCAGCGTTGCGCAGGATTTGGACGGCGTGAAGTTCCTGGCTCAGGGCACCATTTACCCTGACATTATCGAAAGCGGTGCGCGCAAGACGGGCGGCAAGGCTTCCACCATCAAGAGCCACCACAACCTGATTCCCTTCCCTGATGGAGTTCATTTTGATTTGATCGAGCCGCTGGACCACTTCTTCAAGGACGAAGTGCGTGCGCTGGGTACGGCACTCGGCCTGCCTGACCACATTGTGCATCGCCAGCCCTTCCCCGGCCCTGGCCTGGCTATTCGCATTATTGGGTCTATCGACAGCGAAAAGCTGGAGATCCTGAAGAACGCTGACGCCATTGTGCGCGAAGAGCTTGATGCGTATAACGAGCGCTTGTTCGAAGAAACGGGCGACCGTAACAGCGAGCATGCCTGCTGGCAGTACTTTGCCGTGCTGCCCGACATCAAGAGCGTTGGCGTCATGGGCGACGAACGTACCTATCAGCGCCCCGTGATCCTGCGTGCGGTAGAAAGCAGCGACGCGATGACCGCCGACTGGGCGAAGCTTCCCTACGACGTGCTTGCCCGCGTGAGCAGCCGCATCGTTGCCGAGGTGCCCGGTGCCAACCGCGTGTGCTACGACATCACCTCCAAGCCGCCGGCCACTATTGAGTGGGAGTAGGCCGATAGGGTTCTGACCTGCGATTTTGAGTGCCGCACTGTGCCGCTGAGTTTCGTTTCGTACGACAGTCATGGCAAAGCCGCCAGCGACGGCGTTGAGTAAATACGATAACCGAGCCTCCGTTCCCGCGTTGGGACGGAGGCTTTTTCTTTGCCGTTTTACTCCCTCTCACCTGCGATTTCGCGATTTACTCCCCGTGTTTCGAGACAGCAAGGCACGGGGCGGTATTCGGAGGAATGGGAGTAATGATTTATCCCTAGTGAGTAGACGCGCTGTTTTTGTCCCCGAGGGCGAAAACAGGCCGTTTCAGGGCCCGTGAAACTCAAATCGAACTCAATAGGCTTTTCGGCAGCCTCCGCACGGCGTTTCCCCAGGTGGCTAATGGGGAGTAAAGAATCTCGCCGTCCCAAGGAAAACGGGAGTAACCAGGGGAAATGCCGCGGCGTACTGCCGCGTGCCGTCATATAAGCCACCGCGTCATTTACTCCCCAGGAGCGCCGAAAATGCCTTGACATGCAATGGGGAGTAAAAACTCAGCAGACGCAGGAGCGGGCGGCGATCACCGCCTAGTCTGGCGTTCTGATTTGGTTGCGTTGATTGCAAAAAGCTAGGAGTCGCTACAGCGAGGCTTTCCAGTCCTCGTACTCGCTGTCGTCGATCTCGCCGTTCTCGAGCTGCGCGCGCTTCTCTGCCCACAGCTTGATGGCCATCGCGGCTTTGGGTGCGTGCGGAGCCTTGGGGTTCAGGGAGAGCCCCGAGCCGTCGGCTGCGGGCACGATGCCGAAGGAGTCCTCGAGCCGCACAAGCAGCGACATGAGGTCGCCTGCGGTCTCGACGCCGTAATCCTTGAGGGCGTTGACGGACACGCCGAGCGCCGCGGCGATGGATTCGAGCAACTCGGGCTTCACGGCGCGGATGCCGCTCTCGTAATGGCGCACGGCCCCCTCTGTCAGACCGACCGCCTCGGCAAGCTGCGCCTGCGTCATGCCGCGCAACTTGCGGTACCGCCTTATGTTCTCGCCTACGGACATGCGCCCTCCTCCTGGAATCACGTACCCGCACATCTTACCAGCGTACGCAAATGTACGCAATTCTATTGACAGTACAGATATGTACGTTTACTCTGAATCTGTAAACCGTACGTATCCGTACGCTATTGACAGGAGGAGCCATGGACGAGAAGGTGGCGAAGACACCGAGGCCGCACATGCTGGATGCCGACGAAGTCGCGGAGCTGCTGAGGATCAAGAAAGGCAGTGCCTACGAGGTAATCAGGAGGATAAACGCCGGGCAGGAGGCGCGCGGGCGCGTGGTTATCCGCGGGCGCGTTCGAAGCGACGTCTTCGACGCCCTGTACTTCCCGGAGGTGGACTGACATGCCCGTGTACAAGGATGGCAACAACGGCACCTTCTACGTGCAGTGCTACTACCGCGACGCCCGCGGCTCGAAGCGCCACAAGACGAAGCGCGGCTTCTCCTCCGAGGTGGAGGCCGCAGTGTGGGAGAGCCAGTTTAAGAGCCTTAACGGCGGGGCCATGGACATGACGTTCTCCGAG
>JAXKCR010000002.1:0-1594 GCA_036552405.1 Eggerthellaceae bacterium | reverse complement strand
TGGGAACAGCGTAAGTTGGGGGAACTCTGCACTATTTCTAAGGGGCATGGCTACAGCAAAGCCGACATCAGGGATGCTGGCACCCCACTGATCTTGTATGGACGCCTGTATACCCAATATGAATCACGTATTGAGAACGTGGACACTTTTGCCGTTGAGCAAGAGGGATCTCTTCTTTCAAAGGGCAACGAAGTAATCGTTCCTGCATCCGGGGAAACGGCAGAAGATATTGCCGTTGCATCATCCGTGCGCAGGTCAGGAATCATTTTTGGCGGCGATTTGAACGTCGTCACTCCAGTAAGCAGGCTTGATCCAGACTACACCGCGCTTGCTATAACGTACAGCAAAGCTCATGACGATTTAGCAAGGCGAGCACAAGGAAAATCAGTCGTACATGTCCATGGCAACGACATCGCCGAAGTTGAGATCTCTTACCCGTCGGAAAGCGAACAGAAGCGCATATCTACGGTCGTTCTCGGCCTCGATAACCTCATCACCCTTCATCAGCGTGAGTGCGTGAAGCCACCATTCACTCAGTCTCTCGCCTGGGAACAGCGTAAGTTGGGAGAATTCAGCAAGAAGAGAACCACCAAGAACGCTGACGGCACTCTTTCGGAGACGTTTACAAATTCTGCCGAGCAAGGCGTCATCAGTCAGCTCGACTACTTCGATCACGACATTACAAACGACGCGAATATTAGTGGTTACTATGTAGTTCAACCAGATGACTTCGTCTACAACCCACGGATTTCTGCAACGGCGCCTTGTGGCCCAATCAACAGAAACCGCCTGAACAGAGCGGGTGTCATGTCCCCGTTGTATACGGTGTTTTCAGTAGATGCGAGCGTAGATAAGACTTACCTGGAGCACTATTTCAAAACATCAAGGTGGCATGATTTCATGTTCCTCGAAGGTAATTCAGGGGCAAGGTCTGACAGGTTTTCAATCTCCGACGCAACGTTTTTCGAGATGCCTATTTGGTGCCCAGAAATCTCGGAACAAAAGGTGATAGCGAAGCAGCTCGAAACAGCAGATCACTTCATCACCCTTCATCAGCGTATGGGTCCCATCTTCTGCTTTTGCGCACATGGATCAAGAACCAATTTCGCGTCCACTCTTCAAGGATAGCTTCGGATATTACGCTACCCGCGCCCCATCCCGAAGATGCTCATGTCGCCATCGGCGCCAGCTTCAGGCGTCTTCGGCACAGCCGAGGGCGCCTTCGTTTGCGGTTCTTCTTCCGCTGGTGCGTCTATCGGTTCGCTGAGCGCCAGGAAGAACCTCATCACAAGTTCGACCCTCTGCTGCAGAGACTCGCTCAGCTCGCCGTAGGAGGCCGCTATGCGCACCTCCTTGGCCAACTCCGCCATCGAAGTCCTCAGCGCCTTCTGAACGCTCACAGAGGGCCTCACCTCGACCTGGGTATCGGTGAGCTTGGCGATGATGTAGTCCTGCCTGTTCATGCCGCTCCAGGCGGCCATCTCGCATATGAGCTTGTGCTCTTCGGGCGTGCAGCGAAACGCCATCGTCTTGCTGCGCTTGCGGGCGCTGTTCTCGCACGGCATCCTTCTTGCCCCCTCGCTCCGTCGAGCGC
>JAXKCR010000001.1:0-276714 GCA_036552405.1 Eggerthellaceae bacterium | reverse complement strand
GGTTTTGTTCCTACTCGGAAAGACGCTGCTCCAAAACTTTGCGGGTGTATGCCGATATGGAGCTTGGTTTTGTTCCTACTCGGAAAGACGCTGCTCCAAAACTGACTAGCAATGATAACGGCGGGTCTGTAAGTTTTGTTCCTACTCGGAAAGACGCTGCTCCAAAACCTCAAATGGAGCAAATTCCTCGCTGCATGAAGACGGTCTATCCGGGCAGACTGCTAAATTCGCAGTAATTTGCGTCAATAAACATTCCATTTTCAAAGTACTCGAAGTCGGGCGAATCGCCTACTTCATACGACAAAATTATAAGCTCATTCGCCTTGGCCATTCGTCCGAATTCGCAATACTGATCCTTATCGAGATAAGTATTCAGGTTCACGAAGGCAAGCACTTTGTCCGGGAAAAGATCAGCAGCTATGTGCAAGAAACGACAGGCTTTCCCAAACAACCCATCTTCAACCACGGAATCAATCGAAAACCCAGCAGCCTTCAGAAAAGCCGCGGCATCCCAGTCGCCCTCAATAACATAATCGCCTGCCATCTGGTTCATTTGATCTTCCAAAAGCCCAACAATGCCATTGTTCAAGAGTTCCAGATTAGCAACCACGCCTTCGTATTTAGACAAGTCTTCCACTATGCGACGCAATGCAAGGTTGACGATTTTTCGATCAGCCAAATCAAATGCCAATAAATCTCCGACCATGAAGATACAATCTTTTGGCTTGAGCGGCGCCCCTGATTCAAACACCATTGCTGGTTCAGGGGATTCAGCCGAAAACGCCAGATTAAGAGATTCCACACACCTAGAGAACAAAGCTTTATCCTCAATACGAACCACGTTCACGCATCCGCACTCGAGGCTTAAATCGTTTTCGAACTTCTGGAAAACCATCTTCATAGAACGACCAGCCTTTCCATGGTAGCGACCAGATCTGAAGCGAGCGCCTCTCCGGCAATGTCTTCTATTGCCGCAAATTGAGCTTCTTTCACTCGAAGAACTTGCACTAGACCATACTTCGGCTTGTTTTTTCTTAAGCGGGCGATGGCGCTTTGAGCCGCCTGGCCATCGGTGACCATCTTTGAATAGACGCTTTTTTGCATCATCTGATAGCCGTCTTTGATTAAGAACTTCCTAAAGATTCGATAGCTCTTCTGCTGCGCCGCTGTTTCCATGGGCACATCAAAAAACACAACCAGCCGCATAAATCTAACCTTCATACAACTCGAATTCTAGGTAGTCTTCCATGTCTATTCTCCCGCACATGATGCCCAGGTTCGTTTTAACAGACAGCCCTAAAATCGAAGATAGACGATAGTTTCCGTTATCGAATTCGTGATACTCACTGAAAAGATTCAGCAACCTGATCTTCGCGTTTTTTGTAAGCTCAAGATCGGGATTCTGGGCAACGAACAAATCAATGACGGGCCTGAACGGCTCCATAAAATCACAGGAAAGATTGAAGTGGTTGTAATCGTTCTTATGGTTGATTCCCAGCTGCGTAAGATAGCCCCTTGAAGATATTTCTCGACTGACCCATGCGAGCAAAATGGCGTATCCGTAATTCAGGCAAGCATTGATTCCGCAATCATCATCCCTTGAGAACCCCATACCGAACAAAGCATTGAAATACACCTTTGCTGCATGTCCTTCCCTGTTGGACACGTCTCCCGGCAAAACGTTTTCTGCGTATTCCTCGAGCATGGACCCACGAGAATCACCAAGAATCCTTAAGACTTTGGCCTGGTTTTTGATTTTTGACTGGATAATCTTTCGCCACAACTCACGCGAAGTGTCCTCATCCCACATCGCCTGCTCTCTAACACGCCTCGAAGAATCATGCGCGGCATACAAGGGGACATACTGCCCAGCAGGTTTGTGTTGCAGGTCGCAGAACAGCACGGGCACCTTTGCCCGTGCCAACTCCGCAAGCAAGTAAGAGCTTATGTAGGCTGCCGTTGTCTCAACAACCACGACATCTATTTCAGACAGATGAATCGTGATTTGATCCGCCTGACGCACCACCATATGACCGTTCTCATACGACAGCCTACAGCGCTCAGTAATATAGACCGTTCTAAAGCTCAATTTTCGATCGTCTTTCGAACATGCCTGTGACGGAAGTGTCTACGTAAACAATATCCGAAGAAGCGCCACCAAGATTCAGGCTAGCCATCCTTCCTGATCTCTCAGGCAGCCCACTACCCTTTAAGCCATCCGTAGCATCACAATGAAGCATTGCGATTATCTCTATAAGCGCAATCACCTTGTCCTCACGGTCAGCCGCCATGAATCTACTTAGTGTTTTTTCGTCTCTCAACTTCTTGCTAATTCCTGCATAGCGAGGGTAGTTCTCCTCAATCTGCCCCACAAGATACTCCCGAATGCTCAAGGCCTCCCTAGCAAATTCTGCCTCTTCCATATTCGCAAGCTTCTTCCGTGACTGCGCAGCAGCCAAGAAGACAACGACATCAGATGGGAGCCACAATTGGCGAGCATTAATCATTTCCGACGGAGACGTCAGGTAATACTCCGCCCCATCCCACTTAATTTTCTGATACTTGTAAATAGGCGCCTTCAGAATTTCGGCTCCTTCGTATTCGGCGGATAAATACGATTCAAGAGTAAGAGGGTCCGCCGCACTATCTATCCTGCAAGAAATATCAACAGGAACACCCACCATGGAGATCTTTTCTTTCGCCTTACCGCGCACCTCTTCGGTATGACGAATCACTGCGTAATAAGCCGAATTCGGACTCATGTAATACCCGTATTTATTGGGGTCCATCCCCTTCTTGAGAGGGATGGCCTTTGCTGAAGTGGAGCGTGGCGAATACACCGTCTGGTTCCAGAACTCACCCGTCAGGCGCTCGAGCTTGCGCGAAACGAAGCAATCTTTGTAGTTGAGGCATCGCCTAATACGGTCAAGCTCATCTGAACCCATCCATGTGTCACGAAAGACTTCACCCGTTTCCTTGCTTGCTCCATCGAATTTGAAGCTATTTACGATCAAGCCGGCGTTTCCTTGCGTCTTGCCTTTCATTGCCATGGCGTAGCGCGAAATGGTGCTGTATTCCAAATCTTGAGCTATACCCTTAAAGCGCGTATGAATAAAGCGGCTCAACTGGCACGCCAAATACGCATCGTGAGCATGATGCCAATCGTTCACTTCGCGAACCTTGGGCAGGCCGTACGCAATGCGCAAATTATGCGAAAGCTCCGCCTTGACCGTTTCAACGCTTGAATCGGGGTACTGGGCCTGAAGCAAAGTAACTACGTGCTTCGAAATTTGACGTGTTTCAACCAGCTGACGATTAATGAAGCCCTTTGCCTGCCCCTTATTAATACGCGCACAAGTAAGCTTCTCGAACTTTCGAGCGCTCATGAGCCCAGCATCTTTCAATGCGCGCCACAACACGTAGCGCTTGTCGCGTATCTCGCTGGGCAATGGATACTGATCCGTCTTCGATTCATTGCACTTAAGGTGAACAAGCACGCGGTTATCCAAAGAATCATCTTTAATGGTGCTCTGCGGAACAATGTGATCAATATGAGATCCAGGACCTCCGGATACCACATCGTTGATATCCAACGGCTTGCCGCAATAAACGCATTTGCCACGCTGCTGCAAGTACAGGAAGATCTTATCATTATCTAAATGCTGCTCGTTTTGTTTGAGTGCCTGCTTTAGGTCCGCATCGTCCTCAAGAATGATGTCCTGAGTGATTCCCTTATAGGCCTCCTGGAGCGCTTTCGCCCTTGAATTCGTGCGCCTACCCTTGCCTTTTCCTACCTCTTCGCGCGCCATTTCTACAATGATCTTACGCGGAGGTTTTCCCGCAATTTTCGTAATCTCTTCAACGATCTTCAGGCTCTGATTGATACCTCTCTTAATCGCAGGCGACCCTGGAATATCTTCAAGCAAGGCACCCTCGTTAGCCTTCAGGTAATCTTCATTCAGCTTTTGGAGAATATCCTTAAAACCGAATCGCTCGTCGCCCAAAATCTGCATCAGGTTCATTGGGTACATTTTTTCGCTGTTGCGCAAAATGGACATTATGGAGACCTGACGACCGTTGTATTCGGCCTTTACCTCAGTTAAAAATTCCTTGGATAGGTTCGACCAGCCCGTATAGCGAAGCTTCGAGATCGCCTTTATCTGTTCCTGGCTTAACGCGCCGTTGCCATTGGGGCCATACACTGCGGTTATCCTGCGCTTAAGAATTTTCTTGTCTTCAAAAACCGTGACCCAAAGAATAAGCTGTTCGACCATTTCTTGATCTTCAAACGTTTCAATTTCGCGACCAAGAATTCGCTTGAAATCGTTGTACGACTTCAAGCTTGACGCAAATTCGTTTTCTTTCTGCGTACCAAAGAAAGCCGTGTTGATGAAGCCCAGCTTCTCTTTTAGATAATTGCGAACATCGTCAACCGTTACGCGCACCTTCTGTTGGAATACGTCACGATAGATGGCCTCAACCGTTTCGTTATCCATGGGGGCCTTGTTTTCGCCGTCCTGCGCAACGGTGCATTTGTTCAGCTCTTGTCGAACGCAGAACTCGGAGTAGAGCAGGGAATACTTGGGAATGACGGGCTTTCCGTAGTAGTACGAGCATTCGCCCGTCAGGTTAGTAATGAAGTCTTCCGCTGCCTGGTCGCGATTAATAATTTGGTCGAAATTCCAAGGGCGAATGGGCTGGTTTTCCATTCCCGGATTACGCTTCGCCCAACCGAAGGGCTTCGACCTGTTCGGGTTGGAGTTCTTCCCCAAAGGACCAACGTAATAGGGAAGCCTAAAAGCCAGCAAGCTTTCGATTTTCTCCTTGTTTTCAGTTAAGGCTGGATAGTATTTACCCTGATTGGCCAGGATCATGCTCAACTCTTCGAGGTGAAGCTGATGGGGAACGGCGCCGTTTTCGCTTGTGCGGAGTTTGCGCAGATAGGTTCCCTCTTCCATTTTTCGCTCAATGGATTCGTAAAGCTTCTGGTCTTCTTCAGAAAAGGACACGTCCTTGAAGAGGTTCTTTATCTCTGAATAGAACGTTTCCGTAGGTGTTTTCATCCCGTTTTTTACGCCAAGCAAATAGCCCGTATAGCCATGCGCTTTCGCCTTAACGTACACTCCGTCTTTGGAATACCTAGGGCCGCGAAACAGCTTGTTGTAGTTTTCGCTGACTCCGTTTTCTTTTGGAAAGTAACGCTTAGTCAGGGCCTTCAGATCTTTAAGGTCAGCCTGATGCTGCTCATAGATGGCAACCATGGAGCTCGATAGCGTCCCACCCTTTGCCTCTTTCAAGATTCCTGAAAGCAGGAAGGCATTGTGTATGGCCTTCAAAGCTTCAAACAAGTCGCTTCCTTCTTCGGGCAACAACGCGCTTTCAAATTCTTCAACTTTGTCGTCTTTGTCCAGAGAGAACTTCGTGCCCGTCTCGACCTCGAACACATTAGGCCACGTGACCACGTATCCAAAAACAGCATTGCCAATTGCAGTGGCAAAATTCTTTTCTTCCGCATTACCCTTCAAACCAAGCGCGGCAGAAAACTCTTTTTGCCTATCGCGCTTTGCTTTTGAAGAATCAACGATCAGCGCATTCAACAGCTCGACATCTATGCCACTCTCATCGAACGAAAAGCCCTCTTTGCCTTGCAAATATTCGTCACACGCTTTGAGGAGGACTTTGATTGCTGCGCGGGCATCTGCGTCTTTTGCGGTAACTTCGTTTTCAATAAGGAAATTCCCGCGATACTTCATCATATGATGCAGGGCAAGATACACCAGGCGAATATCTTCCTGGGAATCATCCTCTACAAGACGCTTTCGTAAATGATAAATGGTGGGATACTTTTTGACGTCCTCGCCATCTGCTCCCTTCAGCAGGAACAGCTTTTCGTAATCTTCATCGCCAAACAAAACATGGCGTTCCGTAAAGCTTCGGTCCTCAGAAACAAGGGATTGCTGCTTCATCCTAAGAAAGAATTCGGGGTCTATCTTTTCGATTTCCGGATAAACAAGCTCTCTAAGGTTTTCGATGCGCTGCTTTCGGCGGTTATACCTGCGCCTAAGCGTACGTTTGACTCGCGTTGCCTCTGCGGTTTGAGCACTTTCGAACAGACGGGAACCCCAAGTGTTCTTACCCTTCATCTTGCAAAGGTCACCGTTTTCATCAACAACGGCCCAGCCCACAGACCCAGTACCAATGTCCAGGCCCACATCATACGTTCCCACTTTACGCAAATTCATATTGCAGCATCCCCTCTTGTTTGGTACTCTTCAGTTGTTGTTTCTACTCGGAACGACTGCTGCGAGTCAAAATAACGGCTCTGCCTTAACCGTCGCCCCGGCGACCTCATTTAGATGAGAAAAACTGAACCCTTCGGGGTTCTTTTTTTATATTACCCCAGATTAAAGGCCCTTTTCTTAGCCGGCTGCTAAACGGGTAAAAGCTGGTACGACAAAAGAGCATCACGATTTGCGACATTTACGCAGGTCAAACAAGCGTTTTGCGCTTTACTTCCCAAAAAAAATGCGGTCTTTTGCCTGCTCATATACATCCAGACAAAAGACCGCATCTCGCATTTTTTTACTTATTATCTGCGAATTTCGCATTATTCGCCCGCCGTTGCATCCCTTAACGCCGACGCCTGTCACTTGCGGTTTCACGGCCGGCACCGACTACTACGGGGTCGCTGTCCCGCCGCCGTGGTTTAGCGGTCCCGCCATGACATTGTGACTTTTTGCGATCGACACCCGCCAGCCACTACGACTTCGCGGTCCCGCTGCGGCACTGCGACTTCACGACCGCTCGCCATCGTGACGAGAGACGCGCGGAACATGATCCCAACGCTTGCCAGCTATAAGCCCCGCGCCACGTCGTACGCTTCGCGGGTCGCATCTATTGCGCGGCGTGCTCTAACGGCATCACCGATTGCGTATGTTTCGATTCCCTGCGCGCGCAATTCTTCTGAAAGTTCGTCGCACGAACGGTATCCCACCGCCATGACCACCGTGTCAAAACCGCGCAATTCGTGACGGACTCCATCGGGCGTGCAGTATGCCACTCCGTCTTCGAAGAGCTCCTGCACATTCGCCTGACAATACGACTTCACACCGTATTCACTGAAGTGCTTCATTATCTCCTTGCGATGCTCGGAAATCATATCGCCCGCAAGCATGTCCCGGTATTCGACGATACTGACCTCATGTCCTAATTCAGCCAGGAAATCACCTATTTCGCAGCCCACCATGCCGCCTCCGATGACAAGCACCGCATGCCCCGGATTCACTGTGCCAAACAGGATCTCTTCACCCAGCGCGAACTGCTTTTCATCTGCGCCTTTGACCGGTAGGATGAACGGCTTCGCGCCCGTTGCGACTACAGCCGCATCGGGCTCGCAAGCCAAAATGCTCTCAACGGACGCTTTCGAGTTGCATCGAATATCCGCTCCCGCCTTTTGCGCGCGCACGATATACGAACGCACCAACGCGGTAATATCGCCTTTGCCCGGTGGGAACGCCGCCAAACGCATGTTGCCTCCCGGCTGCGGCTGCTCTTCGAGAAGCACCACATCATGCCCCCGTTCAGCCGCAATGGCCGCCGCACATAAACCGCCAACACCGCCACCCACTACGACAACGCGCTTTGGCGCATGATCCTGATCGTCGCCGTTCGACGCATCGCACTCAAAACCAAGCTCTGGATTCGCCAAACAACGGATGGGCTTACCGCAATACATGTTGGCGACGCACCCCTGCAAACAAGCAATGCAAGGAACGATATCTTCTTGACGGTGCTCTTTGATCTTCAGCGGCATATAAGGATCCGCCAGTGACTGACGGCCGAAGGCAACCATGTCGCTTCGCCCTTGCTCCACCAGGAGCTCAGCATAATACGCATCCGTAAAACGACCGATTGTGATCACGGGAATGTGCACGGCGCGTTTTATTTCGGTAACTAGATCCGCGCTGAATCCCGCATGCACCGACGTGGGCGCCCACATATATTCGTCCTTGATGTGAACCGCGCGCGAAACATGCAGATAATCAGCCCCGTGCGCCTCCAGGTAGCGCGCAATAACCGCGGCATCATGAACATCGATACCACCCGGCATCTCGTCTGACGAATTAATGCGACAGCCCACCGCCATGCGATTCCCCACGCGCGCACGTATCTCTTCCAGAATGAGACGTGGGAACCTCATGCGGTTCTCGAACGACCCGCCGAATTCATCCACGCGTTTATTGGTTCGTGGAGAAATGAACGAGCTGACCAAATACCCATGTGCCATATGGATCTCGAGAGCATCGACCCCTGCTTTGAGCGCGCGCTCAGCAGCATCACCATAGCCTTTGACCAGGTCATATACCTGCTCAGCGCTCAGCGCCTGAGGAACATCCCGTCCATCCGCTGCAGCAATAGCCGATGCCGCCTGCAAAGGAGCACCCGCGCAAGCCGCATTACCTTCGGGACCTGCGTTCTGCAGCTGTACCGCCACCTTCGCGCCATGGGCATGGCATGCATCGGCGATCTTCGCCAAGCTTGGAATGGAAGAATCGCTGAACAGACACGGCTTCAGGGGACCGCCCTTCGCGTTGTCGTGCGCCACCGTCGCCTCGATCGTTATGAGGCCGAATTCGCCTTTAGCGCGCTCGCGATAATACGCGACGGATTGCTCCGACCACGTTCCATCGGAGTTAGCGAAATTATTTCCCATCGGGGGTACGACAAAGCGGTTCTTAACGCTTATCGGCCCGAACGATATAGGGCTGAACATGTGTGCGAATTCCATAGTGCCTCCTTAAGCCATAAGAATGGTAACTCTCGACCTGCGGCTCCAGGTGGCCACGTCGGTAAAACCACGCCCCATTTCGGCGTTATTGCCCATTCGCCCTCGAAGAAACATGCAGAAAGATGCTCGCCTACGCTAGGCCGATCTTCAGGAGGGAGGGGTAGCTGACACGCCCTCCGCAGGACAATAGGTCTCCACCTATCACAGGCAGAGCCGCCCATCACGTCTGTTTTGCTTTTGCAACCAGCCAGTATGCACTGGCATAGGTTCTGTTCAAAAGAGCTGAGCACGCCATTGACAACCCGCACTAAGGAGCGCATACTACATGCGTGTAGGAACTACACGCATGTAGTTCTATAGAAGGAGGTAACTAAAATACACGATCTCTACACCGTAGATCAGGTGATATATGCCTTTTCTCCGGAAAACCCCGTATTCTTTGCGCAGGCAATCGCCCTGTTACTCGCAATGAGCTTCGGCCTGCTCGAGTACATTTGGGCAACGCGTCTTGCATTAAGGGAGCACAAGACACCGTTCCCCGTATGGATGCATGCGTTCATGTTCGCTCACGACCTTACCGCTGGCGTCGTGATGCTGTACTTCGGCATAACCAATGATTTCTTCTGGTATTTCATGCTCCAAGGTGGCGGCATGGTCGTTTGGTCCATCCTTGAAATTACCAACATGAGAACAGCCATCAAATACGAGACTCAGGAAACTTGGGGAAGCGAAACAACAAAGGCTCAATCGACTATCTACACGATTATTCTTGCGGCGTTCTTCCTGGTCATCGTCAATATCATGCGTTATCTAATGAACGACGAGGCTGCTCAATTGTGGCTACCTATTACCAATATCGTCATGGCCGTCGGACCTGGATTCATCCTGTACCACCGCCGCAGCCGTGAGGGTAGCTCCGTGATGCTCTACATCATCATCCTCGCCGGTACCATCTTCAACTTCTTGCCACAGGGAATCGGCTGCTTCACCACCGCACTACCGTGGATTTGGAACCAGCCCATCTACTTCATCGTAGGTGCCGTTACTGTTGCTATCGCAGTATACAACCTCTACTACATCTGCAAGCTTCCCGCCAAGCCTAAGATCGAAGGTGAGAAAAAGCCCATTTGGTAAACCTCATCGCTTAGGAAGATTCTGTATAACCTTGGCTTTTCTTAATGTCGAGCGATTCCCCTGCGCCTCTAAATCGCCTTGGGCGGATGGGGCAAAAAGGGAATCGCTCGCCGTCATTTCGACGTGCGCTAAGAGCTTATTAGGTGATGCTTCTTGTTTTAAGCCGCTTGAAGAGCGCCTGTCTATCAACTAAGAAGCCTTTCTTCAACGGCTTTCGCTATGGACGCCGCCGTGCTCTCATCGATAGCTTTTGCCTTCAGCATATCAAATGACTCTTCCCACGGTAAATTTTCGTAGATGGACAAAAATGTTGCAAAGCATGTTGCAGCAAACTCCATGGGATCATATCTCTCTTCGTCCGTTTCGAGTCGCTCATGGAGCAGCTCGAACGTGCCTCCGTTTGCGACAACATGCGCAGCAATGGCCCTTTTTCTCATTTCTTCGGGAATTTCAATTTGCGGAAAGGACCAATTTGCGTTTATTTGGATAAGGGCCTGCGTAATATTGCGATTGGCTAGCATTTCGGATGTAAAACGACGCATCCCCTCGTCCTTGAGAAGAAACGCAAAGTATAGTTGCCCATTCCGAACCAGATTCCCCTTCGAATCCCCCTCCACAATGAAAGACGCACCTCGCTCTGCAATGATATCGAGGGCATCACTTAGAAACCCTATAATGAGCTGGTCTTTCTTGGGGTAATAATAGTGTACCAAGGATCGCGTTTCCCCGCTTTCCCTAGCAATGGCCGTGAAACTAGTTGCGGCGAGACCCTCCTGCATGAGCATTCCATACGCAGCTTTCCTGATGGCGGTCTTGGCCTTCAATTCATTACGCCTATCAGACTGATACTTCATGAGGGACTCCCCTTTCTGGCGGTGAGGTTTTACATGAAAGTGAACCTAAATCATACCATTGAGAAGGCACTAGATCCGATGGTAACAATGGACCACAGAAGGCGGGTCAAGGCCGACTGTCACATTTGGCTTTGAAATGCATCTGTGGCTCATTAGCGAAAGGACGGGACGGCAGCAGACGGTACGAGCGCGGGCCGAGGATAAAACTGGAACGAACCTGAAACAGGGCCCTCCCACAAAAAAAGAACGCGACATTTGTTTGCCGCGTTCTTTCAGAATTCTCATCAAGGAGCGATCGCTGTTGCACTCAAAGCCAGCCGAATCACACAACCCATCCGCGCTCGACCTGAATCATGCCACACGAAGGCGTGAACTTAGCTGCACACCTTGCCTGGGTTCAGGATCGTCTTCGGGTCGAATACCTGCTTGATGCCCGCCATCAGGCCAATGGCCGTCTCGCCGACCGATTCGCGCAGGTAGTCCTTCTTGGCATGACCAATGCCATGCTCGCCAGAAACCTGACCGCGCAGCTCGGTGCACTTAGCATATGCTGCCTGCATGACCTTTTCGGACATCTGCAAGAACTCATCCTGATCCATGTCGTTCGCGCAGCAGTAAATGTGCAAGTTGCCATCACCCGCATGGCCGAACGAACGAATACGCACGCCGTTCTCCTGGCCGACTTCGTGAGCATAGCTCAAGAACTCAGCGATCTTATCAACAGGAACGACAACGTCCATCTCGTCGATCAGATCGGTTTCGGCCTCGATAACGGTCAAGAACGCGCTACGTGCTTCCCAGACCGAGCGCTTATCGGACGGGTGGCTCAGCACCAAGGTGTCGTATGCGCCGATCTCATCACCGATCTCTGCGAGCGTTTCCGCACGCTGGAAGATCTCGTCCTGGTCGTTGCCGTCGAGCGTTACCAGAATATAGGCACCCGCTTCCTTGCCATCTACGACCGTAGGAATGATCTTATTGCCCGTATAATTCGCCGACGAATCAACAATATCGCGCTCCATGAACTCGATGGACTGAGGGCTCAGGCCAGCGAGCTTGATCTTAGGCACAGCCGTAATTGCGATCTCGATATCTTCGAACGGCAAGATGAAGCTGATGTCTTCTTTTGGATTGGGGATGAGCTTCAACGTCAGCTCCGTGATAACACCCAACGTGCCTTCGGAGCCGATCATCAGATGAAGCAGGCTGTAGCCCGAGCTGGTCTTGGTAACCGAGCGGCCCAATTCAAGGATCTCGCCATTAGGAAGGACGACCGTCATAGCCAGCACGTAATCGCGGGTGGTGCCGTACTTTACCGCGCGCATACCACCAGCATTGGTGCTCACGTTGCCACCGACCGAACCGGTCTTCTCGCCCGGATCAGGGGGATACATCAAACCGTGGTCGAGCGCATCAGCGGCCAGATCGCACAGGCGAACGCCAGGCTGGATCTTCACGACCAGGTTGTTCATGTCGTATTCCAGGATCTCGTTCATGCGCATGGTGCACAGAACCACGCCGCCGAAGAGCGGGGTGCTGCCGCCAACAAGGCCCGTACCCGCACCGCGAACCGTCACTGGAATAGTGTTGTCGCTGCACAGTTTCATAATGGCGGAAACTTCTTCGGTGGTCGCAGGCATGCATACGGCCTCCGGCATACGAGTGCCATAAATGGGCATCTCGTCATGCGAGTAATCCGCACTGATGTCCTCGCCAACATAGCAGTTCGCTTCGCCGACGATCGCTTTAAGTTGCCCGACTAGTTCGTCGGTGAGCTCGTTGTATTCAGCCATGGTATCCTTCCCTACCGTTACTTAAATCAAAGAGCGGATCCTGTGCAAGGCGATCAGTTTCGCCAGCACCCTCCGCGTGCATATCCCCTCGATAATATCCCAGTACCATGCATGACGATGTTCGTCTAGGTGAAGCCGAATCTGTACCAGGCAAACGGCGGACCATGCGGGCTCGAACGGGTTTTCCGACAATTGGGAACAAGGGGGGTGGTTTTGGATGAACGTCTTCGATGAGGCTTCTGGCGGGAGGAGGGCTCGAGCATCCTCCCAGGCGTCCTCCCGCATCCCCGCCCCCGATTGACACGACCCTCCACGCGTCTCACTCGGGGCGGCCCTCCACCTGCAAGCCACAAATGCGCTTGAAATGTATCTACTGCGCAGTAAAACGCCTGTTCGTGCCACAAATGGCTTTAAAATGTATTCAGAAATCCAATCCTGAGCGAATGCACGCCACATTTCCCTTTGAAATGTGCGAAAAGCTACATCGACAAGGTCCAAAATGGCCTTCTGAAGGGCAAAATTTATGCGCAACGGATACATTTCAAGGGGAAATGTGGCAGTCGGCCCCACCTGTGGAGAGCGTGGCAGTCGGGATCGATCTGCAGCCGGCCTCGATCTGGGAGTCGTCCTCAGTCTCGAAGCGCCCTTGATTCAAAAGTTGGTCTCGGTCTCGGACTCGAAGCGGCCTCAAGTCCGCCCCAAAACACCAGTGGACCCGCCACAACGACGGGTCCGCCAGGAGAAGGTACCGCACGTACGCAATATCCGGAATCAGCTACGTGCGACACACAGTTGATTGCAGCGTTCTTGCCTGCAACCGAACTTACTGCTGAGGATAGAATCCGCTCGGTACTTCGTTCAGGTTGATCATGATGTTCTTGGTCTGGCAGTAGTGCTCCAGCATGACCTTGTGGGTTTCGCGACCGATACCCGACTGCTTGTAGCCGCCAAAGGGTGATCCAGAAGGAATCTGGTTGTAGGTGTTCACCCACATACGGCCGGTCTGGATGCCCTGTGCTACACGGAACGCACGGTTGATGTCACGCGTCCAAACAGCGCCGCCAAGGCCATATACCGAATCGTTGGCCATATCAATGACCTCTTGTTCGTCCTTGAACTTGATGACCACTGCCACAGGGCCGAAGATCTCTTCCTGAGCACAACGGCACGAGTTGTTGGGCACCTCAATGAGCGTCGGCTTCAGGAACGCGCCCTTGCCAAGTTCGCCATCGGTGGCGCGCTCGCCGCCGCACAGCACCTTGCCGCCTTCCTGCTTGGCGATCTCGATGTAGTCCAGGATCTTGTTCATCTGGCGCTCATCGATCTGGCTTCCCATCTGGGTATCGTCTTCCCAAGGCAGACCGACCTTTACCTTATTAAAGGCATCAACGGCATCCTTGACGAACTGATCGTAAACATCTTCGTGAACGAAGATACGGCTACCAGCGCAGCACACCTGGCCCTGGTTGAACAGAATGCCCAGCTGAACACCGTCGATGACCATATCCCACTGAGCGTCGGGGAACACGATGTTGGCCGACTTGCCGCCCAATTCGAGCGTTGCGGGAATGAGACGATCGGCTGCCGCACGAGCAACATCGCGTCCCACTTCGGTCGAACCGGTGAATGCGAGCTTCGAAAGACGCTGGTTTTCAAGCAAATACTGGCCCGACTTGGAACCGCGGCCGGTGATTACGTTGAACACACCAGCAGGGATGACGTCCTGGGTGAGCTTAGCGAATTCGAGTACCGACAAGCTGGTGGTTGAAGAAGGCTTGAATACGGTGCAGTCACCCGCAGCAAGTACCGGCGCCAACTTCCATGCCGCCATCAGGAACGGGAAGTTCCAAGGCACGATCTGGCCGACTACGCCAATAGGCTCGTGCAGCACCAATGACATCATATTGCCCGGAAGCATGTCAGCTTCGCCCGTGTCGGCCAGAAGAACACCCGCGAAATAGCGGAAGTGATCGACCGAAAACGCGATATCGATCGCACGGGTTTCGCGAATGGGCTTGCCGTTGTCGATGGTTTCGAGCAAGGCGAGCTTTTCAGCGTTTTCCTCAATGATGTCGGCCACCTTGTTCAAAATGATGGCGCGCTGAGCCTTATCGGTCTTACCCCAGGTCTCGAACGCCTTCCACGCAGCATCAACTGCACGATCGACGTCTTCGCGCGTTGCGTCGGCAATGGTCGAAAGCTTCTCTCCTGTTGCCGGGCAGTACGAATCGAGTGTCGCCCCATCAGAGGCATCGACCCATTCACCGCCGATATAGAGCTTGTAAGATTCTTGAGCTGGATTATTCATGATGAAATCCTTTCCTAAGAGGATGTATTACCAACGAGATCGTCGATACCCAATCACCCTAGAAGTCGACCTCAGTGCCGTAATATACGCATGTGAACAGGCGTTCCATGGTGGCGGCATCAATAGGACGAGGATTAGAAGGCGTGCAGGCATCTTCGATAGCGTGAGCAGAGAACGTTGCTACCTTTTCCTTGAACTCATCTTCAATTACGCCCAGGTCGGCAAGCGTACCAGGAATGTTCATGTACGCATTCAGACCCTTCACGAAATCGATGAGTGCTTCTACGGAAGGCTCAAGACCCAGAGAAGCTGCGATCGAGCCATAGCGAACCGCCGTTTCCGGATCGGCCGAGTTGTACTTGATCACATAAGGAAGATAAAGCGCGTTCGCCAAACCGTGGGCAATATGACCCGTCGAGAACACCGCACCCGTCTTGTGCGCCATGGAATGGACGATGCCCAGCAGTGCATTGGAGAACGCCATACCGGCCATGCACTGACCGTAGTGCATCTTTTCACGTGCGACCATATCGCCATCGTAGGACTTGCGCAGATACTGGTTCACGAACGCGATGGCCTTCATAGCAAGCGGGTCGGTGAAATCGCAGTGCGCGGTAGAGGTGTAGGCTTCGATCGCATGAGTCAACGCGTCCATGCCGGTGTATGCGACCAACTTCTGAGGCATGGTCGCCGGCATTTCAGGATCGACGATAGCCACATCGGGCGTGATATTGAAGTCGGCCAAGGGGTACTTGATGCCCTTTTCGTAATCAGTAATAACCGAGAACGCCGTTACTTCAGTTGCCGTGCCGGACGTAGATGAAATAGCGCAGAACTTCGCCTTCTGACGCAGATCGGGGAAGCTGAACGGAGTAATCAGCTGCTCGAGCGTGCACTCAGGGTACTCGTAGAACACCCACATGGCCTTTGCGGCATCAATAGGAGAGCCACCGCCCATTGCCACGATCCAGTCAGGCTGCACTTCGCGCATCGTTTGAGCGCCACGCATGACGGTCTCAACAGAAGGATCGGGCTCGACACCTTCAATGAGCGTAGTCTCAATACCCGCCTGCTTCAGATAGTCAACGGCACGATCGACGAACCCACCGCGCTTCATCGAACCGCCACCTAAGACCAGCACTGCGCGCTGCCCCTTGAATGTAGCCAAGCTCGCAAGAGCATCTTTACCCCAGTAAATATCGCGAGGGAGAGTGAATCGGGCCATTGTTACCTCCTAATTGAGTATCTTTCTTTCCCATTTCATAGCGATTCGCAGTCATTTACTGAACCAAGCAGTCTCCCATGAACGTCTAAAGAGCCTGCCGATCGAATCGCTTGGGACGATTCCCGTCTTACCCCCGTATAAATTTCCAAATGTTTCGAATTGATTAACGAACGAAAAATAGCCCTTTGTCGGCTGCAAAAGCCAAAACTGGCCTGATTGAATATTCCTAAATTTGATACCAGAATGGGGCCTGTTCGCCACCGCTGGCCCCACTATCACCCCGTCCCACGAACACTGTGGCATGATTTGAGATGTACGTTCTTGCAATAGCGAAGAGGCCAGATATGACTGCTTCCCTCACTTATGACATAGGATCTCGCGGGGCGCTCCCCTTATACGAGTTCCTTTACCAGAGCATCCGCAACGACATTCTGGAAGGACGGCTGGTCCCTGGCGAAAAGATGCCTTCAAAACGCGCGCTTTCCCAATCGCTCGGCGTGAGCATCTCCACCATAGAGAGCACCTTTCGCCAACTAGTTCTCGAAGGCTATCTTGAATCGCGTCAGCGCAGCGGTCATTACGTTCAGGATGTGGGCGATCTTCCCTTCGCGCCCAAAGCCAAGGCGACCGACCTCCCGAACGCCAGCGAAGCACCCACCACAACTAGCACCGAAAGCAGCACCGGCGAAATAGCCGCCACCGCCATCGATCTGCTCGACGACCCCGTCGACGAATCAAGCACAACCCTCAAGGCGAATCGCACCGGCTTCCAAGCGTTTCCCCTTGCCACCTGGTTCAAACTCATGCGCAAGGTCATTGCCGAGAACCCGCCCGATCTCTTCGATACCGTTCCGTATAACGGGCTGCCTGTTCTGCGCAACGCCATCGCGCGCTACCTGCTACGCAGCCGCGGCATGAAGGTGTCGCCCGCGAACATCATCATCGGTGCAGGCACCGAATACCTGTACGGCCGCATCTTACAGCTGCTCTCTCCCGATACGTTGTTCGCATTCGAGAACCCGGGATACCACAAGTTATCCCATATCGCCGATAACCAGCACATATCATGGACCTTCTGCAACGTTGATTCACAAGGGCTGAACGTCAAAAGCCTGCGGGCACTTAAAGCGGATGCCGTGCACATTTCGCCCGCGAACAATTTCCCTTCAGGAATCACTATGCCCGTTGCTCGTCGTAGAGAACTGCTGCGCTGGGCATACGAAAAGCCGGAGCGGTTCATCATCGAAGACGATTACGATAGCGAACTGCGCTACACCGGCAACATTATGCTGCCGCTCTTCGCCAGCGACACCCACGAACGGGTGGTCTACCTCAACACGTTCTCGAAAACGTTGATGCCTAGCCTACGCATCAGTTACATGATCTTGCCGGATCAACTGTTGGAGCGCTATCGCGAAACTATGAGCTTTTATTCATGCACGGTATCCGGGTTCGAACAGCGCACCTTGGCGAAGTTCATTGATGAAGGCTATTTGGAGCGGCACATTGTTCGTTTGCGCAACCACTACCGCAAACAACGCGAAGCCGTTATGCAGGCCATCCGCAGTTCTCGACTAAGCGAAAGAAGCCGCATCATCGAAAACAATGCGGGAACGCACTTTCTTCTATATGTTGAAACCAAGATGATGCCCAACGAAATCAAGCGGGCCGCACAGCGAAACGATCTTGAACTGGCTCTTTTGTCGGATTATTCCTTTAAGAGCTATCCCATTGCCGAAAAGATCGTCGTTGTGAACTATGCGAGCTTGTCCGACGATAACGTAACCGAAACGGTCGAAAAGCTCGCACGGGTATTTTCGGACTAGCGCGCGGGGATGGGCAGGGCGCCGCGGGCTGGTCGGACGCTCGGGCTGGAGGGCGTCGGTTGTCGCGGAGTTAGTTGTCGCGGACCAAGCGCTTGAACAGTAGCGCGAATATCACCACGCCCGCCACGATCCACACAAGCGTAATGCTCAAAGGAAGCAACGCGTCATTGGTGAAGAGCTGGCCTCGGACCATTAGATCCACGAGCGAATTCATGCCCCCTGTCGGTAGCCACTTCACCACATTGGAGATCGCTTCGTCATACATGCCGAACATGGGAGCCATAGCGATGAGAATGACCGGCACCGAATACAGCCCCGCGGTCATCTGATCGCGGGCAGCCAAGCCCAGGACCAACGACAACAGCACGATCGGAAGCGCGCCCAATACGCAGAGCGCAAGATACATTGGCAGCAGAGAAGTGTCGTCTACTCCTATGGCAAAGAAGCACACAGCGGCCACGGCAAGCGTTGCCACCATGGAAACCAAAGCACGGGAGGCGATGATCTGGCCAGCACTCACATTGGCGAGCATAAGGGTGCGCAGCGTGTGCTTTTCCTTCTCTTCGGCAATGCCATACACGATGACCATCCCCACGACCATGCCTATAGAAATACAGAGGGCCGAAGACAAATGGAACAATGAAAGAACAGCACTCAGCTCACTCGCAGCAGCATCGCCCACTGCTCCGGCCGACATCGAGGCCTGCGCATCTCCCATCATGAATCGGTACAGCACCGCGAAGCCGATGGGAAGAACAAGGCAGATCATCATGCTGGGGTTCTTGAACAGATCGACAAGATCCTTTTGGCACAGAACTCCGATCTTACGCATAGTGATATTCATTTAAAACTCCCTTCCCGTCAGGTCGAGAAACACTTCTTCAAGGTTCGGTTCATCCGAATGGATCGAAAGGCATTCGTTCGTGCAAAGCAATTCGGCGATCAATGCGGCACCCGCTTCGTCTTTTGTGGTCACTATGGTACCGCGCGTCTTCGTCCTAATGGTCACCCGATTGCGCGCATGCGCGAGCTTCAGCGATTCGGGCGTATCGCTAGTCACAATATGCCCCTCGTTCAAAATGGCGATGCGATCGCATACGCTATCAGCCTCGGTCATGTCATGCGTAGTAAGGAAGATGGTCGTACCCGCCGCCTTCAGTTCCGCCAACATCCTATGGACTTCAGCACGCGCCGCTGGATCGAGTCCACTCGTAGGTTCATCAAGAAAGAGCAGCTCCGGTGAATGAATGAGCGCCGCAAGCAACGCTGCGCGCTGGCGCATTCCCTTGGAGCAGTTCTTTATCAATGTTTTAGAATCGCGGTCAAGCGCCATTCGCTCAAGAAGTTCAACGATCTGTTTATCAGACACTCCGCGCACCTTCGCGTAGAACCGCAGGTTCTCCTCGATCGACATCCTCTCGTATAGCGCGCTGGTATCCGACAGAATGCCGATGCGCTCATAATCGCCATCAGTCGCGCGTTCGATCGGGCTGCCGAACAGATGAATGCTCCCCGCTTCTTTTCGCAACTGGCGCGTAAGCAGCTTAATGGTGGTCGTCTTGCCGGCGCCCGATGGTCCCAAGAAACCAAATGCTTCCGCCTGCGAAACCGAGAACGTCAGATCATTAAGAACCCGCTTTCGGCCGGCCCCCATCTTTCCGCTCGTCTTGAATGAGAGGCAAACGCCTTCCATCGCTAGAACTGTTTTGGACATTACCATCCTCCTGAATCGTTTCATGGATGTTCGCATCGGGGATCTTCCTATTTGAGCGAGCTGGGGAACGCCCAACTCTGTCCGAGCGAGCCGCGGGTCGCCCATCGATGCTCGAGCGACCCGCAAATCACCCATCGCGATCTCGCACATGCAACATCCGTCGCAGCCACAGTGAACCATCTCGCCCACCGCGAAACCATAGATCCACTACGCGCGGAGCAGGCCTTTTTACGAAAGGAGCATAGAGGACCACGACAGGAGCACGCGCCCCCTGCAGAACAACGACCACAGGAGGGCAAGTGCGCTATGATACGATGCGACTCCTATCCGATCAGCGAAGGAACCGCACATGTCCGAACCGGCATCTGATTACGATTCGGTCGAAGACCTGCTCAACGAACAAGCTCATAAGAGCATTCATATCGAATGCCGCAACGCCACCAGCCGCAAGGCGATCGAAGCGGTACGCACGATCTACCAGCATCGCCGTTGCGCGTTCTTCCTCGAATCAGACAACGGCTTCGGTCGCGACACGGTTCGCTCGTATCTTGTCTTCTTTTCGCGTTTGGCGGGAAGCAGCATCACCGCCGCCGAGGCGATGAAACGATTCGACATAGCGCCTCTTTCCCGCACACCCATGAGAAAGCTCACGCGCGAACAGCGCGCATTGGTGAATTTCGCCCGCTTGTTCCTATTTGAGCCGGAAGTGGTGTTCTGCGAGCGCCCCTTAGCGAATTTGGAAGCCCACGCACGATCTCTCGTCCTGAATTGGATAGCGAACGAAACCGATCGCGGCACCATCTTCATCACGGTCGGTGAACCGCTGCGCGAAGCCCTGCTCATCCCGGCAATGCGTGGTGGGAAGAGGAAGGGCGCTTCTTCCCCGCCCAAACCGATGACGGATCTTCCGCCGATTCTTCCGACGATGCGAATTCCCACAGCGAAGTGATCTTCGCAGGAGACGAGGTGCGCATATGCAAGGTGCAGGCGAAGACGGAGGGTTCGACTCTGCTCTTCGACCCTCGAGAGATCGACTTCATTGAAAGCATCAACCGACAGAACTTCGTTTCAGTGCGCGGCGAGCTCTACCAAACGCCTTCGACTTTAGACGAACTTGAATCCGAACTGGCTTATTTCGGGTTCTTCCGCTGCCACCGCTCCTATATCGTCAATGTGCAGCGCATTGCGAAGATCGAGCGTTTCACGCGCAATTCGTTCAACCTGACCCTGTCGGACGCGGCGCACAGCTCCATCCCGTTGGCAAAAGGACGCGCCGAAGAAATGCGGGCGACCTTGGGGATGAAGTAACGTGAGAGCGTCCTGTGTTCGAAATACTGCCGCAGTCGCTTTGCACGAACTGCGCTCTCTCATGATCAACCCATCGATGCTCGCAACGCTTTTCATGCTGCTTGCGTTCGGTGGACTGTTCTCGTTCCTAGGCTTTTTTCGCTGGTTCGCAACACCGTTTCTCTGCCAGCTGGCTATTTGCAGTGTGGGCTTCATCGGCACGATCTGCATTGCCGCTGAAGAACGAGAGCAAGGTGCGCTCATCACGCTGTCATACGCAGGCCTATCGCCCCTACAGCTGGCAATAGGAAAGACCGTGGCCTGCATAGTACTCGCAGAAGTGGCATCTTTCATTTGCGCGTATCTCATCGAAGCGAATGTGCTTGCCGCAGCAACGGCGGCCGTGTACATGCTGGCGAACACGATTCCCGTTGCGCTTTTCTCGGTCGCGGTCGGCCTTCATCTGAACGACCAGCAACGCGCATCGTCCTGGGGCGCCGTCCCCCTTATCCTGGGCATATTGGCTCCTGCGGGAAAAATGCTCTGGGGCGTATCGTTTTGGTTCCTGCCCCTTGGCGCCGCCTCGGAACTGATAGACGTGCTTCAGCACAACGGCACCGCGTCGATCGACCCCGTGATCACCGTACTGGTCGCATTTTTATACGCGATCATATGTGGTATTGGTCTGCGCATAAGCGTCAAGCGATTCGAGCGGACAGATCCCGCGCGTCTTCGCTAAAGCGCCGTTCCCTTCTTTGGCACGAAGAACTCGTCTTTAAGCGAGCCTTCCAGCGTGAGAAGCTGGATTTTCTTTTCAATGCCGCCCGCATACCCTGTAAGGCTCCCGTTCGACCCCACCACTCGATGACAAGGCACGATGATCGATATGGGGTTGTGGCCCACTGCGCCACCGACCGCCTGCGCAGCCATGCGGGCAATGCCGCGCTTCTTCGCAAGCTGATGAGCGATCGCACCGTATGTCACGGTTTCGCCGTACGGAATAGTGCGCAAGATCTCCCACACTTCGTTCTGAAAAGGAGTCCCCTCAAAGTGGAGGGAAATCGGAACCGAAGGCACTTCACCAGCAAAATATTGATCGAGCCACGCCTTCGCCTGAACGATAGGCGCAGTTTCCTGCTCGACGTGATCTTCGTCCAAATTAAGACCGAAATACTTTTGGCGCCCGAACCAAAGACCCGTAAGAGCATCCGCGTCCGATGCCAGAACAATGGTCCCGAAAGGCGAGAGATACGTTGAGGTGTACTGCATGATCGCTCTTCTCCTGACTAGCGGCTGCCGACATCACACATTGTATCCGAGCAGCTCTGAACACGTACTTCTCATAGACAATTCGCACGCCGCGCCGTAGCATGGCAAGTAAGAATCCTTCTCTCTCAAAGGAGCTGCCATGGAATTCACCGACGTTATCAAAGAACGCTACGCTTGCAAGAAATACGATGGCCGCATGATCAGCGAAGAGCAGCTGAGTGCCATTCTTGAAGCAGGACGACTTGCACCCACCGCAAAAAACCTCCAAGAGCAGCATATTTATGTCGTGCGCTCCGAAGAAGGCCTAGCGAAGATCGATGCTGTAACGCCCTGCCGCTATGGCGCCCCTGTGGTGCTGATGGTGACGTTCAACAAAGAGAACGTATTCGTCTATCCCGGCGAAGAGCGCGATTCCGGCATTGAGGATGCGAGTATCGTGGCCACGCATCTCATGCTCGCAGCCACGAGCGTTGGCGTGAACAATTGCTGGATCAACCTTTTCGACCCCGCTATCACCGCAAAGGAATTCGGGCTTCCCGAAAACGAAGAGATCCTCATGCTGCTCGACCTGGGCTATGCCGCCGAAGGCGCGGGTCCCTTGAAGAACCATTTTTCGCGCAAGCCGCTAGAGGAAACAGTGAGCTATCTGTAAGAAAGCAGTTACGCGGGTGCCAGGCCGCCGAAGCCGAACGTGTTCGGCCCGCAATGGCACGAGACGACGCCGTGGGTCCGCCGCCACGGCACGCTCTCGTGGCCGGCGGCGCGCGCCACCTCTTCCAGGTCCGCCTTGAGGCCGCTGTCCAGCTCGGTCGATTCCAGAAGGAAAAGGGAGCCTGGCTCGAACCTCTCTTCCGCCAGCTTCGCCGCGAGCGCCTCCTTGCAGGCTTTCGCGAAGCTCCCGCGCCTCTTCTGCGTGCACACCAGCTCGCCGTCCACCATCTCGATCGTGGGGCTGATCCTCAGGAGCGAGGCCCCGAGGTACTCAGCGTTCGTCAGCCGCCCGCCCGACCGCAAAAACGCCAGGTCGCTGGGGATGAAAGCGAGCCGCGCCCGATTCGCGAGGGATTCCGCCGCACTCGCCAGTTCCTCGCGGGTCGCCGAGGGGCAGGTTACGAGGAAGCGCGCCATGGCTCCCACCACAGCCGCCATGCCCGACGAGGCAGCCTTCGTGTCGACATGGATGATGCCCGGAATGCCCTCCCCTCCCAAGCGGGCGTTCTCATACGTAGCCGTCGTTGCAGCGGAGTAACTCAAGTGCAGGATGTACTTTCGGGGATGCCTCTCACGCAATTCCTGGAACAGATAGCGGTACTGACACGGGGAGACGGCGCTTGTCTTTGGCGTCCTGCCTGTACGGTTGTACGACTCGAACGCTCTTTGCGGCAGCGTCGGCTCATCTAAGCAGTCTACGCCCTCTATCTCCACACGCATCGGTAAGACATAGACGCTCATCCTACGCGCCTCTTCGGGTGTAAGATCCGACCCGCTCTCCGTGACTATCACCGCTCCGGCGAACATGGGACTGTCAGAGACTGCTACATGGCTTAGGTCGCCTTCTTGTGCTTGCCGCGACTCACTTTCCACGAGCTCCGCTGCCTTGCCTACCATGTCTCCACCCATTCTTCCATTTTCCTTTCCTCGTACTTACAAAATGCAAAAACTGCCATGGCCGCGACAACGCCGACAGCGATGAGACCCTTCATAGCGCGCTCCTTTCGGTTCGTTCTTTCTCGACGAGTCACACGTTATCAAGCGTCGTTAAACTCAAAGTAAACTGGATCCTCGCAGCAGCACGCCCACCCCTGCAAGACGGGGCGGGCGCGCGTTGGAAAGGCTCATGGGCCCGTAGCCGGGCCGTTGCTGGGCGAGCTGGGACGGGTTCCCTACCCCCTCGCTGCGGGCAGCGTCACGGTGAACGCGCTCCCTTTGCCGGGCGAGGACTCGACCCCGATGGTCCCGCCCGACAGCTCGACGATGCGCTTGGCGATAGAGAGCCCCAGCCCATGCCCTTGCGTCGCATGCGACGGGTCACCCTGGTAGTATCGGTCGAAGACGCGGGCGCGCACATCCTCAGCCATGCCGATTCCCGTGTCGCTCACGCAAACGCGCGCCGTCCCGCCCTCGTTCGCCAGACGAACCCCCAGGGTGCCGCCTTCTGGCGTGAACTTGATGGCGTTGCCCATCAAGTTGATCCACACCTCCTTCAGCATCGCCTGGTTGCCCGCGCACATCGCCTCGTCCAGGTCAATGTCGAGCTCCAGGCGCTTGCCGGCCCACGACCTCTGGAGCAACACCAGGCACTCCCGCAGCTGCTCATCGAGCCGAAACGGCACAGCCAACTCGAGGACCGTTTCCGATTCGAGCCTGTTGAGCAGCATGGTGTTGGCGGCCAGGTTCGCCAGGCGCTCCGACTCGACGGCTATGACGCGCAGGTACGACGCGCGTTCCTCCTCGGTGAGCGGGGCCTTGCCCTCCAGGTCGTCCAGCAGCAGGTGGGCGAACCCATTGATGGAGTTGATGGGCGTCTTGAACTCGTGCGAGAAGTCCGCGACGAACCCCTCCTTCATCACCTCGTTGGATTGCAGGTTCTCCGCCATCTTGTTGAAGTCCTCGAACATGATGCGCGCGGGCCCGGCGACGCTGTCCTCGTCGAGGCGCGTGGAGAAGTCGCCGACGGCCACCTGGTGAAGGCCGTCTCCCAGCTCTCGCGCGGTGCGCGTCGAACGGTTCAGGACGCGCCACAGCACGATCGACATGAGGCCGCCCATGGGGGCGAACACGGCAACCATGATGAGGGGGTCGACGCTCGCGTCGTAGATGGCGTTGTAGGCGAGCACCGCGACGCCCGTGCAGCACACAGCCCCCACCACGACCGTGAGCCAGAACATCGCGAGCCACGTGCCGAACGAGATCTCGCTGCGCGACGGCAGCCGCCTGTTCGCCGCCGGCCGCCTCTCCGGGGCGCCCCGCCCCGCGCTAGGGGCGCTCATCGGCGGCTTCCGCGACCTCGGCCTTGTACCCAAGGCCCCGGATGTTCACTATCTCGAACGCGCCGCAGCCGTTGAATCGCGCCCGCAGGCGGCTCACGTGCGTCTTCAGGGTGGCCTCGTCGGCGTCGGAGTGGAACCCCCAGACCCTTTCGAGCAGCTGATCCTTCGTGAAGATGGTGCCCGGGTAGGACAGCAGGAGGAACAGCAGGTCGAACTCCTTCTTCGGAAGGTCGTCCTGCCGGTCGCCCCATGTGTATGTGTACGACTTCTTGTCCAGGGTCACGCTCCCCGCGCGCACGCGGTTGCCGTCGGCGACCTCGGCGCGCCGCAGGAGCGCCTTCACGCGCCAGCGAAGCTCTTCGTGGTTGACGGGCTTGGTCAGGTAGTCGTCTATGCCCGATGCGAACCCGTCGCGCATGGCCGAGAAGGAGTCGAGCGCCGTTAGCATGAGCACGGGCAAGTTCATGCTGCTCCTGCGAAGCGCCAGCACTAAGTCATAGCCGCTCATGCGGGGCATCATGACATCAACGATCGCCAGGTCGACGTGGTGCCGCTCCAGAACATGCAGGGCCTCCTGGCCGTCGCGCGCAGTGCGCACGTCGTAGTAGGGCTTCAGGCGCGCTTCTGTCAGCTTACGAGCTGATTCGTCGTCTTCGACTATGAGTATTGTTGGCATGGTTCCTCTTTTCTGCGTGGCTTCGATCGACGCCTCATGCTAGTGTCGCACGGTAACGCGAAAGTAAACTCGCTTTAGCACGGTGCTGCCTAGGCCAAGCCAAACGGAGTAAGCTATGCGGCATTCAAATGCTTCTCTAAAGGTATCAGGGAAATCAGCTATGGTGCAATATGGACGCCGTCAGCACCGCCGAAATGCGACCACCCCCCGAACAGAATCGTCTCATCAAGTACAAGCGCGAGAACAAGCGCCTTCACATAGAAGTCAATGTTTCAAAACAAGCGGCGGGGCCATACGCGAAAAACCTCTTCGATAGCAAATACGCTAGACGAACGCCTCCTCATGCAGGGAGTTAACCTTCGGTTTACGCAGCGAGTGCATCATGGCCTTTCAAGAGACGAAAGGGGGAAAGCCATGAGAGCTCTGGCTATTGAGCCGCCATCGAAGCGCATCGGCTATTTCGAGAAAGCGCCGAACACTCGTGCGTCGAAGAGCAAGGTGATGGCTTCCTCGGCCCAGGCGGTGTGGGTGTTCGTCGTATGCAGCGTCATTGGGCTCGCTATCGAAGAGGTCTACTGCCTGGCGATTAACGGCGAGATTCAGGACAGAGCCGGGCTCTTGTTCGGCCCGTTCTCGCCGATCTACGGGGTGGGTGGTGTCGTGATCGTGAGGCTCGCCCGCCTATTAGAGGGGCGGCCCCTCGTCGTCTGTTTCACTGTTTTCGCGGTTACTGGAGGGGCTGTCGAGTTCGCGACCAGCTGGTTCATGGAGTTCGCCTTTGGCATGGTGGCTTGGGATTATTCAGGCACGTTCCTCTCGCTCGGTGGGCGCACCAACGGATACTTCATGCTCATGTGGGGCCTTTTGGGAATGGTATGCATGAAGGTTTTCGTGCCCCTTTTCGACAGGTTCCTGTTCCCTTTCGTTGGCAGCTTCAGATATCCTGTTACAAAGATTGTAGCCGTGAGCATGGCGCTGAATGTGACGCTCACCCTTGTCGCTTTCGATTGTTGGTCTCATCGGGTCGATGGAGCCAACATCGAGACGCCGGTGCAACAGATCTGCGCGGTCGCATTCGACGATGACTTCATGGAGTCACGCTTCCAGACGGTGAATCTTGCTTCAGAGAAGGAAAGATGATTGCATCCGAGCCTCTTAATGGGGACGATTTCAGGTAAGGAGACGGTCTTGCCACCTGCAAGCTCTTGTTAATGCTTACGGGAGAAGAGTAGTAATCGTTCCCCGCACTCAAGAGGGTCGCCTTCCAAGTATCCTCTTGAGGAATCTGTGCGTTTTTTCCGAGCTGGGCGCCAATCAATTTCTCTTGATAACAGCACTTTAGCTGGACCTCGTAAAATGCTGTATCTTTTTTAAGATTTCGACTTCTTCACGAAGGCGGACGTTATCTTTGCCAAACTGCCTGCACTATTCGCCCTCAGCGGTTACGACAGACACACCACCAAGTCCGCGTAAATCTTGCTTTTACATCGCAGCACAAGTTGCGACATTCGCAATCCGCACCAAGGCATGCGAGAACATCATTTTACGAGAACAACCCCGCCAAGATATCAGCGAACTCACCGGCCAGGGGATACTCGCGTTCGCGCAGCCAGAACGCGTAGTAATCGCTGTGATCATGCACGAGCGCACCCGACCCATCAGGCGCCGGAGTCATCATGGAGATACGACGGATCACCGTGCCGGGCGGTTCCTGCTCGCATCGCGTACCGATAGGCAAAAAGCCACGCTGGCCGCACCGGACATCCCTTCGGGATAGGGCGTTGCGGGAACTATCTCGAACGCGTCGGCGTTAGTTCGTTCGGCGATCTATTCAGCCACACCGCGCGTACGACCCTGATGCGAAAAATAGACGACGAGCGCCTTGTTGCCAGAAGCGTTATTTAACGGCACCGGTCCCTCATCAGGAACAACCGCCGGATCAGCGCTGCTCGTTGGAGTCTGCCCCTGCGAACAGCCCGTCAGCACGCCCACAATAGCCAGACTCAACGCACCCGCAAGTAACCCGCGGCGCGAAATTGTAACGTTATCCCAGTTCAGAGCCATACAATCACCTAGTAGCCCAATTCAGAAAGCCAGCTATCCGCATCAGGAGCTGCGCTTCCCACGCTATTGCGCGAAGCCAAGAACCCTTCAACCACATTCGCCCCAGGTTCAGCCGCGCGAATCTGACGAAGCGTGCCGCCAAAGGCGCTGCCGCCATGCACGGTGAAGCACACAATGGTCTTATTGGTGAAGTCAGCTTCGTCCAATACCGTGCGAACCGGCATGGGTAACTGCGCGTTCCAGATGGGATATCCAAGGAACACCGTGTCGTAATTCGAAAGATCAACGACCGGGGTCTGGAGCTCAGGCAACGTGCCCGCATCCATTTCCGCCACCGCGAAGTCGATGAGCTCGTTATGGTCAGCGGGATATTCTTGCGCCGTTTCGATGACGAACACATCGGAACCCGTACGATCAGCGATGAGGGTGGATATGTATTCGATGTTGCCGTAGAGCGTTCCGTCCACCACCACGCGACTCGCACCCGCCACGGTATCGCTACCAGTGGATTCTGGGCAGGTGAAGTACATCACCAGAGAGCTGGATGATGCTTTGGGTGCATCCTGAGAAGCCTGCGGTTCCTGGGCGGGCGCTTGCGCCGGTTCCTCTTGCTGCGCGCAGCCCGAAAGCAAGAAACCCGAAAGCACCGCACCTCCCGTTGCCAACGCTGCGCGCACGAACGTGCGTCTATCTAAAACGCGTGTGGTCATCTCCACCATGGTCTACCTTCTTTCATGACTTGCTGAATTCAATGTCTTGAAGGTACAAAGCGGGAGTTGCTCCCGGTCAAGCCCGAATCGAGAAAAACCCGAAAGGCAGGGAGCGATTATGATCTCAAACACCACCGATGCAACCGCAGAGCACCGCCTTCACCATGAACCACCTGTCGAGCCGGGCACTTACACCATGAAGCAGACGTGCGAACTAACGGGGTTACCTTACGAAACGCTCAAGTACTACTGCAAGGAAGGGCTCGTTCCCAATGTGGTGCGTGATCGGACGAATCGTCGCGTGTTCAATGAACGTAATATCGGTTGGATCCGCGACCTCATCTGCCTTCGCAATTGCGGTATGGGAATTGAAGAAATGCGCAGCTACCTGCAGCTATGCCTTCAGGGCCGGGAAAGCATTCCCGAACGACAGCGCATGTTGGCCGTCCGCCGCACCGAACTAGCCGCGCGTATCGCGGATCTCGAAGGGTATCTGGCCTACATCGATCTTTGCCACGAAACACGCAACAGAGTCCAAAGGTCCGATCCCATAAAGAACTCTACCAATGCAAATACGCACCTAGATACCCCCGCCCGGGCGCCTCGAAACTAGCCAAAACAAAAACTAATTTTCTCTAACGCCCTTAGGCTATAACCTCTATTCCCTTTTCAGTATGGAAATATCGTGACATAATCCCAGCTCTGTCGCTCTTCACATGCATGGAGTATATTATTGCATACTTATACTCATTTTCATTTCTAAATTCGAAAAGGAGGAAATTAGTTATGGAAAGAAAAATGATGTTCGTCGGTACATGCTTGCTGGCGCTGATCGTCGCTCTCGCGATCTGCGTACCAGCTGCTTTTGCTGATGAACCAACAACCAGGGCCTCTGGGGCATCCGAGGTCGACGCTTCAGCGACACTTACCACTGAGGCTTCGCCCTCTGTTGCCGACGAAGCGACCGCAAAATCTGTAGAGGGAACAAAGGGCAGCGGACTGCTGCACCGAACGAGGAAACCTATTCTGTCAGCTACCAATTCCAGAACGTGCCAGCGTATCGACCTCTCCCTCAGGAGATCAAGGACATGCTTCCTGTTATGAAAAGCGGTATAGCAAATGGCACGAAGGTCATTCCGCCGACCCCGGCGCGCACTAAAGTGAGGGCGAATAATGGCATTTGGCACTTCAAGGGTTGGGATAAATCCGAAGCAACGGTGAATGGCAAGAACGTGACCTTTACGGGAAAATGGGTCCTTGATCAGTACAAAGCACTGTTCGCCTCGTACTCTTTCGTTCCGTCCATCGTAAGCCAAAAAGCCGGTTACACCACGTTACCGGTAGAGGTGCTTGATCTGCTTCCTCCCCCGTCCCAGGGCTTGAAAAATGGCGATATCCTCAATCACCCCCAACCAGCCAAGACAGAAGTTGAAGTTGATGGTGGCAAGTGGGTATTCAACGGATGGCCTGCAGGAAACACTCAAACCGTGCAAGGCAACACACTCACCACGGGAGCATGGACCTTCGTAAAGGCCGCACCCGCACCAAAAGCCGACCGTGTTGACCTGGCCGTTCACCTCAATGTCAACGGAAAACGGGCCTACCCCACCGCTGAAATGCTTAACAAAATGAAGCCTGCTCTTATTGCCTCCGATGGAACGCGAGTAGAACCCGTCGGAATCGCGAGCAACGGCTTCATTTTTAATTTCAAGGATGTCCCCGAAGGAGAATACACTCTTGAATTCTCAATGTTGCAGGGATATCGCTTCCTAGCTGGCGATACCGCATCAATGGGCGCCTATGTTAATTCAGGCGATAAGATAAAGGTGGTAGCCGGCACGGTCGCCCGAAACTTCTACACCCAGCTTGAACTGATTCCCATAACGCCTGACCCCGGCGACCAGAATGCTGATCAGGGCGATCAGCTGAAGCCGAAAACCCCTTCAGTACAAAATCCACAGGCACAGTCCAACAATACGAAGCAACTGGTCAAAACCCAGGTGCAACTCAAGCACGCGAAATCGCTACCTAAAACCGGAGACGACACCGGAGCGGCCGTCATGGGATTGACGGGAGCCGCAGCAGTCGCAGGACTGACCCTGGCCCTAGCAGGATTGGTCCTCGCTAGAAGGAAGAGCCGTCGCTAACCTGGAAACGATCCAGCGAACCGATAGCCGATCCTGAACCGCGAAGAGGCGCTCAGCCAATCGCCAGGCGCCTCTTCCGTGCATTCGGACTCAATTTTCGCATCACAATACCAAAGGCCTCACCAGTGCCCCGCATTGGTGCTCTAAAAAAGGTGGATCTAAGTGCTACATATCTGTAACTCAGCGATAAGAACCAAACTAGCCCAAGTTCTATTGATGCTTTTGCTAGGACTAGGACTTATGAACGCAACATCGGCTTACGCCGATACTCCTGAAAAAGAAGATCTTAAAGCCCCGACTACAACTCAAGAAGTCACATTCGAAAGATGGGTGAGCAACACCAAGACCGACTACTCTTCAGTTAATCACGGCATCCCAGCCAATGCAAAACAGGGCGAATCGACCGTCTATCAACCCTCCGAGTTCTACTACTACCTACACGTGAAACTACCTAAGCCGATCGTCGAATACGAGAACATTCTTATTTCGGACCCATTAGATGACTGTCTGAAGATCGCCAACAGCTCAGGATTTGGCACAGGGGAATATCCCGCGTTCTTGGCGGTCAACCCGAACGAGCCCTCTCGCTTAACCTCACTTGCTATTGATGGGCTCTTTTTGAACGGCATGAATGAGTACTTCTTCAAGACCGAATCCCTTAAAACCAATGGGGGAACAACCAAGAAATTCAACACTGCCGTACAGTTCGACATGAAGAACTCAAAAGTGTTGCCGCTTTTGTCATACTCCGGAGCGAACGACCTAAAGGAATTCGTCTTCATGGTTCCCGTGTTCCCTCATAGCGTCGCGGATATGCTTGCGAACGGCTACCACTACAAAGTCGATAGCGCCACGGGAAAATTCTACTTTGAAAGCAAGTCCACACTAACTCTCGTAGAAAAGGACGGAAGCCGATCGCAGTACACAAATTCGAGCAAGGAAAGTTTCTCCTACCCTAAACCATCTTTGAAGATCATCGACTCCGAAGGGAACTCGTCTGACACGTTCCTCGTCGATCCCGAAAAGAGAGATCAGATCTATACGCTTCGTGTCGAAGCTCCAATTCCAAAGGAATCGTATCTCTCATGGGCGATCAGCGACAATGGCGGATTCTCAAAGTTTCCGGCAGTGCGCCTTGATGCATCACCGTATTTTGAAATAGTCGATGACCTTACAAAAGATAGCGACCAAATAGGCATCGTTAGGCATACTTTCAGCCAATTCAAGGACACGGAACTGACCAGCAACGGCATCAGGTGGCTCTTTAATCAACCAGGTGAGCCCCGAGATGTGTCGGAACGGGGCAAACCATCCAAATTCGTCGGAACGGTAACCATAAAGCTTAAAGACGGGGTATCTCTTGAAGAAGCGCTGCCTTCGCTAAACGCCTATTATGAGCTTGGCGACAGATACAACAACGGGCAGAAAACCGAGTTCACACCCCTCTATTCGTTCAAGTCCAACGACCTGCAGCCCACACTGCCTCCCACCTATAGCGTAAGCTACTCGTTCGTCAGTGATTCGGCGGAATATGCCCTGCCCGACACGGTCTTAGCCCTACTGCCGAGCGACGATCAGACCTACCGCGAAGGGGTGACCGTTACTCCTCGAGCCGTCAGCAAAACCACTATTAAAACCTCAGAGGGAACTTGGACATTTAAGGGCTGGAACCCGAGCGAACAAACAATAGCGAATGCGAATGTAGCCTTCGAGGGAACTTGGAGCTTCGAAAAACAAGAAAGCGAGGAACCCGACCCCTCGGACAATGGAAATGATTCGCCAAATGGAGGATCGAATTCATCTGACGAAACGTCCAATCCATCAGACAAAGGAACTAGCTCATCGATCAAAAAATCCAAAACACCCCACACGGGTGATTTGCCTTACATGGAGCTGATTGCTTTCACGCTCGTTCTCGGCAGTGCCGCGACTGCTGTTGCTGCGCGGATGAGGCTCAGAAAAAAATAACCTTACGCTGATCGTTGGCCGCAGGAGCTAGTGCGGCCAACGCAGTAAAACAGAACCGCTTTCGCAGTGCGGTCAAGGCAGCAAAACAGAGCCGCTTTCGTAATGCGGCCAACACGGCAAACTAAAGTAGCCTTCATGACGCAAAACCCGAGAGCCTTGTCTCTCGGGTTTTTTGATTCGCTGAGGGCAGAGCTATCGACGTGACCGCCTGACGAATCAGCCATCCCAAATTGACTAGCCCGCCCTTGCGATACACGGCATCCATTCGGTAAGAACGATGGCCTATGCCCGTTCGGCAGAAACGATGGCGACGCCTGTTCAGCAAGAGCAGTGACCTATCCTCGTTCGTCAGGAGCGGACCTACGCCTGTTCAGCGGGAACGAACCTGCACCTGTTCGGCATAGCTTCGCGGGAGACCTAATCACTCGCAGTGGTCGCACACTCGCGGGCGGCGTAACCACTTGTAGGGGCCGTAACCACTCTGCGCATTTTTCAGCCAGGTTTTGGCAAATTTTTTCGTTTTTTGACGATGCCTTTCTAAGGTCATCAACTATTTAGCCAACAAAAAATGAGATATGTGTAGCAATTTGACTGCTTGTTACCTAAATTGCCCGATTTGTAGAAACTGCACTATCTCGGATTCGTCGAAAAACGAAAAAATTTGCCAAAACAGACCCATTATCATGCGCAACCGACTGGGGCTATCTAGGCGGCAGGTGGGGCGCAACCGACTGGGGGCAACTAACCAAGCAGCAGGCCGGGTGCGACCTACTTGGTAGGCAACCACCCGGACAGCCCCAACAGCAATCCATGTGCGACGGGGCCGATCACGGAAGGAAGCCAGACACAGCGGAATCAACCACGAACAACCACCCAGGAAGCCTCCTCGCGCAACAATGCCCAGTGCGCGCAGCAAACCAGACGAACAGCTTTACGCATCAGCCTGGGAGCCGGAAACCTCCACCATGCCGAGCATGGCAAATCGGTACTACGCCCTTGCGCGCGTTGCGACAACGCCAACGATCGCCCCAATAAGAGCGAACGGAGCGATCCGCACGTACAGCCACTCGAATCCGTGGAGCATCGTGGCAGCAACGGCGCTTTCAGGATCAGCGAAGTTCCAGTCGAGGTAGGATCCATTGATGGCAATCAGCACAGCAAAGACCAGTGCGATGATTACGGCAATTCCAATGAACAACCAGTGCAAGGTACGGCGTTTTGCATCACGCGTTCTTGCCAGCTGGGCATTTATGACTTCAAGCTTTTCCGAGAGCACCTTTAAATCATCCTGGTCAGCATCCGGCACAGTTTCGCCCAAGAGCGTACTTACGGGCACATCGAATGCTTCGCTAAGAGCAATGAGCATTTCTGAGTCGGGCACGGAAAGACCACGCTCCCATTTCGAGATCGTTTGACGCACTACATTCAGTTTGAGCGCCAGCCCTTCCTGTGAGAGCCCTTATGATTTCCTCAGCATATGAATATTTTCGTTGAGCATGGGGTTCACCTTTCGCTCGCTTATCAGGTATTGGTGCGATTGTGCGGCAGGGAAGGTCGTTGCTGCAAGCAACGTGTAATAACATGCATCGCGCGCTCTTAAAAAGAGAGCACGCCTTTGGTTAAGACATTATGATACGAACGCCATCTCAATAAGAGAGCTATCCCAACAAGAGCAGAAGAAGTGCTTAGCTGATCGTCGGGCGGCTCTTCCGAGTGTCAAACTCGAGTTTTCGCATCGCAACGAGCGTGATGCCTGACGATTCGAGCACGCTCGAGCTTCCAGGTATTCAGACTCGATCTTTGGCCTAGGGGTACGGGTGGTTCATCGCTTTGGCACCACGCGTGGGTTAGCGGACAAAATGTGTGTCTGGCCAATTATTCAACCGAGTATGGATATGCCGCGCTGCTATGGAACTCAGACCACGTAAGACCGTTGCCCCATTCCACTGGATCCATGTTTGGAGCGGAGTTTCCCGCATAGATCTCGTGAAGAAGGTCGATGTCGTCATCTGTCGGCATCGACCTTCTTATTTCCGAAAAGGACTTTGGGCACTCGGTGTGCATGTAACACCACCAATACACCGCCTTGATACGGTGATCGACCTTGAGTCCCCTGTGACTGCGCAGAACATCCCTCAACTGCGCGTTCACGCCCCCTTCTATCACGTTATTCATGGAAGGAAGCGGCCCCTCGACCGTCAGCTCCGGATCTAGATATGTGAACAAAGTACCGTCGTTCACGAGCTTCACCAGGGAGCGCCGCGCTTTTCTAAGCCTGTCGTGCGTCCACTCCCAACCGCTTTCCACCCTCGTCTTCTCATTGAGGAAATCATTCCAGAAGTCGCACCATTGCATGAGCCTCTCGACCCACAGATCCGCCTGATGCAGGGTCCCTATATGCAAGAGGTCCTTGGAGAGCTGGTAGAGCTCTTGTCCAGCCTGAAGTTTCGGCCTGGTCGTGGTATACCGTTTCACCTGGCAGAACGCATGGAAAGTGCACCTCTGCACGCGCGTGCTCGGCCATTCCTTCTTAACCGCCGAGGCAAAACCGGACCCGCCATCGGTCACGACGACCTCAGGGGGAGCTATGGCACGTAAAAGCGCGCTCCACGCTGTCACGGTCTCGCTGCGGGCGAGATACCAGGACAGCACATGCTCTTCAGTGCATGCGATGAGCACACAAAGGTCGCGCTCAAGGTAGATTCCGTCGACGTGGATGACGCGATGCACCTCATCCACCACATCGGCCATGGGCCACATCTTCCAGAACCCCTCGTTGCGGCGTCGGAACGTACGACCGCCGCCCGGCATCGAGCGATGCACATCCTTAGATAGGAGCCACCCAATGAACGCATTGAAATCAGCGAGCTCCGAGCCATAGGAATGCGTCGAAGACGATCCGCACTCCCCGCAACGCCATCTTTGCGCACCCGCGCTCGTCCGACCGTTCCTTTTCATCGCCATGCCGCAGGTGGGGCATTTCTTATTATTCATGGCGTTCTCCTCGAAACGAGAAAGTTTTAAGTCGTTTCAAGGGTACTGAACTGGGGAAACGTCAAATTCCAGACACACATTTTGTCCGTCCTCAAACTTTTCCCAGAAAAAAGTTTTTCATAAAAAATGGGCGCTGACCTGCGTCAACGCCCGAAACGGGACACACATTTTGTCCGCTAAGCCCCACGCGTCCCCAACTGACTGAAGGTATTAAAAAAGCTCGGGAGCCTTTCGGCTCCCGAGCTGTAAGTTCTTGGTCGCGGGGGCTGGATTTGAACCAACGACCTCCGGGTTATGAGCGAACGGGTGTGTAAAATCACGCAGTTCAGCAGGTTCATCTAAATCAGGGGCAACGCCCTGACCTGCATAATCTTGTTCACAATAATCATTTTTGTCTTGTTAATCAGCAGCTCCAACTTTGCTTTGTCGGTTAATTGTCGGTCGACATGTCGGTTTTAATGTCGGTTAAATAATTTGTGGAAAAGCAAGGAGAACAGCAATGAAATACACCAGTCGCGGACTACGCAGAAGAGGCGATACGGACAAGTGGGAGGTCACGCTCACGCACAAGAATCCGCTTACCAGCAAAACGGAAAGAACGTTTCATACCGTGGAAGGAAGAACGCTTCGGGCGGCCGAGCGCGCACGCGACGAACTGATCATGGAGCTCGAGCAAAAAGGCGGTGCGATTGGGAGTAACCTCACCATCTCACAGTTCATGGACGCATTCTTAGCCTATAAAGCAGAGAGCGGCACCATCGAGCAGTCCACCATTTGTGGCTACAGAACCGAAAACAAGTGGATCGTTAAATACATCGGAGCTGAGCCCCTCGGCGAATTGAGCATTCCCATCGTTAACAGGTGGATGGCAGATCTTAGTGCCGAAGGCTATGCACCCAAGACAGTCTCGAAGGCATTCCGTCTTCTCAAGCAGGCACTTAAGTTTGCACAAGCCCAAGACTTGATAACCAAGAATCCCTGCGACTTCTGCAAGCCACCTAAGCGTGTGAAAACCAAGATTAATGCACTATCGCGTGAAGACCGCACGCGCATGCTCTCCCTTGCACGCACTTCGCTTCCCAACCCCCTATCAATTGCCATTGAGCTTGCACTTACCACCGGCATGCGCCGTGGTGAAATATGTGCGCTTAGGTGGTCAGATATAAACGAAACCAAGAAGACCATCAGTATCGCGCATGCGCTTGGTCGCGAGAACGGCAGCTACTACGTAAAAGAGCCCAAGACGGCAGGCAGCCAACGAACTATTCCACTAACGAGCTTTACTCTTCGCGCACTTGTAACCATACGCACCGACAAGCAAAACACCTGCAAAGCGATGGGCATCAAATTCGGAGATCCGTATATCCTCGGAACAATTGGAGAAGATACTAAGCCCTATCGCCCCGATTTGCTGAGCAAGGAATACACCGCGTTTTGCAAGATGAACGGCTTCGAGTGCACCTTCCACGACCTACGCCATACGTTTGCCACGTTCATGATTGGTGCTGGCGTGGACGTGCGCACGGTAGCAAGCTACCTCGGCCATTCCAGCGTGAGCATGACTTTGAACACGTATGCCGACGTTGACCCGGAAGCCAAGCTCTCGGCGGTAGACAAGATCGAGGCTGCGTTCGACATCGATGGATTCTTGCCAGTCCCACCAGAGCCAAAGCTGTCGTTTGAACCGTCGACACCGAAGTACACAGCTGATGAATTGCGCGCCATGCTGGCAGAAGCCGAACGCCGTGAGCAGTACGCCTAACCAGTAGCAAGCTATTCACGTGCCCGCGGCTGAAACATCCGACACCGCAAGCCTTCTGGTGATTGCATCCATGAAACAACCTGCATGGCCTGCCTCCTTGGCGTCCTCTTGAACCCTGCAGACTCATCGAGAACCTGCGCGCTCGTGCAAGGGTCGCAAAAACTTTTTGGTGGCGTTTGATGGTGAAATACCAAAAACTCAGGCGCTTCGCGTTTTGCTTTCACCCCTTGCACGGACCCAGGACCCCGATGGCTTCCGAGTCACAAGGTTCGCCCAAAGGGGGCGGGCCGAAAACTTGCAGGAGGTCATCATCATGGAAACAACTATGAACGAGAAGGCAATGCGCGGCATCGAGCGTTTTCTGGAGCGTCGCGGTATGGAAATCCTGGAAACCGGCTGGGCTCACGGCAACGACAAGATCGACTTCATCACCAGAGATGACGAGGACCTGGTATTCATCAGTTGCACCATCCGAACCAACGACGGAAGCGGCCTTGGCTCCGAAAAGGTCAACCGCAAGACGTTCGAACGCGTAGCCGCTGCCTATCTGGCAGAGCACTCGGACATCCCGGAAGGCATCATCCGTCACGACGTAGTGAGCATGCTCATTTTGAGTGAAGACAGAGCGCTTATCCGCCACCACCTCAACGCACTTTCCGAAGCTAGCAACGACCTCGGCTAGCTTCGAAGTGGCCACCCCGGCAAAAGCCGGGGTGGCAGCATAAAGCCCCCGGAGGCCTTCCACCCTCCGGGGACTTGACCATGCATAACCACCTTGCTTCCACCGGAAACCATTTTCGGGCGCTAGCATCGAGCTAGGTCACTGCGGCTTTGGCTGTTGCTGACCCCGTCGCTCTTCGCCTTCCGTTGAGTTTGCTTCTGCGCGCCCTGCATAGTTTCCTGGTTGTCATTGGTCCCTCGTCGTCCTTGTTCTGCCTGCGAGATTCTCAAGCAAATTTGGAAGGGCACTGTCGTGAGCTAGACCGAGCCCGGTATCTCAAACGAACCCGCAGAAACCGGCAGACCTCATTTATTGGAACATTGCGAGTTACAATAAATGACAATAAGCATTGCTGCAAAGGAGCAACTTTGGAAGCGCTAGCCTCGTTGGTAGAAAACCTCCTCGAATCCTGACTTTGACAGCAAAATGACCGCGTTTCCCTCCATCACCTGGAGAAACGCGGTCATTCTTCTTACATTTTTCTGTTGTGGCCAGCTATCTGCGGTTTGCCTGGGCGAGCACTTCCTTGATCAGCGTTCGAAGACGTTGAACTTGTTGAAAACCTCCAAGAACCTCGAAACTTCGATTTCTCTTCTAGGCTTTGGTTTGGATAACGAACCCTGCCTCCATGCAGCGGCTCTGGTTTGCCGACACCGTCAGATACGCCGTTGCGCTCGATGTCTTTCACCAACGCGTTTATTCGCCTAAGCGTTTTCCTGTCTTGCGTTTGCCACCAAACATAATCGTCCCAAGCGTCGGGGGATTACACCTTATTCACCGTCGACCAGTTCGCGCGTTGCGCCAAGCTCCACAACAACAAACAACTGTGAGATAATACGCTCACTGAATATCGAAGGGGCACTATGACTGAGTCAGGATCAACCTACAACAGGCTACTCGACAAATCCCAAGAAGCGTTCTTACTCGCAATTGAGCTTTATAACAGACCAACCATTCGCTACCACGCAGAAGGCTGCTGCTTTTTTCTGTGCAATGCATGGGAATTGATGCTCAAGGCTCACATTATTAGAGACTTTGGCGAAAACGCCGTTTACTATCCTGAAAGCGATCGTACACTATCGCTGTCCGACTGCTTAAAGAAAGTATTCACCAATGAAAGCGATCCACTGCGCGTTAATTTGGGGATAGTGGGAGAATTCAGAAACACTAGCACACATTTCGTAACCGATGAGTACGAATTATTCTACGGCCCCATTCTGCAGGATTGCGTCAAGCTCTACGAAGAAAAGCTCCGTGAGCTTCATGGCATCGAGATAAGCGATCGCATCCCTGAAAACTACTTGGCACTATCTGTTCGTCGTGGCAACCTCGACTACGAGACCATCAAAGCGCGTTATCCCCGTGAAGTAGTTGAAAAGATGCTCATGCTTGGATCTTCTATTGTGGCCAGCCGTGTTGATGGTACGAACACAATCGGATATTCAACAGAGCTTCGAATCACCAAGAAGAAGGGTGAGGGTTTTCCCGTTAGCATTGCTTCAGATGCCAGTGCAGCTGTGTCGATACTTCATTCCTTAACCGACCCTACGAATAAATATACGTATCGTACTAAGCGCGGTGCTGAGTTTATTAAAAACAAACTGGATAAAGAAGGCGTCGTCGTATTCATGAAAGGCCAACCAAAGACATTTAACGTCTATCTCTTTGGAGTCTTTACGGATTTCTACAATATGAAGGGAAATGACGCGTACTCATATGACTTGTCACTAGGTGGGGAGCAGCCAAGCTGGTGCTATTCCCAGCAAGCAATCGATTTGATTTTGCAGGAGATAAGGCGCAATCCCGAACACGTGATCGATGCCATGAGGGTCGAACTTGCAAAGCGCAAAAAAGCGAAATAGATAGTAGAAAAGTCGACCCCAGGAGCAAGGGAATTCTAAGCAATCCGAAGACGCCTACTCCCATTCGGGAACCCAGCTGTAATCCACTCAAGTCGACTTTGCTTTCCATATTCTAACATCAATCAAGGTTGTTTGGTACCCTCCACGGTAGTCACATAAGGGGAATTCACGGCTGTAGTTTGCGCCTGGGCCCCCGGAGGTCTTCCACCCTCCGGGGGCGAACTCATCAAGCCGGGGCGCGCTACTCCGGCCGGTCACAGACACGCACCCCAGCACTGCCTACTCTACGCCCCTTGAGCCGTAAATTCATTAGCTAGCCGCTACTGGGCAGCGGCTGCATTGCCACCACGCCGTCATGCACTATGCGCTCCACGTACCAACGCTCTCCATCATGCCACAAATACGTCGGCTTTCCTTCCACCACGATGGCATAGCGCATGCCGTGGCCGCCCGTCTTCATCGATGCGGCGTAGCGGCACTCCGTCACGCGGTCTATCACAAAGCAGCGCCCATCTTCCCAATCTATGGCCAAAGGCATCCTTGCGCCGTCTTCGTCGTCGTGCAGCGTCACCCCCACGAAACACTTCTCGCGGCGCTCTATCCCTCTTACCATCGCACGCCCCTACCTATGGAAAAAGCTCACAGGGTGAACCACGTTATCGCGCTTGGCATCTAGCTTCCAGGCGGTCGGGTCTTGGGCTTGCGGCCCCCACACCACGCAGTTGTTGCCGAATCGGCGTCGCAGCTCGTCTATGGCCGCATCCAACCCTTCGCGCTCGGTGCGGCGCGGCAGCGGGTCGAACAGCATCAGCTGCAGCTCGTCGCCTGCGGGAACCAGATTGCTTGCCCTCACGCACAGCCCTCGCAAGGGGCGCGTGTCGTCCAAGGGCTCGGTGTCACGCAGCAACCGCCAGGCGATGCGTGCCACTTCTCCGGTTATATTGGTGGGCAGCGGTGCGCCAGCCTGCCGGGTGTAGCTGGTCAGGTCGTCAGCGCTTCTCACGCCAATGGCAATGGTGCGCGCCCGGGCACGTCCCTCTCGCATGCGCTGCGCCACACTTTCAGCCAGCATCCAGATAACCGCCCTTGCCGTCTGTTCGTCTTCGATATCGCGGGGGAAGGTGATACCGTTGCCATAGCTTTTCACTTCGCGGTCCACGTCGCAGCTAGCCCGGTCGAGCGGTTTCACGTCCGTTGCATCTTCGCCGCGCGCAAACGCTCGCAGCATGAACCCCATCTTGCCCAGCGAGTGCTGCAGGTAATGGTCCGTCGCATGCGCAAGGTCTCCTATGGTGCAGATGCCCGATGAGTGCAGTTTTCGCTCGGTGGCCGCCCCCACATATAGCAGTTCGCGCACCGGGGCTTTCCATACAATGTCTTGGTAATTATCCTCGTCGATCGCCGTCACCGCGTCGGGTTTCTTGTAGTCGCTGCCAAACTTTGCGAATATCTTGTTCCAGCTAACCCCAACCGATACCGTAATCCCCAGCTCGGCCTTCATACGCTCCGATATCTCGCATGCAATCTCAATCGACGACAACCCCAGACACCGCTGCGTGCCACTCACGTCAATCCACGCCTCATCCGGCCCAAAGGGCTCTATGCAGTCGGAGTAATCGTAATAGATGCGCCTGGCTAAGCTTGACACCTTCATATACAGCCGGTAGTCAGGCGGCACCACCACCAGCTCCGGGCACTTGCGTCGTGCATCACGCAGCGTTTCCGCCGTTGAAATGCCCCATTTCTTAGCCAACAGGTTCTTTGCAAGTACGATGCCGTGACGCGCTTCCTCGTCGCCGCCTACAACCACAGGCTTGTCGCGCAACTCAGGGTTGGCTTGGCACTCTATCTGGGCATAGCAGCAGTTTATGTCGCTGTGCAGTATCGCTCGCTTTTGCATGCCCGCCCCCCTTGTCCGTCAATCACTGCCTAGGATTGTAGGGCGAACATTAGTTCCCGTAAAGCGAACAGACGATGGATTTAAAATCACAAACGGGTTCAGCGGGATGATGTCATATTTGTAGACAAGATCGATGCGGCGTTCGTATTGACGGATTCTTGCCGGGTCCCCAGAACCGAAGCCGTCGTTCGAGCCTTCGGTTCCGAAGTGCGCAGCTGATGAACTGCACGCTATGTTGGCGGAAGTCGAATGCCCGATCAATATACCTTGCTGGGTAGTAGTTTTCATGCATTCACACCCGAAACGTCCGTTCGACCGAAGCGAGTTGCTACTCAATCAACGACTGCACACCGTTTTTTGCTTTGAGATTCCTTACCATTTGTTCAACATTGGACTTAAAGGTAGGTTTCTTCTCTATCGTCTTTCGGGCCAGCATCTTTTCCGCTTTGGATAGGATCGATGTGACCGCATCATGATCTAGTTGTGGTATGTCAACTGCACGCAATAGCCACTCAGATTGTTTTGCTAAACGCGAATCAAGAATAGCGTTCGCAACGGTTACCTGCTTATCAGGGGCTAGTGAGGTCAACCAATTTCGCTCAATCAAGGCATCGCCATAGGTAATTAATCGATCCCTCCAAGTAAGGGGATCGTTGAAATGTTCAAGTAAGCTTTCGGTGATGCTGGAAAATGCTCTACATGACAGCTTAGGAAGAAGCTTACTCAACCGGCGATCTGTGCCTATCGTATCGATATCTGCATCCCAGTCAGAAAAGGCATCCTCGAAGTGCTCCGGCAGAGCCCCTTCGTCGAAGAGTAGGTTTAGCAGCTCCAGAGGTTCGTTACTCGAGGGATTTGTTAACACCTTGATCCAGTAATCATAATAAAGGGTGAGTATTCCTTCTCGAAGCCAGTTGAGGTATTCGGAGGATGGGCTACTACGTGATAACCTTAGGTACAGGTCGATTGCGATTTGGTCAAATTCGCAGTCCATCAAGTCACCACCTTGCCGAACTGCACAATCTTGCTTTCACGCTTGAGCTAAGCGCACGATATGGCATCGCGGGGCTAGATGATTACGACAAGCGCATAAGCAGCCTTGAATTCAAGCAGACAAACGCGGAGGCCCCAAAGCAAAAGGACCGCATTGCCGCTCAGATATCACAGCTAGAACAAGCACGGGATTTTGTGCGCGAAAAAGAGCTTCTCCCGCAAAAGCGCCCGCCGAAACCGAAGCGGCAGCTTACTCCCGCTCAGAAGAAGGTTGCGGCACAGCGCAACCAAGCAAGTTATTCGTATGGCGACGCGCGACATATTGACCGCGGATACGATCAGCCCAGCCGCGATGGTCGAGTAAGGTAGGGTGCGCATATGAATATCCAGGTGTTCTATGACAGCGGGCGCATCGATGAATTTGACGTTGACCGCTTCACGCTTTCGCAGCCCTTTGATGGCAACAACATGCTCACCAACTTCGAGGTGCGCTTTGACAACCTGGAAACCGAAAGCCTTTGGTTGCAGGCACACTTCTACGACATACGCGCAGAGTACCGCCAGGACGCGCCGCCGGACGAAACGCCCGTTGCGCGCCGCATGCGCGGTTGGCGATTTTTGCTGGTGGACAAGACCGAGATTAGCCACGTATCCAAAATCGTGGTGAACAAGGAAATCGTGGCCTGGCGCGTGGGTCCGGACCTTATCAACGGCATCAAGTTCAGAGCCCAAGAACAAGCCTGCTTCAACAACGACACCGCATCTTCCATCAACAGCAAGGCGGTGGCGGTGCACGACTATCTTGCAAACGCCGACCCATTCTTGGCAGCGGACGAGGAAGCATTGTGTCAAACGTTTGGCTATACGCGCAGAGCTTATGAGCAAGCTTGCATAGCGGAAGCCTGTCAGCCCACGAAGCCAGAAAAACCCGAGAAGAAGCTAGCAGCCACAGGCACACCGCAGAAGCTTGAGCCTTTAGAGACGAAAGAATCTGAAGAGGACGAAGGGGACTCCTGGCTTGAAAACTTGCCCACTACGACCGATGAGCACAATGGGTGGGATGACGATGAATTTGACTACGACGATTACAACGAAGGAGCAGGTGATGACCGATGAGACTTGTATTTGGATTTTTTCGCTGGCTGTTTAAGGCCGTGTTCCGTTTCTTCATGTAAAGGAGTGAGTTTTCATGAAAGCTAAAGATGTCCTAGTGAAGTGCCAGCAAACCATAAAAAGCTATCCCAAGCAGGTGGCCGCAATTGTTGCCACTGTAATCGTTGCGGTTGCCCTTGTTTGTCTGCCTTGTTTGCGCGGATGCGATAGCAACGAAATCGCTAACGAGGTCCCGACTGGCACCGCAGGCCAAAAGAGCACCAGTACCTCGATAAATGCATCAACCGCTGAAGCCGAATCGATAGCATCGGAGACTGCGCAAGGCGAGCCGTTGAGCGGAGAGCACAGTACCGAGACGACGGCAGGCCAAGACGCAACTGGGAATAGTCTCGCTGGCTCCGACGGCCAAACCGCTGGGGCTACTTCGGGGCAAGCTTCGGAATCCGCATCGTCGGGCAACAGTGATACTGCGTCTTCAGGTGAAAACGACAGCACGCCTGCTACACCAAGCAAAACATGGGTTGTGGACTATACGCAGGTTTGGGTTCAGGACTCTGCTGCATGGGATGAATCCATTCCCACCTACGGCACGCAAGAAAAATCAATCTGCAACGTATGCGGCGCAGATATCACCGGCAACGAAGTGGCTCACGGCAAGGCGCATATGATGGCTGGCGAAGGCAGCGGCCATCATACCGAAATGATTCAAGTGGTAACGGGCAGCCAAATCGTCCATCATGAAGCAACCGGTCACTATGAAACCGTCGAAAGCGGTGGGCACTGGGAGTAAGACCAGCACACGCCATGTCACAAATATCGTACAGTTTTTGTGACAGGAAAAAATACAGTGGGTAATTACAGGTTATTTTTCGCAACTCTACATCTACGCTGAAATTGAGCAAAACGCGATTAAATTAGCGCAAGTGGCAGCCGAACGATTGATATACGCTTTCTGCCTCATTCTTCATTTACTGCATCATTTTGTAGTGATATGATGCATATTAAAGCGTAATGGGGCAGAAAGGAATTCACATGAGAACATTCGACTACACGCGCATTCCCCAGGGCCTCATGCAGCCCGATATCATGAATATGGTATCAGCTATACACGAATATAAAGGAAAACAAGAGCTTTACCTAGAGGCGAAAGCCGATGTGCTTGAAACCATGTGCGAGATTGCACGAATACAAAGCACCGATGCGTCCAATCGCATAGAGGGTATCTTTACCAGCAACAAGCGGCTGAACGACCTGATGGCGCAGAAAACCGAGCCAAAGAGTCGCAACGAGGCGGAGATCGCAGGATATCGCGACGTGCTAGCTACCATACATAACAGCTACGACTATATCGATGTAAAACCAGGCGTGATCTTACAGCTTCACAGAAACCTGTATCGGCACACTCAATCGGGTTTCGCGGGAAACTGGAAGGATTCAGACAATGCCATTGTCGAATTCGACGCTCAGGGAAACCAAACTGTTCGCTTTAATCCACTTCCCGCAATTGCCACGCCTGACGCTGTCGCAAAGCTGTGCGAAGCCTACGATAAGGCGCTGGACAAAGGTACATACGACCCGCTGCTGTTAGCCTGCCTATTCACGTTCGACTTCATTTGCATCCATCCGTTCAACGACGGCAACGGCCGCATGAGTAGGCTGTTGACCTTGCTATTGCTGTATCGCAGCGGTTATTTGGTCGGCAAATATGTAAGCATCGAGATGGAGATCGAAGCTACTAAAGAAACGTACTATGAAGCCCTTCAGCAGTCATCGCCCGGGTGGAGCGAGGAAGAAAACAACTATGTCCCTATCGTTCGCTATTTGCTGGGCGTGATACTAGCCGCTTACCACGATTTCGAAGACCGGGTGCAGGGCCTTACCGTTAGCAAGCCAACAAAAGCAGAGCGCATCGAAGCCGTATTCAGTCGCAAGGTGGGAAAGGTTACTAAGGCAGACATCCAAGCAGAATGCCCCGACATTTCACAGACCACCGTGGAACGCACACTGAAGAGTCTTCTGGATTCCGGCAAAATAACCAAGGTAGGCAGCGGCCGCGCGACAGGATATGTTGCGAAGATGTAGCAAGGCGTGGCAACGCTGAAGACAAGGGAAGGGCGAATTATGAGCGAGACACAAAAGCGCGTTATGGCAGCCATTACCTGCATCCGCGAAAACGGCGGAAAGGTTTCGTTTTATTCCGTTGCTCAAATCGCGCACGTTTCCCGGTCGACGTTGTATCGCAATGTTAGCCTGCGCAAGCTGGTAGAAAACGCACGCAGCGGGCTGGAACCGGTTATCGAGCCCTCGCGATTGGACGTGCTCGAAGCCCGCATTACGCAACTCGAATCTGAAATCGCGCATCTTCGCGCCACCGATAAAGCCAAGGTATTTTGAAACTATTGCTGCCGCAACCATTCCACCAGCAAAATCTTGCGCACGTATTGTTAGAAGGTGCTCGTAAATTGCCTCCGCTTGGAGCTTATTTCCGTAACGCTCTTTTGAAAGCTCTCGAACTAAATCAATCAGGTGGTTCCCGGGCCTGTCGCCAGGAATCTCAAAAAATGAATGTCCTGGTAAAGGAAGACCTTGCTTTGAAAATGTATCTGCAAGCAGATGTCTCGTAGCTTGAAAAATCCCGCCGATTCCGTTGTTTTTAAACATGAGAATAAAAGGATTATCGGGGCCTATACCCAATGGATCATGTCCCCAAAAGACTCTGTGGAACAGTGCATCTGGGCGAATCTCCGCGTCTCTGGTTCTGAACCGGTCCATGACATCTCCGCTATGCTCAAACACCTTCCCAAGTGCTGTTTGAACGAAATCATAGCTGCCGCTTTGCTTGTTTGCCGCGTCATGCACGCCAGCAAGCCATTTTTCTACGTCTTCATTTGTTGCTATAAATGCGCTTATGGCAGCGGCGGACGCGGCAGCGATGTAGTCCCATCCATCCATATCTGCAGCAAGATGCTCAGCAGCGCTGAAGACAATATCGGGCTGTCCAATCTCAGTTGCATCAAGGATAATCTCTTCTTCAACTTGAGCTAGAGCAAGTTGAAGACCAATTTCATAATTATCGTCCACGTTGATAGCTTTCTCACGATTCTATTTGCGCCATTATGCCACCGAGACCCTATTTACCCGCAATTAAGAGCGTATTGCTCGGTTAATGCAATAAAACAGCGGCTGGGGATGAACCCAGCCGCTGCGTTTTTAATCGATGAAGCCTTCTTCGATTCGGGAGCAGTCGCCGCTAACCTTTGCGCAAGCTAGCGTGATTAGCGTGAATAGCCCTGATACGAAGCCAAGAAGCCATAGTGTTATTGCAAGCATTCATCATCCTCGTCTTCATTAACAGAGGTACCGCTTTTGCGCGCAAGATGCATTGCTCCACCAGCACTAGCGGCTGCAGCAGCTAAAGCCGCAAAGCCCCACCAGGGGAACTGGTCGCCGGTCTTTGGTAAGTCGCTATTGGAGGTTTCGGGTGTGTCAGGCGTAGTCTTGTCCTTCATCTCAACCTTCTGCGCGTCGCCTGTGGCCTTTACCGTGAATGCCACGTCCTCGGCGATCTCGTAGCCGTCAGGGGCGCTGGTTTCGCGCAGGGTGTAGTTGCCAGGCTCAAGGCCATTGATGCGATGCACCTTGCCATCGGTATCCCACTCGGCAACCACCTTGTCATCCTTGTCGATCACCTGTAAGTGCGCTCCGTGCAGCTCTTCGCCGGTGGCGATATCGGTCTTAGAGATGTCGACCTTGGTGTAATCGTCCTTCATCTCAACCTGCTGTACCTCACCAGTGGGCTCAACAGTGAACTCGACCGAAGTCGCCACCAGGTAGCCTTCGGGCGCGATGGTCTCGGTGAGCACGTAGTCACCCGGTTCGATGCCGACGATGCGATGCACGGTATCAGTTGACACCCACTCCTCTACCACGTTGCCTTCGCCGTCGGTAACGACAAGCGTGGCACCGGGCAATTCCTCACCCGTGGTGGCGTCGGTTTTGTTGATGTCTAGAATGGCCGGTGTGTTCTCGAAGGTGAGCTCGAGCGTATCGCTGAGCTGGGCTCCTTCTTGAACCAAACCGATGAAGCCCTGATCGTCGACCTTAAAGGAAACGGGCTGCACATCCGTTGGCATGAAGTAACCAGCGGGCGCTTGAATCTCTTCGATTGCAAACGTGCCATGCGGCATGTATGGCAACGCAGCCGTGCCGTCAGCCTCGGTCGTCAGCTCGTATTCCCAATTGACGCTGAAGTCAGAATCCAGTTCGTCGGTTGTTGCCAGTGCAGTCTGCGTGATGCGGAACGTCGCGCCAGCAAGCGCCTTGGTGGTATCGGTGGAATCCACCTTCAACAGCTTGAGCGTCGTGGGTATGTCAACCGCATCGAATTGCTCGACAACGATGGGAACCAACTGGCCCTGGGTCTCGATGTTGATGTGGTTCTCCTCGGTGTCAAGCGCCCAGCCCTCGGGGCTCTTGGTCTCATAGGCCACGTAGTTGCCCAGGTACAGATCCTCGATTGTTGCCTTGCCGTCTGCATCCGTGGTCACGTAGCCGACGATCTGGCCGTTTTCGAAACGCACGGTGCCATCTCCCGTCGCCACGTCGCCCTCAGCCTTGATGCAGTACTCGGCACCCTCAACAGGAACCTCGGTGGTACCATCGGTCTTGAGTAGCTGAATCTCCGCGCGGATGGGAGCATCGGCATAGGTGACCGTGATGGGGTCGTCTCACGTGCGGTACTCATCAACCGTGAACGTGATGTCCTTGTCGCCAAGCACGTATCCATCGGGTGCCGCCACCTCATGGATGGTGTAGGTTCCCTCATCGAGCTTCATCGGCAGCGTCACATGTCCCGTCTTGCCGATGGTGGTCCAGGTATCTACGACCACTTCGTTCATATGGTCGGTGTAGGTTACCAGCTTGCTGTCCTCATTGAAGATCTGGAAGCTGCATGCGAGCGGGATGGACTTACCCGTGGTACTGTCGACCTTCTGGATGGTGAGCGGGGTCTGCGGGATATGGTTCGCAACTACCTGGATGGGATCGTACTGCCCCTCGGCGGAAACCGTTATCTTCCAGTCGTCCACGCCGATGAGTTTGATGCCGTGCTCGGCCTTCACGCGCTCGGCAACGTCATCGGGGATGATCTCGTGCACGGTGTACTCGCCGTACGCCAATGCGGCGCTCCAACCTGCGGGCACGTGCGTCCTGGTGGTGGCGAAGCCGTTCTCATCGGTAGTGAGCATGCAAACGACGCCGCCCTTGGCAACCTCCTCGCCCGTATCGGGAGACACGACCGTATTCTCATTCTCGTTGATTATCTGGAACTGCACGCCTTCGATAGCGATGCGGGTGAGCTCCTGGTCCTCTTCGTCGTTATTGGTGGGGGCTTCCTTGAACAGGCGGTAGTCGCCGCGCTGGATGGTGTCAGGAACCTCGGGGCGGTTCCAGGAATACACGCTCTCGCCGATAATGCCGTCATTAGTGATCTGCACGCAGAATTTCTTGGGCGGATTATTCGGGTTCACGCCATCGTCGAGGTTGTAACCCTCAGGTGCCTTGACCTCTTCGATCACCGCGGTGCCCAGCGGCATACATGCCGTGGTTCCGTTGATCTGGTAGTAGAGCGCGTCACCCGCGAAAAGGTACTCGTCAGAGAAGTAGGCGAACCCGTCCTCGTCGGTTGCAAACGTCCATGAGCGCGTAGGTTCGCCCGATGCCGCCGCATCTTCGGCATTGTCGTAATAACCATCGTAGTACTTGATGCTGAACTGCGCGCCGGAAAGGTCGGCCACGCTTTGGGGCCTGTGAGCGTTGGTGGTCACATCAACCTTGCCCACCAACATACCCACCGGGTCAGTGCGGGCAAAGTCGATAACCGTGCCGCCGTTGACGGCTGTGGTCTCATCGGACTTAACCGTTACGGGATAGATGGTCTCGTCAAGCGCCATACCCTTAGAGGGCGTTACCTCTTTAACCCAGTATTCGCCCACTTCAAGCTCTTCTGCCTTGGCGTAACCGTTGACGTCGGTTCTCATAGGCTTCACCAGCTTGGTGCAACTTGAATCGGAATAGATACCATAGACTGCATCTTCGATCGAATAGCAATCATTGCCGGTAGTCACGCTGGGATTCGAAGACAACTTGGTCAGGTCAACCGCACCGTAGGGCGTGTACTTGAACGACAGGATGAGCTGCGTGCCCTCGCCAGTATAGAGCATGAAAGCTTCGAAGTTGTTCGGTACCTCGCCCATGCGGGCTGCTATCTGGCGACCCGTGGCGCTTGAGTTGATCTCGGAACCATCGCTGTCAAACCCGATGACGTACTTGCGAACCCAATCCTTGAAGTCCTGATTGCAGCCGTAAAGGGCATAATCACCGTTGCTGGAAAACGTGTCGGAAAGCAGGATATGGGCAAGTGCCGCATAGCGCCCGTCAGTCATCGCGCTGCCGTCATACCAAGTACTCGGCCAAAGCGCTTTGTCAAAGCCAGGGCTACCATAGCTGAACCACAGATCTGCAATGGTTTCAGCATCACGTCCGCTTGTCGCAGATACCGCATGTTTGGAATAGCTACCGGAAGAAGGCGTTGCGGCACTCGGATTGCCGCAATATGCCATCTCGCCGTCGGCATGCATCCACGAGGTTCCATAGCCTGCATAGTAGATCTCGCCCCCGATGCTTAGATCAGCGGATTCGGCAGCATATGCGGTTCTGGATTGCGTGAGCACGCCCGCAAATCCGGATAGGGCGATAAGCGCCGCAAGCACTATGCGCACCGCCTTCGGACTGTTTCTTCTTAAGATCTTTTCCATAGGGCATGCACCTATCGCGTCTGAGCATTGCGCTGTGGCTGGGAGGATTCCTCAAGTGCGCCGGCACCGTTGCGCGCGGCTTGAGCCTTACCGCTTAGATCTGCCTCCTGTGTGCGGGACTCGCGGTCGTGGGCGTGCGCCTGGAGGTAGTCGCTGCGCTGCTTATCAACCGCATCTTTGATTTCCTGCGGCATAACCTTTACCGTGTCGCGTTCGGGCTTACCATCGTCATCGAGAACGGGGTTGCCCTCGCCATCAAGAACGGTTCGTTTGAGCCAGACCTCCCTATCGGCAAGCAAGGGGATATCGCGGAAGTTCTCACCCCTGAAGCGCGAAGCATTGACGAATAGCGGGCTGAATTGATAGCAGCCAACGTCGATGCCGTCGATAGTGGTGCCCTTGGGCAGCGTCACTTGGTTGAACGTCTTCAGCTCGCCGGTTGTCTTGTCGGTATACTCGATATCCGTGCGGACGAAGTTCTTGTGAAGCGTCAAAAAGACGTTCTTCTTCTCTGTTTCGGTCATTGTCTCAATCTCCTTTACATTGGCGGTGACGGGGTGTTGTGGAAGACCGCGCCGTTGTTAACTGCATCATTCATCTGCTCACTTGAGCATCCTTTACAGGATCGTTGCGGCCGCGTTGGTCACCCGCATGGAACGCGCGCGCAGCTGCCTCACGTTCGGATAGGGATCGGGGCACTTGAAAAGCGACGCGCTCGAACTCCTCGTATTCCACGGGCCTCGCCTCGAAGGCTGCAAAGGGTACTGCTTCTCCGATAACGCCCTCGAATTCCTCTGCGCTTTCGTAGTCCCAATACTGGCCGCCGTCGTATTCGGACCAAGTGCCATCGGCGTTTCGCAAATGCGACGAGAAATACCAGCCGAAACCGTTAGGGCTTTCTTCGTCGTCAGTAACGTGCGCATCGAAGTACATGGGCTCGTGCTCGCACATCAGGTCGTAAACGCGCCAAGCCGCCTGCTCGCAAGGGCAGGAATCATAGTCATACATAACGATTCACCTCCTCTCTTCTATCCGCCAACGATGTCGCGGGCCCAGCTTCCGCTCTTTACCAAGGACAAGATGAGCAGGATGCACATCGCCAGGTACTGGAGCGCATAGGTGAGCCCGTTGGCAATGCCGTCTATGGGCGTACCCGTTCCGGGGTTCGCCGCATTGAGGCCGCCAAGGATTATCGGGAAGGAAATAAGCAGCACGAGGATGATGATGCCTGCCAGGCACACTGCCACAAAATTCTTGACGTAGCCGATGCCTATCTGGCGGGTATCCTCGGTACCCATGAGCGCGAGCGGTATGGGGCTAAATGCTGCCATGAGATAGAGCTGGATGGCTCGCGCCCAAGAAACGACGAGCGCAACGATATAGGCCGCCAACACCACAACCCAGCTGATAAGCGCCACGATGAGCATGGCAACGAGCGCCGCTACGTCGTCGTCGGTGGTGACGATCGATACGGCATTAAGGTCGATGGCACCGCCCGTGCCGAACATGTTGATGACGCGCTCGATGGCGAGTTTTGTGACCGAGTAGATGGACGCCATGAGGTCGAAGCTGTTTTGAATGAGGAACAGAAATACTGCGAAGAAAACGAGCAGGAACACGACTTCCTTCACTCCCGGCAAGCTCGCATTGCCATCCATCTTCTGCGAGATTTGGATGAGCTTGATGGTGAACACGAACCCGAGCACACCGCAACCGATGGGCAGTATGGCAACCTGCCACACCCCATGGACGAGCGAGTACATGGTGGTGTTGCCCGCCGTGCCGAGCATAGAATCAAAGCTGGCGGCGAGGATGCCATCGTAGCCGATGGACTTGAGCATGTTTATCTGGTTCGCAAAGATCCAGTTGCAGCAGTCGCGCAGCACCCCGCAAAGCCATTTATTGATGTCGTCAGCAATCGACGCGAAGGCAAAATCCGGGAACAACATGAGCGAGCTTAAGATCAGGAATGTCCCCGCGAATGCCATGACAAAGCGTCTGCCTTTGATAGTTGCCGGCATTCGCATCACCCCATGACCTTGAACGTGGCCGGGCCCCGTGCGTATTCGACGGTAAGCACGGTCGATGCGGCATCATCACAGGTGAAGTTGGCGCTTACCGTGTCGCTTGCGTAGTCGACCACAAGCGATTGCGTCCACGTTGCCTTAGTTGCCGTAGGAACATGCGCATGCGCGTAATCGGTCACGGCCTTGGAGAGCCCTTCAGCCGTGCCGCCTAAGAGTTCCCGGAACTCATCGTTTACGCCTATAACCTCAACGGTGCCAACGTTAGGCGCTCCCTGGTTGTAGGTTTTCGCCAGCGTAAAATCATCACTTGATACGGTATAGGCACCTGCAGCATCTTGGCGCACAAGCACAAGGGAATCCTTGGTCGTGCCATCTGGCAAATCCAGCTTGAGCATGATTGACGTCTGGCTGCTTTCCTTCGTCACCGACTTGACATCAAATGCGGTCATGTTGTTTGCAACGCCGTCAGATTCGGCATAGCGGCCATCCTTAAACGTGATGGTCGACTTGCCGCCGTCGGCAGTCCACACACTGCTCTTCAGTATCGCCAGCGCGTTCTTCTCGTCTGCAGGCAACTTCTGCCTGGAAGTATCCAAGGTATTCGGCTGTGCCTGGTTATCTTCTGATTCTACTGGGACAATTTGTCCCACCGTTTCATCCTGGTGGATGAGTGTGCAACGCACGACGCTCGATCCGACTAGGATGACAACGGCTCCAATGGCTAGCGCCATGAGGATCTTGCCCTTCTTGTTCATTGCTTCAACGCTCCTATCTGTTCGCGCGCAACGCGCAGGTGAAATAGTTGATGCCGGAAGAGATATTGCATACGTCACCGGTCTGCGGTTCATGGATGTACTGGTCTCCGCCGATGTAGATAGCCACATGCCCGTACTTGTAGAGGATGTCTCCGGGCTGGGCCTCAGACAGAAGAACTGTGGTAAGCACGCTCTTCTGGTCTTCGGTGTAGCGAGGAATGGATATGCCTGCCTGCGCATAGCAGTACTGGGTCAAGCCCGAGCAATCCAAACCGATGTTGGGAGTAGACCCGCCCCACACATAGGAAACCCCAAGCTGGCTGTATGCCGCCTGCACAATCGCGTCCCCGTTTGCCGTCATAGACTCGAATTGCTCGACGGTCATCCCATCAAAGCGGTAGAGGTTGTAGGTGGTCATGATGCTCTTGAGCGATTCAACGTAGCTTGAGCTCGTGGCATAGCCGGCATCCTTCAAACCTTCCGCCATCTTGTCGGACGAATGCGTAGCCATTGCTTCCTTGATAAGCGCGTTTTCCGAATAACGGGAGTTCTGCAAAAAGACGCGGCTGCGGAAAACGATGCAGTCCTTGTGCGACTTGAAACTGGTGAACTCGGCTGTGATAGTGACGTGCTGCCCGCCGTACTCCTCGCCGGTCTGCCAGCTGGAATGCCCCGACACTTCCTCGGCCAACCCGTAGGATGAGGCCCACTTGATGCCGAACAGGTTGTTGTCGCGCGTCGCCAAACCGGACAGATGATCTCCCTGGCCCGACTCGCAGATGACCTGCGCGATGGTGCAACCAGCTGGATGCCCGTATTTCTCTTGGCATTCAAGTGCGGTTACTACCATTTCCTGCGTGATGTAGGGCGGAAGCCCCGCCATCGATTGCTTCGAAGCCTCGTTTTCCCAGAAGCCGAAAAGGGCGCTGATAAGCTGGGACACCGCCATCATGGCAAGCACGAACGCAATGATGCCCGCAATTACGCCGGCAACAGGCGCAAGCGCACCGGAGGCCATTGCGGCAAGCGTTTTGGTGCCGCCTGCCTTGGTAGCAGTCTCGCCAGCAGCCTGAGCTGCTTTTGCCTGCGCGCTGTGCGCCTTGAGCCAGGTACGTCGTGACTGCATGCGCACCTTCGACTCCGCTGCTTTCTCCTTTGCCTTTTTAGAAACAGCCTTACGAGCCCTATCCTCAACGGACTTGGCGGCACTGGGACAATTTGTCCCAGTAGCCTTTGCTGCGGCATTAGCCGCATCTTTGGAGGTGCGCATGGCTTTCGCTTTGCGGGCCAGCGCTGCTGCGTCGGAGCCCTTCTGATAGGCATCCGACATCCCGCTTGTCTCGTCAGCCTCGTCCATCTCGGCTGCAGCGGAAGCGAATATCGCCGAGCGCATATTGCGGCTCTTCTGCAGGGCGACGCCCGTTTGTCGTGTGATATTGCGTGCGGCTTGATCACCGGCATCCGCACCTTCTTGGCCGCCTGCCTGCCGCGCCGCACGACCGAGCACGGTTCTGACGGACGCGCCTCCCTTGCGCGCACTCTTCAACTCAGCCTCGGCAACGGCATCGGCTTTCTTAACGATGCCGGTATTCACCGCATCGGTGCGTCCCGCCTTGGCTTCGAAGGCGCTGTCGGACTCGCCCCGAGTGAACTCGGTGGCCTTCGCCGTATCGGTATGCTTGGCAAGATTGCTCGACATGAACCTATCCCTTGGTCTTTTCTTTGAAGCCGAACTCGAAACGGGCAGCGCGCTTGAGCGCTGCAATCTCTTCGGGCTTGGTGTTGAAGGTGTTGTAGAGCAAGCCCTTCGGCCAGTCGTCCGTGATGGCGATGCGGGCAGCGCCAGCCACCAGCAAACCTTCACCAGGCTTCACGGACTCATCGATACATGCTTCTTCCTGGACGGAAAGGTCCAGCAGGCGCACCCATTCGCGGCGATCGAGCGGAGACTGTTTCAGCAGCATGATGTAGTCGGAGTTCAGCACCATGTTGCGCGCCTCCTCGTGTTCGAGCATGTAGATGGAGTTTTGCGTGATACCGGTGCAAATGAGGTTGAACTTGCGGCCCTCGGCCCAGAACTTGGAGAAGTAGCTGATGATGGCCGGGTGGCTGAACAGGCTTTGCACTTCGTCGATGTAGAGCCAGGTGGTGACACCGCGCTCGAAGTTGTGGTACATGCGGTTGCGCACAGCCTCAAGTGCGGTGAGCATGCCGAACACGCGCATGTTCGAGCTCAGATCCTTGAAGTCGATGTTGGTAATGCGGTTTTTGAAAGTGACGTTGGATTGGTTGTTGAAGAACGACAAGGCACCCTTAACGTAGCGCTCATAGCGAAGCGCGATGTCCCGTGCCTCAGCCTCGGGCTGGCGCGTAAGGATGTCATAGAAGTCACCGAGCTTGGGCATCCTGTCATGCATGGATGCGGCAACGTAGGCCGCCTCGACGCAGCGGCTGATGATGGACTTGTCCGACTCGGGCAGACCTTGGGCACCTTCTGCCATGGTGGCAGACGATAGGGCCAAAATAGCCTCGATCTTGAAGGCCATTTGCGACGCATTGCCCCTGTCTGCAACATCGCCTAAGTCAAACGGATTCATGTAGGTTGCCGAATCAGGCGCGAAACGGATGGACGTGCCACCAGCGGGCTCGACCACAGGTGCGTATTCGCCCGCAGGGTCGAAGATGATGATCTCGTCATCGGGGTAGGCCAATATAGTATTCATGATCTCGCGCTTGACGCTGAAGGATTTACCAGAGCCAGGTTTACCGCAAACAAACCCCATGGGACTTGCCAAATCCTTGCGATTGCAGATAACGAGGTTGCCCGATTGTTTGGACTGGCCTACATAGCCGCCACCCGGTTGATTGAGCTCTTGGCTGGCAAAAGGCATTTGAATGGCTACCTGTGCGGTGGTCATCATGCGGCTCATCTCAACATGGTTGTGCCCTAGCGGCAGCACCGAGTTCAGACCCTGGCGCTGGCGGTAAGTAAGTGTATCGAGGTCGATGGAGTTGCGGCGTGCCGTGCTCATGATCTGCAGCACTTGCTCGTCAAGCTCCTCCAAGCTCTCGGCATACGTGTATACCAGGCCCGTGAAGATGAACAGGCGCTGGTTCTTGTTTTGCAGATGGTCGAGCAGGTCTTCGGCTTCTTCTTTGGAGTACTTGAGCTCGGAGGGTAGAATCTGAAAGTCATAGCCCTTCTTCACTGCCGTCATCTGCTCATCGATGATCTCCTTGTCCATCCAGGCAAGGCGCTGCTTCACGTAGGCAACGGCCTTCGCCTTATCCAAGGCTTGAATGTGCAAGGTGACGTTGAGAGGCAGGGCCAAGTCGATGATGTCGGCTAGGGCGCGGTCGGAAAGCTCGCTGCCGAAGCGGCGAAATCCCAGTACCTGGCCGTACATGCCGTCCGAATAGAAGCAATCGGCGCGCCCTTGCGGCTTGAAGTCGAGAACGCCCGGTGCGATAAGATCTTTGGTGCGCAAGCCGCTTCTGCATGACAGTTCCTCGAATACGGGGGAAGTCAGCTTCTTGCCCGGACGCAGCTGCGAGTGGATGGCGGCCAGGCGTTCTTCACCGCGCACGACGGTTGCATCGCTTCTGATGCGTGCAAGTGTCTGTACGCAGTCGTTTCTTATGCGCGCAAGCTTCGGCACGGCGGCATCCACGTTGGGCGCTCCAACCGCGAAGGTCAGATAACGCTCGCGGATGAGGTTGGACACACCCTCGCGCATCTTGTCGTTCAAGATGCGGTTGTATTCGTCCACGTAGACGCGCGTGCGCTCCTTGTGACACTCGAAGAAGATCTTGTTGCCAATCTCATCTGCCGGTATCGGCGTATTTACGATGTTGAGTTGCACGGAGGTTTCCGCACCAAAGTAATCGAACAGTTGGCAATACGTGGAAAAGATTGCCTGCTGATTCTCCTCTCGTGCGGACTGATAGCTGATGTCGGTGAACTTCAACGTCTGGGAGAAAACGCCATCCTCCACCTGGGCGATACCGTCGGGGTACATGGCGTCATAGCCGATATAGGACAGCACGTCCTTTGCTGCGAAGCGCGCACGGCGCTTCGACGTCGTCTGTTCGGTAAGCTCCTTTTCCTGGGCGCGCAGGCGGCGGTTAACATCGGATTTGCCACGTGCCTTGGCATTTGCGCATGCCGCGCGCAGTTCCTTTTTCTCTTCCTTGGCAGCGCGCTTTGCTTCGCGCCTAGATATCTTCTCGGCTCGGCTCATACAGCTCTGCCCCCTTCCTTTTGGCTTTGCGTGCATGCTTGCGGTCTTGTTTCTGCGCGAGAACTTCGCGCAGGGCTGGCTCTGCCTTGTCGATGGAAGATGCGTACAGGATCCTGTCGTCGTTGAAGGTATGCTGGAACCACAGGGGCATGAATTGTTCGAGCTTCATGGTGTAAGGCCGCCAGAATCCTGCGAGCCAGAACGGCATGGAGACCGCCATGACGGGAAGCGTTGCGTTCGATACGTCGATGCCCAAAACGAAGTAGGTGAAGGCCGCTGCAGCAACTGCCGCTGCAAACCCACCCGTTACGCAGATAAGCGTGCGAAACGACAGCTTTCCGACGATCTTCTCGCTGTATTCGCCGATGTCTTTATGGATTGATACGCTTAGCAACCGCATCACCCCTAAGCGGGGAGCCAGGATGTGTCGAGCATCCCGAAATAGACGGCAGCGGCAATGATGATGGCACCGCCGGCGATGGTCGATATGGCGCTGGCGATCTGGCTGCCGCCCTGCTGCTCGCGAATGGCGAGGCCAAGGGACACTGCACCCCAGACGACAAGGAAGCCGCCCAGGAACGTAACGCAGCCGGATACGAGCGTAATGATGTTTGCAAGCATATGGTTTGCACTCCTTTACATGGTTTCGCGGCCCAAGGTGGAAGTGGCCGCTGTTTCAAGTGGTAAAATTCGCTGCGGAGCGTAAGCTCCTTTACATTGGCGGTGGCGGTCCCAAGCGATTGTGTGGAAGCTTTCGTGAAGCGTGCGGTGCCCGTTATGGCATGGCCGCCGCCGTTGAGGTCGCTTACTGGGACAATTTGTCTCAGTGCATAGGCATCACGCTCCCGCGCACCCGTGCGCAGTAGTCCTCAAAATCGAACTTTTCCCGGAACACGGCTTGCTCGCCGTGCTTGTCGACGTACTTGTAGCGAGAATGCGTTTCAGGGTGGTATTTTTCGTCTAGAAGCGGATTCGTCCCGGCGATGAGCAGGATTCCTTGGCTGCGCTTCAGCTTGCCGATCTCGGCAGCCTGGATAAGATCTCGCTCGCTTCGACCGTAGTTTTTGGTAGTGGAGGGATTCGCGCCACGGCTTTCGTTCACATTGAGCGTCGACACCGTTTCCTTGCCGATCATCTCCGAGATCTCCTTGTTGGTCTCGTTTGACTTGCTGCCCAGAAATAGCGTCGTATCGCAGCAGTCGATGATGGTCTGCGCATCGTCTTTGTACTCGCGCTTCAACTGTGCGATTGACTGCAGGATTATGGAAAGCGACATGTTGCGGCTGCGGACGACGGCGACGGTCTTCTGCACCTCGGGCAGATGTCCCAAGTTGGCAAACTCGTCGAAGATAAAGTGCACCGGCGTGGGCAGCTGGCCCCCAAATTCGGCCAGGGCCTTGTCGCACAGCACGTTCATCGTTTGCCACATCATGATGGCGAACAGAAATGCAAAGCTATCCGACGTGTCCTTCATAATGGCGAATAGCGCCGTCTTCTGACCAGGGTCTCCCAGCGTATCCAGATGCATCTCGTCATAGCGCAAAACCTCGCGCATCTCGTCGAAAGTGAAGGGTGCCAGCCGCGCGTTGCAGCTGATGATGATTGATTTCAGGGTTTTGGCAGCACCGCTTTTGAACGACGTGTAGTTGTTCAGGCTGAAGTCGTCTTCTGGCTTGGTCGGCATCCCGGTTTTCACCCAGGCATAGCCGGTGTCGGTTCCGTTTGCAAAGCAACGCATGTCGGCATCAAAACTGAATGTCTTATCGCTTACCTTCTGATAGGACTGCCCCGATTCGATTTCGTGAAACAGCAGATCGAGCGGGCTCATGTACGATTCATCATCCTCATGCGCCTCTGCCAGGTTCAGCAAGGTCATGAGTCCGGGGATGTTGCGATCCTTTTCCGGGCAATGAAATACCAGGTAGCCTATGAGCGCCATGTAGAGCATGCGCTCTGACTTCTCCCAAAACGGATCATTGCTGCTTTCGCCCTCAGGCGTGGTGTTCTTGATAAGGCAATCGACGAAGGTGTAGACATCTGCCTGCGTGTGAACGTAGGCGATGGGGTTGTAGTGCATGGACTTGGTAAAGTCGATGGTGTTGAAGCTCAGAATGTGGTATTTCTCTTTCTCCAGCATGTGGCCGACGTCGGGAAGCATCGTTCCCTTGGGGTCGGTGACGAAAAACGACGTGTTTGCCTGCATGAGATTGGGCAGCACGTAATAGCGGCTCTTGCCGGAACCGGAGCCACCGATAACGAGCACGTTGCGATTGCGGTCGAGTTCAAGGTCGAACTGCTTGCGGCTCACCGCCATCGCATAATGCTCGGTGAAGATGATGTTGTTGTCGGAGGCCTCCTTATCGCGGAACCGTTGGCCCTCTTTGATCGTGCCCCAGTGGGCGGAACCGTGCTCCTCGCCGTTACGGTAGTTGCCCTCTCGCATAAGCGAGTAGGCCCAGGCTATCCAGATACCGCATGTCGCAACAAGGCCCGCGGCTAGTGCGGCAGGCTCAGGGCAAAACACCGCGCCGCGCTGGACGACGAAAGCGGGGAGCGCGTATATTGCTTCGCTGATATGCGCCAGAAGCGGAGCTGGATACGTTGAGAGACAAGCCGCGTAAACGTCCACCAAGATGAACGCTACTACGGAGAAAACGGAGGCGAAGACGAGCTTGTCCTTGCGCAGCCTCATTCTATTTCGTCTTCACTTCCTGGAACTTATCCTCGCGGCCGATATCGCGCCCACGCCCCTGACTGCGCTCGGCTTCCAGCGCTGCAGAAGATGCCCGCACGCGCGCAGACCGCTTCTCCAAGGGTTCGGAGTCGCGGCTCGTTTCCTTCGTTTGTGTTTTAGCCGGCTCCTCGCCCCGGGAAAGCTGTGTGTCTGCTCGCTCAAGAGATCTGTCGACATCTTCAATCAACTCATCGAATACCCGGTCAACTTTGGAGGCGTCCTCATGCTTGAAGAGCAGGGATTCTTGCCCTGTCCTGTCATCGACAAAGAAGCTATGCTCGACGCCGGCGTCTTCAAGCTGCTTGTCCAAGATCTGCTTGATGCTGTCATAGCCTTCCATCTTAGAAAGCTCGTCAAGGTTGAGTCGTGCCCATTTAGGCTCAGCATCGTCAACACCAAGGTCACCCTTCGTGCGCTTAAGCGCTACGCTGAGCTTGTGCGCTGCCGCATGCATTGCCTCTTGACCTGCCTGCTGCCCAATATCCATGAGCCAATCGCAGAACTTCTCGCCTGATTCATCGCCGAAATCGCTTGGCATAGCTACCTCCTTGCCTACTGGGACAATTTGTCCCAGTGTTTATTTGCCTCTGTCGTCACGCTGAGCCACGGGCTGGCTTTGCTGATGTGCGCCAGCTTCCTTTGCGCGCGTTGCTCTTTCCGAAAGAGACTCTTGCTGCGGGTCTTCACGCTTGAAAGCCAGCATTACTTGTTCCGTAAGCTCACCGGCCTCTGCGCCGCCGGCCTCTTCCTCAATCGTTCGAAGCCAATCGCACACGTCATCCGGGGTTTCTTGGATACTTCTGATTACATACGTTCTGAAATCAGCAGGATCAGGATGGCTGTCTTGAACGTCGTAATAGCCGCATTCGTCAGCAAGCGATATGAGTTTATCCGTGAGTTCTTGAGGTGCTTGATAGTCGAGGTTGTGGCAGATTTGCGGGCTCGACGCGACCATGGAGCAGATCATGTGATTGAAACGCTCCGGATCCTTGACCATGTTGCCAAAGGTGATGTTCTCGAAGCTCATCCAGCCGTCATCAACTTGCTTCAGCGTCCACCACTCATCACCGCCGTTAACCTGCTGGATAAATGCGAGATCTTTATAAACGATGCCCTGGCGGATGGCCCTGTTGCCGTGAGTAAAGAATCCGCGCAGTTCTTCAAGGTCATCCGCGCATGAGAACTCATACGGATATTCCTCAAGATAAGGGTCGTCTTGCCAGTCATATCCACCGCGCATAAGCCAGCCGTTTTGCTGACATTTCTTGATGAGTGTTTCTTCGGTTTGAGTGTCAACGGATTTAAAGTGCATGGTCGCTATTCACCTGACTCTAGTTTTCGAATTATTTCTTTTCTGTCTTCCGCAATCGTCCAAGGGACAAACTTCCTAGGACAAATTGCCTGAATAGGAATCTGCAGAACGACCATCAATAAGGCCAGCTCATCAGCGCGCATGATGCGGTCGCCTCTTAAAACATTCCCAAGTCTTACGGTGTCAATGCCGGTGCGGTGAGATAGTTCGACAAGTGACAAGCCTTGATTTTCCTTAAGCTGGTTAACCGCTTCGATGATGTGATCTTCCAGTGTTTGACGCTTTTCCATGATGGGGCTCCTTACGGTTCCTAACGACAGGTCGTCAGGAGTCGCCTCATCGCCTCTTGGACGTTCGGCCACATCAAGATAATGATTGCGAGCGAATAAAGGTGAAATCTTCGTATATCGGCAGCAAAGCCTTTCAGTTTGAAATCTTTTTCTTTCAATTTGAAACTACGACCAAATCAACACTCCATCTGCTCGTGCTAAAAACGAGAAGCCCGCACACTTCGCGGGCTTCGGAACGGAGCTTGTAGGCCCTTGGAGGGCATGACATTGGTAGACGGTTCCACTTCACCTTTTCGCTTTTTAGCGCGCAACCCTGGTTAATTGCTCAAGTGCGATGCGGGAGGCCTGACAAGATAATTATATTGCTACCTGGCTTATATGGATTAGCCACCAGCTAATAGCACTTGTCACCGTAAGGGTCATCATCGCTGCTTATCGACTCTATTCTTGCCCACACCTCTTTGGTGAAACAGTACTGAGCAACGTGACCAAAGTTTGACCTATCAGGATGTCGATAGTCTTCTTTTGTTCGACGTATTACCGGCGTAATGATTTTCTTGTCACGAAGCTCTTTCATCCCGCGAGCATTCTGATTGGTCGTTAACCCTGTAATCTCACTCATCAGATCAGAAGACATTCTTCCGAGTCTGCCATCGGCATATACAGCTCCGCACAACGCAATCATCACCATGAGGCCGTTCCTGCCAACCTTCCGCTCCACCAGTACCTGCATGAGGCCTTGCTGAATGGTTGAGTAGGTTCGCTGGGGGAAGCGTGCGTACTCTACTGGCTTGCGTTTGCTTATTCGCTGTACGTGGCGCGGCATATCAATGCCTGCTTCTTGATCTGGCTTCTGACGTAGCGCTTGCACAGCCCCTTACTCGTCTTCCATGAATCGTTAATTTGCCACGCTACCAACTCTCCAGATCTAGCCATGCGAAGCGCTGTCGAGTAGGAAACGTCTAAATACGCAGCGGCTTCTTTCAGGCTCCAGACCTCGCCGTCGATGTCATCGGTGCTTACTTCGCTGCATTCTTTTTCCCTATCTTCATACATCTGGTACTCCTTCGCCGTGTTGCATTAGCATCAGATTAACCAGATTGAGCAAATGCGATAGAGGTTCTATCAACTCGTGAGCAAAGTGGTTTGCTTTGAGAGTAATTGCTTTCAAATTGAGATTATTGTCGTATCGAGTGCATAGTTGTGAATCGTCGTATAGAGGGGCGAAATACAAGACTACAAAAATAGTCGATAGTCGGTACGATTATCAAAGGGGACGGCACGCAACACCGGAGCTGCCGCATCATTTCATTTGCCGGGGCTTTGCCCGGCGCGTGCCGTTTCCATTTTCTTTCTCTACTGATGCACACGATCTCCCTGTGGAAAACTCTGCGATGTTTTGCGTGTTTCGCCCGTGTGCCTGGAGATATTTAGATAAAGGGGAGAGATAAAGAGATAATTCGGTATCGCCACAGCGTTAGCAACGGAAGGGTTGCTGACGGTACCGCGAAACCTATGCTTGCGCCAGAGCGTTTATCCACATTCGCTGTAGCGAAATCTTTTTTGTAAATGGTTGCGCCCTAGAGTGACCAGTAGTCTGTTTTTGGACATTTTCCCAAGGCTTAGAAAAAATTTTGTCGGTATAATGTCGGTTGACATGTCGGTTGACCGACAAAAAAGGTCAGAGCCGAAGCTCTGACCTGTGATTATTGGTCGCGGGGACTGGATTTGAACCAATGACCTCCGGGTTATGAGCCCGGCGAGCTACCAGACTGCTCCACCCCGCAATGTCTGGAACGCTTATATAGCGCGACATCTAAGTATACAGATTTTTTACGATTGCACAAGAAATAACTTGTCGTTCACAAGGTGCGCACAATCTGCCAAAACAGGACAAGAACGCCCAGCCCGTAGCTAGCAGATAACCCCTTCTTCACGCCACTGCTGTGCCTGTTCGTAATCATGTCCGAAGAACAGTGTTGCCTGCAGATCCGCTTCCATCCTCTTGATCCGATCAAGGTTACTGAAGAACTCATCGGATGTCTTGTTGATTCCCCCGCCAGGCGCTAGCGCTTTTTCGTAGCTCTCACGCGTATAGATGGTGTCGCTCGTGAAAATGACCGTTCCTTTGCTTTGTGTCTCTACGATCATGCCCATGCAACCGGGTGTGTGCGAACGCTGAACGAACAACTTCAGATCGGACGCCAACTCAAGTTCGTCCTCTACCGGATGATATTGCACGCCATCGACATCGAACAGCGTCTTAATGTAAGCGCCGCCGTTGCCCGACATGGTGCGTGCATACGCTTCGCGCAGATCCGCATCAGCGACCAATACGTTCTTAATAGCTTTCGTACCTCGGAAATAGCGCAAGCCGCCCACATGGTCAAAATGAAGATGAGACAAGACCAGCACATCAATATCCGTTGGAGAAAGGCCTTTTTGTGCAAGAGCCTCTTCAATGGACACGAACGCGTCGATGGGATACGTTTCCAGCTCTTCGGCACTGTATTCCGTGTTATAGAACGGGCTGTTTCCCGTGTCGTATAGAACATTGCCAAGCTTCGGGTGACGAATGAGCACCGCTATCATTGGCGAATAGATGAACTCACTTTCGTTATCCGTAGCAACGAGCTCTAGTTTTTTGCAACGAATTCGACCTAGATCGAGAATCTCCAATTCCATTACAAGTCATCCCTTCGATACTCGAACTCCCATCCTCGATGGTATTACTATCCGAACATCCCAACAACTTGGATTTTGGAGATTGAGACCTGAAATTTGAAACTTGGAGCTTGAGACCCCGAAGAACCTAGAACATCAGGAATATCTTCGCCAACACGTATCCGATGATGCCGCAACCAGGGAAGGTGAGGATCCATGCCAGCACCATATTGCCCGCTTTACCCCACTTCACGTTACTTAAGCGCTTCGATGCGCCAACGCCCATGATGGCAGTCGTCTTAGTGTGGGTCGTCGACACCGGCATACCGGTTCCATTGGCCAAGCCGATGCAGAAAATGGCCGACATGCAGGCGGCGAAGCCTTGATATGGCTCCATCTTGACCATATCCATACCGACGCTCTTAATGATGCGCTTGCCGCCTATGGCGGTACCCAGACCCATGGTAGCTGCACAAAGAACAACGAGCCACATAGGGAACATCACATCGTTGGTTTCCGTTCCCATACCCATGCATAACATGATGCCCATCATGCTGATGGACAGGAACTTCTGGCCGTCTTGCGCGCCGTGCATAATAGCCACGCCCGCACCTGCGGCGATCTGGGCCCAATGCCATGCATTGGCCGATTTACGCCGATCAAGATCCTTCGCGCAGAATTCAATGAGCTTAGTGAATAGCCAGCCGCACACAAAACCCAGAATGGTCGAAATACCCAGGCCATACAGGACCTTCATCCATTCAGCCCCATTAACACCGCCGATGCCGTTTTGGAGAGCAATAGCCGCACCGGTGATGCCGGCTATCAAAGAATGGCTTTGAGATGAGGGGATGCCAAAGTACCAGGTCGCAACACCCCATACGATAATGGCGACCATCGCCGCCGCTAACGCAAGGAGCGCAGCATCGTTATCGCCCCCGAAATTCGCCATATTGAAAATGGTTTTCGCTACCGCGGCTCCGATGGTCGTAACCGCGAGAAGCCCGATGAAATTACATACCGCAGCCATGACGATCGCAGCGCCGGGCGACATGCTTCGCGTACCGACAACGGTCGCGATCGCGTTCGGCGCGTCAGTTGCGCCATTGACCACCGTCGCGCCCAAGGTAAGCAGCAGCACCACTATCAAGACAGGGCTTCCCATTAAAGCCGTAATGAACGAGCCAAAATCGATCACAGTTTCGCATCCTTCACGCATGAACCAACACTGCAGTTGCCCTGCCCAGCCGCTGCATAATGCACATACGGTCGGCCGCGCATGATCGCTATTAATGATACGAAAACAAAGGGGAAATATTTAGCGAATTTAAAACATTATTTTACAAATTTGAAAAGCGCAAACGCCATCCGGCACCCTATCACGCTTTGCTTCAACACGCTCAGGAAATCTGTTCAACAGTAATTCGCGCCACGCAGCGATCATGCCTCTTTTGCAATGCGAACTTCATCCACCAGGATCGTCTGCAGATACTCTTTATCAAGCACACAACCCAACCCCACCGGATGATCGAACGTGTTGAGGACCAGCGCACCCCCATGCAGCTCCAACGCAGGAACGGCGCTATCGTGCAAGAAGTACTCCGAATAATCCGAAACATCCGCCGGCAGATCCATGCCCGGCAGCGTAGCAAATGCCGCGTGCATGCGCTTCGATACGCCTGTATCGAACATACCACCCATCCATGCGGTCTTACCCGCCTCGCGCACCCATTGATAAAAATCGAGCGTGGGCTGAATGCCACCGAACTTAGCGATCTTCAAGGCGTAGCACGTAAGGTTTTCGTGGGCCATGGCGCGCTCCATATCGGCAGCACTCACCACCGACTCATCCAGACAGACCGGCATGGTAAGCGACTCCTGCAACTTCGAAAGGCGCACGAACAGATCGGTTTCGCCGCTCGCGGGAACATAGGCAGGGTCGAATGGTTCTTCGATGCAGGCAATATTCAGAGCATCTAGCTTGCACAGCACATCAAGATTCGATTCATCGAACGACTGATTCGCATCAAGCATGATATTCAGATCCGGATACGCTTGGCGAACAGCCGAAACGCACTCAAGGGCCGTCGTGGGTTCTATCTTGAACTTCACCCGCGTATAACCCGCGGCAACCGCGTCACCGACCGCCGCACAGACCTCTTCGGAGCTACCCAGTCCAACGACCACGCCGCCGAGGATCTTCTCCTGGTCAGACCCGCCGATCAACTTCGACAGCGGCTTCCCGATGATCTTGCCATACAGGTCCCAAACAGCCGGCTCCACCGCAGCTTTGGCCATAGGATATGCCGCCAGATCAGGGAACGTCGCCAATGAACGCGACACTTCGCTGGGGTGAAGATAGCGCTCACCCATTACCACTGAGGCAATGCGATCACGCACGACCGCGAAATCCTCCTCGATGGTTTCAGGCAGATACCAGTTCGTCGTGAACGACACGCATTCTGCAATGCCGACGCGTCCCGCCCAATCTTCAACCTCCACGAAGAACGATTCGCGCTGATCGACCACGGCCTTGGCGGTCTTAACAGGGTGAACAAAGGGCTGCTTCACACGATATATCGTGAGCGATTTGATATCGATACGCTTATCGTAGCGCTGCTTCAACGCGATGCGATCGACCTTCCCGCTTACCGTAAGCGGGAACTCATCCATAACCAGAATATGCTTCGGGTGATGCAGGTTCGACATGCGTTGATATAGATAACGATGAATCATGTGCGCGAATTCCTGCGGGCAACTTGCCGGACGAATGCCCGTTTCATCAGGGTTCAGCTCCAATGCATCGTGGTCCTGCTGCACGCTCTTCGCCGAATAGTCCGCTTCGACGAACGCGACCGGACGATACCCCCAGGTCTCATCCGCCGTGCCGAACACATACGCGTCCTTCACGCCTGGAATACCCACCAGTACGTCACGGATCTCTGCTGGATATATGTTCTCGCCACCAGAAATAATGAGATCTTCTGTGCGCGCGTAGACCTGCAACAATCCCTGAGCGTCGAGCTTCGCGCGGTCGCCCGTTACAAAATGCCCATCAGCGCTCGATGCTTTTCGCGCATTCAAATACCCCTCGAAAACGCCTGGGCCCGAAACATGGAGCTGACCGATGCCTTCTTCATCCGGGCGCATAATGCGCACCTGATACCCCGGCAAAAGATGGAGCGCGCCCGCAAAGCCACGCGTTATCGGTGCCGTGGCGATAAGGCTCGCCGTCTCGGTCATGCCATAGCTGGCATAAACGCTCGCTTTGGCGCGCAGCGCCTTGCGGATGGTCTTATCGTTCAGAGCCGCCCCGCCCAACAGAATGCAGGCGTACTGCGTGATCACCTTATCGCGATCGTGCTCAAGCAGATCGGCCAGGATCTTATCCACGACTGAAATATGAGTCACCTGAAAGCTCAGCACATCATTGAGGATGCGCGTGGGCTGATAGCGCTCATACACGATGAAGGAACTTCCATTAAGAAGAGAGCGCACCATGATCTGGAACCCACCGATATGGCACATAGGCAGCACCATCTGCCAGACCCCGCGACCCTCGAAAGCAAGGGCGTCATTGGCGGCATCAGCTGAAGCCATGATGCAGTTCCACGGTAAGAACGCGGCCTTCGGGGTGCCTGAAGACCCTGAAGTGAACATGACCACGCCAGCTTCCGCACCATCGAATGCCGCTTCACGCGTCTGAGCATACTGCTCAAGGGCCGATTCGAATTCAAGGGACGCAGCCGATTCATCCACCGCATACGCAAATTGCGCCGCATCGAACCCCGTTGCGTCGATCATCAGGCGATTGACCACGTTGTCGGTAATCACATCCATCCCGCGATCGCCCGTCGCGTTCTCCAGCTCGACCAAACGCAGCTGGCGTTCATCGGAAGAAAGGCGGGGATTCAGCAGCGCAAGCGTGAAGCCACCGTATGCTGCGGCGAGAATGAGCAGCACCAGTTCGACGCCGTTATACATTGTGCAGGCGATCGTGCTACCCGGCTTCACCCCGCGCCTATCGAGCTGACGGGCCAGGGCCGCAGCCGCAAAATGAGCACGTCGGAACGAATACTCGATCGGGCGAGTATCCTGCTGCACGCAAAAGAATAGTTTGTCGGCTCCTCGATGTGCCATTTCAGCCAGATGCGAAATCATACGGGTCACTTTCTTGCTACTTGTTCGAATCGTTCGTGCCGATCCGCCTTATCAGGGAAACTTGGGGAACTGATCGAAATCGGGCTTGCGATGTTCCTTGAATGCATCGCGGCCTTCCTTCGCCTCGTCAGTGGTGTAATACAGCAGGGTCGCATCACCGGCGAGCTGCTGCAAGCCCGCATAGCCATCGGTCGCCGCATTGAACGATGCCTTCATGAAGCGCAATGCCGTAGGAGACAGCGCCAGCATGTCCTTCGCCCAAGTCACGCATTCCGCCTCCAATTCGTCGAAGGGAACGACCTTGTTGACCAGGCCCATTTCCAATGCTTCAGCGGCAGTGTACTGACGGCACAGGTACCAGATCTCGCGCGCCTTCTTCTGACCGACGATGGCAGCCAGATAAGCCGCACCGTACCCCGCATCGAAGCTGCCAACACGAGGACCGGTCTGCCCGAACTTCGCCGTTTCCGCAGCGATGGACAGATCACAGAGGATATGCAGCACATGGCCGCCGCCGATCGCATATCCGTTCACCATCGCGATGACCGGCTTGGGAACCACGCGGATCAAACGCTGCAAATCGAGCACGTTCAGACGCGGAATATTATCTTCGCCCACATAACCGCCATTGCCGCGCTTCTTCTGGTCGCCGCCAGAACAGAACGCCTGGTCTTCGGGGCGACCATCGTGATTTGCACCCGTTAAGATGATGACCCCGATCGAAGCATCGTCACGCGCGATGGAGAACGCATCGTACAATTCGACGTTGGTCTTCGGCGTGAACGCATTGCGCACCTCAGGTCGGTTGATAGTGATCTTGGCGATACCCTCATACGTTTCATAGATGATCTCGTCGTATTCTTTACCCTTTTTCCAGGGAAAGTCGCCCATAGCGGCTCCTCTCGAACTACCCGTCCATATCAGTACTGATAAGAAATTTTCGTACCTCTTCAAGATAAAGCATTGGCGCTTCTAAATGAACGTTATGGCCTGTATTGAACATTTTTGTGGTGGCTCCCACCTCGAAAAGCTGCTGCGCAATAAGAGCGCACCCCTTATCAAGACCGCCCCATATATACGCAACGGGCAGGGCGCTTTCCTTTAGGCACGCGAGCGTTTCCGCCACGAGCGGCATGGCCTGCTTGCCCGAGCCCTGAAGGCATAGCGCTAGGGCAGCTGGATCGTTATCCAGGCGCCCGGGCCGCAACAACACATCAAAGCCCTGTGCGCGCTGCGTTTCGAATAAGGGAAGTGATTCCCAATAGCTTACGAAATCTTCCATGCTTTCCGTGCGCAAACGCGAGATCCACCCTTCGTTGCGCTCCTGCGCAAGCACACGGGCAGCCTCGTCCGCGCATCCTAAGTTGCAGCTTTCCAACACGAGCGATGCAACAACATCCTTTGAAGTCGAGGCAAGGCGCAATGCCACGCGCGCACCCATGGAATAGCCCACCACATGCGCCCGTTGCGCAAATGGGGGCCGCGCGGACGTGGACTGGGGAGACGCGCAATCAGCAGCCGTGGACCGTGCAGATGCGCAGACCACTGTGCGCAGAAAAGCATCTACCGACGCAGCAACATCATCGTAGGTGTAACGCGCAGGATCGTTCGGCTTTGCGCTTTCGCCATGACCCATAAGGTCGAGTGCATATACGGTATGCGTTTCGGCGAGCACCTGCGCGATCTTCATCCAGCTGCGTGCGGACTGCATGAATCCGTGAAGGAGCACGATCGGCGATCTGTTGCCGCTCGCCCCAGCAGCATCCCACACAAGCGCATGAAGACGCTGACCCTCGTAGAAGAAATACTCGTCCCGCGCATTGACCGGATAAGCGCTAGCCACCGCAGAGCCACCGCCTGCTTTATCGATATTGTCCATAGCGTTCCTTGATGCCCCTCAGCGGCATCGGCACCTCAATAAGCGATATGCCGGGGGTCCCAAAGGCCTCTTGGCATGCGTTACGGAAATCACTCACGGTAGAGACCCTCTTCGCAGGAACGCCGAAGGCCTGCGCCGCCTGAACGAAATCAACGTTCTGCGGCGTAAGGAACAAGCGATCGAAATATGGCTCGTCCGAACTTTGGGGAAGCATATCGAAGATCGCCCCGCCATTGTTATTCAGCAGCACTATCACTATGCTCGGGCGGCGCGCTCCGCTCTTTTCCCTGATTTGCATTTCCCCTTGCAGCGCAAGCGCATTCAAGTCATGCAGCATCGTCAGGTCACCCGTGAGGAACACGGTCTGGCCGTACGACTGCGCCGCGCCTATCGCACTTGAAACCGTGCCATCGATGCCATTGAGCCCGCGGTTCGCCAGGACCGTTATATGCTTGCCGCGCTCGAAGTAATACGAATCCACCGCACGAACGGACATGCTGTTCGCACTGAAGAGCAGCGCATCCGCAGGCAGTTCGTTTATGAGCGCCTGCACGTACGCTCCTTCAAAATCGTCGTTTTCGATCATGCCGGACAACAAAAGGCGTTCCGCATAAGCGCGGTCGAGCATGCCCCATTCTTGGATATTGCCAGGAAGGGCCGCTGCCTCATCGGGCATCTCCTGAAAATCGAACGATACCGCATCGAGCAGGGCCGTCACCAAGTCAAGAGGATCGGCAGCCACGAACGTCGTGGTCCGCGCATTGAAATCACGCGATTCTTGCAGGTCGACCACGATCTGCACGGCATTCGAGCCTTCGATCAGCTGGCAAACGCGCTTGGAAACCGGATAGCGCCCGAAACGCACTACCGCATCGAATTCGGGTGCCTCATCACGCGCGAGGATAGCATCATATCCGCAGATGACCGCGGGGTGCCCATACGAGCGCAGCTGCGAAAGCGGGTCGGCCAGCAAGGGCGCATCGAAGCGTTCACTGAACGCCAACAACGCCTGCGCTTCCCGATCGCGACGAGCGCGATCGCTCACCGCTTCGATAGAGAAGGTTCCTTCGCCTACCAGCACGATCACCCGATGATCATCCAAATATTGAGCGAGCGCCTGCGCTTCTTTATGGAACAGGCAATTTCCCGATCGAATGATACTCGGCAGCACATCATGATCTTCGATACGCCCGAGAGCGAACAGGCCCTCTTGCGAAGCACAGGGCACCAGCGGTTCGTCAAAGGGGAAATTCGCGTGAACCGGTGCCGCCACATGCGTTCCTGGCGCAGCCTGCACCACCAGCTCTCGCGCCACCTGGCGAACATGCCGCAGTGCCTTTTCATCCGCACTGGGAAGGGGCATGCCATAGAATCGACGTACATGGTCGGAGAACAGCTTGTTCTGATCGCACGTCTGAGGCGCACCCAAGTTCTGCAGACGCGGAGGGCGATCACCGGAAAGCACGATGAGCGGCACCCGCGATGATTCCGCCTCCATGACTGCGGGATAATAGTTCGCCGCCGCCGTACCCGAAGTGCATATCAGCGCCACTGCGCGCCCGTTCGCTTTAGCAAGGCCCAAGGCGAAGAAAGCCGCACCCCGTTCGTCTACATCAAGATACAGATTGAACGCAGCCCCAAAGCGCATCTGCGCTTCGAACGCCACCATCGCAAGCGGGGTCGATCGCGACCCGGGGCTCACCACGACATCGCGCACTCCCGCACGGATCAATTCGTCAAAAAAGGCTCCCACATAGAGCCCTAGATCATCAGCAGATACCGACGCTACATTCGGCTCCGCAACCGCATGGGTGCGTTCTGCACCCTGTTCATCATCCGAAAGGTTCGTCACGACAAGCCTACCCTTTCCCTTTACCGCCCTTACGTGATGCACACATCACAAAGGCGCGTTCTCACATGATTGCGAATCGCGCACCGCCCGCAGGTCGGCCGTTATGCCCCTGCCGTTCGCGGGGCATCCATCGCGCTCAAAATGGTCTTCAGCTTCAGATCGATCTCGTCGAATTCGCTTCGAGGATCGCTTCCTTCAACGATACCGCATCCTGCGTACAGCCAGGCCGATTCGCCATCGAACACGCCCGAGCGAATGGCAACTGAGAACTCTCCGTTACCTGCGCCGTCCACATAGCCGACCGTCCCACCGAAGAACCCGCGGTTATACGACTCCGCTTCCCGAAGGGCCATCATCGCTTCACCAACAGGCGTTCCGGAAAGTGCGGGGGTCGGATGAAGTTGGCTCGCAAGCGAAAGAAGCGAACGTCCCTCCATAACCTGTGCGCTGACCGGCGTGCACAAATGCTGCACGTGTCGGAGAACAGCAATATCGGGAGTCTGGGGGATGGACACATTATGGCAGTTGCGCCCGAATACTTCGCGCATGAATTGCACAACATATTCATGCTCGCGTCGGTTCTTATCATCATTCAGAAGCGCATCGGCAAGCTGGGCACGCTCCTCTTCGCCCGCCCCGCACGATGTCGTGCCAGCCAAGCACATGCTCTCCACGCGATCGCCTTGCTTGCGGACCAACAGTTCGGGCGTGCACCCGCAGAAGAACACATCTCCGTAGCGGTACATGAACACCGTACCCTGCGCATCGCCATCGATAAGATTAATGAGCACATCTTTTGACGAGAACGGCTCCTGCGCCTGCAGGAACACGCGGCGCGAAGGAACGAGCTTATGGATGCGGTGGCTTTCAATGCGATTCAAGCCCAGCGCCATCACCTGTTGCCAATCCTCATACGAATCACGCGTGAGGGTGTAAGCAATGCTGCGATGCATGCGCGCCTTAGCCTCACGCGCATGACGTACAAAGCGCTCAACGCGACCGGGATACACAGGTCCTAGACTATTCACCTGCAAAAAGGCGCCCTCGGGCACCTGCATGAGCACCACTTCGGGCACCATCAGGCGCACTTTAGGGAACGCGGCCATCATGTCGTCAACGGGCTTCGGGTTCGCCTCGTCGAATCGATTAAAAGAAAAGAAAATAGGCTCGCGATCGGGCTCGCCCTGAAGCACCACATCGGCGCTTTCCAAGGATGGGATCGCGATGCAGCGGCCAAGGCCCATATAGCGATTGACCTGCTGTTTATCGTAATACACGAACTGGTCGGTAAAACCCTTTTGAAGAACGCAAAAGGCATCGACGATATCGGCATCGAGCCGTACGGTATGAGAATAAATCTTTGCCATCTACACCTTCGCCTGGTCCTTCTGGTCTTGTCCGGCCCGTCGTTTAATGATCAAGATGCGCTTTTGCCAGATCCCACAGTTCTTGCAATTCATCCATAGGCATGTCTTCGATGTTCATCCCCTGAGCCCAGGCAGCGCCTTCCATGAATGACCAACGATCACGGAACTTTCGACATGTTGCACGCAGGGCCGATTCGGGATCGATGCCCAGCTTTCGGGCAACATTTACGAGGGAGAACAGCACATCGCCGAATTCCATTTCCTTTTCCGCGGCGTTACCTTCAGCGCACGCCTGTTTGAATTCGGCAAGCTCTTCTTCGACCTTCACCCATACGTCGTCGACGGTATCCCATTCGAATCCCGCCGAAACCGCCTTGCGCGATATTTTGCTCGCTTGCATGAGCGCGGGAAAGCTCGAAGGCACGCTGTCGAGAAGGCCCTGGGGCTCGTCCTGGGCGTCCCCCGTGTTCTTTTCAGCGAGCTTCACCGAATCCCAAATATCAAGCACTTCGCTGGACGATCCGGCGTGAGTATCAGTACCGAACACATGCGGGTGGCGGCGGATCATCTTCTCATTCACGTCGTGGCACACATCGGCGACGGTGAATTCACCCGCATCGGCAGCAATCTGGCTTTGCAACACTACCTGCAGCAACACATCGCCCAGTTCTTCACGAAGGTGGCTCACGTCATGCTGCTCGATGGCGTCGACCGCTTCGTATGCTTCCTCGATCATGTTGTGGGCGATCGATTCGTGGGTCTGCTCGCGATCCCAGGGGCATCCATCGGGAGCACGCAGGGCCGCGATGGTGTCTACGAACGCAGAGAACTCTTCTTCCGCTGAAGCCATACGCCCACCTCTTGTTAGATCTTGTACATGAACTGGAACACGTCTTCGCGCTGGATGATCACCTGCACGCCCAGGTCTTCCCCTACCTGAGTAAGCGCTTCCTGGACCTCGTTGAAGCCAGCGACTTCAGGATCGAGACGAACCAGCATGGTCATGCTGAAGATGTCGTCGAGAATGGTCTGGCTGATATCATCGATGTTGGCGCCCTTTTCGGCCAACATGCCGGAAGTTGCAGCAACGATGCCGCTGCGGTCCTTACCCAAAACAGAAATAACACAACGCATAAAAGTTCCTTTCGCCGGGGCATCACCCATCGATGCGCCCTCCGCCAGCATTCGAGATTATCGACCCATCAAAAGAGATAACGCTTCGGCACGCGTTGCGGCGCTCGCGCTGCTCTTGAATATACCACGCACGGCACTGGTGGTCGTTTTCGCGCCGGGCTTTTTGACGCCGCGCATGCTCATGCACAAGTGCTCGGCTTCCATGACCACGATGACGCCCTGAGGATCGAGTTGTTCCACCAGCGTATCGGCCACCTGAGACGTCAAACGCTCCTGCACCTGAGGGCGGCGTGCGTACGAATCGACCAGGCGAGCCAACTTCGAAATACCGCAAATACGCCCGCTCTTCGCAGGGATGTACGCCACATGCGCCTTACCGAAGAAGGGAACCAAGTGGTGCTCGCACATGGAGTAGAACGGGATATCGTGCACGATGACCAGTTCCTCATGGTGCTCATCAAAGGTCGTCTCAAAATGAACCGAGGGATCTTCGTATAGTCCCGCGAAACATTCTTCGTACATGCGTGCCACGCGAGCGGGGGTCTTCAGAAGCCCCTCGCGCTGAGGATCCTCGCCAATGCCCTCGAGGATCAGGCGCACGCCTTCTTCGATTTTTTCTAGATCCATAGCAGTTTGTGCCATTAATGGCCCTTCCTTACGTATTTGTTTTTCGTATTGTAGTACACCTGGCATCGATAGCGCAGTATGCACCTGGCTTACAGGTCGAGCTCTATCGAAACAGGGCAGTGATCCGACCCCATGATCTCGGGGTAGATGTTCGCCATCACCACTTGTTCGCGCAGTGCTTCGCTCACCAGGAAGTAGTCGATGCGCCATCCTGCGTTATTGGCGCGGGCATTGAACCGATAGCTCCACCATGAATAAGCGCCCTCGGTTGTCGGATGAAGCGAACGGAACGTGTCAACGAAGCCCGCATCGAGCAGGGTGGTGAATTTTTCGCGCTCTTCATCGGAAAAGCCCGGGTTACCTCGATTGGTACGCGGGTTCTTCAGGTCGATCTCCTGATGCGCCACGTTGAAATCGCCGCACATCACCACGGGCTTCGCCGCGCAGGGCTCCCCCGAAGGAAGCGTGCCCGATTCAAGCCCCTTGCACACTTCGCGGAACGTATCGTCCCAGGCCATGCGGTGATCTAGACGCGCAAGTTCAGATTGAGCATTGGGGGTATATACGTTAACGAACCAGTAATCCTTGAATTCGCAGATGACGACGCGGCCTTCCGTGTCGAGCTCTTCAACGCCGACCTCGTGCAGCACCTGCAGCGGCTCCTCCTTGCAGAACACCGCCGTACCTGAATACCCCTTGCGCTGCGCGTAGCTCCAGTATTCGTGATAGCCCGGCAGGTCCATTTCGATCTGGCCGGCCTGCAATTTCGTTTCTTGAAGAGCGAAAACATCGGCCTGCAGTTCATCGAACACATCCATGAACCCTTTTTTCATAACGGCGCGCAAGCCGTTCACGTTCCACGAAACTAGCCTCATACGTTCCTCCCTATATGCAACAGCAGCGCATGCCCTTCAAGCAAACGCTGCTGTAGTACCAACTTACTTTGCGCAATCAACTTACTTGCGCTTTTTGGCCGCCTTGCGCTCCGCGCGATCATACGCCTCTTGGCGCATAGGGCGAAGCTGCTTCGAGTCGATGCGAACGCTGATGAAGAAGAACACCCACGCTACCACCATGATGCCGATGGAAATCGCTGGCTGCGTCGGAATAAGCAGCGACAAGACAATGGCGATCACCATGCCAGTCAGACCAACCGCAGAATAGATCATGCGCTTGCGATTGAGGCGTTTGAATTCAGCGCTATCGGGAACGAATCGCTGGATAGCGCGATTTCGCGCGCGACCCGTTTTGCGTTCTTCCTTTTCCTCGCTACGCTCTTCGGCACGCTCCTGCTTGATCTCCTTCTTTTCTTCAGGAGACTTCTTGGAGAAGAAGCCCTTCTTCTCCGGCTTATCGGGTGCCGTGCGCACCGAAGAAGCCGCTTTCGTCATGGGCTTTGCCGAAGCTGCGCTCCTGCGTGTTTTGCCCTGCGGCTTATCGGTGGTGTAGCGTTCGTTCATGGGGTTTCGTTGACTCATCCCTCAAACTCCTTATTGAGTCCTATTCGCCGAGCGCATGCGATTCGACCGCTCTACTGAGCGACGAATGCCTTGCCCGTGATCTTCTCGTATGCCTGAATGTACTTTTCACTCGTCTTCTTGATGATATCTTCGGGGAGACGAGGAGGATTACCGGTGCGATCCCAGTTCGCGTTCAGCCAGTTACGGACGAACTGCTTGTCGAAGCTCGGCTGCTCTTCGCCGACCTGATAGGTGTCCGCCGCCCAGAAACGCGAAGAGTCGGGGGTCAGGACCTCATCACCCAAGATGATCTTTCCGTCCACGGTGCCGAATTCGAACTTCGTGTCAGCGATGATGATACCGCGCTCGCGCGCATGGTCAGCAGCGCGATTGTATACCGCGAGCGTCAGATCGCGGATCGCAGCTGCGTCTTCAGCGCCGATCAGATCTTCGCAGCGCTCGAAGCTGATGTTCTCGTCGTGATCGCCGATCTCGGCCTTCGTCGAAGGGGTGAAGATAGCGTTAGGGAGCTTCGAAGAGTTCACCAGCCCTTCAGGAAGTTCGATACCGCAGACCGATCCCGTTGCCTGGTAATCCTTCAAGCCAGAGCCCGTCAGGTATCCACGTACGATGCATTCAACGGGGAACATGTTGGCTTTCTTCACCAGCATGAAACGGCCCGCCAGGTAATCCGAATAAGGCTTGAAGCGCTCGGGCAGATCGGCTACATCGGCGGAAATGAGGTGGTTGTCCACCACGTCGGCCAACAGATCGAACCAGAAGCAGGAAAGCTGAGTAAGCACCTGTCCTTTATAGGGAATTTCATCTTGCAAAATATAGTCGAAGGCAGAAATGCGGTCGGACGCCACCAGGAGGAGCTTATCTCCGAGGTCGTACAGGTCGCGTACCTTGCCTTGCGCATCAGGCTTGATGTCTATTCCAGACATGATGGTCCTTCCTTGAGGGTTTATTCACAGATTCCTATTATGAAACATATTGAGCGTGCCTGCACGAAAAAGAACAAACACTTCTTCATGTGCCGTGGCAGTCTTTGATTCTCGTTGATCGGTACGCAGCGATCGCGCCCTGCCGGCGTACTACTTGCCGCTCTTCTTGGTATTGCGCTTGTTCTTGGCCTCTTCGGTATAGAGGGGGATATACATCGTGAAGCACGCGCCTTCATCGGGGCGGCCTTCAACACGGACCCAACCATTATGCTGATCGACGATCTCCTTCACGACCGATAGTCCGATGCCTAATCCGCCGGTCGAGCGAGCGCGACCAGAATCGGCGCGCCAGAAACGCTGGAACACCATCTTTGCCTCTTCGGGTGTAAGGCCAATACCCGTATCGCGCACGCTGATCTGTCCCATCAGATCGCCCTTGCGCGCGGTAACAGTGATCGTGCCCCCTTCCGGGGTATAACGCACGGCGTTCGAAATGAGGTTCGCCGCTGCTTGGCGCAGCAGGTCAGCATCGCCGAACACATACACGTGCGGGTCATAGTCAAATTCAAGCGTTAAGCCTGCATCATGAATGTATGCCTGATGAGTGGTTACGACCGCCGAAAGTATCTCGCTCAAGTCGAGCTTCTTGCGCTCGATCGGCTTCGTGCGACCCTCCAGGCGCGATAGCTTCAATAGCGCATCGACCAAACGCGAAAGGCGCTGCACTTCGGAATTGAGCGTCTCTAGGCGCTCGGCATCAGGTTCGAACACGCCGTCGATCATCGCCTCAACGGTCGACTGGATCGCCATCAGCGGCGTGCGCAACTCGTGCGCCACGTCCGTCACTAAGCGCCGCTCGAGTTTCTGCTTCGATTCGACCGAATCAGCCATCAGGTCGAACATATTGCCCAGGCGAGCGATCTCGTCAGTGCCCGACATGCCCGTTCGCGCAGAATAATCTCCCTCTTTGAGCGCCTTCGCCGTGTTGGTAATGCGTTTAATAGGCGCCACAAGGGCGCGCGCCACGAACGCACCGACGATCATGGCAATGAACAAAGCGATGATCACAGCGAACATCATCGCGCTGTACGACTTTTCTCGGAACTCAGCATCTGCCTTGGTGAGAAGCGTTTCAGATCCCGGAACACGCACGAACACCGTGCCGACCTGTTCGCCATTGGCCATAATGGGGGCAGCAGCCACGTTCGTTCCCGTCGCCTTGACTCCTACCGAGCCTAATACCTTGTCAGAACCCTCGTCGTAAACAATGGTGCCATCGATGGTGCGCACCTGGAGATAGACCGAATCATAAAGAGAGGTCGCCGATGTAGCCGCCGAAAGCGCCCCGCTATACCAATCACCATTGGACTGCTCATATCCTTCGCCGATCGAAGAAGCGGAAACATCAGCAACGCGCTGTATGTTCTCACGCGTATACGACTGGAAGTGCTGCTCCCACACGAACGACAAGACAACGATCGAGGACACCGCCGTAATAAGGGAGATGATGATCGCCACCAGCATGACCCGCTTAGTAAAGGAAAGAGTGAAGCCCCTTCCCCTTCCTTCGGCCTCTTCCTGGTGCGTTTGACTACTAAATGAGGTATTTTCCTGAGCGCGCACAAGCTCTCCTAACGAACAGGAAGCGCCCCGCATACGCAGGACGCCTCTGTAACAAGTCGGTACGAATGGTGCTCCGAATACTAGCCGATCTTAGTAGGATCTTCGAAACGATATCCTACGCCGTGCACCGTATGGAGCCACTTGGGACTACGGGGATTGTCGCCGATCTTAGCGCGCAGGTTCTTCACGTGCGAATCGATAGTGCGCTCATAACCCTCGAAGTCGTACCCCAGTACTTTTTCAACCAGTTCCATACGAGAATACACGCGTCCGGGATAACGGCAGAGCGTGGTGAGCAACTTGAATTCGCTTGCGGTCAGATCGACCTCTTCGTTATTCACGAGCACCTTATGGCCGGAAATATCGATGGTCAGTTCACCGAAGTCCATTACCTCGCGCTGAGGCTCGGTATCGGAATGAACGCGACGCAACAACGCACGTACGCGGGCGACCAGCTCTCGAGGGCTGAACGGCTTGACCAGATAGTCATCAGCGCCCAGTTCAAGACCGATAATGCGGTCTTCGACCTCGCCCTTTGCGGTAAGCATGATGATAGGAGTGCTCGAGTTATCTCGAATAACACGGCATACGCGCTCGCCCGGAACACGGGGGAGCATCAGGTCGAGCACGACCAGATCGAAATGATGCTTAGAGAACTCTTCCAAGGCCTCTTGACCATCGCCAACTGCCGTAACCCAATAGTTCTCACGTTCAAGGTAAGCTGCTACAGCATCGCGAATTGCCTTTTCGTCTTCTACAAGAAGAATACGGCGAGTGTTCTCATTAGATGTTGAAGTCATGTTGTACCTCCTGATAGGCACCATATCGCATTCTATGCTAGGCGTTCGCTGCGCTTCTGTCTTGTGCCTTTTTCAAACAATTTGGTTCGATGCCTATAATTACCATAGAAAGCGCAGCGCTATCCATCACGCTCGCTTCGTTTGAGATTATTGTATCAATTGACCATTTAAGAGCTTTAAGCGACACCCAAATGTCACAATGTCCCTTCAGTATAATCTGCTTTTTTACAAAATAAAGCGATTTTGACCAGGAGTTATAGTGCCCACGAAACGCAGACAGAACACCCCAGGAAAAAACCCGCATCCCTCACGGAACGTCCACAGTCGACGTAGCAGGCCAGGTGCTCCTCGCGGGTTCTCCACGTCGGCGCCTACGTCGGGTATCTCTCCTCGTCCCAGAGCTTCCAAAGCCAACGGGTTCCCTTCGAACCCCCTCAACATGGCGAACCAGCCCAAAAAAGACGGCCCCGAAGTACTGCTCACCCGCCGGAACCTTCTCATAGGCGCAGCAGCAGTAGGTGGCATTGCCGCTATCGGTGGCGGCATTTCGCTTGCAAGCAATGCTCTAAACACTGACTCCGATACCAGCGTTTCATACATCAGCGTCCCGGAAGACGCCGTCCAGAGCCAATCCGATTACACGCTCGTATCCTATGGCGATCATGTGCGGACCTCCGCTACGTTCTCTCTGCCTTACGGCACGCTGGTCTGGGCCGACAACGATACCGTTGCCGCCTGCTTGACCCCGACCAACACCGCAAGCCCCCTGTGCACCGTAAGCTTGCTCTATCTTTCGAGCGGCAATAATCCAACGGTTCTTGATGCGGCGCAAGGCGCAAGCGAAGGATACGAGATCATCGATGTTCGCTGCAGTGATCAGGGAATCGTCTGGACCGAATCCAATACCTACCAGTCCAGTTGGCGCGTCTACACCGCAAGCATCTCAAACGGCAGTGCATCTGCTATCCAGCAGGTGGATGAAGGTGACGCCAATTGGCTCATGCCCTCCCTCGCCGCCGTCGGACAGAACGCCTTCTGGCAGATCTGCCCCAATACGACCGGGGACGCGGCTAACGAACGCGCGAAACTCAAGGCCGCATCGTTCGGACAAAGCGAAGTTCGCGAGGTGTATTCATCTAAGCGGGCCTTCGCAACGCGCGTCAGCGCCGCGACCGATGGCGTTGTGATCACCCCGCGCGCTGAATCAACCGGCGTATATTATCAGCTTACTAAGATCGATGCGCAAAGCTGCGAAACGGTCGATCAGATGACCCTTCCCGCCTCTATGACGCCCGATATCGTAGGGTATGGCGCAAGTGGGTTCTCGTTCGGGTTCGCCAGCATCTATAGCTACGGGGGCGGTATCGCGAACCTCGGAACATACACCCCTCGTTCAGCGGTTCAAGCGCACAACTACAATGGCCTGTCCTGGTTCCGCTTCAGTCGCACGCCCATTACCGCGCCCTGCTGGTGCGGCGATTGGTTCGTGGTTAAATCAACCACCGCACTTACAGGCATTCATTTTTCGAGTAAGAGCTATTTCGCGATCGATGTGGCAAGCGGCGCCGACACCTTCGGAGAACAGCTCGTCTCATCGGGCTCGTGCTCATCGTTCGTTGGCCTGTCTCAGATAACGGACGACACCAACGCCGAGAACGACCGAGCCCTTGTTCGTGTGTTCACCCCCATAGAGGGGTCTGTGGGCGGTGCGTTCGCCTAGAACTCAAGTTCCTTCAGACGATCGAACACCACATTTTTGCGGGTCAGGAAGTCCCATGGATCGAAGATCTCGTCCAGGGTCTCCTGAGAAAGGTTCGCCTCTGGGTCGGCTTCAAGGCGCTCACGATACGTGGGGCCATCGACGGCGTTCTGAATGTCTTCCCACACCTGCATGGCGTTGCGCTGCACGATAACGTACGCATCTTCGCGGGTGATTCCCGTCTGAACCAGCGCAAGCAGCACCTTCGACGAGAAGATAAGACCCTTGGTGCGCCAAAGATTGTGCTCCATCTTGGCGGGATAGGTCTGCAGGCCGTCAAGCATCCACTGCATCTTGCCGAACATATAATCGACCGCGATGAAGCTATCAGCCAGGGCAACGCGCTCAGCGCCGGAATGGGAAATGTCGCGCTCGTACCACAGAGCCACATCATCCAAAGCCACCTGAGCGTTCGATTTCACCACACGAGCCAGACCACATACGCGCTCTGCCGTGATGGGATTGCGCTTGTGCGGCATTGCCGAAGAGCCCTTCTGGCCCTTCGCGAACGGCTCTTCTGCCTCGATAACGTCGGACTGCTGCAGCAGACGTACCTGCATGGCGATCGATTCAAGAGTGGATGCGGTTACTGCAAGGGCCGTCATGACCTGCGCATGGCGATCGCGCGCGAGCACCTGAGTGGACAGCGGATCGGGAGCAAGGCCCAGCTTTTCGCATACATACTGCTCAACAAAGGGGTCGATGCTGGAATACGTTCCCACTGCACCGGAGATAGCACCCGTCGCAGCTACGCGGCGCGCTTCTTCCAGACGCGTCTGCGCACGCTTGAGCGCCCATGCCCAAGAACCGAACTTCATACCGAAGGTCATCGGCTCAGCGTGAATGCCATGAGTGCGGCCAACGCACAAGGTCTCCTGGAATTCGAACGCGCGGCGCTTACAGGTTTCACCGAGCTGCTTCACGTCAGCCAGAACGATATCGATCGCCTGGGTGATCTGATAAGAAAGCGCCGTATCGCCCAGGTCCGAAGAGGTCATGCCATAGTGAACCCAGCGGCTCGGCGGCTCCATGCCTTCGGGAAGGTCAGCGTCGATATACTCAGCCATATTGGTAGTGAATGCAATGACGTCATGATTGGTCACTTTTTCAATTTCATCAATGCGCTCGACCGTGAAATCAGCGTGCTGGCGGATCCATGCCGCTTCTTCTTTGGTGATGCCCGACTTACCCAATTCTGCCTGAGCCTCACATGCGAGAACCTCGATCTCTTTCCAGATCTCGAATTTATTCTGAAGCTCCCAAATTGCACCCATTTCGGGACGCGTGTAACGACCGATCATGCGTTTTCCTTCCTATCTCTCTGCGTTTTTTCGCAGCAGGTCTATTCTACCAACTTAGTTCATGGGGCGAACACTACAACGAACGAATCGTTTCGCGCGCATCAGAGATGCGATCGGTATCAGCGGCAACGATGACCTGGTCGCCGGGATAGATACGCGTTTCCTCCCCCGCGACCTCAACTTCACCCTCGTGCGATACCGCGACCAAGCGAATACCGTCGCCGAATTCCAGATCGAGCGCACGAACGCCGCTGTAATTATCGTGATTGCGCATAACAGGTACTTTGATCTCGATCAAACCGATCTGATCGCTCGTCATCGTGACCGTTGCGCTCATGGATCCGAGCATGGCCTCTTCTTCGATCATGTTGGCGATCAGCGCCGTCGAAGAAACGCTTTCAATGCCAAGGCGCCTGAAAATACGCAGGTTCTTCGGGCTATTGACGCGTGCAATGCAGCGCGGCACATCATATACGCGCGAAGCGATCTCGCATGCGGCTAGATTGTCCTCGTCTTGGCCGGTAGCGGCCACGAACACATCAGCGGTCTGGGTGTTGGCGTCTTCCTGAATGGAAACAGAGCACCCATCGCCATGTACCACGAGATACGAACCATCGAGCTTTTTGGAGAGCTCGACTGCGACATCTTCATCCTCTTCAATAAGAGCCACCTGGTTATCACCACGCAGAAGCGTACCTGCCAGATACGCACCCAACTTACCGCCACCGACGATCACGATATACATATTCGTCTCTCCTCGTTAATCCTGAGCGAACTTGGCAATGGTAGGGATCGAGCTTTGCGACGCAACGGCCAGCACGGTGTCTCCGTGATACAAAATACTCGAAGATGAGGGGATGGAACTAATGGAGCCATCCGCGCGTTCGAATGCGCACACGCGCAGCGAATGGCGGCTTTCCAGCTCAGATACCTTAATGGACTTCTGGCCCGTCGAACTAAGGTCGAGGGCGAATTGCAGCACCTCATAATCAGAGAAAGTGGCGATATGGTCTCCAATACCGGAGGTCGCTTTAGAGAACAGCTCTTCGGCGACGAGCGTGGTGCCGCAAACATAATCGATACCCAACTGCATATAGGTGCGCTCATGCGAACTGTCATACAAGCGCGCGACCGCATGCGGTACATCGTACAATCGACGCGCGATCTCGACGACCATAAGGTTAGCGTTGTCGCTCTGGGTCACTGCGGCAATAAAATCGCAATCTTCGATACCCGCCGCCATGAGCACTTCTTCATCGTAGCCAACACCGGGAAAAGTGGACCCATTAAAATCGCGCCCCAGTGCAGCGAAGGCGCGCGGATTGCGGTCGATAACACATACATTGTTATCGTAATCAGACAACATCAATGCCAAGCGCGAGCCAACTCGGCCGCACCCGACGATAATCACGTTACTCATAACCATCCTTTTCTCGTTGCTTCAGTATAGAGCCGAAGCATCGATAACGATATATGAGTTTCTATCCTGTTTATCCGAAGTTGAACTACAGGAAGCGGTAGTGAACAGTGCGCGTTCCCCAATCAGAATACGAGGAAGCACCGAATGCTTTATACACACCAGGGGCCAGGTCGAGCGCGCGTCCGTACTGAGCGAAGCCACCCGTATCGGTGACCGTAGCGATAACGACCTTGCCGTCGTAACACACCTCAACGATGCGTCCCACCAAATACGATTGTTCTGCAGGAACCGCTACCGTAATGCTCGAATGAGTCAGATCGATACCGGAAGCCGTGGTGGCAACACCGAAGTTACCCTGACCATCGTCGTTAGTTTCAATGGAGTACGCAGAAGCAACGCCTGAAGACCAGGTACCGTCATTCACATCGGGAGCAACACGAGGAGCCGTCGGCAGCGGATCGAGCGTGCATACCTCAGCGGCCTTGCGCACTGCTTCGGGATTGGATTCATCGATAGCTACCGGCACTACAACGGGATCGGGGTCCTTGACTGTAATGGAGCGCTGCGAACTCGTGGATAAGCTAACCGCTTCGCTCACGGATACATCATTTATTGATTGAGGAGAAGTTCCCGACACGCGCTGCTCAGCCGAAACCGAAGAGCCATCGGAATAGGTCTGGGAAGAACCAAGCCCAAGCGTCGAGGAATCTTCCTGCCCCGAACCCTGAGCCTGAGTTACGTTAGAAAGTAGCAAGGCGGTTACGACCGCAACTGCCAAAAGGACAATGAACAGTCCTGGAGCTACTCGGCGTTTGGTATGTAGTCTAGCGTTAGGCAAAAAACTCCAATGCCGCAACTTCGCGCGTATGCCTTTTTGCGACGAAGCGCACTATCAAAAACATACGGGCCTTAGATCATCTACCGGCGTGCTACCGAGCACCACGAAAGATGAGCACTAAAAGTGTGCCCAAGAATTATACCTCGTTAGCGTTCTTGCAACAAATTTCATGCTCCGTGAACGGCGAAATAGACGCCTTTCGCCCTGCTCGCATACGAGCGCGATCAGCCTGTTCTAACTCCTGAACAGGGGCGATGTAATATTGTGTGTCGAATATGATGCGGCAGCCAACGATCGTTCGAAAAGACCGATATCGATCATAGCGAACACAAGAGCGCCAATGAACACCATCGCGGCGACCACGACCCCTTCGCTTCTCCGATATATACAGCTCCAAAGCAAGCATGCGCATCCAACACCCGCGAATAGCATGGGCACAACACCAATGCGCTCAACGGACCACGGGGGGCAAATACCCAACGTAAAGGGAAGAAGGACACCACATAATTCAAGGCAGAACAGCATCGTGCTCACGCGAATAGCAAAGGAAACACAGTCGTAGAAACATACGAGGAACGTGATTCCTATAACGATGAACGCCACCGGCCAGAAGTTGATCAGTTCCTGCTCGGGGTGACGCAAGATGAAAGAATTGATCGAGGCCAGGAACAAGGCGGTCGCCGCCGCGGCGACCGTGGCGACCAGCACCACGCGACGCCCCCACGAGAACCCATACGGTTCCTGGTCGGACGTGTGCCGATATGCGATATATGCGGCCTGAGGAACCGCATGCACTCCTTTGCCTTGCGGTGGCCGAGGAGGCACATGTCCCGCATCGGCTTGAACACCGTACTGTTCAAGCGAACCTTGAGGGGCGGTCTTTTTCGCTTCAACCACCTCTTGGTATCGATCGGATGCGACAGACAACGGGTCCACATCGACCAGGTCATCTGCGTCGGGCGAAGCGGGCATAAGGAACGCAAGCACTACATAGGGGATCGTGACGAGACCCGCCGTGCACACGAACAGCACCACCGCGGTCACCCGCACGACAACGCTATCTACTTCAAGGCGCTGTGCAATACCCGAACACACACCGGCAATGACCCGGTCGTCCCCTCTGAGCAAGGAGCGAAAGGCCCTGCCCGAAAGCCCTCGGTTATGTGTTGTACGAATGCGCACCACGCGTTCCTTCAGTCAATGTTGCCAACCTGGTCAGCGCGACCTTGCGTGACCGTTCGATGTTCTTTCTTATTCATACCCCATATTCGCTATAGGAGAACGGCTTCGTCAAGAAATCGTTGCACAACAGAACCTCTGTCCTCACAGAACATACAGCACAATGGACAGGAACTGGCACACCGATCCTGCAAGGATCCACACGTGGAACACCGTATGCATATAAGGTATCTTCTTCAGCACATAGAAGATGCATCCCGCGCTGTAGCACAACCCACCCGCAAGCAAAAGCCAGAACGCCGGGGGTGCCAACAGTTCGTACAGTAAAGGAAGGAAAGCCACGACGGCCCATCCTAAGCAAAGATACAAAAGTGCCGATATCCATCGGGGTCGAAATACCCAGAACGACTCTGCGGCGACACCTGCAAAGGCCACCACCCATACGAAGATGAAGAGCGGGATTCCCACGCTATCGACCAGCGTGACAAGGCAGAACGGACTATACGATGCCGCGATGAACAGATAGATAAAGCTGTGATCGAGGATCTTGAAGACCCTTTTCGCCTTCACATGGCTTATTGCGTGATACAGGGTGGACATGGTGTATTCCAGCAGCATGAAAATGCTGTACACCAGCGCAGCCGCCAGATGCAGCCCCGCTCCTGAATCGAGCGACGCTACGATGCATAGGGGAATGGCCGCGATAGAAAGAGCCGCCCCAATACCATGGGTGATCGAGTTGGCTATCTCTTCCCCAAGCGTGTATTCACGTACCGTTTTGCCCTTAGAAAAAGGATGCTTGGCAATATCTTCAGCGTCATCAGGCGCGATCGCGGTGTTATTCAACTCGGTTTCGTTCCTTCCGCTCATTCGATGCCACCCCCATGCGGACGGGCCCATGCGAGCCAGGTCGCGGCGTCGGCTTCCGACACATCGATCAGGCGATGGCGCGTGCTCCCAATACCGGCAGCCGTCTTAACACGCACCGTCGCAACATGCGCATGACGCTGCAACGGATTAGTGCGAATAGCAGCGCTTTGTATCTTCACACGGGGAATAGTGACCGTATCGATCGAAAAGCCGCCATTGACCAGGGTCAATCCCCTGCGGTCCCAGCCAAATGAAGATCGACGGTACCACATGACAGCGCCGATCGCCTCGAATACCGCAATGACTACCGCCAGCACGAGCACGGACCCAGCAGCAATGAACATCACCTGCCGAGTACCGAATATCCCCAGTTCGCTATACACCTCATAAGACGAGAACAGGGAGAACAAGACCCAGCAAATAACCACGGTCGCCGCCAGCCAGAAACCCAACCCCTGCCACACCACGCGACGGGTCAGCCCGCGACGAAGCGCCTTTCGATCGACCCGTTTATCCGCAAGAGGCAGATCGGCATATTCGGGAGTAAGGCCCGAGATGACCTCATCAACCCGCGAAAGCGGCAAGAAAGGATGAACGATAATACGATCCTGGATGCTGCTGGCTTGCGAACTATCCGACTGCTGCTCCATGGCACCTACACGACCATAGGCGACCGAACAGCATTTCAGTAAACGCTGGAAGAAGGTCTGGTGAATGTGAATCGACTGGATGCGCTCCACGTCCATGCCGGTGAACATATGCGTAATGAGCCCACGTTCGACTTCGATACGATCCCCGCGTCTGCGCGAACGGAAACCAGCGAACGACAAACAAGAGCCGATCATGCTTATCACCCATATGATCAGCAAAAGGCCCGCAAAGAGAAGCGATGTTATTATCCCCGCATGCACGATGGCATCCTGTATGGCTCCCCATGCGACCTCATACACCACGGATTCGTCGGAGAACAAGCCCACGTCTACCAACCCGCTCACGACTGAAGCGATGGAAGACACCACCAGGAGAAGGGCCAGTGCGAACGAGGTCTTGCCTGATAACGCCGACAAGAGCAGTTCTTTGTTGCTCAACCCGTATTCGCACGTGACCTCTCCCGTATCGACGGCATCTTTGCCAAAGACGCCGCGGAAGTCGTCCGCGATAGACGATGGAGCATCCAGAACATTACCTTCGGCGGAGGACACCGCATTCGATTCCGCTCTTAGAGCCTGCTGTTCCTGCAGCTCCCATGGAGGGATCGGCGCGCCGGGAACGCCGTTCACAGCTGAGGGGTCGGCATTCATCTGAGCGCTCATCTGCCTCATGTGCGCCTCAACACTTGCAGGATCGAGCCCCTGCGCCATGAGGTTCTTACGCATGAAGAGCTCTCGACGAATGCGCTCAGCGGCAGATTTTTCAATATAGGGCAGAACCAATGCCTTGTTGTCGGCACCGCCGGCCGTATCGATCGTGACCGAACACACGCCCACCAATCGCTGCAGCAAAGACATCTTCTCGTTCACCGATTGAACCTTCTGATACGGCACGTGGGTGCGCTTCTTGCTTAAGATACCCGAACAATAGGTGAATTCAGACATTCCGAATTCGTACCATTTGTACCGATAGGCAAGAGCGGAATACCCAACCGCGATACCCGCTATCAGCAGTGTTAAAACCAGCACGAGCACGAACGCCACTGGCACTGCAAGCTCCGAAGACCCCAACATCTCAGATATACCCCTAAGCGCCGAAAACCCCGACGCCAATATACCGACGAAGATATACGGCAGCGCGCGCAAAGGACTCAGCCAGATATAGCTATGGTGCAAAGGATGATGTTCGGGTTGGCCTGCCTGCAAAGGCGCTGCCTCGAGTTGACCGCCCTGCAAAGACGTCACCTCGGATTGCTCGGCTTGCACGGGCGCCGGTGCCACTTCGGACTGATCGGCCTGCACGGGCGCGGGTGCTAACGGGGCATCTTGCGATGCGCTTAGAGGTGCGGTGGGTTGAACGGAAGACTGCGGCTCTTTCGGATGCTCATGCAACTGCATAGCTAAACATCCTCTCGAGCAATGCGAGCCAGCTCAGCCGCGCGGTCGCGCACTTCGTCTGCAACATCGGACTTCAAGCCAGGGATCTCCAGAGAATCACCCGCGGTAGAGACCGTTACCGACGCCAAGCCGAACGCACGCAACAAGGGACCCTGTCGGGTATCGGTGTTCTGTACGCGAATGAATGGGATGACGATATGCTTACGCCAGATAAGGCTGTTCTCTATCTCAAGAAAGTCGGGGAACAACTGATAGCGCCAGCGCGCATAACGAAACGGCGTGATAGCCACAAGATCGGCAACCAGCACGACCACGAACACTACCGCGCAGATAAGGCAGTACGGCTCGGCCCAAAAACGATTCGATTCGTCAAAGAACCACGCCAGCACGCCAACGAGACCAATGCAAAGGAAAATAAGGGTGATGGCGACCGCATCACTGATGCGCCACACCATCTTAATACGCGGATCGAGCTTGTTCTGCGGTTTCTCTCTCATGAATTACCCCTCTTACCAGGCCCGTCCGCTTCCACCTTTTTAGACAAACAGGCACCGTTCGTTTATTAACTTCCATACTACATGCTTGTAGCGGAATACGAACGGCGCCTGCTCAACAAATGCGTTACAGATACCTGAAATAGGCAGCGCATGAACCTTCCGAAGAGACCATGCAGGGACCCACGGGGTTCTCGGGAGTGCACACCTTCCTGAACAAGGGGCATTCATTAGGGGCCATGGCGCCGCGAAGCACATCGCCGCAGCGACAGCCCTTAGGCTCCTGGGTGGGTTCGACGGCTGGCGCGAAGCGTGCCACCGCATCGTACTCCGCGAATTCAGGACGGATCGCATATCCCGATCCGGGGATCATACCCAGCCCGCGCCACGTGGCATCCACCGTTTCGAACACTTCGTCGATAGCGGCAACGGCAACGGGATTGCCTTCAGGAGCAACGCCGCGCATATAGGCGATCTCGATTTCTGCGCGCCCTTCATGGAGCTGACGCATGATCATGGCGATACCCTGCAGCACATCGACCGGTTCGAATCCGGTGATCACTCCGGGAATGCCGTATTTTTCCGCAAGGAACTGGTAGGGCTTCATGCCAATGATCGTACTCACATGCCCTGGCAGGATGAGCGCATCGATCTTCAACGCCGGATCGGCGACGATGGTCTCAAGTGCACCTGGCATGTTCTTATGGGCGACGAACACGCTGAAGTTCTTAAGGCCCAACGCTTTAGCACGCTTGATGGCCATAGCCACCAAAGGCGTGGTGGTTTCGAACCCAACGCCGACGAACACTACCTGTTCGTCCGGATTTTCCTGGGCGAACTTCAGGGCATCTAGAGGCGAATAGACGATCTTCACCGAACGACCCTGCGCCTGCTCTTTGAGCAAACTCGAAGTAGAACCGGGGACGCGGGTCATATCACCGAACGTCGCAATAGTAACGCCAGGGACCCGGGCAAGGGCAATGACCGTATCGATGTCGCGGTTCGAGGTGACGCACACAGGACACCCCGGACCTGAAGCCAAGCGGGTACCTTCGGGCATGAGCCCCCGCAATCCGTTACGCGCAATGGCCACCGTATGCGTTCCGCACACTTCCATGAGCGTGGCGTTATCGGGTGCCCACTTTTGAATGGAATGAACTAACCCGTGGACGAGTTCAGGGTCCTTAAAAGACGAGAGATCCATGATCAAGCACTGCCTTCCTATAACCCTTCCACATCGGCAAGTTCGGGGAACTCCTTAATGAGGTTGAGGGTCTCCTGTGCGTCCTCTTCGCTTACCACTTCAATGGCGAACCCAGCGTGAACCAGCACATAATCGCCGATATTCGCCGCAGGGGTAAGATCGAGCGCCACTTCACGGGAAACGCCGAGAATATCTACCGAAGCCAGACGATCGTCACCGATCGACTTCACTCGAGCAGGAATAGCCAAGCACATATATCATCACTCCTTGATTTGTGCTTGCAATCCTAGCACAGCCTGACCATAGGAGATCGATGCGTCGTTAGGCGGCAGATCCCGGTTGAGAGCGATCGTGAATCCCCGTTCTTGCAGCTGGGCCAAGGTGCGCTCCATAAGGTAGCGATTCATGAACACACCGCCACCAAGCGCGATCGTATCTATGCCATAGGTCGCCCTTATCAGTTCGCTCATATCTTCCATAATGCGCACGAACGCGTCATGGAACCAACGCGCGATGAGTGCGACCGGCAGACCTTCTTCAAGATCATCGAGCATCGCTTCGAACACGGGTGCCGCGTCTAGAAGAAGAACGGATGTATCCGCAGCAGTGCTGGTTTCGGTAGCCACGTTCTTAATAAGTTCAATGCGATACGCCTGCGCATGATCGGGATAGTGCTCTTGAACGGCCTGAGCGATACCTTTATGGACCTCCGCCTCAAGCAGGATGGCGGCTTCGCCTTCATAGCGCGGCTTGGTGCATACCCCCAACAACGCCGATGCGGCATCGAACAAACGACCGACCGAAGAGGTCTGCGGGGAATTGATGCCCCTTTCGATCATTTGCAAATAGGTAGGCGCATCGGGTAGATGCTCCTCAATAAAGCGCTGGGCCACCGGATGTTCCACCAGATCGAATGCCCACAACGCGCCATACGTTATACGAGCGGGATCCTTGATAGCGGCAGCTCCACCCGGTAGGGGGATGTAGGCGAAATTCGCAAAGCGCTCGAACGCCTGCAAATTCGACAGCAGCACTTCGCCACCCCAGATCGCACCGTCAATTCCATAGCCCGTGCCATCGAACGCGAATCCGCAAACAGGCCCTTCAAGGCCGTTCTCGCCCATGACCGAAAGGATATGCGCGTGGTGATGCTGTACCTGGACGAGCGGCGTACCCGTTCTTTGGTGCTGGTCATGTGCCCATTTAGTGGTCAAATACTCAGGATGATGGTCGCACACCAGCCGTTCAGGCCGCAGATGGAACAGTTCCTGATAGCGTTTGTGCGTTTCATCCCACGCATCCATGACCGCAACGCTTTCCATGTCTCCAATATGTTGCGAAACGAACGCCTGCGCGCCTCGCGCGAAAGTAAAGGTGTTCTTCTGCTCGGGCCCCACCGCAAGAAGCTCAACAACAGGATCCGAAGCGCCCTCATGCCGCGCAGGCAGGTCGTCACCTTCAGCCAAGGAAGGCTCCTGCAACGAATGGCAGGGAACCGAAAGAGGCAGAGGCGCATATCCTCGCGCGCGGCGAATGAACTGGACGACCTTACCCGCAGGGCCTGCGTCAAGAACGCGCAATACCGAATCGTCATAGCGCCCTTCAATGGCTCGATCGTTCACCAAGAAGGCATCGGCCACGCATCCCAGCTGTTCGAATGCCGTTGCCTCGTCGGTCACAATAGGCTCATCGTGTATATTGCCCGACGTCATAACGAGCATGCCGCCAAATGCGCGCATGAGCAGATGTTGAACCGGCGTTGCGGGCAACATCACCCCGAGTTCAGGCAGACCATCAGCGAGTCCCGAAGCAAAAGAAGCATTGGGTAGTTTCTGCAACAACACAATGGGACGCGCGGGGTCGCGCAATTGCTTTTCCTCCGCATCGTTCACATAGCAATACTGACGCGCTTCACCCACGTCCGCCATCATCACAGCGAAGGCCTTGCCTTCGCGACGTTTGCGCTCACGCAAACGAGCGAGCGCTTCAGGATCGGTCGCATCGCACACCAGGTGGTAACCGCCTAGGCCCTTAACAGCCACGGTGCCGCCCCGACGAAGCACTTCAACTGCCTGAGCGATGATCTCATCGCTCTCCTTCACCGTATGAGCCCACGACACTTCGCCCACACCATCTTCCGCGTCTACGCGTGCCCAACCAATATGGGGGCCGCATTCGAAACACGCATCAGGCTGAGCATGAAAGCGCCTATTGGCGGGATCATCGTATTCCGCCTGGCACGATGCGCACATCGTAAAGGGCTCCATGGATGTCTGCGCGCGGTCATAGGGCAACGCACGCATGATAGTGAAGCGGGGCCCGCAATTCGTGCAGTTAATGAAGGGATAGCGATAGCGGCGATCATGTTGGTCGAACAGTTCTTCCACGCACGCATCGCACGTTGCAAGATCAGGTGATACGAGCGTAGTTCTGTCAGCCAGGGTATCCTGCGAAAAACGGATCTCGAAGGTTTCATATCCTTCAAGGGACGTTTCATTGATATTGATCTCTCGAACCTGGGCGGCTGCGGGAGCTTGCTGTGACAACGCGACGACGAAACGGTCCACGTCATCAGGTTCACCTTCAGCATGGACGGTCACGCCCTCAACGGTATTCAGCACCCAACCCGTTATCCCATGCGTATTTGCCTCACGATAGACAAAGGGGCGGAAACCCACCCCTTGTACAACTCCGGTTATCGTAAGCGTTACTGCTTCACGACTCATGCATACACCACTTTCTTGAAGGCTTTCACCAGCGCGCGGATCGATACCGCGGAATTATCGGGCAGATGCACGTGAACGCAACGGCGCCCACGCGAAGACAAAATAGCGAAATCGCCTGATGCCTGCGCCTTGGCTAATTCGCCTAGGCTCTGAGCACGAGGATCGTCGATCTGAATATCCTTCGGCTCGTCAGCGGACAGGATAAGGAACACGCCTTTGTTAGGGCCGCCCTTATGTAGCTGACCTGTTGAATGTAGGTAGCGCGGACCGATTTCCAAACACGACGCCACACCATAATGCATCGCAACGGCATGGCGGATCTCTTCTATAGCCTCGCGGCGGCCTTCGCCGGCGAAGGGCAAGAACGCATTGAAGGAGAAGTAATCGCCCGGTTCGATGCTTCCGAACAACGTGCGCAGTACAGCATCGAGCGACTCTTCCTTCACCTGATCGCGGAGGGCATCGGATACGTGCACTTCCACATTGCCGATGGGCACTCCCGCGAGCCCCTCTTCAACGAATTCGGGTTCACGAGCGCCATCAGCCAAAATGCGCAGCACTTCTGCTTTAGCCACGGCAACATCGGGCTGATCGAAGGGGCAGACCTTCATGAGGTAACCGACCATAGCGATGGCGTATTCCCACATGACGAAATGAGCGGCGAGGTCTTCAACATTGAGTACCTTGAAGCTCATCTGCGGAATGGCGGGATCAAGGAACTCGAGCGCATGGCTGAAGTTCTGACGATCATCCCACTGATCGGTCTTAGTGTTGTAGGTGATGACCGTACGATCGCCGGGATCCTTGCGCAGTACCAAAGAATCAACTTCGATGTTCGGTAAAATACCGAATCCGTTCTTGCCAAGGCTTTCAGCGACCAACTGTTCGATCCATAGACCGAGAACGCGCCCGCGCTTAGGCGTGAAGAGCGAGAACTTATCGCGACCCCGTTCGTAGTTATCATACAAGAACGCAGCAAGATTAGCCGCAGGATTATCAAGGTCATCCGAAGCGCACAGCTCTTCTGCGGCGCATGCGCTCTGGATGAGCGCCGTAATGTCCATCCCCACCAGGGCAGCAGGAACCAAGCCGAACACTGAAAGCGCAGAGTAGCGCCCCCCAACGGTGGGCTCACCGGAAAAGACCTTCGCCCATCCCTCTTCAGTGGCACGCTGTTCCAAATCAGAACCAGGATCGGTAATGGCCACCAAATGCGCCGGAATCTCTTCTTCGGACATGCTTTCAGCCAGCACATCGCGAACGGCCTTCATGACCAGAGTAGGCTCAATAGTGCCACCCGACTTCGACGACTGGATGATGAGCGTCTTCTTCAGGTCACACTGAGACAAAATGGTTCGCACGCGAACGGGCGACACCGAATCGAGCGTTTTGAAGGTGATCGCGGAAGAGTCGGGCTTGTTGTACTTCGTCAACGTCATGGGAGCCTGAGTGGATCCACCCTGGCCGATCAGGATGACGGTCTTCAAACCGCACGCGATCTTTTCGTCGGCGAATGCCTGGATCTCTTCGATAGGACAGGGTGGCTCGCTCGCGAGCGTTGCCCAGCCCATGTAATCACGCGCACATTGCTGCGCTTCTTCAGAGAACTCGTACAGAGACGCATCTTTGTTCCTGATGCGGCTCGCAACTTTTCCATCTACCAGCGCCTGTAGCGAAGGCGGATAGATACCTTGTATGGCGAAATCAATCATCGATCCTTCTTTCATTGATTCCGTCATTCTATCAAAGGGGACGCCCGTACCCAACCGATCGGACAATACCACAGGATTTTGTCATGTATTAGTCAAGCGGCCTTCCGTTAAGTAACGACGATAGTCCGTTTGCCAGAAACGAAACCCCACGAACCCCTTCGGTGCCGTAGTTTTCATCCCATCAACGTGTTTTCACATTAACCCACGTGAAAGCCACAAAAAAGAGAGGTGTTCTTATGGCCAGAATGGAAAACAAGGTCGCGATCATCACGGGCGGCAACTCTGGAGTTGGCGCTGCCTGCGCAAAGCTGCTTGCAGCAGAAGGTGCCAAAGTCGTCATCACAGCACGCCGCAAAGAAGCGCTTGACGAAGTCGCTCAGCAGATCAAGGATGCTGGCGGAGAAGTCATGGCCGTCGTAACGGACATCTCCAAAGAAGGCGACGCCGATGCACTGGTCGCTCAGGTCCTAGATGCGTATGACCGCATTGATGTCCTGGTGAACAACGCCGGCATTCTGGAAAAGGGCCTAAAGCCCATCGACCGCTACGAAGATGCGGATCTTGACCGCATCCTGGAAACCAACACCAAGGGCGCGATGCGCTGCATCCGTGCGGCGTCGGCCAAGATGGAAGCTGGTGCTTCGATCGTGAACATTGCCTCCGTCGCCGGCGAAAAGGGGTGCGGTGGCGCAGCATACGTCGCATCGAAGGCCGCCATTATCGGCGTCACCAAGCATACGGCCCTTCGCTTCCAGGCAACAGGTATCCGCTGCAACGCCATTTGCCCCGGAACGGTCGTCACCCCGATGACGATGAACCAATCCCAGGCCGACCTCGACCCCGATATGATCGGCGCTATGGCCACGCACAGCAACCTGAAGACCCAGCCTTGCATGCCAGAAGACATCGCCAACATCGTATTGTTCCTCGCAAGCAATGAATCGCGTCCGTTGACCGGACAGATCCTAGTATCCGATTTCGGAGCAATGATGTAGGCAGGGGGTCTTGCAAGACACACCCGCAGTGCGTGAACAGAACATCGTTGCCGCAATACACGGATAGCGAGGGTCGGGGATCCGAATGGTCTCCTAGACGCCCCAGGCCGAATAGCGAAGCTTCACGCAACACGAAAAGAGCCCCGCAATGCGGGGCTCTTGAATTTAAATGGTGGTCGGGGCGGGACTTGAACCCGCGACACGCGGATTTTCAATCCGCTGCTCTACCAGCTGAGCTACCCAACCGAATGCGTTTCTTGACGCGAATTGGTATTCTAACGATACATCACGATTTCGTCAAGCACTTATTTATGACCGACCCGTACGCTCTTAGGCATCCCACGCAGAACGACCCTGCAGCGCACGCTTGCCAATGTCGCTGCGGAACTGCATATCCTCGAACTTGATGCGATCACAGGCCTCATATGCACGGTTTCGCGCCTCTTCGAACGAAGAGCCCAAAGCCACTACATTGAGCACGCGACCACCAGCGGTAACCAGTTCGCCATCGGGGTTCAGCGCGGTTCCCGCATGGAACACGATAACGTCGTCGATGCTCTCCGCTTCGGAAACACCTAGGATGACCTTGCCCTTTTCGTACGATCCGGGGTATCCGCCGCTTGCCAGCACAACGCTTACCGCCCACTGATCGGACCAGGAAAGATCGATATCCTGCGGACGACCCTCTGCCACCGCAAGCATGATATCAACCAGATCACCCTGCAGACGAGGAAGAACCACCTGGGTCTCCGGGTCGCCGAAGCGCGCATTGAATTCAAGGACCTTAGGGCCTTCGGGAGTCAGCATGAATCCACCATACAGGCACCCGCGGTAATCATTCGCGAAGGGCTCACGTGCCGTCGCGGCCGCTGCGGTTTCCATGACCGACACCATGGTCTCCATTTCCTCGTCGGTCACAATAGGAACAGGAGAATAGACACCCATGCCGCCTGTGTTGGGACCAAGATCGCCATCGAAGGCGCGCTTGTGATCCTGTGCCGGCGCCATGCAGAACGCGCTGCCGCCCGATACGAATGCAAGCAGCGAGCATTCAGGGCCCGTGAGCATTTCTTCAACCACTACCGTGCTTCCTGCTTCGCCGAAGCTTCCCGCAAAGCACAAATCAACCGCATCGAGGGCCATCTCGAGCGATTCAGCCACGATAACGCCCTTACCTGCGGCAAGACCGTCGGCCTTCACCACTAAAGGAGCGCCAAGTTCTTCGCAATACGCGCGCGCATCTGCTGCGTTCGTAAAGCTACGATAGCGAGCGGTAGGGATACCATTGGCCTCCATGAACTGCTTGGAGTACGTTTTCGAACCCTCAAGCTGAGCGCCCTGAGCATCGGGGCCGAATACGGGAATGCCGCCGGCACGCACCACGTCGGCCACACCGGCGACCAACGGAGCTTCAGGGCCGATAACGACCAGATCGATCTTATGTTCACGAGCGAATGCGAGAACCTCTTCGCCATTTTCCGCATCGAGCGTCTTTACGTTCTGGGCGATCGATGCCGTACCGCCATTACCCGGAGCTACATACAGCGTTTCACAACGAGGAGACTGAGCAAGTCCCCACGCGATCGCATGTTCACGGCCGCCGCCGCCAAGCACAAGGATATTCACTGTTCGCCTTTCTCTTATACAAAGCACCTCCGCAGAAACCCTACGAAGGTGCTTTCGCCATACTGTTTATTCAGATCGACCTATCACGACTAACGGCTTTCCCAGCCATTGAAGATGGTCTGGTTGCGATCGGGGCCGACCGCGATAATGGAAGCCTTCACACCCGATACCTCTTCGAGGTAAGCGATGTAGCGCTGTGCGTTAGTGGGCAGATCCTCGAACTTCTTGCAGTCCGAAATATCGACGCCTTCCCAGCCGGGAAGTTCTTCATAAATTGGAGTTACGTTCTTAGGATAGATGACCGAATGCTGCATGGGGAAGTAGTCGTAACGGACCCCGTCAGCTTCGTATCCAACGCATACCTTGATAGTAGGAACGCACGAAAGCACATCGAGCTTGGTCAGCGCCATGTCGGTCATGGAATTGACCTCGACCGCGTAGCGGGCCTGCACCGCATCGAACCAGCCGCAACGACGCTTACGACCTGTTGTTACGCCGTATTCGCCGCCGACCTTGCACAAACGCTCGCCGATCTCATCATGGAGCTCAGTCGGGAACGGACCCGAACCAACACGCGTGATGTAAGCCTTTGCGATACCCAGTACCTTATCGATCGCCTTAGGACCAACGCCCGAACCAGTCGGAGCGCCGCCTGCGCAGCACGACGATGAGGTAACGAAGGGATAGGTGCCATGGTCGATATCGAGCATGGTGCCCTGAGCGCCCTCGAACAGAACGTTCTTTCCTGCACGCAGCTCAGCATTAAGGAGCTGGGTGGTCTCGGTCATATGCGGGCGAATGACATCAGCGTAAGGCAGATACATTTCGCAGATCTGATCGACCGTATACTCATCAAGACCATAGATCTTGGTAAGGATCTGGTTCTTGATCGCAAGCGCCGCTTCGAGCTTCTCGCGGAAGATCTTCTCATCAAGCAGGTCCTGAACGCGAATGCCATTACGTGCGACCTTGTCTTCATAAGCAGGGCCGATGCCACGGTTCGTGGTGCCGATCTTATGCTTGCCCAGGTGACGCTCAGAGGCGCCATCAAGGTCGATGTGATACGGCATGATGATATGCGCGTCACAGGAAATACGCAGGCGATCGCAGGGGAAGCCCGAATCTTCGAGCATCTGCATTTCTTCGGTAAGTACCTTCGGATCGATCACGCAGCCGTTTCCAATGACCGGCGTAATGTGTTCATACATAACACCAGAGGGGATCAGGTGAAGCGCAAGCTTGGTGTCGCCATTGATAACCGTATGTCCGGCGTTGTTACCCCCTTGGTATCGAACGACGTAGTCATAATCACTCGAAATAAGATCGGTGATCTTGCCTTTACCCTCATCGCCCCACTGAGCGCCGAGGAGAACTGTGCTTGGCATGAATGGTCCTCTCGATTCTGATTTAGATGACTGGGCGCGCTTTTGCGATACGACCCAACAAAGGAATGATACTACAGTTCGATCATGTTGCACTGCGGATCGGTGTTGCATACCAAGGAAGCTACATCCGGATGACAGGTAAATAGGATAACTTGGCGTTTTTTAGCCAATTCGACAAGCGCACGCACTGCTTGCGCGCGGCGCTCGTTATCGAAATTCACCAGAATGTCATCGCACATGATGGGCAGCCCACGACCTACATTATCCGCAGTGAGTAAAAGCGCGATGCGTAAACTCAGATACAACTGCTGCCGAGTACCCAATGACAGCAAATGGGGCGAACGGGCGGTCTTGACCGCGTCGACCACTTCGATATCGCCCCGCGCATTCATGCGTACCACCTGCCATGCGCCATCGGTCATCTGCGCGAAGAGACGAGAGGCGCATTTGTACACCTCTGGCTGGCTCTTCCGTTCCCAATCGGCAATGGCCTGTTCCAAAGATCGCTGCGCGAGCAAAAGCATCGCCAGTTCCCGATATTGCTCGCGAAGCCGGGTCTCCATGGTCTCGTTCTTGAATTTCAGTTCATCGAAGGACATACCGCGGCTCGCATTAGCTAAGCGTTCGGTGATCTCGCCGATCTGGCGTTGTGTTTCATGCGCGAGCTGCACGGTCTTACTACGCTCTATCGTCTTCCGATCAAGAATGGCACGCAGGTCATCTAAAGGCGCTTCATCGCTTACCTGTGCACGAGCGCAAAGAGCGCGGTATTCCGACCGTATCTGGTCGAGCTCCGTTACCAGCGACGAACGATGCGCCGCCTGTGCGCGATGGGTCTGATCGGTCAATTCGCAGGCAGCGCGGTATTCGCGCAAACGATCGAGTATCCTGCGCGCCCTCTTTGTGGAGCCCAGCGCCGCAGCAAGCCCCTGATTAGTGAGGAACGCTTCTACCTGCTCGATATGAACGCGCTCATCGCGCTCGCACATTTCGAGGTTCTTCCGGTCTTGCTGCATGACCCATTCTTTTTTATTGCGCTCATCAGCCCATTCCTCTTCGGTCCTCGTAGGACGAAGTGCCATAGCTATCCCCGCGACCGCCATCACGAGCGCGAACACCACAACGCTGACTCCCGCAATGAGATACGAGGACCCGGACCCCTGAAGGGCAGATCCGATGACGGCCGCACCGATCGCCACCATGACAAGCGGGATCACAACCGCCATACCGATCCTTAATCGGCGCTGGATGCGGGCGCGCTCATATTGCTGCTGTTTCTGCCCATCTTCAGAATGCAGTTCATATTCGACCTGGGATGCATTCGCGACGGCGCGGGCATTATCGATGGCATGATCGAGCTTGATCTTCTTTTGGTCGAAATCATCAAGCGCATCGTAGAGGAGGTATTCCTCGGATTGCGTAAGATCAACCAACGGCGCGATATCATCATCAAGATAGGGGCGTCCCTGCTGGTCGTTTAGCTTTTCCGCCTCGCGCACTTTGTTTAGCTCGCCCTCAAGCACCGCGATGCGCATGTCATACGAATCGATCTGGGCGATGGCCTTGCCTAGCTCTTCTATTTCAGTATTAAGCCGTTCCTGAGTACCCTGCAGCGTTTCGCTTCGAGGACGCAAAGAGGCGAGTATGCGCTCCTGTTCGCGCAGTTGATCGGCTTCTTCTCGTTCCGCCTGTATCAGACCACGCAAGCGAGCCTGCTCCGCCTTAAGGTTGGAAATGGAATCAGGATTATGAGACGAGCGCGATGTGAGCACCTTGATGCGTGAGTTGATTTCCTCAAGAGCGTGCGCCGGCGATGACGAAGTACCCGACCCAGCCGTAAGCAAACGCGCGGTAATATCACTGTGCCGATCGAGACGCATCAGTTCATCACTCGTAAGCGAGAACATGGTCTCGTATGTTTCTTTATCGATGTCGGTCATAAGCGCATTCGAAAGAGAAACCTCATCGGAGTTCTTGATACGTTTCAATTCGACCACATCATGCGTTGTCGTGTTCTTGAAGAACAGGCTTCCTGAGCGCTCCGCGTTCTCGGGACGATATGAATTGGCCTCACCTCGTGCCGCGGGCCAGCCGAACAACACCCCTTTGACCAATTCATTCAGCGTGGTCTTACCTGCCTCATTCGGCCCGTACACCACATTCATCCCCTGAATAAAGGGGCCGACGATCGTGTTCGCAAAACGACCGAAGCTCGTTATTTTGACATGCTCTAGGAAGAACGGCTGCTTTTGTGTTGGGCGCTTTCGCAGTGCGAGCTGCTTGGACTTGGCGGCATCTTTCTTGCTCATCGCTCATCATCCCGTCCCAATAGATCGAGCACGAGCGTTTCCGCTTCATCGCACAATAAAGAGAACTGCTGCTCGACCGCCGAAGGAAGCGTCAGATCGCGCTGGTAGAACTGCTTTTCCAGATCGAGAAGTACCTCTTGCTCATGATGGCGGCAATTGTCCATCGCCTCGAAGTAGACCGATGGGAACAATCCCTCTTTGCGAAGAGCCTTGTAATTGAGTGGCGGCTTCGTACGATTGGCGATCGCATCGACGAAGAAGAACGGATAGCCATCATTGAGTGCGTTGCGAACGTCTTCCAATACGGCTTCGGTTAGATCAGCATGAAGCGAACTGCGGCCCGTCAAACTAAGACGGAACATCATGCGCTGGCAACGCGTCTGGGCGTTGCAGGAAAATTCCGCGTCTATGATCCGCTCTTGGACCTCTGAAATAGTGTCGCATTCCGAAATATCCAACTCGAGGCGCTTCCAGGCAATGCTAGCCGTCGGGAAGAACTCGACCTTATTAGGCTTGCCTGTCTCAAGCGTCACCTTGAACGCGCCATGCTCTCCTTCTTCCTTCATATCCCGCCCCTGAGGGCAGCCAGAAAAGACGATACGGGGATCATCCGCAGAAGGGAAGAGCTTCGGCTGGTGAATATGCCCGCATGCCCAGTAATCCACATCGCGCATGAGAAGCGTTCGTGGTTTGACAGGGGATCGCGTGGGGTCTATATCGAGACCCGTATGGATCACACCGATCATGAAAGGAGCGGATATTCCCAGGTCAGACATGGCTGTTTCACGTGAAATACCTTCGGATATATCTTCGTCCGACGGCCACGATTGAGTGTAATAACTGCGCCCACCTATTAAGGCGATCGGCTGCCCATCGCGCTCATAACACGCGAATTCCGCCTTCGAAACGCCCAATAAGTGCGCGTTTTCAGGCAATGCCGAAAACGAACTATCCCATGAAATATAGGGGTCATGGTTGCCGGTTACGAAATAGACGGGAATACCTGACTGTTGAAGACGCGTGAGCTCCGATACGAACAAAGAAAAATCCGCATACGAAGGGTGCGAGTTATCGAAGATGTCCCCCGAGAGGACCACGAAATCGGCCTCTTCTGAAATAGCAAGGTCGATGATTTTTTTGAACGATTTCGGGATCGCATGAAGCAACGCATCGTTCCACGCCGGCGCAAGAGAGCGCAATCCCTTAAAGGGTGCTCCCAAATGAAGGTCAGCTGCGTGTATGAACGTTACGGTACTCATGATTCGAGTGTAGCGCTTTACGTACGCGAATCAGTAGCTGGAATCATCAAAGTGATTCGTGAACTTAGTGAACTCGGGGATGAAGGTCAGCGGAATATCGCGCGTAGGACCATTACGGTGCTTCGCAACGATGAGTTCGGCCATGCCCCAATCAGGGCGCTTCTCCGCTTCCGCTTCCGCTTCAGACGTGCTTCGATCCAGGAACATAACGATGTCGGCGTCCTGTTCGATAGAACCTGATTCTCGCAGGTCAGAGAGCATGGGGCGCTTATCCGTACGCGTCTCAACACCACGAGAAAGCTGGGAGAGCGAAAGGATGGGGACGTTCAGTTCCTTCGCGAGCACCTTCAAACCACGAGAGATCTCAGCAACTTCGACTGCACGATTATTAGGATGGGGAATGACCGGCTGCATCAGCTGCAAATAGTCAACGATAATGAGGCCGTTCTTCTTATTTCGCATCATACGGCGTGCCTTGGTACGCAACTCGACGATAGACAGTGAAGGAGAATCGTCAACGTACAAATCGTATTGGGACAATTCACCCGACACGCGCACCAGCTCACCCCAGTCGCTATCAGCCAACATGCCCCCGCGCATACGCGACAAGCTCATGCCCGCCTCTGCCGCCAGCAGACGCTGAGTGATCTGGACCGATGACATTTCCAGACTGAAGAACGCAACGGTGGAACCGAGTTTTGCCGCATTGGTTGCCAGGTTCATAGCGAACGAGGTCTTACCTACCGCAGGACGTGCTGCCAAAATAATAAGGTCACCGCCGCGAAGGCCGCAGAAGAGCTTATCCACATCAGTGAAGCCCGTCGGAACACCCTGCATCGTGCCCGCGCGATTCGCCATTTCGGCGATCTCGTCGTTGGCTTCAATAATGAGCGTCTGGATATCCTTGAAGGTGGAACTTACCGTTTGCTCCGTCACACTGAAAAGCGATGCCTCTGCCTGTGACACTAATTCAGCCGGATCAGCGGGCGAATCATAGGCCAGTGACGTGATCTGCGCCGATGCATGAAGAAGCTCACGGCGCATAGCATCACGCGAAACTATTTCAGCATGATGCTGCCAACTGGTGAAAGCGAAAGTGTTCTCGGCCAACTCCAACAAATAAGCCTGTCCGCCGATCGCTTCAAGCTGACCAGTGGCTTTAAGGTTGTCTGAAACGGAAATAACATCGATCGGAATAGAACGAGCGTTCATTTCGCGCATGGTCTCGAAAATAATACGATGAGCAGGACGGAAAAAACTTTCCGGCTTGAGCTTAAGAGACACCTCTTCGAACACACCCGTAGAAAGCAAGCAGGCGGCTAGGACCGTTTGTTCGGCCTCGACGTTCTGCGGGAATGCTTTTTTAAGGCTTGAGGATGATTCTGTTGAGGTATCCGCCACGACGATTCTTCCGTTCTCTTCTTATATAAGTATTAGCCATATTACAACAGATACGCGCTTCACAATGCTCTCGACAGGCAGTTGTCAAAGAGCCGGCGATGATCATTTCATATCTAAAAAAGGCCGCCCAAAATAGGACGGCCTTTAGCAACGATCTCGTAAGATACGAGTTATTCAGCAGCTTCTTCTTCGGTAGCCTCTTCAGCTTCAACAGCCTCGGTGGTTTCCTTTTCTTCAACTGCCTCTTCTGCAGCGAACGTGGACTCATCGCCAACGAGGATGGTCAGGTTCGCCTTGATGTCGCGATACAGAGCAACGGTGACTTCGTGAGCACCAGCAGACTTGATAGCGGACTTGATTTCGATGCGACGGCGATCGATATCGATGTCAGCCTGAGCCTTTACTGCGTCTGCGACCATCTGAGCAGTAACGGAGCCGAAGAGAACGCCCTCTTCGCCTACGCGTGCTTCAACCTTAGCGGTCAGAGCGTCAAGGGTAGCCTTGGTCTTGTTCGCATCAGCAATGCGGTTCTCTTCACGAGCTGCAATGTTGTGCTTGCGCTGTTCGAGCTGCTTCAGGTTGCCCTTAGTTGCAGCAACAGCCATTCCCTGGGGGAGCAGGTAGTTGTTAGCAAAGCCGGCAGCAACTTCTACTACGTCGCCTTCGCCGCCCTTACCTTTTACCTCGGTCAGAAGGATAACTTTCATCTCATCCTCCTTTTAGCGATTACGGCGATCGCCACGACCACTTACAGCAGGCACAGCATAAGGCATGAGAGCCATTTCACGTGCACGCTTCACGGCGTTTGCGATATCGCGCTGGTGCTGGGTGCAAGCGCCCGTTACGCGGCGGGGCTTGATCTTCCCACGATCAGTAACATACTTACGCAGCATCTGGGTGTCTTTGTAATCGACATATTCTGCGTGATCCTTGCAGAACTGGCAATACTTTCGACGAGGCTGCTTTGTGTAGTCAGACATGTAAACCTCTTTCGAATGATTAGAACGGGATGTCAGTGTCGTATACGGAGGCATCGACGACCGGAGCGGCTACGGGTGCTGCGGCAGGTGCCGGTGCAGCATTCATAGCAGGTGCCGGTGCAGCGGCGCGCGGGGCACCTTCATTGCGGCTCGTCATGAATTCGATTTCATCTACGATGACCTCGATCTTCGAGCGCTTCTGCCCATCACGTTCCCACTGGCTCCAACGAAGCTTACCTTCGATGGCCACCTTGCTTCCCTTGGAAAGGAAGCGGGAGACGCTCTGCGCACGAGCACCAAACATCGTGCAGTCAATGAAGTTGGGGTAATCTTCCCATTCCCCTGTCTGCTGGTTCTTACGGCGATCGTTAACGGCAACACCGAAGCCCAGCACTGGCATACCGCCAGCGGTGGAGCGCAGATCGGGGTCGCGCGTCAAGTTACCCGTAATGATGACTCGATTGATGCTCATTTTCGAACCTCTTTCGTAAAGCGAACTTCCCGTTCGCCTTTTGATTTCCTTAAAGCTTTGATAATTAGTCGCGGTCAGTGCGAGCAACGATCATGTGACGCTCAACAGCATCGGAGATGCGCAGAACGCGATCGAGCTCTGCAATGTTAGCAGGCTCTGCGTGGAAATCGATAAGGGTGTAATCACCGTCAGTAAGACCGTTGATTTCGTAAGCAAGCTTGCGCTTACCCCAGTTATCAACATTATCAACAACACCGTTACCTTCTGCGAGGGCGGTCTCGATACGTTTCATAACAGCGATACGGGATTCTTCGTCGATAGACGGAGCTACAAAATACAAGAGTTCATAAGCCTTCATCAGTTCACCTCCTCTGGACTTACGGCTTCGGGATCTGAAGGCATGCCCGAAGCAGGAATAGCCGGTCTATAGTAGCAAACCGCTATTCTTTCCGCAATTAATAATTTGGCAGAACTCACGGTTTGCACACATTAGCGCCAACCGATCATGAAAGCCTCTCTCCTGAACCATCATTTTGCCCGTACCGATATCATCAACCGTTCCTTCTTTAGTTATTCGGAACCGCAGACCCGCTCTCCCTTGGAGAACCTATTCTCATCCTAGAGGGCGAATCTCAAATATGTGTGAAAGGTGTCTCACATTTTGTTGACATGAACCTCAAATATGAATGAGAACCTCCACGCCGAACCACCCCTGAACGCACAGTAGCCACCCGAAATGGGTGGCTACCTAATAGTGAAGCAAAAGCACTGAGTCTTTTATTTTTCCTCAGCCGGCTCTTCGGATCCGGTGCTCTCTTCCTGAGAAGCCGTAGGATCAAGCGATCCTTCCATATCTAGCTCGAGCTTCAGGTTTTCCATGAAGTTAGGAGCAGGGCCGATATAGACGATCTCGCGATCGATACCCTCATCGTCATACAAATAGCCAAAGGCATAAGCCTGCTCTTCGCCCGGCAAACCACCTTCAGCGATCAGAACGTCACGTACGCCATCTTCAGTTTCAATATAACCGTCGTAGCAGAACGCATACGCCGTTGCGCCACGAGCGCCCTGTACCTCACGACGAGCAGCCAAGAAGCATTCCTCAACATCATCACCAGGATGGGTTTCAATGAAGAGATTTTCCTTTACTGCCAAACCCGTGAAGGGTACTACTTCTTCGCCGCTTTCCATCTTTGCAGCTGCTTCATCAAGCACTGCACGGATAACGGTTTTCAGAACATCATCAATATCTGATTCAAGGTCATTAGCCTCGGGATCAACCACACGTTCGGACATGGCCATCCTTTCGTCGTCCATTACTAAGTGTCCTGCAGTGTATCACGATGAACTAGGGGATATGGCGAAGGCTGATTTTCATCCGAAGAAGACCATCGCCCGACAGGCCAAAGGTGCCTCCCTGAAGAAGCGGCAGTGCCGACCCATATTCGATCTAAAACTAAAAACACCCCGAAGGACCCGAGGCGTTTTTGAAATTCAGTGGCGGAAGGGGAGGGATTTGAACCCTCGTTACCGGGAGTACCGGTAAAACGGTTTTCGAGACCGCCGCATTCAGCCGCTCTGCCACCCTTCCATATATATGTGTTCGCTCCAAAAGTGAAGCCTAGTCAGTGTAACTCATTCAAAGCGCCAGGCAAAGGCTTTTCTCCGATCCTCCGTATAACGTTCCCGCGACGCTTCGTTCGCTGACATGAAAAAAGCCCACCGAAAAGGCGGGCTTTAAATTCAGTGGCGGAGAGATGGGGATTCGAACCCCAGGTACGCTTTTGGCGCACACACGATTTCCAATCGTGCTCCTTCAGCCAGACTCGGACATCTCTCCAAAGAAAACCGTGCTATTCGCACGTGCAAGTTGGCAGTATACACCAACTTAGTACTCTGTCACAAGAGAAAAATAACCATCTTGAGACAAGATTCTTAAAGGCACCTCGAACAGCTCTGACATGCACGTACTGGTAAGTGCCTCTTCCTTTACCTTATCCGCAAAGAGCTTGCCTTCCTTGATCATCACCACGCGTTCTATCTCCGGAATGATGTCTTCAGGATAATGGGTGACGAGGATTATAGCTTTCCCCGCCGCAGTCAGATCGCGCATGGTCTTGCGCACGTAATACATACCTTCAGGATCAAGACCCGTCGTCGGCTCGTCAAGCACAAGCACATCCGGATCGTGCACCAATGCGCGGGCAATGAGCACGCGACGCGCCTGACCTGAAGAAAGCGTCATGACATCGCGGTCGGCAAGATGTTCTATCCCCAAGAAAGAAAGCGTGCGGACGACCTTAGCCTTCCCCTCTTCAGTCATCGAATACTGGCGGGGGACGCCCAATGCCCCCAGAAGGCCCCCATATACAATGTCAAACACAGGCAAATGGACCGTGATCTGATTCTGCATCGAAGACGAGACCACTCCGAGGTGCTCTTTCACCTCTTGAAGCGTAACTAGTGACTTTCCCTTGAACAGTACCGGTGGATGATCACGATGCAGAGGGAACACCTCTCGCGTGATGAGGTTTATAAAGGTTGATTTACCGGCTCCATTCGGACCGATGAGTGCGATGCTCTCACCTTGATCGAGAACAAAATCATCAATATGAAGAATCACTTTCCCTTCGCGACGAACCACTGCGTCGTGAAGCGTGATCAAAGGAGCCTTTTCCGTGCAAGCCATGCGATCCCTTTCGCCATCACACAATACCTTTATTTAAGTAGCGCTAATCAGGATACCCGTTTATACGCTATAGCCCAAAAAGAAAGGACCGCTCTAAAAGAGCGATCCTTCATAGGTCAGCGTAGAAGCACGAGCGGTTCTTATTGTCCCTCAGTGCTCTGTTCTTCAGTGGTGACATCGGTGCTTGCATCGGCAGAAGCGTCGGTGCTTTCACCTTCAGTAGTGGTGTCCCCGCTTTCGGTGCTGGTATCAGTGGAGCCATCCGTCGTTCCCTCGGTGGAAGTATCCTCGTACTGGGTCATATCCAGGTTATAGGGAACATTACTGGGCATTTCGTTGGTCTGAATATCAGCCTGCTCTTTATAAGAGTCGAACCATTCGTTGTATGCAGTGGACTGGTTCTGGCTCTTCAGAATATTGGCGATGTATTCAACGAATTCAGAAGGATAATCGGAAACGCTAGTAGCGGTGCCGTCGCATGAGAACTCATCGGTACACATGATAATGTGAATACCGTAATCGCTGGTCACCAGCCCGGATACCTGGCCCTTAGACAAGCTGCTCAGAGAATCGGTATATTCCTGAACGAACGTGTTGGTGGCATCCCAACCTACATCGCCGCCATTTTCAGCCGAAGTAGTATCGGTAGAGTACTGCTTTGCAGCCTCTGCGAAATCAAGAGTACCTGCGTTGATCTGGTCGAGGACCTGCTGAGCGGTCGCCTCATCACCAGATGCGAACAGGATATGAGAAGAGCGCTTTGCTCCGTTGAACATGGTGTAATACGTATTGAGCATTTCCAAGGTCTGAGCATCATCTGCCGTAGCAGCATCTCCTGCTACGTTTTCCATCAGTGCCTCATCACGAAGGCCTGATTCAATGGATTCGCGATACTGCTCTTCAGTTAAACCAGCGCTGTTAAGAGCTTCTTTCCATGCATCGTCGCTTTCGTAGCTGGACTTCATGGAATTGAGCTGTTCGTCGACCTTAGCCGAATCGATCGTGATGCTCTTTTCGTTGCAAGCCTGCTTCTTCAGTTCGACTTCCGTGTAATAATCAATGACCTGGCTGCGAACCGTCTCGGGATCAAGGGAGTTCTCGCTCATCCAGTTCGCCCAATCCTGATCACTTCCAAGATCGGAACTGGTGCGAAAATCCTGAACATACTTCGTAATAGTATCTTCCTGGATCTCGGTGCCATTTACCGTAGCCGCAACACCTCCGGTGTATCCATAATTTGTGCCACCGCAACCAGCAAGCGCGAAACAACACGCCGCGGAAACACCAATAATAGATACCTTTCGAAGAAGCGCTTTGTGATTCATATGTATCCCTATTCTCTTACAACGCTGAAGAACCGCACGTGGATGCGCGGTTCTTCGATATTGTTGCACAATGTGGAGCGTCTAAATTAGTTCGCACAATTTGCTCACTTTAGACGCGATGTTCACCATAAGCTCTCCATATTCGCGGAGGCCAGTCGATCGGCTTACGCGTTCTTCGCTTCCTTCTTGCGCTGGACAGCGGAAAGGATTCGCTTACGAAGACGGATGGATTTCGGGGTGATCTCCACCAGTTCATCGTCTTCGATATATTCAAGCGCTTCTTCCAGCGTGAACGTTACCGGCGGCGTGAGCTGGATGGCCTTATCGGCGCCAGATGAGCGCTGATTACCCAACTGCTTCGCCTTAGCAACATTGACCACCATGTCGCCTTCTTTTGCGGATTCGCCTACGATCATGCCCTCGTAGCAATCCTCACCAGGACCCACGAACAAACGACCGCGCTGCTGAAGGGTATCCAGTGCATATGCGACCGACTTTTCGGTAGCCATAGCGATCATGCAGCCGTTCTTACGACCGGTGAATTCACCGCGGTATGAGCCGTATTCACTGAAGTGATGGAACATAGTAGCTTCACCACGGGAAACGTTGAGCAACTTAGTGCGAAGACCCATCGTGCCACGAGAAGGAATCTTGAATACCAGGTGGGTCTGTTCGCCACGCTGGAACATGTCGGTCATTTCACCACCGGCAGATCCGAATACCTCGATGCACTTGCCGGCATATTCGCTCGGAGTGTCAACGGTTGCCTCTTCGATGGGCTCGAAGCGATTGCCGTTCTCATCCTTCTTGATGATGACACGCGGACGACCGACCTGGAACTCATATCCTTCACGGCGCATGGTCTCCATCAGAACGGACAGGTGAAGCAGGCCACGACCGGCCACTTCGACGCCGGACTTGTCTTCCGTTTCAGCGATACGCATGGAAATATTCGATTCAGCTTCCTTGAACAGTCGTTCTTTCAGCTGACGTGCCTGAACGATCTCGCCTTCACGGCCGACGAGCGGCGAAGTGGAAGCTTCGAACACAACAGCCATGGTCGGCTCTTCGACCTCGATAGGATCAAGGAGAACCGGGGTATCGCGGTTGGTGACCATATCTCCGATGTCCGCATCTTCAACACCGACGACGGCGATAATATCGCCTGCGGTCGCCTCTTGAACCTCTTTCTTACCAAGCTCCTGGAAGGTGAACACCTGCTTGATCATGGTGTTATAGCGCGTACCGTCGTTCTTCACGACCAATACTGGCTCGTTCTTATGCATCGTGCCCGAGAACAGGCGGCCAACACCGATACGGCCAACGAAGCTCGAATGGTCGACCGTGCAGATCTGGAGCGCAACAGGACCCGCTGGCTCGCAATCAGGTGCGGGAATCTCTTTCAGAATGGTTTCCAGAAGAGGAACCATGTTCATATTATCGTCTTCTACTTCATAGCGCGCATATCCGTTCATAGCGCTAGCGTAGATGACAGGGAAATCAAGCTGTTCGTCGCTGGCGTCGAGTTCGACCATAAGATCGAAAACCTCGTCCACTACTTCTTCAGGGCGAGAACCAGGACGGTCGATCTTATTGACTACTACAACGATACGAAGACCCAACGAAAGCGCTTTGGAAAGCACGAAGCGCGTCTGAGGCATAGGACCTTCGAATGCATCGACGATAAGCAAAGCGCCGTCCGCCATATTAAGGACGCGCTCAACTTCGCCACCGAAGTCAGCATGACCCGGGGTGTCGATAACATTGATCTTGATGTCTTTATAGGTAACAGAAATATTCTTCGACAAGATCGTAATACCGCGCTCGCGTTCCTGGTCGTTCGAGTCAAGAACACGCTCGGCTACTTCCTGGTTCTCACGGAAAGCACCTGCGGTATACAAAAGGCGGTCGACCATAGTGGTCTTACCATGGTCAACGTGCGCAATGATCGCTACGTTACGAATATTTTCTTGTTTCATATGGTCTCTTCTTCCTTTATGCGCTCAAAGTTGCAGTCGAATTATAGTGCATCGATACGCGTCTACCTGTTTCATAACGGAAAAGGCAAGTCATAAATGTAAAAAAGGCCCGCCTTAGGCGGACCTTGAATACATGGTGGAGCATAAGGGGATCGAACCCTTGACCTCAGGCTTGCAAAGCCCGCGCTCTCCCAGCTGAGCTAATGCCCCATGTGTGGCGACTTTCTATAATAAGCGCTCCACCGGCTAACTCGGCTCACGGTGGAACGCTTATCTACAAAATGGTGGGCCCAAGCAGATTTGAACTGCTGACCTCACGCTTATCAGGCGTGCGCTCTAACCAACTGAGCTATGGGCCCGAAAAATCGCGCTTGATTAAGATACTATCCTTACCTATTTCGGTCAAGTAATAATTTCAATTTTTTAAATTATTTCTAGGCAAGTAACAAGCAATTATGGAAACCGCCGCAATTACCCCAGGTCAGACTACTATTACCCGTTTAACGGATAAAAATATGAAGTAATCAAGAAGCGCACTTAACAAATCACTCTTTATGACAATTCGCTCTTCATGCAGCAAAAAAGAAATGTTAATCCCTGATCGGGTCCATTTGATCAGGCTACCCATAGCATCCTCTCGTTCTGCAACATGTATCTCTCACAAAAAAAAGAACCGCACCCCCCGAGCCTTAGAACTACCAAGACCAGGGGTGCGTTTCCGACTTAGCAAATGATTCTCGACCTGGTTCGCTATCTAAGATCCGAACGTTTCACGGGAAACATCATTATTCGTCGAGAAGATTCATCTGATTGTCATCAGAAGGAGCGGAGCTCTTACGCGGTTTACTATCACTATTCGTAGCAATAGCCACTGCGGTCACCTTATCTTTGTCCGCCACATTCATAACATGAACGCCCTGAGTTGAACGACCGAGCTGAGACACACCCTCAACAGCAGTACGCACCACAACACCGTCTTCTGTGATGATCATGATCTCGTCATCGTGATCGACGATCTTCATGGCTGCAAGTAGACCCTTCTTCGGCGTCATTGTGATGGTATAAACGCCCTGGCCGCCGCGATGGTGCTCGGGATACTCTTCAATAGGCGTACGCTTACCGTAACCTAATTCAGTGATGACGAACAAGTCGCACTCTTCGTGGGCGATTTCCATACCAAGCACGCGGGCATCTGCGTGGACCGTCATGCCGCGAACACCCATAGTGTCACGACCCATAGCACGGACCTCAGATTCATCCCACATAATCGCCTTACCCGCCGAAGACACCATGACGACCCTCTGCCCTTCAGCAACGCGCTTAACGGAAATGAGTTTGTCGTCTTCCTTGAGGTTGATGGCGATCAAACCATCACGGCGAGTACGGTCATACAGCTTCATGGATGTCTTCTTGACCATACCCGAAGCAGTCGCGAACATGAGATATTCATCTTCAGGGAAGTCCTTCGTTGCGATGACTGCAGCGATGGTCTCGCCCTTTCCGAGCGGCAACAAGTTCACGATCGCGGTGCCGCGCGCATGGCGGGATGCCTCGGGGATCTCGTACGCCTTCAGACGATATACCTTACCGAACGACGAGAAGAACAGCATGTACGCATGCGTGGAAGAAATAAAGAGATGTTCGACGAAGTCGCTCTCCTTCAGGTTCACTCCCTGCATACCCTTGCCGCCACGCTTCTGCTGACGATACGTTGCCACAGGAAGACGCTTCACGTAACCAGCCTTCGTGACCGTTACTGCAACTTCTTCTTCCGCGATCAGATCTTCAACATCGAGCTCTTTCGCTTCGTCAGTGATCTTAGTGGAGCGCTTACCAGCGAACTTTTCCTTAACCTCGATCAGCTCTTCTTTGATGATCTGCTTCACAAGCCCCTTATCGGAAAGAACACGCTTGTAATATTCGATCTTTTCACGCAACTCGGCGAGCTCTTGCTCGATCTTCTCGCGTTCCAAACCGGTCAAACGACGCAGCTTCATTTCCAGGATCGCTTCACTCTGCTTTTCGGAAAGAGCAAAGGCGGCCATTAACGATTCCTTGGCTTCAGCATCGGTCTTCGAAGCACGGATAATACGGATCACTTCATCGATGTGATCGAGTGCGATAACGAAGCCTTCAAGAATATGAGCGCGTGCTTCAGCTTTCTTCAACTCATAGCGCGTACGACGCTCGATTACTTCTTCCTGATGAAGAATGTAATAGTGTAGGATCTCTTTCAGCGAAAGTGTGCGGGGAACACCATTGACCAGAGCCAACATGTTGCAGCCAAAGCCCACCTGCAGCTGCGTGTGCTTATAGAGCTTATTAAGTACGACCTGAGGGATCGCGTTCTGCTTCAGGTCGATGATGATATCTATACCATGACGGTCAGCGCCGTCATGCACGTTAGAGATCTCGGGAAGCTTCTTATCACGGATCAGGTCGGCGATCTTCTTAAGAAGATTCGAACGATTTACCTGATAAGGGATCTCGGATACGACGATGGATTTCCTGCCGTTCTTACCCTCTTCAACACGGCACTTCGAACGGATGGTCAGGCTACCACGACCGGTCTCATATGCTTCACGAATACCCTTGCGACCCATAATGATGCCGCCCGTTGGGAAATCGGGTCCCGGCATGACCGCAAGGAAATCATCAACTGTGCAATCAGGATTATCTAGCATGACGCACGTAGCATCGATAGCTTCACCCAGGTTATGCGGAGGAATATTAGTCGCCATACCGACTGCGATACCAGAAGAGCCGTTGACAAGTAGGTTCGGGAAACGAGCAGGCAGAACTACGGGCTCTTCCAAGCTTTCGTCGTAGTTCGGCTGAAAATCAACCGTTTCCTTATCCAAGTCACGCAAAAGCTCCATCGCGGGCTTATCAAGGCGAGCCTCGGTATAACGCATTGCTGCAGCACTATCGCCGTCGATGGAACCAAAGTTACCATGGCCATCAACTAGCGGAACACGCATGGAGAACGGCTGCGCCAAGCGGACCATGGTGTCATATACCGCAGTATCGCCATGAGGGTGATACTTACCAATAACGTCACCAACGGTACGCGCAGACTTAGCATGGGGGCGCTTCGGGGTGATGCCACTTTCATTCATCGCGTACAGAATACGACGATGAACCGGCTTCAAACCATCGCGAACATCAGGCAATGCACGCGCAACGATAACGCTCATTGAATACTCGAGAAAGGAAGTACTCATTTCCTTACTGAGTTCAGCGGGAAGGATGGTCGATCCAGTCAGATCCATCCCCTCATCTTTATTTTCAGCCACGAAACTGATCCTTTCTTAGAAGTCCAAGAAGCGAACGTCATGAGCGTGCTTCTGAATGAATTCCTTACGGGGTTCCACTTGGTCACCCATGAGTTCACTTACCACGCGTTCCGCTTCCGCTGCATCTTCGATGCTCACCTGAAGCATAGTGCGCTTCGTGGGTTCCATAGTGGTTTCCCATAACTGCTCGGGGTCCATTTCACCAAGACCCTTATAGCGCTGGAGCGAAATGCTGTCGCGATCGGAAATCGCGTTGAGGCGCTCCTGCAGTGCTACGTCATTGAAGATGTACTCGAGCTTCTTACTGCCCTTCTTCTTCAGACCATACAGCGGTGGCTGCGCGATATAGATATACCCACGCGTGATGAGTTCCGGCATATAGCGATAGAAGAACGTCAACAGCAAACAGCGAATATGAGCACCGTCGACGTCAGCATCGGTCATGATGATAATGCGATGATAACGCGCCTGATCAGCATCGAAATCTTCACCGATATTAGTACCGATTGCTGTGATCAAGCTCGAAATAGTGTCCGACGAAAGCGAACGATGAAGACCAGCGCGTTCAACATTCAGAATCTTACCGCGCAACGGCATGATCGCCTGATACTTACGGTCGCGGGCCTGCTTTGCCGAGCCACCTGCGGAATCGCCCTCGACGATGAAGATCTCTGATTCAGCAGGGTTCTTCGAAGAGCAGTCCGCCAATTTTCCTGGCAAACTGAAAGAATCAAGCACACCCTTACGACGCGTCATATCGCGGGCCTTTCGAGCCGCTTCACGAGCCTTCATAGCCTGGGATGCCTTATTGATAATACGCTTTGCAGGCGTGGGATTCTCTTCCAGATATTCCGCAAGACCCTTAGTTACCGCCGTCTGAACGAGACCACGGATCTCGGTATTACCCAGCTTACCCTTCGTCTGGCCTTCGAACTGAGGTTCACGCAGCTTAACTGAAACGATAGCAGCCAAACCTTCGCGCGTATCGTCACCGGATAAGTTGCTATCCTTCTCCTTCAAGATGCCCTTGTTGCGCGCATAATCATTGATCGTACGCGTAACACCCTGCTTGAAACCATCCAAGTGAGTACCACCATCGATGGTGTGAATATTATTCGCGAACGACATGACTGAATTAGACGAATAAGAAGTGGACCACTGCATAGCAACTTCAACCATGCCGTTTTCGTTCTCAGCTTCGAAGTACACAGGCTTATTCAGGGTCTCTTTGCCCTGATTCAAGAACTTAACGAAGTCCTGCAAACCGCCCATAGCCTGGAACACTTCTTTGCGGAAATTACCTTCGCCGTCTACATCACGTTCGTCAGTGAGGGTGATCTTAAGGCCCTTATTCAGGAAGGCCATTTCACGGAAGCGCGCCTGAAGCGTAGCGTAATCATATTCAGTGGTCTCACGGAAGATCTCCGGGTCGGGCCAGAACGTTACGGTAGTACCCGTACGTTTACTGGTGCCGATCTCATGCAGCTTCTCTTTCGTTTTACCATGATCAAATGAGATCTCATATTCTTTGCCATCACGGCGAACTTGCACGACCACGCAGGTAGAAAGAGCGTTCACAACCGAAACACCAACACCATGAAGGCCACCCGAGACCTTATATCCTTCACCGCCGAACTTACCGCCAGCATGCAGAATAGTAAGAACTACTTCTACAGTAGGGATCTTTTCCTTAGGGTGCTTGTCGATAGGGATACCACGACCATTGTCGACACAGGAAATAGAATTATCTTTATGGATCGTAACATCGATCGTGTCACAGAATCCCGCTAATGCTTCATCGACCGCATTGTCGACGACCTCATATACCAAATGGTGCAAACCACGAGGACCGGTCGAACCAATATACATACCAGGACGTTTACGAACAGCTTCAAGGCCTTCAAGGACCTGAATATCTTGTCCGCTATAATGGCTGCTTTCTGATGCCACGTACTTCCTCCTCTTCCGTAAGAATCAAAACGCTTCCATACGGGGAAGCGTAACGAGGGGTATTAATACAAACGAGTAGTATACCAGATTCTTGTCTTAGTACCTATCTTCAACAAGCCTTTTAAGGCGATTCAGAGCGCTTCTGCCGCGAGAAAACATATTATTCCGACTTATTTATCAATCTTTCGGCTGATTCCGTTGCTTTTGAGCTTTTATCGCGTTTTCGAACGATTCTTTCATCTTACCTTCAGGAAGTGACGAGGTGATATCTTCAACAGATTCGATCTCTTCGGGCGACAACGGGCGCACATGAAGCGGTGGTTCATTTTGAAGATGGTTCTCAAAAGGATGCTTGTCCTTGTACGAACCGCGCGATATACGAATCTCGAACACGTCGATCGAAATATTGAATTGCTCACGATACTTAAGGCGAATAAGCTCGCGGCGGGCGTTCAATTCAGCGGCGCACGTGGAATTATCTAAATACACCACTAGATCATAAAGATCGCTCTCTTTATGTTTCAAAAGATATACCGAATTGGTGTGACTCAGAATAAAGGGGTCGTTCACCTGAGCGAACTGTTCATGAACCTGTTTGATCTTCCGGTCAATTAAGACCCGTTTCCTTATTTCCTCAGGCATAGTGGCGCAGAACGACGAAAGAGATCGGGAAACCGGCTTCAGAGAACGATTTCGCTCATCGAAGGCGTGCGCCAATCTGCGTGGGTCGCGACAAGACCCCCAATCGGAAGATTCCATCAGTTTCCACCCCTTTCGAACACCCTATCAGACGACCACTTTACGACAATTCAACCAAGCGCGCCTTCCGAAGAAGATCTGCATTAAAGGACTCTGCATTCGTCGCTGTAATAAAGGTCTGAATGCCATCAGACAACAAAGAAAGCAGTGCCGCGCGACGATCGTTATCTAATTCGCTCATTACATCATCAAGCAGAAGCACGGGATCCTGACCGATCTTATCCTTAATAACAGCTACTTCAGCCATTTTATAACTCAACACCAACGAGCGTTGCTGACCCTGGGATGCGAACGTTGATGCGTTCTTTCCGTTGAGATAGAACTCAATACGATCTACTTGAGGTCCATACAGCGACATATGACGTTCATGCTCTTTTTGGTGGTCGCGCTCCATGGCGTCATACAAGATCCGACTCGCTTCTTCGCGCTCCACCTGCGGTATTTCGTGATACTTCTCAAGATCGTATGTTTTTCGATCCCATGAAGGTACGTACGATACATCAACACGTTCTTTCCCCAACGAAAGCTGCGCGTAATATTCCTGAATATAAGGCAAAAGAGAAGCGACGATATGAGTGCGCATGCGATAGAGCTGCGAACCGATAGAAGCCACCACTTCATTGATACTCACCAAATAATCGTGATGAGCGTCTTGTTTTAAATAGCTGTTCTTCTGGCGCAGTATCTTCTCATAATCCCTCCGGACCGCGCTATATCCTGACGAAAGCTGCGTTCCCAGAAAATCAAGCTGCGCACGCTTGGTACTTTGAGAACCTTTTATCAGATCAAGATCATCCGGACAGAACAGAACTGACGGCAAGATACCCCGTAAGGTATGTGCACGTTTTTTCTTTTCGTTCAGATAAAAGCTGCGTCCCTCATTCGTAGACAAGAGCTTCACTTTCAGTAATCGTCCATCACCCTTCATGACGCTCTGGAACGATGCTGCTTGCGCGCCTTCACGAATAAGATGATCAGCACGTGGATGTCGAAACGACGAGAACGCGGTCGTGAGCTGAATTCCTTCGATGAGATTCGTTTTCCCTATCGCGTTCGGGCCCACGATCAGAGTCAGATCGCCAATATCATCCAAACTGAATCGCTCGTACGAACGAAAATCAGTACAAGAAATACTATCTATGTATAACCCCATACACAGACATCTTTCTTTTACACGCGTACGGGCATGATGAGATAGAGGAACTTTTCCGCGTCATCGGTCGCGCGTAAGATGCCTGGCTTCATGGATCCGAACAGATCAAGATGAACCGCATCGGTCGCAATAGAGTTCAAACCATCCAACATGAATGAGAAGTTAAAGGCGATTTCAACCGATTCACCCTGCACTTCGCAGATCAGATTCTCTTGAGCATTACCCACATCCTGAGAATTGGTAAGCAGGGTAACTACCCCCGCTTCCGCGTCGACCTTCACCTGAACAGGAGAAACTTTATTGCTCAACAGCGAAACGCGGCGGACCGCATCAGCCAGCGCATGGGTAGAAAGGGTAACGCGCGTGCTGAATCCATCAGCGATGAGCTGTTTGTAGTTCGGGAACATACCTTCAATACGACGGTTAATGAATGTTGTATCCCGATAGGTGACAATGATCTGATTTTCACTTAACGCGAGCGTAATAGGTTCATCCGACTGAGAAAGCGATGCGATATCGCTCAAGAACGAACCGGATATAACTGCTTCGAATTCTTCAGGGCACGGTTGAACCAACTGTGTTTCCGCAACAGCCAGACGATATGAGTCGGTAGCGACCATCTTTAGATCGGTGCCTACGCACGAAACAAGAACACCCGTTAATACGGCGCGGGTCTCATCATGGGAAACAACTTTAGCTGTGCGTTTAACCATGGAAGAGAACGTGGAGAAGGGGAATTGCGCTTCCTGTTCAGCTTCAACTTCAGGGAAGGCGGGGAAATCAAGAGGATTCAAGGCCTTGAGAGAGAAGGTGGTCGTATCACAGAACATCACTGCGGTAGCGTCGTCAGCTTCAATACGCACTGCCATATCGGGCAAGTTCTTAACAATATCCAAGAACAGCTTAGCGGGTACGACTGATTCACCTTTTTCTTCAACTAACGCAGAGCACGTGATCTTAATAGATAACTCAAGATTAGTTGTTTGAAGGATAATGGAACCTTCTTCTGCTTTGATATATACCCCAGCGAGGATCGAAAGCGTAGAACGGGTAGAAGAACCTTTAACGACAACAGATAGTGCATTTTGAAGTTCCGATTGGTTAATGCTGAATTTCATTGAAGCTCCTCTACGGTTTCTTATTCCTAGATATGATACCCGTTATTACTGAATAGTATCTCTATCAAGAACGAAGATATTACTGGTTGAGTTATCCCCTGCATTTTTCTTTCTCTCTATTCCTTAAATACTTACATAATAAGAATAATAAGGAAGGGGGATTTGTTGATAACTTGCATTACCCCAGATGAGAAGCGGAAAATAGCGGGTTATTAACCTGTGGATTTCCCTGCTGGTTTTCCCTATTGATATCGTGGGGAAAACGTTATCCCCACTACTAAAGGGTTTTCCTCTTTTTTATCCTGCTGTTTTCAACACGTATCTAGTACTGCTGAATACGGATCTTTTCCCTCACCGCTTCAAGCTCTTCGCGTAGATTACGATCTTCCTGGAGCTGATTGTTGATCAAGTCGCATGAATACATGACGGTCGTATGGTCGCGGTTGAATGCGTTGCCGATGTTCTTCAAAGTGCTTTCCGATAGTTCGCGACAAAGATAGATGGCCACTTGGCGCGGGTGCACGATGCGACGCTCTTTCTTCTTACCGACAAGATCCTTGTGCGCAACGCCATAGAAATCTTCAACCGCGGATTGGATGATCTCTATCGTAATACGTTTTTTTCCGCCGCCGATGAAGTGATTCCCGAGGAGTTCTTTGAGACGTCGCTCTGAAAGCTCGTGGTTCTTATCCATTTTGAGCGCAAAGATAACGTTGGTTATGGCGCTCTTAAGCTCGCGGATATTAGAGCTTGAGTTGTCTACGATGTAATCAAGAATGTCATCCGAAATAGTGAACGACAAACCTTCTTCTTCTTGATATTGCTTAATGAAGCTCTTGATGATGCTCTGTTTTGTTTCATCATCAGGTGGTTGGATGTCAATGGTCGCACCGGAGTTGAATCGAGAAACGTATCGCTCGTCGATGTCGATGTTCTTCGGCGCACGGTCAGCAGCGAATACGAATTGCTTACCTTTGGCGATCATTGAATTGAAGATACGGAACAAGGCGCTCAGCGTACCTGGTTTTCCCTGAAGACCCTGGATATCATCAATAAGAAGCACGTCAGCCTTCTGGAAGAAGTTCTCGAAATTCTTGAAGCTCTGCTTGTCGACGCTTTTTTCAATGGCGGCATCAGAATATTTGTTCACGAGTTCCATAGAATCGATATAGCAAACGTTGAAATCTTGATACTGCTCATTGATGTAGTTCTGTATTGCGCAAAGCAGATGGGTCTTACCTACGCCGCTCCGCCCGTAAATGAACAGCGGATTCAGTGCTGAAGATCCTGGGCGATCAGCTACTTCTACAGCCATGGAATATGCCATACGGTTAGAGTCTCCGATAACGAACGTATCAAACGTGAGGCTATTCGATTCCTTATGTGCAGGCATAGGTTCAGAGGAAAGGTCGTCTTCCCGTGGGCTATCCGCCGCATTGAGAGCGTTCACTTCTTCGTTTTTGGCACCGTATGGAGCGTGATATTCGCGGCGTTGATCCTCTTCGGAGCGCGACCGGACCTGTAGTTGGGCGATCTTTTCTGAATATTCCTGATAAGGGGTACGCATTTGTGATGATGGATCTTCGTGCGATGTGTGAAGATAGCTCGTATTCGGATTCGAGCGTAGGGCTTCATGCGGCTCTGTCTGCGCATGAGAAGTCGTTGTTTGATTTGGCTGCTCGTAAATAGGTTGCCCCTGTGTGGGTGTGGGAGCCGCTGGTGTGCCGGTTGCAGGCATAGTGGGTGCAGGCGCGAACGTGGGGTCCACTTCGATCTGGATGAAGAAATCGACTTCATAAAGGTCTTTTAATGCCTGCTGTATATCTTTTATATAGTGCTTTTCGATCCAGTCTTTAATGAAACTGTTATCGGAAGTGAACATAATGAATCCAGGACTTGCTGCCTGGATCTGGACACGAGAGAAGAACGCATCGATCTGCGATGTGTTCACGTTAGGATATGACTTTAACTGCTGGATAAGGTCTGTCCAAAGCTTCTCAAGATCCATTGATGTACGTTCCTGATATTCGTAGGGTTACCGGTATCTAGGGTAGTGTATCACGCGAGTTTTGTTGCGATACGTTTGCCAAATGCGGTAAGAGTTCGTTTTTTATTCACCTTTTCCACGAGCCCGTGCTCTTCCATCTTGGAAAACGCGGAGTGAATACTGGCCACCGGTACCTCGGTAAGTCGATTCATATCAGTAATGCCGAGTACGAGATCGGGCAAAAGTGCTTTGAGTATCTTCTCTTCGTTTTCGGTAAGGTCAGGAATGTTTTCCGGCTGATCGTCGTGAATGCTCCGTGAGGCAACAAGACTAATGGTAACGACTGAACCTTTATTAATATTGTCTTCTATTTCGATATATCCATGGGTGGTGTCGAGGTATTCACGCACAATGGGAAGGCCTGACCCAACTCCGCGAATATAGCGCTTCATTGGTTCGGTTGCTGAAGAGAACCCTGGTTCTTGTATGAGGTCTTTATTGGAGATACCTGGCCCTTGATCGGCGAAGCGGATCGTGTTGCCGTCGTCCATAATAGAGACCACGATCTCCTGGAACCGAGCATGAATAAAGTTCTCTGACACCTCTCTAATAACAGTGTAGGGAATTACACCGCCCGCTTCTTTTGCATGCTTGTAAGTAAGAGAAGCGATACGTTCGATGTATTCATGGGTCGGTGCCCCTTGGATCTGTATGACGCGCGGTGCAGTTTTAAGGTCGTCGTAGAGTGCAATGCGGGCCGGCGAAGTTATATTGTCGTAGTCGAACCCATCTATAAGAGAAGATGCAGGGGTGGGCGCCGCTGTTACGGTTTCCTGGAAAGATGGTATTACAGGAGCGTCTTCCTGGTTAGGTTGGTAAGGCGCACCTACGGGAGGAAATCCAGCCTGCGTCTGATAAGGGTATGTTCCGTAATAAGGTGGATACCCTGTAGGAACACCTCCTATGGGAATACCTTGCGGGGATTGATACCCTGCGGAAATGTTTTGTGGAAACGAATATCCGGGAACGTACGTCTGACCGAACGGCGGCATGCCTCCATTTACCGTGTACGCATAAGGAGGTAGATCGGCGCTTGATGGTTCGACGACATTATTAGACGGATGTACGTCTTGATCGGGCTGTTCCGATGGATGCTCCGGGGTATGTGGGGTGTTTTCTGGTGCCATGCTGCTTTTTCGGTTCGTTTTTCCAGGAGATGAAAAAAGAGCCCGACTATTCATGTGCTTGTATGAATGAGCCGGGTTGTTTTTCATGACTATTGTAGAGAGTAGTACTTGGTTTTTCAATTATTCCACCGTTATTCATATACATTTTCGGAGTTTTCAACATTCTTTCAAGAAAATGTGGAAAACCAGAAAAAAGAGGATGAATAAGTTTGAAAAACTTGAAAGACAATATGGAAAAGTCTTTAGGAGAATTGTTAAACGGAAGAAGTGTTCCACGAAGAACGCGCTGTAGAAAAAGGAAGCCTTAACGTTAAGTAATTGAGTATTGAATTTTTCCATCTAATGTGTTGGCATACTAAAACACCAGGTCAGACGCATATAAGTGCCTACAAAATATAAGTAACGTTTCGGTGTGGTTCATTGATCTTTTAAAGCGGAATCTTGTAATAAACATACTCAAATCAAAGCGGAGGGTTTTACAAAATGCCCAGGTGAGTTTTCCACATTATCCACATTGGTATACAAATTAAATGTGGATAACAGGAGTAAAAGGGTGAAGATTATTATTCGCAACGGAACGATCCTCCCGATTTTGGGCGGTATGGGGATCGGTGGCTATTCGGGATCATTCAGATATTTTCTATGGCAGCATATAACGGTAAATGCGTGTGGGTTATGTGATTTGATATGGCTAAGAGACTTTTTATTATTTTGCTTATTGACTAACTATCTGTATGTCGTACACTTTCAAAGTTACTGTAAATCTGAAAGGAAAACGTAATGAAGCGCACCTATCAACCAAATACCCGCAAGCGCGCAAAGACTCACGGCTTCCGTGCCCGTATGGCCACTAAGGGCGGTCGTGCTGTTCTGTCTGCTCGCCGTGCTAAGGGCCGCAAGCGTCTCTGCGTCTAGTTTTTCTTGTGAGAAGCCGTGTTAGGGACTATTAAATCTAGCACTGAGATCTCCTACCTGTTCTCGCACGGAAAACGACATGCAACTCCCGTTTTGACAATGATTGTCTATAAAAGGGATACCCAACACGGCCCTAGTGGCCGTGTTGCTTTTATAGCAGGAAAGAAAAACGGGAATGCGGTATGGCGTAATTCAGCGAAACGTAGAATGCGTGCCGTATGTCACGATATCGGTGGGTCATGGCCAGATCTTGATGTTCTTTTCATCGCGAATCGTAAGACGACCCGCGCAGGGTATAATGAATTGCTTTCAGCATGCAGGAAGGTTATTGATTCTTATCAAACAGAGGCCTAATAGCCATGAAAACGATTTTTTCTTTTATTAAAGCTATTCCTCAGAAAGCTTTAGTGGGGCTCATAATGGTCTATCGTCTTGGAATCTCCCCTTTACTGCCTGCGACATGTCGTTTTATTCCGACTTGTTCTGAATATGGGCTTATCGCGGTAAAACGATTTGGGTTTCTGAAGGGTTCGTACCTTACGATCCGGCGGATCATAAGGTGCAGACCGGGCGGAGGCCAAGGATACGATCCGGTTCCTGAAGAATTTCACTTCTAGTCCGGCTGGTAATTGTTAATTTGACTGAGAGGATTTTGATGTAAATGTGGGAGGCAGTTAAAGACGCCACCTTCTTTTGTATCGAGTTTTTCTACAACTTCGTACATGACTGGGGTCTCGCGATCATCGTAGTCACGCTTATTCTGCGTTTGATCCTTTTCCCTTTGATGCAAAAGCAGATTCGTTCGTCATATAAGATGCAGCAGTTCCAGCCTCGTCTTCGTGAGATCCAGGAAAGGTATGCTGGTGACCAGCAACGCCAGGCTGAAGAAATGCAGAAGGTATATGCAGAAATCGGCTTCAACCCTCTAACTGGTTGCCTGCCTCTTCTCATCCAGATGCCTATCTTCATTGCTCTTTTCCAGGTACTTCAGGAAATGGGCGCTCGTACTGAAGGTATGACGTATTCGTTCTATAACATTCTTCCTACCCTCATTTCATCTCCGGGTACGATGTGGGGCGAAGGTTTCGGCGCGTTCCTTCCGTACGGCATTCTGCTTCTTCTGTTCGCGGGTTGTACCTTCCTTCCTACGGTGCTTCAGCAGCGTGGAACCAATAACCCTCAGAAGAACCAGATGCTCATCATGATGGGTGTTATGTCCATTTTCATGTTGTGGCTTGGTTGGACTTCCCCGACGGGCGTTCTACTGTTCTGGGCTACTTCTTCAGTGTTCGGTGTTCTGCAGCAGATCATTTCCACGCGTTTGTTCAAGCGCCAGGATATGGAGGCAGCTGCCGAGGTTGTAGAAGCTCCTAAACCTGTAGAGGTTGACGTAGTACGCAAGGAAAAGAAAAAGCGTCCTACTAAGAAGAGCAAGAAGTAACTCTTACTCCATACATATTTCTTTATCGTCTCCTCCCCTTCCTTTGTGAAGGGGAGATTTGAATATAAGGAGTTTTTAATGGCTGAAGAAGAAATTTTCGAAGAAGAACAGGTGCAAGAGGATTTCGCTTCTGAAGAAGTGGAAGAAGACGAAGTTGTCTACACTGATGAAGAAGTCGATTTGATCGCCGATACCGCCATTGCGGCGCTCCAGGATATCCTGAAGTACTTCAATGTAGGTGAAGTTGTTATCGATGAATACGAGGGTGATGAAGGGGAGTTGATCCTTGATATCACTGGCGATGATCTTGCGGTATTGATTGGTCGCCATGGTCGTACGCTGGATTCGCTCCAGTTCCTTATTTCATCCATCACGTCCCGTAAGGTGGGCCACCGTTATCCGATCGTGGTTGATGTTGAGGGATACAAGAGCCGTCAGCGCCAGAAGATCGAAGGCATTGCGCGTAGTGCTGCAGGTAAGGCATTTAATCAGAACAGGAGCATTAAGCTGCGTCCTATGACGCCTTATGAGCGCCGCTTGGTTCATATTGCTTTGCGTGACGACGATCGAGTTGAAACTATTTCCGAAGGTGAAGGTCGCGCACGTCGCGTCGTAGTAATCCCTCGTTAGTGTTTCACGTGAAACATAAAGTGAGTTTTGAATGAGTGAATCAAACACACAAGTGTCAGTCGAGCAGCGAAAGCTGCTCGATTTGCATTTATCCTTAGTTATAGAAGAAAACAAAACAACGAATCTTACTCGTATCACTGATTGGGAATCAGCGCAGGTTCTTCATGTTGAGGATTCCCTTATTGGTATACCAGAAATCAATAATGCACCTGAAGGGCCATATCTTGATATGGGAACAGGCGCTGGTTATCCAGGTATCCCCGCTGCGATTATGACTGGTAGGGAAACTACGCTGGCTGATTCCGTAGGAAAGAAAACCAAAGCACTCGATCGTATTATTGCAAAGATCGGTCTTCAGGACACGACTTCGACGTTCAATGGGCGTCTTGAAGAATTGGCTTTACAGCGCCCGGATTATTATTCGGTTATTACCGCTCGAGCGCTCTCTAATCTTTCTTCTCTGCTTGAGCTGGCTTCCCTTTACTAAAGAAGGATGGAATTCTCATTTGCTATAAATCAGTGGATGCGTATGATGAGCTGGATCACGCGAAAGATATCTCTGGGAAGCTTGGTATGGAATTCGTTTTGGATCGCAAGGCGGTTCTATCGGATGGAGAAACGCCACGCGTAATCATGGTGTTTAAGAAAGTAAAAGAACCTGAAGTGAAGCTCCCTCGCCGTGTTGGCATGGCTCAGAAGAAACCTTATTAATAGAGTGAGCCTTGAAGCATTACTTAAAATGACCTATTCAATTAAGATAGGTCATTTTTTTATTGTGAGAGCAATGCCCTCGTAATGGAAGACATCAATATAGGTGTCATGATAATGGGGCACTCTATAGAGAGCGCTTTGTTACGTATGGGGGTACATAAGTATTAGCTGGGTCTAATCATGGCCGCTTTATAAGCAGGGTCGCGCAGGAGATTTCTTTTAGAGGCTATTGGTTATGTTCGGCTGAAAACACCTATGACTCTTACATAATAGTTGGGCAGATCTATTGAGTCTCGCTTTGCGTTGGCCATCCTAAGAGAATGGAAGCACTGAAGGATGCTTATTTAATTACAAGGCTCAAAAGCGCTCAGTATGACGCCAGCAAGCGTGCTATTATGTTCTGACTTACTGGAAACAGTGAGTCTCTTTATATCTAGCGGAAACTAATAGGTCTTTCTACCCAGTTATGTTTCACGTGAAACATAACTACTTTCCTTACGAATCATTCTTTCATCCTAACGAATGCTACCTAAAGTAGGCTTCGAGGGGTATTCGAGAATCGACCACTACTATTTCGATTCTCTTTTATATATAGCTGACGTGTTTCATGTGAAACGCAAATTTGTCACTTAGTTAACGGCTGAAACGTTTCACGTGAAACATATCGGCTATAATCAGTTCGATATTGAGGAAAGGACTGTTGTGGGATTATTCGGTAGTCGAAAGAAGCAGAAAAACACACCCGTGGCTTCCGTTTACGAACAAAAACAAGAAGTTGCTCCTGCTGAAGAACAATCAAACCAATTTGATGAGGTTAACGAACACGCTCAGGTAACCGAGCGCGAAGTAGTTGTTCAGGAGGTTGAACAAGAGGAGATATCTTCTACTGATACTGAAAGCAGTGCGAATGCCGCCTCCGAATCAGCTGATGAAGAAATTGAAGCTCCTCAGTTCGTGCCCTTCTCAGAAAAGCCCCCGGTTGCTCATAGTATTGGGCAGACGAAGATCTTGGCGATCATTAATCAGAAGGGTGGCGTTGGAAAGTCCACTACTGCAGTGAACCTTGCTGCAGCGCTTGGTGCTATGAATAAAGAGGTCCTTCTGGTAGACCTTGACCCTCAGGGCAACGCGACGAGCGGCTATGGCATTGACAAACGCGCACTTGATGGCTGTGTGTATGATGTCTTGCTTGGGGAAACGCCTGTAGAAGAAGTTATTCTTGCATGTGTGGGTACCGGCGTCGATCTGTTGCCATCTACTATCAACCTTGCAGGCGCCGAAGTTGAATTAGTAAATGAAATGGCTCGCGAGAACCGTTTGAAGAATGCATTAGGCAGCTTGCGTGGACGCTACGACTATATTTTGGTCGACTGCCCCCCTTCCCTGGGTCTGCTTACGATCAATGCGCTCGTTGCTGCGGATAAGCTCCTTGTTCCTATTCAGTGTGAGTTCTATGCACTGGAAGGTGTGACAAAACTTCTCGATTCGATGAAACGTGTCAAAAGCATCCTAAATCCCAGCTTGGATATCTTCGGCATTGTTCTTACGATGTATGATTCCCGCACTAATCTTGCGAATCAGGTCGTTAATGAGGTTCGTTCGTTCTTCGGCGATACCGTATTTGAGACCCTTATTCCTCGTACTGTTAAACTTTCCGAGGCGCCAAGCTATGGACAGCCTATCCTTGAATATGCCCCTGATAATAAAGGCGCTATTGCCTATAACGATCTTGCCCGAGAGGTGATTACCCGTGGCTAAGCAAAAAAGCGGTTTAGGGCGCGGTCTTAACGCCCTTTTTGACGATAGTTCTATGCCGGCACGCACTCCTGCGGCGAATGAAAAGAGGGAAGAGGCAGCACCTGCTCCTAAACCTTCCCCCACTGCACAGGAAAAGGTCCAGCAGAAGAAAGAAGAGGTTCGTGCTATTTCTGAAGCACAGAAGAAAGAACCTTCTAAGAGCGGATCTTCGTCTTCTGATATCTATATTTCGGAAGATGCATTGGAAAATGCAAAGGTTGTCTCTCGTGAGGCACGCCAGGCATCAATGGGGGTTGGTTCCCGTAGGAATCGTCCATCCGCTTCTGGGAGCTTCAAACGCGATAATGCTCAGACCCCACAAGTACGTGTAGCTTCTTCTGTATCTCAATCACGTGATACTGCTGTTCAGGCGAATGCTTCCAAATCGGCTGCTCCTGCGCAGAACAGGAAAGTAGATGAGGCGTCGGTGAAGACGCGGGTCCCGAATAATCCTTCAGCAGTAACCGCTAAAGCGACGGCCGCTCCTGTTGTAGCAGCTGAGAAGAAGCCCGCAGCGCCTAAGGATGATAAGGGTACGACTGGTATTGTTCCTTTGGATAAGGTGCAGCCGAATCCTGATCAGCCTCGTACGAACTTCAAGCCTGAAGAAATTGAAGAGCTTGCAAAGTCAATCAAAAAGGAAGGGCTGCTGCAGCCTATTCTGGTGCGCAAAGTGGGCGACCATTACCAGATCATTGCTGGTGAGCGTCGTTGGCAGGCCTGTAAGAGTCTTGAAATGAAGGAAATCCCCGTTCGTTTCTGGGCTGCCGATAATGATAAAGCGCTCGAGCTTGCCTTGATCGAGAATATTCAGCGTACCGACCTTAATCCTATTGAAGAAGCATATGGTTATAAGCGCTTAATGGAACGTCGCGGCATGACTCAATCGGAAGTGGCGCAGACCGTTTCGAAGGGTCGTTCGACCATCGCTAACGCGCTGCGCTTGTTGGATCTTCCTGAAGAAGCTCAGCAGTTACTGTTCGAAGAAAAGATCACCGCAGGACATGCGCGCGCTATTCTTTCCATTCCTGATGCTGAGGGCCGCAAGACCCTTACGAACAAATTAGTGAATGAGAAATTAAGCGTTCGCGAAACAGAATCGATCGCTCGTCTTTTGTCTGGTCGCGCTCAGGCAAAGGAAGAAGGCAAGACGAAGCGCGTGCCCATGCCGGCAAGCTATAAAAAAGCCGCACGCGGTCTGACACGATTCTTGTCAGCGCCCGTACGCGTGAAGACCGTGCAGGGTAAGAACAAGATCGAGATCCAATTTAAGGATGAAGAGGAGCTTGAGCGAATTCTGAACCTTATCGCTCAAAATAACGACGACAAAGGCGCTCAGACGGCCGAATAGCCAAAATACGAGTAACCAATCGTCTAAAAACAAAAACGAGGCTCACAGAGGATTCTGTGGCCTCGTTTTTGTTTAGGAGCGAGCCAATTTGTTCTTTAATTGGCCGCACGCACCATCGATGTCTGATCCGCGGGAATCGCGAATGGTGCATTCTTTACCTGACCGCCGGAGCTGCTTTACCCAATGCTCCTGTGTTTGAGGGGAGCTTGGAGCGAAGGAATTTCCATCAGTGGCGTTGATGGGGATGAGATTGATGTGACAGAGGATGCCGTCGCAGAATGAAATGAGTTCCTGAAGATCGTTTTCGGAATCATTGACACCCTTGATCATAAGATACTCAAAGCTAACGCGGCGGCCTGTGCGCTCCGTGTAGGTAATGAGCTCTTCCTTGAGGCGATTGAGTGGCATGGACTTACAGCGTGGCATAAGATCGTCGCGCGTTGATTGGATCGCCGCATGAAGAGATACCGCCAACGTAAATTGCTCGGGCTCATGCGCGAGCTGCTGTATGCCAGGCAACACCCCACAGGTTGAAACCGTGATATGGCGCGCCCCAATACCAAGACCATCTTTATTGTTTGCAAAACGAAGTGCGTCCAAAAGTGCATCGTAGTTCTGGAACGGCTCACCTTGACCCATCGAGACAAGGTTCGTAACGCGACAGCTGAAATCGTCCTGGACGGCGCGGATCTGCGCGATCATTTCGCCTGACGAAAGATTACGCGTGAGCCCTTCTTCCCCCGTTGCGCAGAACGCGCATTGCATAGCGCAGCCCGCTTGAGTGGAAAAACACACGGTCAGATGCTTTGGTTCGTCGCGCGTTTCCTTCTTGTCGTAAGAAGGAATACCGACCGTTTCCACGCGCGTGCCATCGAAGCATTCGAATACGTATTTGCGCGTACCATCGGAAGAGATCTGTTTATCAATGCAAGATAGCGGCACGAGAGGGTATTCTTCTGCAAGCGTTGTACGCAGCGAAGCGGGCAGATTGGTCATAGCGTCGTATGACGATACGTTGTCGCGATACAGCCACGTGATAAGCTGCTTGGCCCTGAACTTAGGTTGTTTGAGGGCTGCGAGTATCTGAGGTATCTCAGATATGTTGTATGAGTTAATTGAATGTTTCATAGGCCCTATTATACGCAAGTCTTTCCGTGAAAAAGGGAGCGCCGCAAAGGCTTTAATGCCCGCTTTGATATACTTTCCGAGTGCAATGTAGCGCAAACGAACACCGCAGTTGGAAATAAAAGTGAAAGCAGGAACGATGTCTTCACAGAGTAAGCCCCAAGAAATCAAAGTTGCACTTCTTTCGGGAGGAATAAGCGGCGAACGAGCTGTTTCTCTTGTTTCCGGGAAAAGCGTCGAAGAGGCCCTTATTGAAGCTGGCTTCAATGTGGTAATGCTCGACCCCGCGAAAAAGGAAGATCTTTGCGTGCTCGTTGAAGAATCCTTCGATGTAGCGTTCCTGGCTTTGCACGGTAAAGGCGGCGAAGATGGGACCATCCAAGGGTTCCTGGAGACTATCGGGTTGCCGTATACCGGCTCGGGCGTGTGGTCTAGCGCAACGGCGGTTAACAAGATCACTTCGAAGTTCTTCTACCGCGAAGCAGATATTCCTACTCCTCAGTCGATGATCATCGATTCGGCCGATGTGGAAGTTCAGCAGATTATAGACCGCGTAGGAAGCCATTGTGTGGTTAAAGCGGCGACTGAAGGCAGCGCGCTCGGGGTGTATCTGTGTAATGGTGAAGAAGAAATAGCCGCTGCGGTTCAGAAGGTGTTCACGGTCGATTCTTCCGCATTCGTGGAAGCGTTCGTTGATGGAGAAGAATTCACGGTAGGCGTGTTGGGTAACGATGACCCCAAAGCGCTGCCGGTGATTAAGATCATCCCCTCGCATGAGTTCTACGACTATGAGTCCAAGTATGCTGCTGGTGGGTCCCAGCACCTTTGCCCCGCGCCGTTAAGTGATGAAGATACCGCTTATGCGCAGGATCTGGCACTACGTGCGCATAAGGTCTTAGGCTGCCGCGGTGTATCGCGAACTGACCTTATGCAGGACAAAGAGGGCCGGTTCTGGGTGCTGGAAACTAACACACTTCCCGGAATGACCCCCACATCGCTTCTGCCCGATGCCGCGCGCGTTACGGGAATGGATTTCTGCCAGCTGTGTACCCAAATGGTGTACGACGCACTGCGCTAGAGTCATTTATGAACATAAACGCGCAAGAGACGCAAAAAAACAACCCGCGGTTCAAACGCGGGTTGTTTTGTTTGTAGGCGGAAAGCTTAATTTGAGCGGCGCCGTGAATTTTCAACGCGTGGCGTGTTGCGCTAGAACAGTCCGCAGGAATGCAGCCCGAAAATAAGAAGCGCAACTAGCACGAGAAGGAACGCCCAGCTTGCAATGGTGCAGCCGATGTTACCTTTGCGCGCTTGCTCCACAAGCAGCTCGGTGCCTGTTTGCTGGGTCTTCACCCACGCAGTACCCTTTTCTTTCTTGGGAAGGGGAACGCGCCCCGAAGGAAGCCAATCGCCCTGGGAATCGACGATCTTCTGTAGGGATTCGCGGCCCAGCGATACGTCAGGGCGAATGCCCTTGCTTAACTGCTTACCGAGGTTCTCGACGAAAACGGAGAACGCTGCTTCGTATGTTGGGTCGTATGACACGATAACGACCTCGCCCCAATATTCGCCTGGTTCAGGCTCTTCAGTGAACGCAACAAGCGCTAAAAGCGCTTCGGTCGTCCAGCCCTTCGCCTTACAAAGGTCGAACTGTTCGGCAACTGATGCGTCAACGTAGCCCATTCTTTTACCAAAAGGGTTTACAATCCAAGCACGATTTACTTCAGGGGTAATCTCGTGTTCAAGAGAAAATACGCTTCCAATAATGTTGTCAGCACCAAGAAACGCTCCCGCCGCTTCTTTGTCAACGGTGTTGAAACGAGCATAAGTAGCGAAGTAGCCGATTTCGGTCATGTTTTCTCCTAGAAGTACAGGGGTAAGGTTTGGTTACGAATTCTATAAATGATAGTCTTACTGCTATGGAAAAACAAAACTTGCAGAGTTCAGAAAAACTCGATACATACATTTTAGAGAACACCCCCCAGCGTACGCGCGATAGGTACCATCAGCTTGCTTCGTATGCCGCTGAACACGACTTTGGCGTTCTTGACGAAGACGTGGTTGTGATCGATACGGAAACCACAGGCTTTTCGTTCAGTCATGATGAGCTTATCCAGATAGCTGCCGCGCGCATGGTCAAGGGCCAGATCGTCGGATGGTACGTTACCTTCGTCGATCCGGGCAAGCCTATCCCTGAGGATGTGGCTCACCTTACCAATATCAGCGACGATGATGTTGCTGGTGCGCCCGACCCCGATGAAGCGCTGCGCGGGTTGGTCGAATTCGTGGGCGATTCGGATGTGGTCGCTCATAACGCGAATTTTGACCGAACCTTCGTTACCAAGCGCGCCGCGGGTGAATCTCTCAAGAAGAACCGCTGGATCGACTCACTGGATCTAGCGCGCATTGCTTTGCCGCGTCTTACGTCTCATCGTTTGTTGGACCTGGTGCGTGCATTCGACGGACCGGAGTCCACTCATCGTGCTGACGATGATGTGGCGGCAACGTGCGTGGTGTATCGCATTCTTCTTGCGGCGGTGGCAACGCTTCCTCCGCATCTTATTCATGCAATTGCCCAAATGGATACGGTGGAGAACTGGAACACGGTGTATGTGTTCCAATGCTTTGACGAATTGGAGGGTCAGGGCCAGCCAGACCAGGAGAGCTCATTCGCTAAGGGATTAACGTACGACTTACGCAAGGCGCGTAAGGAATCGCTTACTAAAACGTTCGATCCTCTTCGCCCTGATGCTAACAGCCCTGCGAGCGGAACAGCGAAACCCGTATCCGATAAAAGCGGCTTAAACAGCGATGCTTCTGATGCTCAGAATAAAACCGCAGGTCAGAACAATGATTCTGTGAATGATGTCGGCGGGAATGACCCCAACTGCGAATACGAAAATGCCTCATCATCGGACGACATGGCTCCTCGCGTATTATCGTTCGTGGATGATTCAGTGATCGAACGGGCTTTTTCTTCTGAGGGTCTGCTGGGCGAACTGTACGAAGATTACGAATCCCGCGAAGAACAGCGCGAAATGGCGCTCGCCGTGCATGCGGCGCTTTCCCATTCGCGCAATCTTGCCGTTGAAGCAGGCACTGGTGTTGGCAAATCCATGGCGTATTTGGTCCCGATGGCATATGCCGCGAAGGAAAACGGCATTACAGTCGGCGTTGCTACTAAGACCAATGCCCTGCTGGACCAGCTGGTTAACAAAGAACTGCCACTGCTTTCGAAGGCATTGGGTATCACCTATGCGCCCTTGAAGGGCTTCAACCACTACCCCTGCCTTCGCAAAGTGGAGTCTTTGGTGAAGCAGGGCCCTTCTACGATCGAGTATAAGAAGCAGCCGATCAATCAGGCACCCTCGTTAGCGGGCCTACTGTCCTTCATTGAACAGAGCGACTACGACGATATGGACGCGCTCAAGATAGATTACCGTGGCATTCCTCGTCGTCGTATCACGACGAAAAGCGCTGAATGCTTGCGTCATAAATGCCCGTTCTTCGGTCGGTCGTGCTTCGTACATGGCGCTCGCGAACAGGCACAACGCTGCGATGTGGTGGTTACCAACCACAGCCTGATGTTCTGGGATGTGCGCTTTGATGGCGGGCTGCTTCCCCCTGTGCGTTATTGGGCGATCGACGAGGCTCACGGCGCCGAATCAGAAGCACGCCGCGCCTTTTCGCTGGCGCTGTCTTCCGAAGAACTACTATCGCTTGTGCGCCGCGTAACGGGCGAATCTTCGTCCAATGTTCTGGTTCGCGTGCAGCGAAGCGCCCAGGCCCCCGAGGAAGGGCAAGCGCTTTACGATGCGCTCATTTCCAAGGCGCGTACTAACGCCGAAGCGTTCGCTATCGCCGCAGAGGAGTTCTGCCTTGGCGCAAAGGATCTGCTCTTCTTCGACCAAAAGACGCGCTCGCGCGGGTATGAACGCTTCGATCTGTGGCTCAATGACGAGATCCGCTCCAGTGAAGTGTATCGAGGTGTGGTCAGCCGCGCCCGCGCACTGTACGACATCCTTGAGAAGCTGATTCGGGCGACGCGCGATATCGTGGCATATGCCGAACAGATGGAAGATTCATCAAGCGCCCAGCGCGAACTTGCCTTGGTGGCGCTTGAGTTGCGTGAGCTCTATGAAACGCTGGATATCATGTTCTTCCATGAGAACGAGAACAACGTGTATTCCGTGCGTCTTAATCGCACGAAGGGAAGCCTGGACGAAGAATTTAGCGTTCAGCCACTCGACCTGGGCGCATCGCTCAATGAATCGCTCTACGCTGAAACGCGAAGCGTTATCTATACATCCGCTACGCTCACCATCGACGGCAAGTTCGACGCGTTCGAGCGCGCGGTGGGCTTCAACCAAAGCGAATACTCCGGCGCAGACACCCTGCAGGTTGAATCGAGCTACGATTTCGATTCGAACATGCGCATATATGTACCGACGGACATGCCTGAACCGCAGGATCCCGGTTATTTAACGACGCTTCAATCGTTCTTGATCGATCTGCACCGTGCGCAGGAAGGGTCGCTCCTTACCCTGTTCACCAATCGCCGGGAAATGGAGAACTGCTTCGACGTGGTGCGCCCCGCTCTTAAGGAAGATGACCTGCGTCTGGTGTGCCAGAAGTGGGGTGTGTCAGTCAAGGGCCTGAAGGACGACTTCCTGAAAGATGAGCATCTGAGCCTGTTCGCGCTCAAGAGCTTCTGGGAAGGCTTCGATGCTCCCGGTTCAACCTTAAAGGGTGTGGTCATCCCTAAGCTGCCGTTCGGTTTGCCGACCGACCCGCTTTCGTGCGAGCGACAGCAGCGCGACGATCGCGCGTGGGCTCATTATTCCCTGCCCGCTGCGGTCATTGAAGTGAAGCAGGCGGTCGGTCGCCTTATTAGGACCGCGACAGACACTGGCATTGTCGTGCTGGCTGACAAGCGATTGATTACGAAGTATTACGGTAAAGCGTTCCTTAATTCCCTGCCGAGCCGTTCTATTACGTATGCGACGTGCGACGAAATAGTAGAAGACATTATCAGCCGCCGTGCGCGTGCGTAAGTGAATGGTCGATAAGGTCACAAGGTAGTATATGGTACGCAAGAGCAAAAAGACGAAGCACGCTGACGCGCGTAAGGGGCTCGGCCAGATGGAGAAGAAATTCATCCATCTGAAGGAGTTCTCGCAAGGCCGCCCGAATGAGCTATCCCTTAATGTTCTGGAGCAGAAGGCGGCCAGCCTGGACGAACCACCACGGGGGATCCGTGCGTGGTTTAAGCGAGATAAGGCCAGTTCATCGCCACAAAGTGGAGCGTTGCCCGTGTCTTCGACACAGGCTTCCGTCATAAAGGGATCGGACAAAACTGCAACGCAGGCCCACGGTGCGGGGACGGGAGCGAAAAGCTCGGTCTTCTTGGGGGCGGATTCGCAGGCCGAGATCGCCCTGCGTCAAAAGCGCCGCCGCCGCTATCGTAGATTCAGTATCGCGCTGGTCGTTCTTATATGTGTGGGCATTGTCGGTACGGGCGGATATTGGTTCTACCAAGAACAAGTCCGCTTAAGCACGAGCGTCGGCGTCCTGCATGAAGCGTGCGACATCATCCAGGAAAGCGACGAGACCACGATCGCTATAGATGAGTTCTTCCGAGCGAGCTTCAACGACGATACCGTGGCAACGGCAACGCAGCTGAAGGATTCGGTGCCTCAGGTAAGGGATGATCTGGCATCTGCACGCGCTTATGCGCAAAAGGCCGAAAGCGAACTTGACGGATCACAGCGCGACAAAGAAGCAGCTCAGCGTGTACTTTCGACCATTGCTTCGCGTGAAACATTGCTTGACGTTGCGGAAAAGCGCCTTGCTGATGATATTGCCGCGAAGCAGGCCATCGATGATCTTGACCAGGCTCAGCAGGCGATAGATTCAGGCAATGCCCTTCTCGTTCAGGCGGCACGTGTCGTTTCTGACACTACCGAAGAGAACGTGGCGGAATCAACGGAATACACCACTGCGGCGAAAGCTGAATTCGAAGAAGCGCGGGGCCTTATTCAGGATGCGCAGGCGCAGTACCCTTCGGTGGACCTTTCGGTCGTGTTGGAGTACGTTAACAAGAAGAGCCAGGCAGCAGGTGAGGCGCTCTCATCGAATGCGGCGATCCTCATTCAGGACAAAGCCACTGCCGAAGCGCATAACAACGCTTACAACCAGGCCGATGTTGAAGCGACGGCCCTTGCGGAGCAACTACCTGCGAAAATCGTCGAGATCCTCACGCAAGCATATGTCACTAATCAGGAATCGCTCATTGCTGATTACGACAAAGCACGCAGCGATGCGGCAACGCACGATGCGTTCTTGCGCGACTATTTGGGTACTTCGCAGTAATAATTATGAAGAAACGGCGAACCGGTTCCATCTATGGTTGCGATACCAAGCGGTAAGAGGGTTTGTAAGAATAAATGGCGTATACTTATAAGGTCTGTAACATAAGGGCGACTGTATACGCAAGAGCGTGAAACAAGAGGGGCTATCCCATGGCTGAAATAATCGATGATGTAATTCATCTTACCCAAGAAATCGGTCCGCACCCTGCCGGCACTGAAGAAGAGCAGCAGGCGGCGTTGTACTTGGCAGGTGAACTGCAAAAGGAATCTGGCTTCACCCCAGTAATTGAAGATTTTCAATGCGTAACGAATGACCAGATCCCCCGTCTTGTATGTTTCGGTCTTGCACTGGTCGCGGTCATCGTTTCCATCGTGTTCCCTGTTGCAGCCATCCCTTGCTTCTTAGTGGTAGCGCTTGCTGCGGCCGTGTTCGTGCTTGAGATCCTAGGCAAGCCCGTTATTTCTCGCTTGCTTCGTACGGGCGCGAGCCAGAACGTCGTGGCGAAGTACCAACCCAGCGCAGCTGGTGGAGTGGCCCGTCGTCGCAAGGTCATCTTGGTCGCTAATTACGACAGCGGCAAGGTCCTTAAACCTGAACAGTCGCCTATTGCGGCTTTCCTTCCTATCTTGCAAAAAGTCACCGCCATCGCACTCATCGTTGCTGCGGTGCTGTTGTTGTTCCGCGCCACTTTCTTCGCTACCGATACCGGAGCGGTGTCTTCGGTCCTTACGATGCTCTTGGTCATTTGCGCGATCCTATTCGTCCTTCCCATTGTGCGTTCAGTTCTGCACATCGTGGCTCCGTTCAGCCATTCGGCTAACAACAACGCGTCCGGTGTTGCGGTGCTCCTTGATGTGGCCCGTCAGGTAGGCACTGGCTTGGTAAGTAATGAAGAAGTGATCGAACGCGGCGCTCGTGAAGGCAACCAGGTCCACGGCGAAGCTGCTGCTCGTGCAGCGGATGCAGTGCCTGAAGGCGCCACTATTGAATATGAAGCGGAAATGAGTCCGCAAGAATCCCTCGCCGCTGCGAAAGCGGCGATCGCTGCTTTGACCGGTAAGCCAGTGGCCGACAAGGTCCCTGTTACCGATATTTCTTCGCGTCTGGTAAAAGGCGGCGGCCTTGAAGCGGAAGACGAGGAAGCAATTTCGAGTGTTCGCTTCGAAGTGAGCGATACTTCTCCCGTTCGCGAGAAGACCAGCCACTTCCGCACCATGGTCGACGATGGGTTCGAAGACTACGACAACACGCCTTCTGCTCAGATCGAACGCGAGCAGCTTTCGCGTCAAGAGGCTGAAGAGGCTGAACGTGAAGCGGCACGTAAGGAGCAAGAGGCTCAGCGTGCAGCTCAGCAGGCAGCTCAAGAGGCCGTAGCTGCTGCCGCCGCGGCAGCTGAATCGTTCGAGCGTCCCGCACCCATGAGCGTGGTTAACGGTTTGCAAAGCGCATCGGTTGATAAGACGCCGGCATGGGCAAAGACCGCACAGGCGAAGGCTCGCGCCAATAAGCCGGAAGATAGTCAGTCGCATCGTGTGAGCCGCTCGCGCTACGCTGATACGGTAGCAGCTCATTTGACTGAAGCAGCTACGGGGCATCAGAACAACTTCGCTCCTCAGACTGAAATCGTTCAGGAAGCAGCTCCGGAGGTTGAAGATTCAGCGCTGGCATCACGCCTTGCGGCGCTGCGCTCCGAAATCGAATCAACCGAGGCCCCTCATATTTCACATGAAACGCAGGCGGTTCTCGACAACATGGAATCCGCTGAGGAGTTACCGCAGGGTACTACGGAATTCGCCGCGATAGATGCGGTGGCATTGGCTTCCGATATAGATGAAACCGCACCGCAAGCAGCGCCTATGGGTACTGTTTCCCGTGAAACATCATCTTCTAGTGCCGCGCCGAAGAACGTTCAGGCAGCGGTGACTGCTCCTCAGGCTCCGGTTTCTGCTGCAGCAGAAGCTGCTGGATCTTTGGTGGTAGACGAAGCGGCCGCCGCAATGGATGAAGGTTCGTCTTTGGCGAACCACGCATCGGCAATGCGTAGCGCTACTTCGCGTTCAGCGCGCAAAGTGGCAGGCGCTTCCCATGCGTTCGCTTCCCGCTTGAAGTCGATCGCTTCCCAGAAGGCGAACGGTGTTGTAGAAGACGGAACTGCTGGTATTGATGACGAGGCTCTGCCGCAGATGCGAGAGGGCGCTGGAGCTCAGGAAGTCGCAGAGGAGCAGCCCTCCGCTCAACCAGTTCGTTTGCGTGAAGTGCGCAAGGCCAACGACCAGGAAGCTGTTTTGGAAGACGCGACTGTTCAGCAAGGCGATGACCTGGAGGAAGATTCCTCTCAGGTAGCCGTTGCCGCAAAGCCGTCTGTCCCATCTAACGCGACTGCCGCTATTTCACCTATCGATGTTTCTCGCTTCATGAACAAAGAAGCGCTTGAAGACGAATCTCTCGATCAGGAAGATCTGTCCTTCGACGCAGATCAGATGTACGACGATTCGTTCGACGACATCGCGTTCTCTCAGGCCGCTATTGATCAGCAGTTGTCCACAGAGGAAACGCAGCGAGTGTCGTCTGAGCGCATTCAAGAAGCTATCCAGGAAGCAAGCATGTACACGCCTGTCCTTGACGAGCTACGATCCGAAGATGCGGGCGAGGCTCAGCGTGTGGCTCCTCCGATCATGGGCATGGAAGAAATGCTGCCGCAGGTTCCCCTGGATGCTCCCGAGCAGGAGGCTTCCGCAAAACGCCAGGTCATCGTGCTCCCCGATGTAATTGCTCCCCATACGGGTGCGACCGAAGGCACCAAGCAGCGCGCGCCCATGGCGGATGCTAACGAAGACACTAAGGCAGGTTCCAAGACTCTGCTTTCCAATATGCTTCCCCGCATAGGCGACGCACCTTCATCCGATGCGACCGATGACGAGCCCATTGACCGCTTTGGGTTGGATCTTCCTGCATTGGGCGATACGAACCAGGCAAATTCCGCAGTTTCCGCAACGGGATCGTTCGCTACGGTCGGCGGAACGGGATCGTTCGCACCGGTGGGCGATGAACTGGTCGCCGATGTTGATCCTGAAGAGCGCTACATCGACGATGCTGATGATTCTGCTTACGACGAGGAATACACCGAAACGGGTGCCTTCGCTGGTCCGGGATACGTTGAAATGCCCAAGTCACGCGCGGGTCGTTTGTTCGGTCGCTTCCGTTCCAAGAAAAAGAAGGCAGCTCAGGAAGAAATGTCGGTCAGCGAATGGGTCGACGTTGATGAATCTTATAATGCGCGCAGCGTTGGCAAGGAGCGTGGAGATTGGTCTAGCTTCCGCCAGGACGAAGATATCGAAGGCTCGCAGAACAATGCCGCTGCCGATGATGGATTCGTCGATATCGATTATCGCGAGACCTCGTTCGATGACCGTCGCGGCTGGAACGGCGGTGCGTTCTCGTTGAGCCGTTTGAAGAAGAGCGTTCAGCGCGGTTCTGAAGACATTGAACAGCCCATGGATGAGATGTTGGATGACGAGACTTATATCGAAGAGGATGCGCTGGTAGATGTGAGTCCGGCGGTGCGTATCGATGGCAATATGGATACCGCGGAGCAGATCAACCGCGAACTGCGCAAGCTTCAGGATTTCCGCCACCCCGATATTGATACCGAAGTATGGTTCGTCGCCCTGGGCGCCGAGCAGTACTCGCATTCGGGTATGCACGCGTTCCTTGAAGAGCACGCTGACGAAATGAAGGGTGCGGTCATCATCAACCTGGAGGCACTGGGTGCGGGTTCTTTGTCTTCGATCGAACGCGAAGGCGTATACAAGGCATATAAGCCTTCGTCACGTACAAAGCGCTTCATTCGCCAGGCTATCGAACGTTCAGGTGTTGCATGCCGTTCGGCGGTTATCACGCGCCGCGAAACACCGGCTTCCATTGCGATGAGTCGTGGTGTTCAGGCTCTGACCATTGCGGGTATGGCGGAAGACGATACCGCGCTTCATTCCGCAGACAACGATATTCTGGAGAACATAGACGAAGATATGCTCAAAGATGCATCGAAGTTCGTTCTGTCTATCCTGAAGAGCATCTAGCGCTTCGGAAATAGTCTCTTAGCTAAAGAACCTGCCCTAGCGGCAGGTTCTTTTTCTTGGTTCATTCTATTTCTCGCGAGTGGCCCGTCATTGGGTGAGGGCGCCTGCCTTCACAATATGGTCGCTTTCGCTGGTCGGGACCGGCAGGTCATGCGTGGTGGCAACGCTACTGCGCATTAGCGATCTATCTTGACTCCTGCAAGCGTGTTCTTAAGGGTCTGTGCCGAAGTGTAGAGGTGCTGTGCTTCGGTTTCGCTTAAGCTGAGCGGGATCTGGAACTCAACACCCGAGCTTCCGATAATGGCGGGCATGCTCATAACTACATCGTTGATATCTCCGAGCTTCGGCAGGAAGTTGGATACCGTCATGATGGATTTTTCGTCGCGGATGATAGCTTCGCAAATGCGGGTGACGGAGGGTGCGATGCCGAAATAGGTGGCCTTCTTGCGTTCGATGATCTCATACGCGCTGTTGCGCACGGTGTCTTCGATAGTGGTGCGCATTTCTTCGGGGTTTTCGAACCCGCGCAGGCGGAAGAAATCATCAATGTGGATGCCGGAAATGTTGGCTAGGCTCCACACGGCCAGTTCGCTATCGCCGTGTTCACCGATGATGCGTGCATGAATATGACGCGGATCCACATCTAGAGTGTTGCCCAGCATGTACTTTAAACGCGCGCTATCAAGAACCGTTCCAGAACCCATGACTCGTTCCTTGGGCAGCCCCGAGATCTCCGTGACCACTTGGGTCAGAATGTCCACCGGATTCGAAACGACCAGGATGATGCCGTCAAAGCCCTGTTCCATGATAGAGGGGACAATGCCTTGGAGGATAGTGGTGTTCTTTTGCACCAGGTCAAGGCGCGTTTCGCCTGGCTTTTGGTTCGCTCCTGCGGTGATTATGACAATGGACGCATCGGCAATGTCTTCGTACGTGCCGGCGTAGATGTTCATGGGACTGTAGTAGGGAATGCCGTGACTGATATCCAGCGCTTCGCCTTCGGCTCGGGCAGAATCAACATCGATTAAGACCATTTCGGAGAACAAGCGACTTCCCATGAGAGCGAAAGCGCACGTAGAGCCAACGAAGCCCGTTCCAATAACGGCGACTTTTCTGTTGTAGATAATGTTCTTCATGGTCGTTTCCCTCCCGATATGATTCCCCGTGCTGACCAGCATTGAATGTATGCGCAGCTTAGTCAAGGGTTTTTTTGGAGATTTAAAGGCCACGATCGGCCCGACGGGTGGCATGCGGGGCGACGAGGTGTGGATGTGCATGATTGGCGGCAAGTGGGAGGCGTTCCCGGTTCCCGGTTTCGACCAGCTCGAATTCAACTTCACTGCCGTCTATGCGGGCCGGCCCGACGACAGACGCGACATCACCTATCTGGATTCGCCTTGCGTCGTCATGTGCGACCACGGCGGGGACTTCTCGCACGCGTACTGACGTGCGGCCGTGCGTTCAGTCAAAAGGGATAATGGTCGCTCTACGGATTGTCACCACCGACGTGTGAGGAGCGCGCCGAATCGCGCTGCAGCCCTCGAATCTCGCTCGTAGGCGGCCCACGTGCGTTTTCAAGGTGGCCTCGTCGGTGTCGGAGTGGAATCCAGACTCTCTCAACCAGCTGATTCTTCGTGAAGATGGCGCCCGGGTAGGACAGTAGAAGGAACAGCAGGTCTAACCCCTTCTTCGTAAGGTCGTCCCGCCGGTCGCCCCTCCCGACTTGGCCACATCGGGATTTCGTTGAATTATTCGGGGATCGAAGGAAGGTAGGAGTATAATAGTGCGCTGTCGCGGGCGTCGTATAATGGTTATTACCCAAGCTTCCCAAGCTTGTGACGCGGGTTCGATTCCCGTCGCCCGCTCCATGAATTAAAAAGCAACGGATCTTTCCGTTGCTTTTTTCGTTTTTAGGTGCATCTTCCCTAAAGCCCCTGAACGTATAGCGGTATGTAATTGTAAAAAAGAATAACTTTGACCTTTTTTGGTGCATTTTCCCTGTTTGTTTCAAGGAAAAGTTGTTATTCTTTATGAATCTATTGTGTATAACTGCGTGGCGTGTAGCTCCAGGTCATTTTGAGCATGTGGGAAGAGGGACGGATATGTTGCTGAAGCGGAAAAACACTACTGGGGGGGGGTCTTTCAAGCTAGATAATGGCGCCGCAAAGGCATCTGTACAGAAAAAGGGCCTACTAACCATTGTCTTGGCAATGCTATTGCCAGCTTCTTTGGGCTGAATGATGCCGAAGCTCAGGCTGCGCTTGATGAGAGCGCGGTTGCTGACGGTGCTACGTACGCTCAGTGGGAGAATTACCTCAAGGATAGTGAGGGCAACTACACCACCGAGAACGTTGGTCGCATCTGGACCGACAAGACAGTTTCGACCGAGAGCATCACGCTTCCTGCTTCGAGCGCGGGAATCGCTCCTGTTATGGATAAGGGCAACTCCGACTTCCTTGTCATGCTTTCGGCGCTTTCTTCCACGTCGAATCTGACGACTACCTCCGATAAGCCTCTCGACATCGTCCTTGTGCTCGATGTGTCTGGTTCGATGGCCCAAGGTCTCGAAACTTATACGTATACCGAGACGTACGATGTGAGTGGCTGGGGTGATGGCGAGTATTACGGCAAGAACGCCGATGGAACGTACAGTCAAATTACTCGCGCAGGTCAGATGTGGGATAGGCACTGGCAATTTAACGGCCAGCGCGTCGAACCCAAAACGAGTGCCGCTGACACCACCGAGGGTCACATTCAGTTCTATACCCGTAGCATCCAGAGCTCTGGAAGCAAGATGAATGCGCTGAAGACGGCCGTTAACGGATTCATCGACGCCACCGCAGATCAGAACGACACGATTAACGATGTTGATAAGCAGCACCGCATCTCCATCGTGAAGTATGCCGATGACTCCTATATTAGCAATGGAGATACGTACGGCAACGACTTCAATCGGGATGATTACAACTACACCCAGCGCCTCAACCCCCTGACTGCTTACAACTCGAGCAACGCGGACGATCTTAAAGATGGTACGTCCACTATGGATGGCGTCAACGACCTTCAAGCTGCTGGCGCAACTTCGGCTGATTATGGCATGGCCCTCGCACAGCGTGAGCTTACCGAAAATGGTCGCGATGATGCTGTAAAGGTTGTCGTCTTCTTCACCGATGGCGAGCCCAATCATCAGAGCGGATTCGATGCTAGCGTTGCGAACGCCACGATCGTTGCAGCGCAAACGCTGAAGAACGATCCTCCGCAAACCACGGACGACCCTGCCGGCTTCGGCGCGCTTGTGTATTCCGTCGGCGTTTTCGGCGACGCGAATCCCAATGATACTTCCAATCGCTTCAATGCCTTCATGCATGGTGTTTCTAGCAACTACCCCGATGCAACCACTTATACCAACTTGGGCGAGCGTGCTGAGAACAGCAATTACTACAAGGCCGCCGGCTCTTCTGACGAGCTTAATAAGATCTTTGAGGAAATCGCCGACGATGTGCAGAACGCGGCGATGGGTTCACCTACGGAAGTTGGCTCGGGCGACCCCACGGAAAGCGGCTATATTACATTCACCGATACGGTCGGTGACTATATGAAGGTCGATTCTTTCAAGTCGATTGTTTACGCGGATAAGCAGTTCTATCCTGCTGGTGAACCAGAGGAAAGTAACGACGGAAAGACTCTCACCTACAAGTTCACCGGCACTGCCGGCGGAAATGGCCACTATGCTGAAGGTGACATGTCCGACATCATCATTACCGTTACGCGTTCTGGCGACGGTGATGCCGCTGCTGTCCAGCAGGGTGATACGGTGACCGTGAAGATTCCTGCTACGCTCATCCCGTTGCGCAATTTTAAGGTCGACACCGACGCAGCTGGTAACACTACTCTTAAGGTCACCGAGAATTATCCTATCCGTATCGCCTACGGCGTAAGTCTCAAGAGCGGTGTTGACGACCTGCTGAAGAATCCCGATGAAACCATGCAGGCTTACATTAATGCCAACAAGAGCGACGATAATAACGTTGCGTTCTATTCGAATGCATTTACCCGCAACGCCGCCGATGGTCTTACCTCTTCGAGCTTCGATCCTTCAACGACGAATAGTTTCTATAACTTCACGACCGCTACTCCTCTCTATACTGATGAGGCGTGCACGATTCCGGCAACGGAAATCGACGCTGCGAAAAATACGTATTACTACAAGCGTTCGCATTATGTGGGGAACGCCGATGGGTCTGCTTCTGTGAAGGAGGAGCACATTGCGCTCGTACCGGGTACAAGTGTTCTGACGATAGACAGTGGCAAGTATGTTGCCAAGGATCCGAATGGCAATTGCTACATTACTGCAGGTGCTCCGCGTTTGCAGCGAGTGAATGATTTCACGAAGGGCGAAAAAGTTGACCCTCAGACTGGCACTGCGACAAACGTTATTAACCCTGTATGGAATACGGGCGGTACGGCCAACTACACACAAATTAATGTATGGTTGGGGAATAATGGCAAACTTACCAAAGAAATGCCAGGTGCCCTTTCGGTAACCAAGAACGTTGAGATTCCCGAGGGCTTCACCAACAACTTCGCGAACACCGAGTTTGACTTCACTATCACTCTGAAGAATGCCGACGGCAGCATTGCCTCCGGTACCTTTGATGCGGTCGTGACCAACGAGCAGGGTGAGATACAGGGCGACAATCCGCTCGAGATTACGCTCAACGATAAAGGCGAGTACACGCACAAGCTTAAGGACGGTCAGACCCTCACCATTCGTGGGCTGAGCGCCGGGACCACCTACGCAGTGACCGAGAGTGCACCCACCTACTTCGTCCAGACGAAGACCGGTGAAAACGGTTCGATTACCGCGAACGCAACGGCGGCCGCCGTATTTACTAATACCTACAACCCGACGGATGCCGTAATGCCCACCGATAACATCAAGGCCCAGAAGGATCTTCAGAACCGCGCATGGCACGAGGGCGATACATTTGCGTTTACCCTGACCCCCGAGGGGGGCGCACCGCTACCCGAGGGCACTCCGGAGGGACAGACGTATAAGACCATCGAGGTGACCAACGGGGATGTCATCTCGTTCGGGTCGATTACATTCGACACTCCGGGTACCTACGTATATGAGATCGGCGAGGTTATTCCTGAGGAGGGCAGCCGCCTTCCGGGTATTTCCTATCCTCAGACGAAGTATCATGCAACCGTCCAGGTTTCTGTTGACCAGAACGATCCCGGCAAGCTGGTGATCACCCAGGTTCTCATGACCATGGATGTTGATGCCAATGGTGCGGAAATCGACCCGAGTGACTCTCGCTACAACGTTAGTGATCGTATTGCTGTTTTCACGAATGTGTATGATGCGGGAACCATCGAAGCCAATATTACGGGAACCAAGAACTATACGGACAACTCTGGTAAGAACCCGATAACTGCCGACAAGTTCAGCTTTACGGCAACTCCTACGGGTGACAATGCTGCCAGCGCTCCTGTACCCACTGGCATTGATGCGGGTGCATCGTTTAGCTTTGGACATACGGCTACTGGCGTCATTAACTTCCCCACGCTGAAGTTCACCTCGGACATGGATGGTCAGTCCTTTAGCTATACGGTTAAGGAGAGCATTCCTGTTGAGGCTAATGCCGGCAACAAGTACACCTACCAGGGCATGACCTATGATCCTGCCGAGTGGATCGTGACGGCTACCGTGAGCGTTGACCCGACGGTTGATCCTGACAATCCGGATGCAGAGGCAGTTTCTGTTGCGTGGTCTGCTGTGAGCAGCGCCGAGGGTGGAACAAAGACTCACGTGACGTTCGCCAACTCCTACACGCCTACGCCGGCTGTGTTGACGGGCGATGCAAGCATTCGTGGTTCTAAGACCCTTGATGGTCGCAATGCCGGTACAGACGAGGACTTCACGTTTACCATTACCGGTGCGAACTCGGCTACTACTGCTGCCATGACGAACGGTACCATCACGTTTAAGAACGGCACGACCGCTACGGTTTCCAACGCCAAAAACGGTGTGGAGCAGTTCTTTAGCTTTGGTGATGCTACGTTCACTAAGCCGGGTACCTACACGTTCAACATCAACGAGACCATTCCTGGTACCAACCCGGGTGGCATGACCTATGACGCCCACACATGTACGGTGACTGTCGAGGTTGTCGACAATAATGGTGTGCTTACAGCAACGGTTGGCGACTACGGCAACGGCGCCGGTAAAACAACAGATTATGCCGCCTTTGTGAATACCTATCGCGCGTCGCTTAACTACAGCACGTCGGTTGACCTGTATGTGAGCAAGACACTCAACGGTCGCGACATGGCCGCAAACGAGTTCAGCTTCACCATTGCGGGCCCCAACGGCTTCTCCGAGACGGCCTCCAATAAGGCTGCTGGCAACGGTGTGGCCGACGGCATCAAGATGCTGAACGGCATTACCTTCACCCAGGCGGATGCCGGCAAGGCTTATATCTACACCGTCGACGAGGTTGATCCCGAGACCACGCTTCCCGGTGTGACCTACGACAAGAATCAGTATGAGATTGTTGTTGTGGTATCCGACAATGGAAACGGCACGCTGAGCACGCTTACCTCCGTGTTCCGTCTTTCCGAAAACGCCAACGGTGAAATCGAGAGCGAGGAACTGGGCACGTTTGATACGGGCCAGAAGATTCCCGACGGCACGATCGCCTTTGTGAATACCTATAAGGCATCCCCCGTGGACGTTGACGTTACGACCAATGTTCCGCTGACCAAGGAGGTTGTGGGTCGCGATTGGTTGAGCGGCGAGACCTTCTCGTTCACAGCTGCCAAGCATTCCTTTAACGGTTCCCTGGCGGCCACTGAGCTCGCCAAGATGCCTACGCCCGCGTCCTCTCCTATCACGGTTAATAAGCCTGCCGATAACGGCAACTCGGCCGACTTTGGTCTGGGTAACCTGACGTTCAATGAGGCTGGCACGTATGTGTATCGCGTTTCCGAGATTAAGCCTGATCAGCCAGCGGCTGGTATGGATTATTCGGCAAATACCGCATATATCACCATCAAGATTAAGGACAACACCACTACGGGCGGGCTCGAGGTTGAAAGTGCTGCTGTTACCGCTGGTTCCAGCACCTTTACCAATAGCTTCTCTTCAACATTCAACTTCAGCGAAGCGGTGACGTTCCAGCTCTCCAAGACCTTGAACGGCCGCGGTATGGAGCAGGGCAAGTTCAGCTTCACGGTTAAGGCTGCTGACGCGGCGTCTGCCGAGAAGATTCAGCTTCCTGCTGGTACGCTTTCTGTTAATGTTCCTGGTGCTGCTGGCACGGATGGTACGAAGGTAACGATGCCTAATGGTGGCGATATTGTCTTCAACCACAGTGCTGACAATACTGATTCCGGTAAGACTTTCAGCTACACCTTTAGTGAGGTTATTCCCGACGACGCTACCAACCCGAGTGTCGGCAACGGCGAGACTCACTACAAGGATGCTGGTACCGCCCAGAATACTACTGGATGGACCAAGGATGGATACACCTACGATCCGTCGGTGTACACCCTGACCATCAAGCCGGTGATGCATACGTCTACGGGTAAGTGGGAAATCATCACCACCCTCGATAAGACACTTAACGGCAGGACCGAAACCGTTGTTTCAAGCGTGTGGAACCAGAACGTCGACACGAATGTTCCCGTCACTGCTAATGCCGACTTCGTGAATAGCTATGCTACATCTGGCGCTCTGCCAGTGAGCGGCACGAAGACTGTTTCGGCCGATCCAAACCCTTGGAACGGTGGCCTTGCGGGCTTTAAGTTTAAGATCGAGGCCAATGACGATGCTACCCAGGCGGCTGTCACTGCCAAGACCGTGATTCTTCCCGGTGACGCTACTTCAGGTGAGGATGGCACGTTCGCATTCGCTGATGGCGTGAAGTTCACGAAGGAGGGCACCTACTCGTTCAAGGTGACTGAGGTCATTCCCGCCGACACCGACAAGCTCCCGGGCATCGGTTACACGAATGCCGTGGAAGGCTTCACGGTAGAGGTTAAGGATGACGGTAAGGGCAATTTGACGTGTACGGTGGATGAAAACCGCAACACGAATCTTTCGTTCACCAATACCTATACAGCGACAGAGACCACGCCCTTCACCCCGACCATTCAAAAGAAGGTCGTGGGCAAGGATGCCGCTGAGGGCGCCTTTGATTTCATCCTGGGCGGCGCCGATGATTTCACCAACAATGCGATTCGTGATGGGCACGTTGTATTCACTTCGCACGCCGATCGCGCGCTTGCTATGTATGCAAGTTCTCCCGCTATCACGAACGGTGCCACTGAGACAATTTCCTTCAGTGACATCAAGTTCACCAAGGCAACCGAAGGGGAGAACTACTATACCTTCAACGTGACCGAGACCGATGGCGGCACGACCGTTGATGGTTGGGCGCTCGACGGCCACACCTACACTATTAAGGTGAAGGTGACCGATGTGAATGGTCAGCTGGTTGCTGAGCAGGTTGATAAGGTGGATAACTCCGATCTGTTCACCAACACCTACGGTGCTGTTGTCACCGGTGACGGTGTTTCGACCGAAGGCATGTTTACCAAGACCTTTACTGGTCGCGACTGGACAGAGAACGACAACTTTACGTTCAACATCACCTCGGAGACCGAGGGCGCTCCTATGCCCGTCAAGGACGGTGCGGAGTGTACTCAGGTGACCGTCAATGGTGCGAACGACACCGACGGTAGCCAGGCGTTCGGCTTCGGCACGATTGCATTCACGTACGACGACATCAAGGACGTGGATTGGGGTGCCGATGGCACTCGTTCGAAGACCTTCGTCTATACGGTGTCCGAGGTTATCCCTGAAAATGCAGCGGATAGGCTCGCCGGCGTGACGTATTCCACCAACGTGGCAACACTTACCATTACGCTTAAGGATGACGGCAAGGGCAATGTGACCGCCGAAGAGCTCACCACGGTCGCCCGTGCGGAGAACAACGTGTTCACCAACCGTTACAACTCGAACCTCGACTTCGATGGCCTGCGTGGTGGATTCGACATCGTGAAGAACCTCACGGGTCGACTTATTGAAATCGATCAGTTCGGCTTCAAGGTAACGGCGGCCGACGATGATTCCGCTGCGCTTCTGGGTGTTAGCACGAATGGTACTGAATATAAGAACACCACCGGTGGCGGATACGATGTTACCGTGATGGGCCCCAGGGCCAAGCGCGATCTTACTCAGGACGATGCGGGTAAGACCTTCCAGTACACGGTTCAGGAAATCATTCCCGCAACCGCTACGGGCAACTATGGCTACGACGATACCGTTTATACGGTGAAGATCGCCGTTGAAGACGACGGCGAGGGCAACCTGAAGGCTATCACGCAGGTCCTCGATGAAAGCGGCACGGCTGTATCCGAACAGGTGCTGACGAACAACGACACTACGCAGCCTCGCCCAGTCGCGACCTTTAATAACACCTACACGTCCAACCCCATCATTATTGGCGAGCGTGCGGATGTGTCCATCAATGCCACCAAGACCTTCACTAATGGGGTTCTGGATGATGGAGAGTTTACTTTCACGATTAAGGACGTGAAGGGCAATACCGTTACTACTGGCACCAACGATAGCCAGGGCCACGTTGCATTCAATGACATCGAGTACACCCTCGACAAGTTGACTGTCGATGTCGCGTCCGGTGTAGCTACCGTGGACAAGACGACTCACTTCCCGGATTACGTGTATAGCTACTCTTACACTGTTTCCGAAGATGCGGTAGCCGCAGATAGCGGTATTACGGCGAATGTCGGATCTTTCAACATCGCGGTCCAGGTGACCGACGATGCTGATGGCAGCCTTTCCGCCAAGGTCATCTACCCAGAGGGCTCTGGTGATAACCTTGCGTTCGCGAATACGTATGGCGCAGGGGAATCGGCTACGCTCGCATTCTCGGGTTCCAAGGCTCTTGTTCCCAGTGACGATCTTAAGGACAGTGTTTACAACCTGCCCGACATTACGGGCGATTACACCTTCACGCTGAGTGGCGAAATGGGCGCTCCGATGCCTGGAACGACTACCGCAAACAACGATGCATCGGGTAGCGTTTCCTTTGGCGATGTTACGTTCGACATGAGTATCTTTGATGGTGTTGATGAAGAGCTCGACGGCACACGCGTCAAGACCTTCACCTATACGGTTACAGAAGATGGCACCGTTCCCGGTGTGGATAACGACAATGCTCAGACCTTCACCGTTACTGCGACCGACCAGGGCAACGGCACGATGACCGTGACCTCTGACCCGGCAACGGGCGCCAAGTTCGCGTTCACCAACGTGTACTCTGTTGATCCTGTTGATAGCTCCGTCACCGCTAATGGCGGATTCAAAATCACCAAGGACTACAACGGTCCTGATGGAGATATGGCCCTTGCTGGCGGAGAATTCAAATTTGTCATGATTGACGCTGACGGTAAGGAGGCCGCAAGCGGCGTGAACGATAGCGATGGTAATGTTGCCATGTCCGCTATCACGTTTGCGAAGCCTGGCTCCTATGACTACACGCTCAAGGAGGTTGCATCTACCAACGTTGATAACGGCATCACTTACGATGTGGACACTTATAAGGTGACCGCTAATGTCAAGGATAACAGCGATGGTACACTTACCGTAACGTGGTCTGTTCTCGACGGAACAGAGGACGTTACCACTGATACGCCGATCATCTTCGAGAACACCTATGAGCCTGCTGCGACGAGCGTAACTTTCGGCGCAAGCAAGAAGCTTGAAGGTGGCACCGTTGAGGATGGCCAGTTTGAATTCCAGGTACGCAATGAAGCAGGCGATGTTGTGGCTACAGCCAAGAACAACGCTTCTGGTACGGTGATCTTCCCTGCGGTTGAGTTCACTAAGGCGGGTACTTATACGTACACCATCGCTGAAGTGAATGATGGTCAGGAAGGTGTGACCTACGATACGACTCAGTATGAGGCTACGGTTACCGTTACTGATGACGGTCAAGGTCACCTGTCCGCTAGCGTTGCATATGCTAACGACAAGGATCCCATGTTCGTTAATACCTATACTGCACCTGAAGAGCCGGCGGAGCCCGGCGATCCTGAACCTCCGGCACTGCCCGACACGAGCGACAACCTTGGTCCTTTGGTAATAGGTCTTGGCGCGCTGGCAGTAATTGCATGCGCTGGCCTGGTAATCGGAGCGGTCAAGATGCGCCGCAAATCAGGAGCTCACCGCACGAAGTAACGGAGATGAACGGCTAAGCGTGCCGCTGGTTTTCGGCACATGAACCTAAGCAAGGACCCTTCCGTAGTGAGGGGTCCTTGTTGTGCATGGGGCAAATTTTATGTCAGTCGGTTTTCTGGTGGTTCTTCATTTGCCGTGTTGGCTTTGTGTGGGTGGCTGAATAAGTGTTCAGGTGCATAGTCTGGTTGTTGAGTCGCTTTCGTCTATCAAACTCTTCGTCCGTGCGCTCGGTTGTTACCCCGCTCTCGGACGCCACACGGACTCCTTTTTTGCTCGAGGGGCTTAATGGTTGCGAAAAAATGCAAACATGGTGCATTTTTATTGCTAATTTTTGGCTTTTCGCAAAAAAATTGTTGCATTTCAAGGTCGAATAGCATTAATTTCCCCCGGTTTATTTCGGATTTTGTTGTATTCTTTAACCCTAAAAAACTGGGGAAACTGCAGGAAATCGGCATTCTGGTGTTCGATTTCTCGCAACAGCAGAGGGCGAAAGGCGTTGGCATGGCATTCAAGTTGAAAAAAATGACGGGGGGGGGGCGGCCTCTTCACGGAATAGCCCGCACTGAAAATCCCGCTCGTAAAAAGAGCCTCATCGCGGTTTTGATGGCTGTAGCACTTGTTATTGCGGCAGGCGTTGCCTCAAAGGCGGCCTATGCTGATCCAGTCGGAGAGTTCTTTGCCAATTTAACTGGCAATAGCACAGAAACCCGCGCATATTCCGACTATACGGTCGACACGGTTACCCCTCACGGCACTACGATCAACCTGTTTGATTACTGGACCAGGGATCGTGATGCCAACGATTATCCTGCAGCGGGTTTAACGGAAGAAGAGAAGGCGCAAATAGCCAACTCTGATTCTGGCATTAATAGTGGGCATGATTTCAAGTTCACTTCAGGCATTAGTGGCGTCAATAATTGGCAACCACTCCCTCGTACAGGAATTGTTGAAGATGAGCTTGGGTCTGATGGTTACCCCACGCTTGTGCAAAATAACAGTATTGGCATCAATAATGTTGAGTCTCTTGCCTATCTCTTTGACACGAATATTCAGTCTGACGGCAAGCTTGCATTTTCTAATGTTGGTGGATTGTTGCAGGTAGATGCCGACGGTTACTACTATTACGACAGCACGCAAAATTTCGCTTCGTTCGATGAGAGCACCAATGACTTCACTGTCTACAATACAAAAGCGGTTCATACCGAAGACCCCCTGCTGAGTGCTGACGGGCAGTTCTTCCCGTTTAATACCGCGAGCGATGTGTTCACTGAGCAGGGCAACCAGCTTGTCGAAAAAGGAATCAGTGCTAAATCCAACGACGTGAACCACTGGTTCGGCGCCTCTATGACCACGCGTTTTGTGCAGCCCGCGGGTGGTTTAACTGCAAAGAACGAGGAAGTAACCTATCACTTTAGCGGCGATGACGACGTATGGGTTTACATCGACGGCGTTCTCGTGGGCGATTTGGGTGGCATACACTCCAAGGCTGATCTTGATATCAACTTTGCAACCGGCGAAGTTCAAGTGACGGGTGTTCAGGGCAATGGCACGCTGCAGACTGTTGCGAATACCACCCTCAAGGATCTGTACGACAAAGCCGGCATGAGTACGGAAGGCTGGGAGGGCAACACCTTCCCCGACGATTCGCTCCATACCCTCAAGTTCTTCTATCTTGAGCGCGGTAGCGCAGACTCCAACATGAGCCTTAAATTCAACCTTGTAACCGTGCCGGAAAGCACGGTTGTGAAGGTCGACCAGGAAGGCAATCCCATTGCGGGTGCCGAGTTCGAACTCTATGCGGCCGATGATAACTACAACACTACTAGCGGTGTGCTTGCTGAGGGCACGACTGACAGTAATGGTCGCATAACGCTTGTTGATAGTACCGACACGCTCATTACGTTCGAGGATCTGTATAACCATAACAACCAGTGCACCCATTACGTACTAAAGGAAGTTTCAGCCCCGGTGGGATATCGTCTTTCGGGTGACATTCATATTGAATACTCGCACCAATCGGGCGTAGTGTATAGCACCAACTATTGGGAAACGGGCGCATACGCCAACGCGAGCGAATCCATTACTTCGCCTTCCGTCATGCAAACGCAAAACGGTGGGGAAATTACCATTAACGGGAAAGACCTGCAATATAACGGCCAGACAGGCGGAACCCTGTTTGCCGTGGTGTTGCATCGCGGTGATGGCGCTGGCGGTATAACGGACGCTTCGAACTGGCACGGGGTGTACGGCAGTACGCTCGAAGAAGGCGGCTGGAAGCTTACGAACAGCAATACATCAGGTTTCGCTGGCGTGATCGAAGCGGTTCAAAACGGCGGCGCGCACGAATTCGCTATTAATTCGAACGGCTTGTTCCAAGCCGATATTTCAGAGTTGCCAGGTAACATTCAAAAGTATTACTGGGTAACGGGCGATGAAGCCGAAACCGAATATGTTGTGTCTTTCTACTACACTACGGCGAATGATCTGAGCGGGGCTACTACTGGCAATACTGTTCTTGTAAACAACCTACGTGAGGATGATCCGGGGTACGACGATTACGGATTCCACCGTCAGTTTGCCGCCACGTTCAACGTACCGGACATGTATAACCGTCTGCTGGTGCAGAAGGTAGATGAAAACGGTACGCCGGTAGTGGGTGCAGAATTCACGCTTTATAGCGAAAACCCAACGGATAATCCCAATGCAACTGCGCTTGGTGTCGTAACGACTAGGAATCTGTCAAAGCTAAACGGAGATGCCCTTGACCTTGAAGGCGCTGAATACTTCGAGGGTCAAGATGGCCTTGTGGCGAATTCCGATGGCGCTGGTAAAACCTATTGGGTGAAAGAAACCAAAGCTCCAGCGGGATATCAGATCAATGATGAGGTAATCGAAGTTTACGTCGACGGCACGGGTGTGTATGCCAATGCGGGCTAAGCAAATGACGGCATAACCGTTCTTCGCGGTACGGGTACGCTTGCTAAGACCATGGCTCAGTTCGCCGCCAATGACAGCATCGATACCACCCTGCACGATATCAAGCTGACGCTTCAGACCGGGGACCCTAAGGCGGCGAATCCGAACTGGACCGATGTGCCTGGCGCGGAGGAGGTCCATCTGTCCTATGGCTCCGAGCACGGCGCTTTGGAATACGGTCCCGCTGAAGAAGGCGGCGCACGTTCGGTGCAGAGTGACACCGGCTGGCCGCTAGCGCGCATCACGCAGTGCCTTGAGCATGGTGATTCAACACACAAGACGGACCTTCAGAAGTACTTCAATGAAGATGCTGGTTCCATTATGAACGTTGACTACAACCTGCGTTCGCTCTTCTCGGGCACGGCAACGGTGCGCGTTGCCAACCAGCAAGTGAACGATCTTGAGATTTCTAAGGACGTTACCGGCTATGAAGGCATGGACGCTACAAAGCTTTCAGAGCTGCAGAGGAGCCAAGAATTCCAGTTCACTCTCAACCTTAATATTCCGCAAAACGTGGGGGACCCGAATGCAACGTATAAGCTCGTAGTCACGGACACAACGGGCGCTTCGGTGGGTGATCCTATTGAAGTCAAGACAGGTAAGAATACTTATACGTTCGCGCTGAAGCATGGTCAGAAGGCCGTCATCGAGGACCTGCCCGTTGGCACCACATATACGGTGACAGAGAACGATCTTCCGTCCGGTTTCACGTCGACTCCGAACAAGGGTAGCGATGTGGACGCGACTGTCGATGCGGACCAGCGGACGATCTCGGGTAACCTTGCTGATGCCGACAACGATGCAAACAACAACACCACGGCTCTAGCACCCGTGTCCGTTTCCTACGCAAATGCATATGCAGTGGGAGCGACTACGGTAAACAACCTTGGCGTAGCGAAGACGATCACGAATGCTGATGAAACTTCACCTTATACGTGGTCAGAGAGCGACAGCTACGAATTCTGGCTCGTGTCATATCTTTCCAGTAACGGGGAGGATAGCCCCCTTCCTGCTGCCAGCAGTGATGTAACTCTTGGCACTACGCCGGGTGGTTATCCGTATGCCGCCGTGAAGATTACGAGCCAAGATGATCCCAAAGAAAAGGGATTTGGCGAAATTACGTTCATGAAGCCGGGTACGTATAAATACCTGATCAGGGAAGAAACCGGATCTATTGCCGGCATCGACTACTCCAGAGCGGATTACGAAGTCATCATCGAAGTAGTGGATAATGGCGATGGCACCATGACGCCGACCGTAAAGGTAAAGAAGGCGCACGACGACAATGGCGACCCGTTGAACGGAGATTTTGAAGAGAGCTCGGCCCTCTTTGGCTTCGTGAACACCTACGCTGTAGAAACGGCACAATGGGGTCCTGAAGGGTCGAAGAGCTATACGGATCTGACGGGGTCGAAGCCTTTAGCAGATGGCATGTTCACCTTTAAGGTGGAGCTCAGTGATGGTGCACCTGTGTTCTCTGGTCTCCAGGATGAAGGCGACTACTATACCGTACAGAACGACCTGAGCTTCATTGAGATGGGCAGGGCCACCTTCGATGATGCGCACCAGGGCACATACATTTATACAGTGACTGAGGTGATCCCCGCCGATGCTACGGACAACGGGGACGGCACGTACACCAAGGACGGCATGACCTACGACTCCTCGGTTTGGACGATCGAGGCTACCGCGGGCGTTACGGATGGTATATTCGGAGTGACTGCTGTTTACAAAAAGGATGGCGTTGCTATAACTGATCCTCAGGCGCAGCGAGTTGTTTTCTCCAACAGCTACGATGCGACGGATCTGGTGCTCACCGGTGACACCGCCATCAAGGGCAGCAAGACGCTTGAAGGACGCGATAGCAAAAAGGGAGAAGAATTCACTTTCGAGCTGGCTGCACCGACTGGTTCTAGCACTGCAGCTGCGCTCCTGAACGATTCCATCGTTTTGGGCAATGATGCTTCCGCCACAACCCTGACGCAGACCATTAGGGACGGCCTCGAGGACGGCGTTGCAAAGGATTTCTCTTTCGACAACATCACCTTCAAGAAGGCAGGCACGTACGTATTCAACATCAAGGAAACGGGCTTCGGCGCTGACGGTAACGGCATGACCTGGGACCGTCACACGGCTACCGCTACGGTAAAAGTGAAAGATAACAACGGTGTGCTGGAGCTTGATGGGCCGGTAGTTTACAGCGATGGCGCTTCTGCGGCTGCCTTTGTGAACCGCTATGCCGCTACGGGCTCGGTGACCGTTGCGGGAACGAAGGCTATTGAGGGCCGCGCGTTTAAGAGCACCGATGACTTTAGCTTTGCGGTTACTTCGGCAGCTACGAACCCCAAGCTTTCTGGTTTGAATGACCAGGGTATTCTTGCTCCGAGCTACGTTGCGGGCAATAGTTCACAAACGCTCAATTTTGGAACGATCGCCTTTACTCAGTCAGGTTCTTATACATACACCTTCTCGGAGGTTATTCCTGATGGTGGGGTCAAAGATGGCGTGACGTACGATACGACCGTTCATACGCTTCAGATTGATGTGAAAGATAATCTTGACGGCACGCTTTCGGTTGAGACCGCCACACTTGATGGTGCGGCTTTGACCGACGCTGACCTCAACAATGAAATCTTCGATATTGCCGGAATTGCTTGGACGAACACCTATGCGGCGTCCGGCGAGTTCATCGGTGTGGATAACCTTAAGGTTACGAAGGTGCTGGAAGGTCGCGATTGGAAGGATGGAGACAGCTTCACCTTTAAGATCGAGCCTTATACTGCCGGCAATACCGCTGATACGGTGACCGCCGTGACGGACGGTGACGTCGTGATGCCGAATCAGACGGAACTCACAATTGCATACAGTGATGTAGCGGCGGGCTCCAATTCCGCCACCAAGACATTCGGCGACATCACCTTCAATAAGACCACGGTGACGGGCTACCCCTATGCGTTCAAAATCACCGAAGTTCAGACCGGCAACGGCCAGAACGGCATGACCTACGACCCGCATGAGCGCATCGTTTACGTGACGGTTACCGATAATGGCGATGGCACACTAAAGACCGAGATGCTGCGTGCTCCTTCTGGATCCGACACTTGGACCAACACCTACAGCGCGACGGGTTCGCTTGATATTGCAGGTAAGAAGACCATTGCTGATGCAGAAGGCACCGAACAGGAGAACATTAAGCTTGCGGGCTACGAGTTCAAGATCGAACTCACTAACGGTGATGCGAGCGGCATCACGCTACCTGCTGGCAATGTGACCTCTGACGAGAACGGTAACTTCGCGTTTTCGGGTATCGTGCTCAATAAAGCGGGCGATTATGAACTCACGGTAAGCGAAGTTGCGCCGGAGAACGATGAGGATAAGGTGCCCGGCGTTGAGTACGATGCGGAACCAAAGACGGTGAAAATCACCGTTACCGATGATGGTAACGGTGGATTTGTGGTAAACGGCGGTACGGCTGTTGAGACTCTCCAGTTCACCAATACTTATAAGAAGCCCGAGCAGAAGAAGGACGTTGCGCTTGTTAAAGATCCGACGACTTCCATTGATGGTCAGCTTGTGGGCGTAGGCGACACGCTTGTCTACACCATTGATTGGGTAAATGATGCTGTCAATGCTAACGGTAGTGCGACTGTGGCCGATATCACTGTGACCGACGTTGTTCCTACTGGTACGGAGTTGGTCAAAGAGTCCATCCAGGGTGAGAACATCAGCTACGATGAGGAATCGCTCATTATTACTTGGAGCTTGGGCGCACAGCAGCCTAATGCTACGGGCACCGTTTCCTTCCAGGTGGAGGTGTCTGAGGATGCTGTGACGAGGATCGAGAATGTGGCCTCCATCAGGATCGACGATCGTGTTTCCGACACCAATATAGTTGTAAACCCTGTTCCTCATAAGTCCGTTGACGCAACGGGCGAGGTTAAGGTTGGCCAGGAACTCACCTACACCATCGAGTTCGTTAACGACAAGGGCGATGGAGCCACCGCGACTGTGGTCGACGAACTGTTGCGAGGTCTCGCATACAATAACGAGGCGACGGTTTACATTAACGATGTTGAGCAGAAAGCTCTCGATCCTACGGTGGAAGACAAGGATGATAAGGTAGTGTTGACCTGGACCGTCGCCAAGCTTCCTGAAAACGCAAAGGTAAAGATCACCTTCAGCGCGAAGGTAACTGAGGATGCGGCCGGCTTTGTCCGCAACAAGGCAACAGTCAACGACAAGAACACCAATACGGTGGACAATGAAGTTGCCGAGCCTGGCTCGCTAACCATATCCAAGAACGTCGTGAACGGCGATACGAACAAAGACTTCAGCTTTACGGTCATACTTACTGATGCGTATGGCAATTTTCTTACCGGTGAGTACACCTACAGCGGAACCGGTGTAATGGTTAATTACCCGAGTGTGGTCGATTTTACAGAAGGTGACCCGAATTTCCTCTTGAAGCACGGCCAGTACATCACCTTCGAGGGATTGCCAGCTGGTGCTCGGTTCGTAGTGAGTGAGTCCGGAAAGCCTGGTTACACGACGACCGTTACCGACTCTAGTGAGACTGCTAATGATGGTGAGGGTGTTGTTGTGGCTGGTGGCAACGTGGTTGTTGCGTACACCAACACCTACACTACTGCTCCTGGGGGTGCGCAGGCCGACACGGATGCACGCTTCACTAAGAGCATCAGTGGCCGTGACTGGCAAGAAGGCGACGAATTCACCTTTACGCTGACGCCGCAGAACAATGCGCCGCTGCGCGATGAGCAGGGCGCCATCCAGACGAGCCGCACAGCCACTGCTTCTTATGACAAAGTGAAGGACGGCAAGGTAACCTTCGGCTTCGGCAAGCTGTATTACACTCTCGATGACCTTGCTGGTGCGGATTATGATTCCGTAACGGGCAAGCGCAGCAAGACATTCACTTATAACGTGACCGAGAACGATACCAATATTGCGGGTATTGCGAAGGATCCCGATACGGCTACCATCACGGTGACCCTAACCGATGACGGTGCTGGCAACTTGACGGCGGCGGCTGCGGTAGTGACTGCTGCGAATGCGGACTTCGTGAATACCTATTCAACGGGTGTTGATTACAATGCAACGGTCGGCATTCAAATCAGCAAGGTGCTGACTGGCCGCGACATGACCGAAGGACAGTTCGAGTGGACGGTTGTGCCTGCGGGTGACACTGCCGCTGAAACTGCTCAGAAGTTCAGCATTGCCGAAACGGGTACTGTGGTTAAGTCGAGTGCTGCCACGAATGGTGGTACGCCGGCGATCATGCCTGTGACGTTTGGCGGCGATGTGAAGTTCACCAATGAGGATGCGAACAAGGTCTATGTCTTCCAGGTCAGCGAGACCAAGAAGGGCGGCGACGGCTACACCAACGACGAGGAAGTCTATACCGTCAAGGTGGTTCCGACCTTTGATGCAGTGACAGGTGTCCTAACTGTTACCACAACGGTTGAGAACGCTGCGGGCGAGGTTATTGAGACCAAGGTGGCAACGTCTGATAAACCGCAGACCGGTGGCAAAGTGACTGTTCCGTTCACAAACAGCTATAAAGCGGACCCCGCCATCCTTGGTGGCGAGGGCAACGTGAAGATCAATGCCACGAAGACGCTCACCAATCGTCCAATGGTGGACGATGAGTTTTCCTTCGTTGTGACCAATATGGCGAATACCGATCCGGATGCCGAACCCGTGACTACGGGCAAGAGCAAGGCCGACGGCAGCATTGTCTTCGAGAAGATAGAGTACACAACTGCTTCGCTTGAGCAGGACCTGAAGGACAACTTGGTAACGCGCGCTATTAATGCAGATACCGGGGCTTACACGTACACCTATCAGTATCTTGTATCCGAATCAGAAGTTACGGCTGATGGTGTAGCTGCTGTGACCCAGCCACAGACCATTAACGTTACGGTAACGGACGCGCATGACGGCACGCCTCTTTCTGTTGGCGTGACCTATCCTGGTGGTTCGGACGGCATAACGTTCAAGAACACATACGGCGTTGATGCTCAGGCTGAGGTCGATATTGCTGGTATTAAGGTGCTCGGTTATTCGCCGCAGGAACTGGCTGCAGACGCTAAGCTGACCCAGGCTGGTATTGCAGGCAAATATACGTTTGAAATTTCCGGCGTGGACGAGGACGGCAATGCTGCCCCAATGCCCAAGAATGATGATGGCGCAGTCGTTTCTGAAGCAACAAATGACGCTGCCGGTAATGTGGTGTTCGGTAAGATCAGCTTCACCATGGAAAGTGTGTTCGGCGATACGGGTGATGCGCAGACGCGCGGAACCGAGCGCACTAAGGTCTTTACCTATACGGTGACCGAGGACGGCAATCTTCCTGGTGTGGCGAATGATGACGCCGCCAAAACGGGCAAGACCTTTACGGTGACCGTGACGGACAATGGTGACGGAACGTTGAGTGCTAAAACGAGCGCGGTGGCTCCTGCCCCGTTGTTCCAATTCACCAATACCTACAGCATCACTACGCCCGAGCCATCCAGTGTGACTGATCAGATCGCCATCACGAAGAAGCTTGATGGTCGTGATATGGCTGCTGGCGAGTTCAACTTCGAACTGGTGGAAATGGTTGACGGCGTAGAAACCGTAGTTGCAAAGGGCACCAATGATGTTTACGGCAAGGTGACGTTCGAGACTATTACCTACAGCGCACCAGGCGAACACGACTACTTGGTACGCGAGGTGGCTGGCGACAAAGGTGGCGTGACCTACGACACGAAGGACTATAGCATTCATGCTTCGGTGACGGATAACGCTAATGGCACGCTGAGCGTGAAGCATGAGCTCAAAGACGCTCAGGAAGCGCTCTTCACTAATACCTACGAAGCTAAGCCTGCAACGGTGAGCCTGGGCGCGGCCAAGTTACTCAACAACGCTAAGCCCGGAGATGCACGTTTCACCTTCCAAGTGATTGACAAAGATGGCAATGTGGTGGCTGAAGCCCAGAACGATGAAGAGGGCACCATCCAGTTCCCAGAGCTTTCGTTCGATACGGCTGGTGAATACGAATACACCATCGTCGAAGTGAATGACGGCCAGGAAGGCGTGACCTACGACGGCTTCGAGCATAAGATCAAGATCACGGTGACCGACAACAAAGAAGGCAGCCTGGTCGCTGATATCGAAGGAATGGACGAGCTGATCCTGTTCTCCAACACTTATACCGAGCCTAAGGACCCGTCTGAGCCTGATGGCGGAAAGCCTGGCGGCTCCGAGCCTCCGGCACTGCCTGATACGAGCGACAACCTTGGTCCTCTGGTAATGGGCCTTGGTGCTCTCGCGGTAATAGCATGCGCTGGTCTGGTGATCGGAGCAGTCAAGATGCGCCGCAAGTCAGGATCTCATCGCGCGAAGTAATGGAAATACGCGGGCGAATACGCCGCTGATTTCTAATACTCGAACCTAAGCAAGGACCCTTCCACAGTGAGGGGTCCTTGCTGTGTGTCGGGACCTTGCTGAATGCGGGGCCCTGTTGAGCGTAGGGCCCCTTCCGCTGGTGGCGGGAATCGAACACGGGACTTTTGCGTTCTTGGAGCAAAGCGAAACAACGCATCTTAAGCAAAGGGTGTTCTTTCCTTCGGCGCTCAATATGTGTTGTTCGCTACAAAAAAGTGGGCGTTCGTTACAAATTTTTGACGGTTTTCTCTTGACCGGGCAAAGCGTGCGCTTGTAAAGTCGGTGCCAAATAGTTGATTTTACGGGTGCAGATATATGGACGAGAGGACCTTGAATGACGAAGAAGCGAATGGCTAAGCCACTTGCGGTCGTAACGGCCGTTGCGTTGGCTACGTCGATGACCGTGCCCGTCGCATGGGCCGATGATGAAGTAATCACGTCAGCGGATAATACGCTCGAAATGGTCGAGGGCGCCAACGGAGGCACTGGCGCTAATGGAGATGCAGGAACCGGCGTTGGCGGGAATACGGCGAGCTCTTCCTCTGCTTCTGGAGAAGGAGCATTAGAAGGAAATTCCGTAACGGCTTCTGCGCAGAGCACGATGACCCGCGCTGCCGTGCCTCAGACCAAAGCCGCTGGCGTTGCGGTAATCGATGGGCAGGAGTTCATCACCCTGCAGGATGCCGTCAATGCTGCCCAGAACGGCCAGAAGATCGTTTTGGTGAGCAATGTCGATTTGGCCGAGCAGGTTTCGATAACGGGCTCCAAGGCCATCGAACTCGACCTGGCGGGTTATGAGATCCGTGGTGCAGCGAACGCGATAGTGATTGAAATCGGTGTAAAAACAGGTGGCGATACATCCGCTCTGCACTTGTTCGATTCCTCCGATGCGCAAACGGGTGCTGTCGTTGCTTCTGATCAGGCGAACAAAGCAGCGATCTGCGTGCGTACCGATGCCACTATGACGGTCGATCGCTGCGTGCTCGAATTCCCTGATACGGTGGAAGCGAATGTGAACGCTATGATCCAGACGCAGGGAGATCTGACCGTAGGGGCGGGCACTATTATTGAGTCCACTGAAGGTGGCATTACCGTCTTAGGCTCCAAGGGTGTTCTTACCTTTGAGGATGGCGCTTCCGTTGAGGCGAAGGCCTATGCGGTATCTGGTAATGGCTCGAAGAACGTGGGCTTCGAAGGCACTACCATCAATATTAAGGGTGGCTCGCTTGTTTCTACTGGAACCTGCGCGATCTACCATCCCCAGACGGGCGTTCTGAATGTTTCCGGCGGCACCATCACGGGCCTTGGTGGTATTCAAATGTGCTCGGGCGAGCTTAACGTAGCGGGCGATGCGAAGATCACGGCAACGGGCGCAGACGATCGTGATAGCAAGGGAACCGAAGACGGTGCTATTCCTGATGGCGCAGCTATTTCCGTTGTCGATCGCCCGGGATATGATTCGGTTCCAGTTATCCATATTGACGGCGGCATCATAACCAGCGAGCAGGGCGCAACGGTAGCCACTTATTATTGGAAAGATGGTGCCAATTCCGAATGGAGCAACCCTCAGTCTCCTGCTGAAGTAACGGCGGGGATCTTCTCTGACGACGCGGTCGTTCCTTATGTGGTCGAAGGGTCGGCGCTGCTCTTCCGTGATGGCGCTTTCTTGGTAGACGACGAAGAATCCATCATGGAAAACGGCGGAGCTTATAAGGTTCCGAATCCAAATGGTGTACCAGTTTACTTTGCGGATTATAAAACCGCTGAACAGTATGCAACTGCAAATGGAATCAGCCTGGGCAACATCGTGAACGTGAATCCAGACAAGCCTGGCACCAACGATCCGAGCACTCCCGGTGCCGGCAATGCCAGTGATCCCTCTTCCTCTAAGGCGGATGGAGAGAAAACATCTTTGGCTAAAACAGCCGATGACGGTTTTGTTCTTGCGGGCGCCGCTGCTGGTGTAGCCCTCCTCGCGGGTGCGGGAGCGTTAGTTGCGCGCCGTCGCCTTCGTGGTTAAAGGCTCTTTCATAAATACGCTTGACCCTGACGTAACGTCATAGTTTTACATAGGCCTCGTTGCAGAAGAAGTTATTGTTCATGCAGCGGGGCCTTATTTTTCGCGCGGGGTAGAAGCCCCTTGCGAGCGACTGCGCAAGTTGCGTACTTGATACGGCATTCGAGGCTTCCGCTGCCAAATTAGGGAGAGGCGTATATGTTGGGTCATCTAAAAGGCAAAAGAGCCACGATAGCGTTCGTGGTTTCCAGTTCGCTTTCCTTATTGGGGAACTCGATCGCAGGCACGGTGCTACCCCTTGTCCTACTTGCTACGACAGGGGATGTCCTCGCGGCGGGTACGCTGGCGGTAATATGTGCGGTTCCACAGCTTTTGGCGGGAGTCATGGGTGGCGCTGTTCTTGATAGGTACAACCGCCGTACGGTCTCTATCGTTTCCGACTTTATTTCGGCAGCAGCGGTCGCCGCATTGCCCCTTGTTCATATGACGGTCGGGCTGTCGTTCGGCTGGTTCGTGCTCTTCGGCGTTCTAGGCGCCATCGGGGACGTGCCGGGCATGACTGCGCGCGATACTTTGCTCCCCTCTGTCGTGAAGCATGACAAGGTGGATCTTCAGCGCTTCATTGGAGTCTCCCAATCTATCGACGGCATCGTCACGGTCGTGGGTCCCGCCCTTGCAGCATTAAGCATGGGACTATTGGGGGCTACGAACGCACTGTGGTTCACGGCTGCTCTTTCGGCATGCGCGGCGTTGGCTACCATGTTCGTTCCCCGTGCGGCAGGTAAGGCACCCGTTAAGGAAAAAATAGAAGGCCTTGCTACGTTGGTCAAAGCTGCAGTTCGTTCAACGAAGACGGGCATCGGTGTGCTGTTCAACGATGATGCTATCGTGCGGTTCTCCGTCGTGTTCACGATGTTGGTCATTATGGTCATGGGTGGCATGCAGGGCCTGGTCATGCCGGTGTATTTCACCGCTATGGAGCGTCCGGAACTGCTGGGTTACTTTGTTTCCGCAATGTCTTTCGGTGCACTGGTGGGGTCGATCGGTTACGCATCCTTGACTCACTGCCTGAAGCGGCGAACCTGGTATGTGGTGTCCTTGATCGGGATGGCGGTATCGTTGGCTCTTATAGGAACGCTTCCGGCGTATCCGCTTTTATTGGTGGGGGCTGCGTGCTTTGGCCTTGCTTCAGGTCCGTTCTCGGCAGTACTTAACTTCTATATGTTCGATCGTCTTCCTAACGAAAAACTGGGTGCGGCCATGGGGGCGCAGAATTCGATGCTGCTCTTAGTAGCCCCCGCTGCGATATTCATCGCGTCCGTCCTGGTTACGTCGTTCGGCGTTGATGCGACCGTCGTGATCATGGCCGTCGCCTGGCTGGTGATCAGTCTGTATGCGCTGGTGGCGAAGGCGATGCGGCGCATCTAGCTCTGTGATTGCAAGAGCTCTAATGACCGGGCGGTAATGCGATCGCTCACGTCAAGCTGCGCTTCGTTCAGCTCTTCGTCATCCAGCTTATCCAGGACTTCAAAGCTGGAAGAAAGGCTATCTTCGAAACTGGTTATATCCCAGTCGAACACTTCCACTCCGCGAAGGATCTGGTTGACGAACCACTGGGAAAAATCCTCGATCAGTTCTTGGCGCTGGCTTTCGGGGCAATCCGGTGCCAATGAATAGAACAGTTCGCTCAAATGAACGTATTCCGCGGCGTTCTTGCCTTCGGTAAGCAGGGTGAGAAAATCTGACACGGCGGAAAGGTCAATATTAACAAGGGCGCTTTCCCTTTTGGCAAGGTAAAGACCCGATCGTTCCGCGTCGAGAAGCGCATTGCTCGCCCCGCTTTCGCGCAGGCAACGCAGGTATTCCGAGAACTCAATGGGAGCATCAGGATCGGAATCGGTTTCCCTCAGGTGCCGCAAAAGCGCGCGCTGTTCTTCGATGCGCCGCGCTTCTTCGGCCAGTTCCTTGTCCAGTTCGTCTATTGCTTCGGCCATGGTGGTCGGCTGGGGTTGTGTGGCGAACAGTTCCTTGATCTGCTGCAACGAAAAGCCGAGCGATCGCATGTGCTTGATGCGAAGCACCTGTGCGGCATCGGAGGCGCGGTATTCGCGGTATCCGTTCGTATTGCGTGGTGGTTCTTCGAGCAGTCCAAGCGCGTGGTAGTGGCGCAGGGTCCTGATAGTGACGCCGGTGAATTCAGCAAGTTCTTTGCTCTTCATGGCGGGTCCTTGTCCGCGTGGCCTTCTGGGTTACAGGAAGGAGAGGATATCTTTGGGGTCGTCGATCAGCGCGTCGGGTTCGCCCGTCTTAATGCGCTCGACCGGCTGGTAGCCCCAGGTCACTCCTACGGCGTACATTCCCGCATTGTGAGCGGCCATCACATCGCTTGCCGAATCGCCGAAGTATACGCATCTATCAGGCGAAACACCCATTTCTTCAGCGCAGGTGAGCAGTCCGGTAGGGTCGGGCTTGCGGGGGATGGTCTTGGTTTCGCCATGGGATGCATCGAAGACACCCGAAAAATAGAAATCCTCGACGTCCTTGACGCCTCGTTCGAATTTGTTCGACATGATGCCCAGCTTCTTGCCGTGGTTCTTCAGGGTGGCGAGCACTTCTTCCATGCCATTAAAGGGGCGGGTCTGGTCGAAGCCGAATTCGGCGTACATGTTCTTGAAGTTATCGAACACGCGCTCCACTTCTTCTTCGGTCGCGTTATCGGGGACCGCTTGGATCACGAGCGCCAGGGCTCCGTTGCCCACGAAGGAAAGGATCTCTTCGTAGCTACGCGCGGGGAAGCCTTCTTTTTCGAGAGCGTGGTTAGCCGTATTCATCAAATCGGGCAGCGTGTGCAGGAGCGTGCCGTCCATGTCGAAGAGGAACCCATCGAACCCTGTTTTGATCATGAGCGCTAGGCCTTTCATAGTGGGAGTTCGCCGAAGTGGCGCTGTTTCGTATATGAAAATACCGCTCCTTAGAAAGACAGGCAAGATTTCCGAGACATGGATGTGGCCTACTTGATTAAATAAACGCACCCAGGTAAATTCGAAATGTGAACAGGTTCATTATCTGTTCGTCCTTTGTTCCATTCGAAAGGTACCCGCATGAGTGATTATGTGACCGTGGACGGCAACGAGGCTGCAGCGTACGTTGCCTACGAGTTCTCCGAAATCGCGGCGATCTATCCCATTAGCCCTTCGAGCCCCATGGCCGACCATACTGACAGAATGAGCGCGCAGGGCCGGACCAACATGTTCGGGCAGCGTGTGAAACTTACCGAAATGCAGTCCGAGGCGGGCGCCATCGGCGCGGTTCATGGATCGCTGGAGGCCGGTGCGCTCAGTACCAGCTTCACATCCAGCCAGGGCCTCATGCTGATGATCCCTACGATGTATCGTATCGCGGGCGAGCGTCTTCCGGGTGTTCTTCATGTGGCTAGCCGCACGGTGGGTACTCATGCGCTTTCTATTTTCGGTGATCATTCCGATGTTGTGGCGGTGCGCGATACGGGCTTCGCGTTGCTTTCTTCTGGTAGTGTTCAGGAAGCGGCGGACATGGCCGCGGTGGCTCATTTGTCTGCAATCAAGAGCTCCATCCCGTTCCTGCATTTCTTTGATGGGTACCGTACATCCCATGAGCTTTCCCGTATAGATATGCCCGATACGAAGGCTTTGGCGGCATTGGTGGACCAGCATGATGTTGATCGCTTCAGGGCGCATGCGCTGAACCCTGAACATCCCGAAATGCGCGCCATGGTTCAGAACGGGGATGTGTACTTCCAGATCCGCGAAGCGAACAATGCCGCCTACGACGAATTGCCCGAAACGGTCGAAGCCGTTATGGCTCAGGTCGGGGAAGTGACCGGGCGCACGTATCATGTGTTCGACTACTACGGAGCGCCGGATGCTACCGATGTGATCGTTGCGATGGGCAGCGTTTCCGGGGCGGTCCAGGAAGCCTGCGACTACCTTAATGCCAAGGCGAACGCTGCGGGTTCCACCAAGCGCTACGGGTTCGTTCAGGTGCATTTGTATCGTCCTTTTTCGCCCAAGTTGCTGCTTGAGGCGCTGCCGAAAACGGTCACGCGCATTGCGGTGCTCGATCGTTGTAAAAGCATGGGCGGCGCCGGCGAACCGTTGTTCAAAGATGTGGCCAGCGCGATTGCGGAAAACGGTCTTGCCGCTTCCATCGCGGTCATTGGCGGGCGCTATGGTTTGAGTTCGAAGGATACGGACGCCGCGCAGATGGTGGCCGTGTTCGATAACCTTGCGGCTGAAGATCCCATCACGCACTTCAGCGTGGGTATCGAAGATGACGTTACGCACCGCTCCGTTCCCGTGCGCAAGCTGGACGATCTTGATTTGGGCGATGTGTACAGCTGTAAGTTCTGGGGCCTCGGCGGCGATGGCACGGTGGGCGCGAATAAGAACACCATCAAGATCTTGGCTGACGCGGAAGATCTGTTCGCGCAGGCGTATTTTGAATTCGACACCAAGAAATCCTACGGGGTAACCAGGTCCCACTTGCGCCTGTCGAAGAAGCCCATTCGCAGCACGTATTACGTGAAGGCAGCGGATTTCGTGGCCTGCCACAATCAGGCTTACATGGATAAGTACGACGTGGTTCAGGAAGTGAAACCCGGGGGCACGTTCTTGTTGAATACCCAATGGACCCCCGATGAACTTGAGGAAAAACTGCCAGGCGAAGTAAAGCGCTATTTGGCGAACAACAACGTGCGTATGTTCACTATCAATGCGGTGGACGTTGCGCTGCGTCTGGGGTTGGGAAGCCATACGAACACGGTTCTTCAGGCGGCCTTCTTCAAGGTGGTTGGCCTTATGGATGTGGACGCGGCACTGGGCGCCATGAAGGATGCGGTGCGTAAGACCTACGCCAAGAAGGGCGACGCGGTGATATCAAAGAACATCGCCGCCATCGATGAAGGTGCCGCAAATGTGGTCGAGTTCGTAGTTCCCGTGCATTGGGCCACCGCTCCCGAAAGCGAAAAGCCCGACTACAGCGATCTGCCGCATTGCATCAGGGAATTCCTCTTGCCTGCGAGCCTTCAGAAGGGAGACGATCTTCCGGTAAGCACGTTCGTGGGTTACGAAGATGGCACGTTCGCCCACAGCTTTACTAAGTATGAAAAGCGCGGCATCGCCGTGAAAACGCCCGAATGGGATGCGCAGACCTGCATCCAGTGCAATCGCTGCTCGTATGTCTGCCCTCACGCGGCTATTCGCCCGTATCTGCTTACCGAAGAAGAAGTTGCTGCGGCGCCCAATGGGTTCCAGACGACTGGCGCGAAGGGCAAGCAGGGCAAGGGATATGAGTACTCCCTGCAGGTTTCCACGTTCGACTGCACCGGCTGTGGAAGCTGCGCCGAGGTGTGCCCGTCTCAATCGCTTGAAATGGTTCCCGCTCAACTTACTGAAGAGAAGCTGGGCCAGTGGAACTATGCGCTTGATACATCCGACAAGGGCGATCTGTTCGATCCTTATTCCGTGAAGGGTTCGCAGTTCCGCCAGCCTTTGCTGGAGTTCTCCGCTGCTTGCGCGGGCTGCGGTGAAACCCCGTACGCAAAGTTGCTCACGCAGCTTTTCGGCGATCGTGTGTACTGGGCCAATGCCACGGGTTGTTCGCAGGCGTGGGGTGCCGGCGAGCCGGGCATTCCCTATACGGTGAACAAGCGCGGGTTCGGTCCTGCATGGACCAACAGTCTTTTTGAGAACAATGCCGAACTTTCCTATGGCTTATGGCTGGCATCTACTCATCAACGCGAAGCGGAAAAGATGCGCGTGGAGGTGCTTTTGGGTGCGAGCGGCGTTGATGAAAAGACCAAGGGGTTGTGCGAGGCATATCTGGCGGCGTTCGATGATTTCGACGGGTCCCGTCGTGCATCCGATGAGCTGATCGAAGGGCTGGAAGCGCTGTTGGCCGACGAAGCGTGCAATGACGCGATCGCGCAAGGTGCCGCGGACATTTTGAAGCATAAGGATCAGTTAGCGAAGAAGACCTTCTGGATGTTCGGCGGGGATGGCTGGGCATACGATATTGGCTTCGGCGGCTTAGATCACGTACTTTCCACTAATGAGAACTTCAACGTGCTGGTAGTAGATACCGAAGTGTATTCCAATACGGGTGGCCAAAGTTCCAAGGCTACGCCAGCAGGCGCGGTCGCGGAATTCGCTGCGAGCGGCAAGAAGACCAATAAGAAAGATCTGGGCGCTATCTTGATGAGCTACGGCAACGTGTACGTGGCTCAGGTTTCCATGGGTGCGAATTACAATCAGCTGATAAAGGCCTTAAGGGAAGCGGAAGAATACGAAGGACCCGCCGTGGTCATTGCGTATGCACCGTGCGTTTCCCACGGGCTGCGTTGTGGCATGCAGGATGTTCAGGGCGAAATGAAGCGCGCGACTGAAAGCGGCTATTGGCCCCTGTATCGTTTCGACCCGCGCAACGAGCGGCCTATGACCCTTGATTCTAAAGAACTCACGTTCGATTACGAAAGCTATCTGAACGGGGAGAACCGCTATGCGTTGCTAAAGAAGGAGTTCCCCGAAGAAGCCGAGCGTCTGTTCGCTCTTAATAAGGAAGATGCCCTGCGCCGCTTCGAGAAGTATCGCCGCATGGCCGGCGTGTAAGGATCCGTACGTAAGCCGCGCATGAGCGAATGCTGCAAGATAAAGGTCGCGCCTTGATGAACTCAGGGCGCGGCCTTTTGCGTGCATTCGAGGAGCTTAGCGAGCGCAATATCCGTTCAGGCACATTTTAATGAAGTCGCGCATTTCGGTGCGGAAGTCGGGTTGATTTCGCTCGATACCCAAGCGCTCAAGCGCTTCGCTGACCAAAGGGTTGTCCCAGCAGGTGGTTACCATTCCCACGCCGTGGTACATCACGGTGTTCAGAAGCGCGGTTACGCGGCTCTTTTCTATGTCGAATATTCCTGCAAAGCGATCTTCCACTGTTCCAATGGTGTCATAGTATCCGCGTTTGAATTCCATCAGGCGCTCAACGGTGACGTTGGTCTCGATGATGGTGAACAGCATGTCTCCATAGCGCAACCAGTCTTGGTGGGCGTTCAGAATGCCGGCCCATACCTCAGCGGCAACGTCAATGGAATATCCGCATCCTTCGGGGAAGGCGGTGAGCAGCGCTTCGATGTAGGCATCGCGCGCATCGGCGGAAAGCTCTAGGAATATTTCTTCTTTAGTGGTGACGTATTTGTATAGGCTCGCACGCGACCAACCGAGTTCTTCAGCGATGGTGGTAAGCGTGATTTCGTGGTAGGGGCGCACTTTGAATTGCGCTGCAGCAACGGCCTTTATTTCGTTAAGGCGTTGGTTCTTTTGGTCTGCGCTGCGCGCCCTAATGAAGTCTGCCATGACTGCTCCCCTGTGGATTGCCTGTGTTTAGCAGTATAGCGTATTCGAATTGCAACTTTTAGTAACAAAACGTTATTTAACTATTGACAGATAAAGATACGCGGCGTAACTTAAACAACGCAAAAGAAAAGTAGAGAAGATTAATTGAAAGGAATAAGCATGTCCAAGAGGCTCGTTGCGTACTTCAGTGCAAGCGGCGTTACTAAGCGCCTGGCTACCAATTTGGCAGAAGTCGCCGGCGCGGACCTGTTCGAGATCGTTCCTGGTCAGCCCTATACGCCAAACGACCTAAATTGGAACGACCCCAATAGTCGCAGCAGCGTTGAAATGAAGGGTGATCGAACCTTTCGCCCCGCCGTTGCTTCTAAGGTGAAGAACATGGATGCGTACGATGTGGTGTTCGTAGGCTTTCCTATCTGGTGGTATGTTGCGCCCACGGTGATTAACACGTTCCTGGAGCAGTACGACTTTGCCGGCAAGACCGTAGTGCCCTTCGCAACTAGCGGCGGTAGCGGAATGGGCAACACCAATGCAGAGCTCGCGCCTAGCTGTCCTGGGGCAACGCTCGTTCAGGGCAGGGTGTTCCCAAGTTTTAATAAGGCTCAGATAAAGTCCTGGCTCGACGGTCTGGGTCTGTAAGCGTCGACCGAGGCTATGGGTAATGGTTCGGGCACACAGGCGTTAGCCGAATCCTTGGATCGATAGCTCGGACCCATAAGCATCAGCCGAAGGCCTGGCTCAACAGCCTGGGTTATCAGATTGCAAAACACGTAAGAAGGAGTAACTATGCTCGGTGATTTCACTTACCACAATCCAACGCGCGTCCACTTTGGCAAAGGCGCACTGAACGCCCTTCGTGAAGAGTTGGACCAGTATGGCCCCACGGTGCAACTGGTCTACGGTGGCGGTTCCATCAAGAAGAACGGTATCTATGACCAGGTCATCGCGGTGCTTGACGCGGCGGGCAAAACCGTAGTGGAAGACGGTGGCGTCATGCCTAACCCCACAGTCGAAAAATTGCATGAGGGCATCGCCCTTGCCAGAGAAAATAACGTGGACCTCATTCTCGCCGTCGGTGGCGGCTCTTGCAGCGATTACGCGAAGGCTGTTTCTGTTTCCGTACACTGTGGCGAAGACCCATGGGAAAAGTATTTCATTCGTTTCGAGGAGCCGGATTGCGAAATCGTACCGGTGGGCGTTGTGCTTACCATGGCAGGCACGGGTTCGGAAATGAACGGCGGGTCCGTCATTACCAACCATGCCGCAAAGCAGAAGATCGGCCATATTTTCGGCACGGACGTGTTCCCGAAGTTCGCCGTTATGAATCCAGAATTTACCATGACGGTGCCGCGGTATCAGATGGTGGCGGGTATCTTCGACGCCATGAGCCACATCATGGAACAGTATTTTTCTGGCGAAGATGATTGCACGAGCGATTACGTGATGGAGGGCCTTATGCGTTCCGTGGTGCATGCGGGCCGCGTTGCCGCTAAGGATCCGCAGAACTATGAAGCGCGCAGCAACATCATGTGGAACGCCACATGGGCGCTGAATACGTTCGTCGCCATGGGCAAGCCCACGGACTGGGAAGTGCACATGCTGGGTCAGGGCCTTGCTGCCCACACGGACGCCACGCATGGCATGACACTGGCTGTGGTTTCTTTGCCGTATTACCGCATGATCGCTCCCTTCGCCATGAAGAAGTTCGCGCGATTCGCTACCGCGGTTTGGGATGTGCGCCCTGAAGGCAAGAGCGAAGAGCAGGTCGTCGAAGAGGGTCTGGTGCGCCTTGAAGATTGGATGCGAGAGATCGGCTGCGTCATGAATACGTCCGAGCTGGGTCTTTCCGAAGATATGCTTGAAGATGTCGCCGATAGCGTGTTCGTGATGGAGGGCGGCTACCACGTTCTTTCACGCGGAGAGATCATCGACATTCTGAAGGCGAGCATGTAGGTATTGGATGAGATCGTGGGTCGGTAGCTTTGGATCGCGAGGGAGTCGCCCGAAGGTTCGAGGCGATGCTTCAGACCTACGAATATGAGCCGAAGGCCTGGGTCGGTGATCTGGGTCTTTGGCTGCCAACATTTGTTTCGCGCCCAGCTCGAACTAGCTGGGCGCTTTTTGGCATTATGTAAAAGAAGAAGCGAATAGCTTTTGAAGGGAAGGTCCTGCGTGGAATACAAGGAGCTCGGCAGAACAGGCCTTAAGGTAAGCGAAATCGGGTTCGGCGCCGAATGGATGGATAAATCCGCCGAAGAGGTGGCGGCGTTCGTTGCGCGCTGCGAAGAAGAGGGTATTAATATCGTTGATATTTGGATGCCCGATCCAGAGATACGCCGAAAACTGGGCGATGCCATGGCGGCGCATGGTGGGCGTGATCGCTGGGTGATCCAGGGTCATATCGGATCGACCTGGCAAGGTGGTCAGTACGTGCGCACGCGTGATCTTGATGCGTGCAAGAGCGCGTTCCAGGATTTGCTGCACTACCTTCGCACCGATCATGTTGAGCTGGGCATGATTCACTACATTGACGATGTTAACGAATTCGATCAGGTGATGGCAGGCAGCCCGTATCTTGACTACGTTCATGAACTGCGCGAACAGGGCAGCATTGAACATGTGGGTCTTTCAACGCATAATCCGGATGTTGCTTTGCGCGCGTTGGCTCATGAAGACATTGAGATGATCATGTTCAGCACCAATCCGGCGTTCGACATGATGCCTCCGAGCGATGACGTCAATATGCTGTTCGGCGATTTTTCCGAAGCGACCGAAGACGGCATCGATCCCAAACGTGCTGAGGTGTATCGCCTGTGCGAACGTGAGGGTAAGGGCATTACGGTGATGAAGCCTTACGCTGGCGGCCGCTTGCTGGATGCGGAAAAATCCCCGTTCGGCATTGCCATGACACCGACGCAATGCATCCAGTACTGCTTTGATAGACCGGGTGTTGCCAGTGTTTTGGCGGGCTATTCGGAGCTTTCCCATATTGATGATGCACTTGCTTACGAAACGGCCACCCCGGAACAGAAGGCGTACGCGCACGTGCTGTCCGAAGCGCCGAAGCACGCGTATTTCGGCCATTGCATCTACTGTGGGCACTGCGCACCGTGCGTTGCGAACATAGATATTGCCACGGTTAATAAGCTTTACGACCTTGCCGTAATGCAGGATGAAGTGCCCGATTCGGTTGCGGGCCATTACTTCGCACTTGACGCTACGGCGGCTGACTGTACGGGGTGCGGTAGCTGCGAAGAGAGGTGCCCCTTCGGCGTGAAGATCGCGGATCAGATGGAAAAGACCGCCACGTTGTTCGAAGGGTAGGCTCTAAAGAAGACGCGAAAGTAACGAATGGATTTTATTTGGGCCCTGAGTCCATTTCCTACAGGGTGCCTTAGGCGATAATGGAGCCATGCATATTCGAAAGGCATGGCTTAGGGTTTCGAAAGAGGGGGTCCCTGCGGCGGTGCTTCAAATTGGGGGTGAATCGGCCGTGGGTCCAGAATCGGTCAACTACAAATGCCCTTCGTGTAATGGTGCCCTTGAATTTTCGCCGGCAAGCCAAAAGCTAGAATGCCCATTTTGCGGAAGCTCATTCGAGCCTGCGTATGTGGAGCAGCTCTATGCTGAGGCTCAGGCAAAACAGGACGCTGCTGCTGAAAAACAAGCGGTCCGCGAGGCTCAAGAAGCTGCTACCGAAAGCGCTCCTGTTTCTGGCAGCGAAGGTGGGCAAGCGTCTGCCACGCAAGAGGGGGCGGGCGCCGTTGCACCCGAAATAGATGCCGTTACCAGCGCCGCCGCGGAAAGGACGGCGCGTACCGCTGCAGTCGACCCCATCCAAGCGTTTCTCGATCGCGCGCCATGGGTAGAAGCCGAAGAACTTGGCATGAAGGTATATACGTGCTCTTCATGCGCGGCGGCTTTGACGGTCGATGCCACCACAGCGGTAACCGAATGCCCGTACTGCGGAAACCAGTCGGTCTTGCCAGGGACGCTTGCGGGTCTTTCCAAGCCCGATCTTGTCATTCCGTTCAAGAAGACGAAGGAAGACGCGATTGCGGCATTGAATAACCACTATGCGCAGCTGAAGTTCTTGCCCGATGCCTTTACGGAGCAGAGTCATCTTGAGCACGTGCAGGGTGTGTATGTGCCGTTTTGGCTGGTAAGTTCCAAGGTGGACTTCGACGCGTCATTCGAAGCAACCAACACGCGCATGTTCACAGACGGCGACGACCAGATCACCGAAACGGATTATTACGACATTGGGCGCAGCGGCCAGGCCGTGTTCACGCGCGTTCCCGTTGACGGCTCCACCAAGATGCCCGATGCCCATATGGATGCTATCGAGCCGTTCGATTACGAGGAGATCCAGGCATTCAATGTCGGGTATCTGCCGGGCTATTTGGCTGAGCGCTACGATCTTTCTGCTCAGGATTGCATGGGTCGCGCGTGCGGGCGTATGGATGCAACGGTTCCCGTATTGGCGCAAGCCACGGTATCCGGCTACGATTCGGTTATCAATACCGGGTTTTCTTCGAATGCTGAAGTGACTGATGTATCGTATGCGCTGCTTCCCGTGTGGATGCTGCACACCACCTGGAACAACGATAATTACTTGTTCGCCATGAACGGCCAGACGGGCAGGCTCATTGGCGATCTGCCTATTGATAAAGGTAAAGTGGCCAAATTCGCCGTTCTGCGCTTCATCCCCTCGTTCATCGTGGTGTTCGTGATCGCTTTCGTGATGATGGGGATGATGTTATGAAGACGCTGCTCGCGAACCGCGCTTTGCGCGTAAGGTCCATGGCGGCAACGCTTGTTCTTGCCGTTCTTGTTTCTTGCGTGGCGCTTGTTGCAAGCCCGGCCCCTGCTTTGGCGGAGACTTCCACGGATACGACAAGTTCGTCTACCTATATTAGGGACCATTACGAACTGTTCTCTTCGGTCGAACGTGCCGAGTTGGAATCGCAGGCCAAGGCCTTGTCGCAGAAATGCGATTGTGGTGTCTACCTGGTAACGGTTGCGGATATTGGATCGTATACGGCGCGCGACTACGCTAAATCTTATTATCAGAAGTACAACGTGGGCGTGGGGTCTTCCAAGAGCGGGATCATGTTCCTTATCGCGGTTGACTCGCGCGATTATGTCACCATCACCTATGGCAAGGGCACTACGGTTTTCTCTGATTATCAGATCGAGAACCTTGAAGAAGCTGTTGTTGACAAGATCAGTGACGACGAATGGTACGAGGGTGCGCAAGCGTACTTGTCCGAATGCGACGAGGCCATTACGTTCTACGTGGAAAATGGGGAGCCGCTCGATTCCCATAATGCCCCGAAGAACTATCCGCTTATTATTCTGGCCTCGTTGGTGATCGCGCTAGTGGGCGGCGCTGGTATAACGTACGGGTTCCTTCATGGTCCGCTGCGTGCTATGCGTACGGCCCGCAGGCAGTCGGAGGCCTCGAACTACGTTGACAAGGAACATCCCGTGGTGCTTACTCATCAGCATGATACGTTCCGCACTACTACGGTGACTGTTGTGCATATAGACCGTGACGACGACGATTTTGGTGGTCGTGGATCCACTATCGATTCTGGTGGGTTCGGTGGATCTTCCGGCGGAAAGTTCTAGGACGATATAGCAAGGATCTTACCTGGCATGTGTCGGGTTGTTGAAAGGAAAAGAAATGGGTCTTCTTAAAGCTGGTGCCGGTGCGCTTGGCGGTGTCTTGGCCGATTCTTGGCGCGATTACTTCTATTGCGAATCCATGCCTATGGACGTGCTTATGACGAAGGGCGTGAAGCGCACTTCAGACAAGGGCCGCAGCTCCAACACCAAGGGCGAAAGCAATATTATTTCCAATGGTTCCATCATTGCCGTCAACGATGGTCAGTGCATGCTCATCGTAGAACAGGGCGCCATCGTCGAAGTGTGCGCCGAGCCCGGTGAATTCGTGTACGACACTTCCACGGAGCCTTCTGTGTTCTACGGCGATTTGGGTGAGACCATTTCTGCGAGCTTTGAGCGCATGGGGCGCCGTTTTGGCTTTGGTGGCGATACGGGCAACGATCAGCGCGTGTACTTCTTCAATACTAAAGAGATCATGGGCAACAAGTACGGCACGCAAAGCCCCGTTCCCTTCCGTGTGGTAGATACCAACATCGGCCTTGATCTGGATACTGCGGTTCGCATGAACGGCGAATATTCCTATCACATCACCGACCCTCTGAAGTTCTACAAGGAAGTGTGCGCCAACGTAGAAGATTCGTTCACACGCGATTTGATTGATTCCCAGATGAAGAGCGAGCTTCTTACTGCGCTGCAGCCTGCGCTGGCGAAGATCTCCGCCATGGGAATTCGTTACAGTGCGGTTCCTGCCCACACGGCAGAGCTCGCCGATGCCCTGAATGAAGAAATGAGCGCCGACTGGCGCGATCTGCGCGGCCTTGAAATTAAGAGCTTCGGCGTGAACGCCATCACTATTTCCCCTGAAGACGAAGATCGCATCAAGCAGCTTCAATCCGCTGCCATTATGCGCGATCCCAATATGGCGGCCGCTAACATTGCGGCAGCTCAGGCCGATGCGATGCGCATGGCCGCATCTAACGAAGGCGGGGCCATGAACGCCTTCGTGGGCATGGGCATGGCGGGTATGGCAGGCGGCATGAACGCTGGTAACTTGTTCGGTCAGGCGGGCGGCCAGGTTCCCGCAAGCAATTACCCTACAGCTGAAGGCGGTGGATTCTCCGCTGCTACTATGCCGGCTTCTTGGGTGTGCGCATGCGGCACGCAGAACACGGGTAAGTTCTGCCAGGAATGCGGTAAACCTATGCCTGCGACAGCTCCCGTTGCCGGCCCGTGGGTATGCGAATGCGGAACCCAGAACACAGGCAAGTTCTGCCAGGGATGCGGCAAGCCCGCGCCGTCTTCTGGCCCATGGACGTGCGCGTGTGGTGCCCAGAACACCGGTAAGTTCTGCCAAGAATGCGGTAAGCCCAGAGCGTAGGGTAAGCGCAAAACCGTAGGCTACAAGAAGAGCCTCTGCCACATGGTGTTGGCAGGGGCTCTTGCATTGCTAGGGTTTAGCTCTGTTGTTTGCCCTTTTGTTTGGCAGTGGCCTCTTCTTCTTCGATGAGCTGGCGCGCGTGAGCAATGGCGTCGTCGATGTTGGCGCGGAAGTGCTCGCGGCCAACTATGTCTACGAAGCCTGCATGCTCCATGGTCTTCATGGGCTGCTCGTTGGCGTGGGAGATGATCAGCTTCACGCCATTTCGCTGACAGTACGCATGCAGGTTCTCAAGGGCATGCATACCGGAAGAGTCCAGTGAAGGTACGCCGCGCATGCGGATGATCAGGTATTTGGTGAATGATTTCACGGAAATATCGGTGATGCGATCCGTCATGCCGAAGAACATGGGGCCGTTGATCTCATATACGCGCACGCTCTTGGGAAGTTCACGCAGGTGCGTGACTTCGGAGTTCTGATCGCCGTAGTACTTCCAGCCCTTCACTTCGGTTTCTTCGGCGACCATCTTCATGAACAGGATGACGGTGATGGCCATGCCGACGCCGATGGCGATTACCAGGTCGAATACGATAGTGAGTGCGAACGTAAGGAGCATGCAGGAAATGGCTCCGCGCGAAGAGGTTTTGCAAATATGCACGAAGCTGCGCCAGCCAGACATGTTGTAGGCAACATGAAGCAAAATGGCGGCGATGGTGGGCATGGGAATGAGCGCGGCGTAGGGCATGAAGAAGGCGAGCACCAAAAGCAGCACCAGCGCATGCACCATGCCGGCGATAGGGGTACGACCACCGTTCTTCACGTTTGCGGCGGTGCGGGCGATGGCGCCCGTTGCGGGAATGCCGCCGAACAGGACAGATCCGATGTTGCCTGCGCCTTGCGCAACCAGTTCCATATTCGCGCGGTGGTGAGAGCTGATCATACTGTCTGCGACAACGCAAGAAAGCAAGGACTCAATGGCGGCCAAGATGGCGATGGTGACGCCGTTGGCGAATTGATCGCGGAACAGTTCCATGCTGAGCTGTGGGGTATGGAACGCAGGCAGTCCGCTGTTGATGGTGTACAGGTCGCCGATGGTGTTCACGTGCATGCCAAGGCCGCTTACCATGGCGACACCCACGATCAGCGCGGCAAGGGAGCTAGGCACTTTTTCCGTGATCTTGGGCAGGCCGAACAGGACGATCAAGCATACAGCGCCCACAATGATGGCTTCAACGTTGAAGGTGGCGAAGTTCTGCGCCACGGCTACGAGTTTTTCCATGGTCTCAACGGTGGGCGTTCCTTCGGGAAAGTACAGCCCCATAAGGTCTTTTATTTGGCCAATGACCAGGGTGACGGCAATGCCCGCGGTGAAGCCCGTGGTGATGGTAAGGGGCACGAAGCGAATGAGCGTTCCCAGTTTCAGAAGACCACCTATGATAAGGAGCACGCCCGCGATGATGGTCGCGGCGAAAAGTCCATCGATGCCGTCTGTGGCAACGATGCCCGCCACGATGGTCGCGAACGCTGCGGTGGGTCCAGAAATTTGGACGCGGCTACCACCCAAGAACGCAATGATGAAGCCCGCGACGATGGCCGTGTACAGACCCTGTTCGGGGCCAACGCCAGACGCGATGCCCAGCGCGATGGAAAGTGGGAGTGCGACGACGGCCACCATGAGGCCGGATACGATATCTTTGGGGATCTGCTTTTTAAGTTCTTCTTTTGAGGTGTGTTTGATAACGCTGAAAAGTATAGGTTTGATTTTGTCGCGCTGCATGCTTCGTTCTCTTGGTTGACGTGGCTTATTCGTATGTGTTTGAAAATGAAGCGTTCCGCCCTGGCGGGATGCCGGTGCGGAACGCGTACAGATCCGATGTTTCTTACGTTTTGGTAACAAGACGCAAGGAGTGCATTTTACTGCTCAAAAACCAAGAGGGCAATTCAGAATCGGTAATGAACATAAGTTCAAGGGTGGTCGCTCTGGTTTTGGGTGACGACTGCTCTGGAAACGGCCGATGGTTGAGCATTGCGTTTGTTATGGGGCCTCCCGTCAGGTGAGTCCTTCATCGTGAAAGCACGGGTCTTACCCGTTGAGCAAGGTAAGCATACTGGCCGGATCCAATGCGGGTAGGGGAGCGTTTTGTCGTAATTTGACATCGTTGGTTACCAGATAAAGACCTTCGATTTGCTGTGCACTTGCAAGTATGAGGTCGTCCTCCAGGTCATTGTGTAGTGAACGGTATTTTGTGGCGAGCCAAGCATCTGACTGGTCGGCGCCGAGAGTAGAAGCAATAGCCTGTAGATTTTCGATACATGACCAGGCAAATTCGCGCGCTGCGAGCGCATGTTGCGGGCTTAGAGTCCCTTCCGTGTGTTTCGCTAGGTGCTTCGATGTGGAATTGATGACGTAGAAGATCGTTCCCAGCGCAGTAATGGGGTACAGAAGGTCGATGTCGTTTTTTACCGCATATGAAACAATTTTTTGCGACGCGACAGCATTGGGCCTGCTGGGACAATAATTGTCTATCCAGACGTTGGCGTCGAGGAGCAATAGCGGCGAGCGGGTCATGAGATTCCCTCCCCGTATTTTTCCCAGAGCTCGTCTTCAAGCAGTTGCTCGTCGGAGGGAAGCGGCACAGCTTTGGCTTCTTCGGCGGTCATGCCTATTTCTTCCAGGAAGGAGTCATAAAGCCTCCACCCCTCATGAAGCAGATTCAGTTTTTGAGCACGCTCTTCTTTTGCGGTGGCTTCTTCTTGTGAAGCGAGCGATTTAAGCGTTTTCTTAAGGTATGCAGGGTCGGCGCTGTTCATTGCCGCAAATGCCCAGAGCATTCGGACTGCTTGCGACGGAGTGTACCCGGCTCTGGCCAGGGCCTCATCGCCTGACTTCTTAAGGTCATGATCCAATCGTGTGTTCATTTGCGTAAGCTTGCTGGTTCTTTTTTCGAGGACCGTCGACATTGTTGCCCCCTTTCATATAAAGAAGCGCTATACACGCTATACACATAATACTATATCAAGAATTCGGAAAGAAGTATCTGCGAGTATTTGATGTGAAAAGGGCGAGGAGATGAACCTATGCACGGTGATGTGTCGGAGGTGCGTTCTGTAGTTTGCGGCAACTCTTCTGAAGTCCATTGGTCGCTGCAAAACGTCTCTTCGGTGCATCGCCGGTTGGTTGTTTTTCTCGTCATCCGCGTGGTTTTGTTGTTTAGGTTGGTGTTGATAAAAGGTAACGTTGCGGCCCCGTGCGCCTGTGCTGCTTACGTTAGAATGAAGAAGAACTATCTGTATATGCATGTGAGAGGGTCTTGTGAGCAATTCGAAGAACATAGGTGACCAAGTTCGCGACGCCATTCAAGATGCAATAGATTCCCAGGATTACAGCAACCTGAAAAATACTGTGGAGCGCTCCATTGAATCGGCTGCGGACGTTATCGGCCAAAGCCTCAGGCAGGCCGCACAGGCTGCGCAAAATGCCAGCAATCAACGCAATGCAACGCGTGCGTTCGAGCTTCAGAAACAACAGCAGCGCATTGCGCGACAGCAGCAGGAAGCGGAACTGGCGAATCGCTACGCGAGCGTTTCCGGCAATAAAGCGGGTGCCTACATTGCCGCTGGGCTAGGTGGTGCGGTGGGCGCAATCTTTACGGCCCTTTCGGTAATGGTTGCGCCTTTTGCCATTGCATCCGCATCAGCGCTTGGCGCGGTGTCCGGCATCATTATGGGCGCGGTCGTTCTGCCTGCGTTGGTCGGCATCGGAGTATGCGTGTTCGGGGCGAAGCGGGCCCAGCTCCTCAAGCGATTCGACCGGTATCGGAAGGTCCTTGGCATGCGCGAAGCGTGTTCGGTGGGGGAATTAGCTGCGCAAACGGCCCAGCGAGAGAACGCGGTGGTGAAGGATCTACGTACGTTCATCGATAAAGGATGGCTCCGTCACGGTCGCATGGATGATGCGGAAACGCAGCTGATGGTGACCGATGGCGCATACGAACAGTATCGCGCTCTGTTGGCCCAGGGCCAGGAACGGGAGCGCCAGCAGCGATTGGCCCAGGCTCAGGTGGAGCGCAAGCAGGCGGGTCGTGCCGCGCTGGATAATGAAACGCGTGCCATTCTGGAAAAGGGCGAGGCGTTCGTTGCCCAGATCCGCGAAAGTAACGATGCTATTCCCGGGGAAGAGATCTCGGCCAAGATAGATCAGATAGAAAGCGTCGTACGCAGCATTCTCAAGCGTGCTGAAGAACATCCGGAGGTCATTCCGGAACTCGACAGGCTTATGGATTATTACCTGCCCACTACGGTGAAATTGCTTGATGCGTACGAAGAGCTTGATGCTCAGCCTATTCAGGGCGAGAACATTTTGAAGTCAAAGGCCGAAATCGAAGGGACGTTGGATACGTTGAGCGTGGCTTTCGAAAAGCTGTTGGATTCTATTTTCGTTGATGTTGCTTGGGATGTTTCGACTGACGTTTCGGTGTTGCACGCCGTGTTGGCGCAGGAGGGTCTGGTCGCCGATCCGTTCAAGAAGAAGTAGAACACGCTGGTTGCATGAGCCTTTCGCGCGAGAGGGCGCATGGGCATTGTGAAACAAGGAGAGAGTTATGACCGATATCGAAAAGAAGCTTACCGAAACCCCTGCCCCTGCGCTTACGCTCACGCCTGATCTTACGGAAGCGGCCATCGTGCCCGAGGCTCCTGCTCCTGTGATGGTTCAGCAGGCGGCCCCTGAAGCTCAGGAACTGGATGCTTCGACGCTGAGCGAAGAAGAGCTGCGCATGGTGGACGAATTCGCCAACCGCATTGATGTGCGTGATTCCGCGACCATTTTGCAGTACGGCGCCGGCGCGCAGAAGAAGATGGCCGATTTTTCCGAAACCGCTCTGGAAAAGGTGCGCACGCAGGATCTGGGTGTTGCGGGCGACCTTATCGTTGATGTGGTGAAGGAACTCAAGGGCTTTGATGCTGAAGAGGAAAAGGGTCTGTTCGGCTTCTTCAAGAAGGCGGGCAACAAGATAGAGACGCTGCGTATTCGCTACGATAAGGCCGAGGCGAACATCGGCAAGATCGTGAAGTCGCTGCAGGATCATCAGATCCAGCTGATGAAGGATTCTGCAACGTTGGACAAGATGTACGAGCTCAACCTGACGTATTTCAAAGAGCTGACTATGTATATTCTGGCGGGTAAGAAGCGTCTGGAAGAGGTGCGCCAGGACGAACTGCAGGAGCTCATTGCTAAGGCAAAGGAAACGGGTCGTGCGGAAGACGCTCAGGCGGCACAGGATCTGGAGAACATGTGCCTGCGCTTTGAAAAGAAGGTCTCTGACCTTGATTTGACGCGCACTATCGCTTTGCAGACAGCGCCTCAGATCCGCCTTGTTCAGGCGGGCGAGGTCACTATGATCGAAAAGATTCAAACCACGCTGGTGAACACTATTCCGCTGTGGAAGAGCCAGATGGTTTTGGCCTTGGGTATTGCGAATTCCGAAGCGGCGGTGAAGGCTCAGACCGCCGTGACCGATATGGCGAACGAGCTTTTGCGTAAGAACGCCGATATGCTGCAGACCTCTACCACGCAGATCGCGCGCGAATCCGAGCGTGGCGTGGTGGACATCGAAACGCTTCAGCATACTAACGAACAGCTTATTAAGACATTCGATGAAGTGATGCAGATCCAGCAGGAAGGCCGCCAGAAGCGTGCCGAGGCGGAAGTGGAGATCCGTCGTCTTGAAGGCGAACTCAGGCAGAAGCTGCTGGAAGTTTCCCAGCAGGGCGTTCAGTAGGCTGGGCGGGTTCGTTCTCGCTGGGCGTCGAGTGCGCTGTGGGCCGCGGCTGGGCGGGGCGATTGGAGCGGCAGGCTGCGGTCGCGAGTGACCGAGGTGGCCAGCTTCGGGTTGCGAGTCGCTGAAACGCCAAGCTGAAACTTGCTGAAACCATAGACTGATCAAGGGCGGCGCGGGTTTTCTCGCGCCGCATTTTTATTCCCATGCACGCTATCAATTTATAGTAGACACTACCATATGATTGTATTACTGTGTAATCAATCAAAATAGAGTATACGCAATCAAAAGATAGAAGGTTCATCATGGGCAAGGTGCTAACTGCAGCGGAAATCAAAGAAACGCGTCAGCGTTATGGCATGTCGCAACGTGCGTTCGCTCGTGTTTTGGGCATTGGCGAAGCCAGCATTGTTCGCTACGAAAGCGGCATCGAGCCAACTAGGGCGAACTCGAATTTGATCAGGGCGGCTGCCAATCCGGCCTTCATGCTTGATTGTCTTGAACGTGATGGTGAGCTCATCAATGAAGAATCACGCAATCATGTGGAACAGATCATCTATGCGGAACTAAAGCTCGATGAACGGGGGGATGTTATGAACATGGACGAAGTATATGCAATCACCTTGCAGCAGGAAGTACTGAACGAAAAGGCCGCGAACATGCTAGGGGAGCTTTCCCGTTTGCGTCGCGAGGCCGAAGCGCGCGGCGATGCGGCCCTTGCGGTTATTTATGACGACGCCGCTTCGCAGCTCGTGCTTGCGAAGGATGCTTTACTTGATGCGGAAGATCAGGCTGGCATCGCTGAAGTGAGGGGTCGAATCGATTCGCTCTGCAATCTGCTGGACCGCAGTGCGAAGAAGGTGGCATGACCCATGACCCTGGAGGACTATTCTTCTGAAGAGTTCAATGCCGTTCTGGCACAGATCATTGCTGATCGACTGGGCTCTGGTGGTATAACCTCATCTACCGCTCCTTGCGCTGTTTTGTTGGGTGGGCAGAGTGGCGCGGGAAAAACAACGCTCCATTCGATTTTTCGCAAGAAGTTTGGCGGCAACGTCATCGTTATCAATGGGGATGAGTATCGGTCGTTCCATCCGCGCTACAGAGAGCTCGATCAGCAGTATGGTCCAGAAGCTGTTGCCTACACGGCCCCATGGGCTGGAAAGATGACAGAAACGCTTATAGATGAACTTTCGCGTAGGGGGTACAACCTTATCATCGAAGGCACCTTACGTACCTACGATGTCCCCATGAAGACGGCGACCTTGCTAAAGGAGCGCGGGTACAACGTTTCGCTTGCGCTTATGGCGGTAAAGCCGGAAATATCGCTGGTCAGCTGCTTAATCAGATACGAGAGCATGCGCATTGCTGGAACCATCCCGCGCGCCACCGATCCCGCCCATCATCAGAAGATCATTCAGGAAATCGTGGGTAACTTGGAGCATCTTGAATCTACGGGCGTATTCGATGCCGTACGCTTGTTTTCTCGCGCCAAGCAATGTCTGTATCCTGTAAAAGATGATGCTCGTACGGCTGGCGAAGCGCTTAGGGATGTGCTGTTTGGCGAATGGACGCCGGAAGAAATGCGTCACTACGAGAACCTGCAGAAGCAGCTCGAGGAACTAAAGGCGCAAGGCACTGCGTAGTGTTCGGTTTGCCTTGGAGTACAAGTTCGTCCTTATAATTGCGTTTCACCACAATTATAAGGACGAACTTACTTAAAACGAACTGAAAAGGCACCTGAATGGCATCATCAATACCGCTCTTACCAGGTGTTTGCACGAATTGGAGCAAGACGGCATTGTGATTCGCAATTCTGCGGGGTCCGATCTTCTGTCTGTGGCCTATGAGTTGACGGCTACGGGAAAAGAGCTGATCCCAGCCCTTAACGGCCTTTATGACTGGGGCGATAGCCACCGAAACGGAAGCGCTTAACCGTTAAAGGGGCTAACCAGATTGAATCGGCTCTTTGTGATCCCGCATGGTGGCCAATGCTTATGTGCTAGAGATACATGACGCAGGGTTTAATTTCCTCATCGTGGTTGGCGATAGTCTCAATGCAATTCGGATCAGCGTCGGTTTCTTTGATCCATGCAAGCGATATCGCTTGGCGCTATGCCCATTGCCGCGAGTTGCTCGCGTGCTGTCTGGCCTGGTCCAACTTCACCTTGGTTCACGTGATAGAGCAGGGGAGATAGATGACGTTTTTGCGCGGGGATGTCGTAAACGCCATCAGGGCTCATTTCTCGGCTCCATCCGCAATCAAGAAGCACGAGCCCCTTAGGATGCTCGATCAAATACGAGGAAACGGGAAGCCAAAGGCGGTCGCTTTCCGGCGTGAAAAGTCCAGAGGCCTTTACAAGATTAGCTCCTTCGCCCCCAAAGGGCAGATATGGCGAAACGCGAACGCGTCCGGCGTGCAGAATGCGAATCTTGGTTTTCATGGCAACTCTATTCTGTTCGGTAGGGCGGGGTCATGCCTTGGTCACAGCATCTGACATATTCCTCTACAAAGCACTCTGCCTGCTTGGCTAAGTGCGCGATCTGGCGCCATTTGGCCAGGTTGGAACTAGCGTGATAGAAGTTCTTGGTGCCAACCGAATACATGCTGACCAGGCCGGCGTCTTTCAGTATCTTCAAATGATGCGATACTGTTGGGCGCGATAGCTCTACGGTATCCGTTAGCTCGCCCACGCGCATGCCGCCGTAGTTCTGCAAGAGCTGCATGAATATGAGCTGCCGGCTCTCATCGCCAAGGGCGATGAACGCATCGCGGCACATGGCGAATTCTTGGCCGAGTTCACTCATTTTGCGTGCGGCAAGATCGGCGTGATTGGCATTGCGGTCGGTTTCGCTAGCGACAGGAGCGCATTTATGTTTCGTGGGGTGCTGCATTACTCTTCCCAGCGCCAGTCCTCGGATACCGAATCCGCGCCTATCTTGAAATGGCAGCGAGCGATGCCAAGGTCTATGTTCGAGTAGAACCCACCCAGGCTTTTAGTGGAAACGGTATGCCCATCCGAGTGCAATTCGAAGCGGAACTTCTGCTGGTTCATGGCAGTGGGGGCGAGTTGCGCTGCTTTCATGCCCTGCTCGAACCATTCGGGCATGGTGCCGTTTACGTGGCATAGGTCTTGGACGGCTTTGCTTTTACGGGGAACTCCCTGTGTTTCGCCATAGCCTATTGCTATCGTGCATACCAGCTTCGAGCCAGGTTCGACCAGGCTTTTGCAGGCACCTTTACCGTACGTGAGCGCAACCCAGCAGGTGTTAAGTCCGAGCTGTTGGGCTTTCAGCACTACGCGTTCGGCGAAGAACCCAACGCGTTCTTGCCGGTCATAGCTTGGTTTTCCACCGCATACGATGTAATTGGTCACGCCGCTGAACTTGCCGTAGCGAGCCATCATGCTGGAAAAAGCCTTGGGCTCGTCAAAGGCTATTTTTAGCTGCAGGTTCCCCTCTTTGTTGGCCAGATCGATTTCGGCCTGCAGTGCTTCGCGCACGCTGGCGGGAATGGGCTTGTCTTGATATTGGCGCACCGAATGGCGTGCTTCGATTGCTTCTATCAGGTTCATGGTTGCTCATTTCTATGGTCGAATCTTTTCGACCATAGTATCTGATTGATTCAGTCGATGCAGTATTGGGAAAGATTTTCGAGACGAAGGAAATACGTTCTGTTTCGTTGTTGCCGAACAGAGTTTTGCGTCGATGCTTTCAGGTGGGGGACAGGACTGAGCCTATTCGACGGAACTCAAGAACGCGCGTACCACAGTTTCTATTTCAGCACGAAGATCATCAATGGGCTCGTTCGCTTTAAGTGAATGGTAAAGCAGCTCGTAGAAACCGCCCATATGCACGATGATCGATCGTTCGGCCTGTTTGCTGGATGACCCTTGCGCCTTGTTGCTCTCCACATGGGACAGCGCCCATTGCGTGTTGAAGGCAAGTACGTCTTCGGTCAGGTCGCGTGAGCGAATGATGTCTTGGAGGAACGTACGCTTTCCTTCTGTTTCAAGGAGGGAATTGAAGAACCCTTCGCCAACGACAGCGAGCAGCATTGGTTCATCGATGATGCGGACATCAGGAATCTCAAGGTTTTCCTGCACCCGCAGAAGCACCTTTTCCATGTACGAAATAGCAAGAAGCTCTTTTTTAGGGAAGTGGTATTGGGCCAGGTTGCGGCTGATGCCGGCTTCGTCGGCGATGGCGGCATAGGTTGCCTTGTCGTAGCCGACGCTTTCGAAAAGCCCGTAGGCCGCTTCTTCAATGTGCGCTTTCATTTCTTCATTGACTGGCCTGCCCATATGCTGCCCCCTTATTCCTGCTTCGTCTCATTGTAGCTTTGTTATCTCGACATGTATAGTCAACTGTTTTACTGTACATGACAAGTAAACGAATGGATACCTGAACGAAAAAGCGATTCGGGGTAAAAATGAGGGAGGCGCACATCATGGGCTGGATCATCTTTTCGCTGGTGGCGGGCTACCCCAGTGGGGATTGCCTGCCAGAGAACTTCATTGCGCACTTAACACCAGGCGCGCCTGATTTCGGGGGAGCGCTGTTTGCGGTTCTGCTTGCGGTTATCTTTGGCCTGCTTGTCTATATTTTGCCGCTCCTTCTGCTTAAGACCGAGCATGCTCAGCCCTACCCTCTGTGGCTGCACTGCTTCTATTGGGCGGCGGATTTCATGGGCATCTGGGTCTTTCTTTATGCGTGGGCCACGAACGATTTCTTCTATCTTTTCGGCCTCCTTGCCCTTGGCGAAGCCATATGGGTGGTCATGGAAACCTTCTGTTTGCAGCGCGCTATAAAGTACGAACGTGAGTTGTGTTGGCCTGCTGAATGGTCTACGAAGAAGTGCGTGGTGAACATTGTGCTCATGACACTTGCGTTCTTCGTCGCGCTCAACCTTCTTCGCGTGGAACTGCACGACCCCACCATGTGGAAGTTCTGGATCTTCACGCAGGTGCTGGTCACCATAGTGCCAGGTCTCGAAATGGAGCGACGCGGTTATCGCCTGGGCAATGCTCGCTGGCTTAATGTTTGCTTCATTTGCGTTGCTATTGTGTCGTTCAATCCTTGGTGCAACATGTGGGCGGCAATCGCTCCGGAATTCTTCGGTCTGGCGGAAAATCCCTGGTACTACATTGTGGGTATTGTTTGCCTTGCATTCGCTATACGCGGGTTCGTGCTCTATGAAAAACTGCCCGAAAAGCCTGCGGTTATCGAAGCTACCGGCAAGAAGCCGCTTTTGAAATAACACGCGATTCTATGCAATGCACCCATGAGCGTCGGTCTTCCTAGCGACCGACGCTCATTTTTTTGCGATTTATTGGTTATAAAGACTCGCAAAATTATGCGAGTCAAGCAGTTCGCAAAACTTTGCGATTTTTCGCAGTATCTAGGGAACAGTGCTCGAATGCTGCAGGTGCGTTTAGGCTTGCGGCTTCGGTTCGTCTCGAAAGGAATTCACAAGCATGGCCATTCCCTCGAATTCGCCTAAGCGCGAAAGGATGAGGGGGAACTCTTGGGCTTTGTGGCCGGAAAGAACGCTAAGAAGTCCTCCTGCGAGAAAGCGCATATGGAGCAAGCGGTCGTCCTCGATAGGCGCTTCGTCAAGCAGATCGCACCACACGTTCATGATGCGCTGTATGGTCATGTCCCTGAGTGCAACGCCATTAGGCGACAGGAGCACACCCGCGCGATAGGCTTTAAGGCGCATTTCCGGCGTGGCCATCAGCTTCGCAATGCTGCCCTTGTTAACTGTTTCTGCAGACAATAGCAATGCGCCAAGTTCGCGGAACAGCGCGGAATCGACGGCAACTTGCGCCAGCCCTTCTATGTTTTCGAAATGATAGTAGAACGTATTTTTGTTCACCTTAGCGCGTCGACACAGCTCGCGTACGCTGATGCTTTGGAAGGGCTCTTCTGCTAACAGCTCCCAGAAGGATTCGATAAGGGCGCTGCGCGCCTTTGGCTTTTGGGAATCGTTTCGTGGTCGAGGCATCGGGGCCTCCTTCTTTATTGGCCGCAATCGGAAGAGCGGCTATTTAATTGGCCTACCTGGCTAATTATACTTTCAAGCGCGAAGCTGATAATTGGAGGAATCCCCATGGTCGTACTTGATTTCGTTGTTTCCTGTTGGGTGCCTATGGTTGGCGCAATCGGGGCGATGGCTCTGGTTTTTTGTGCTGCGAAATGGCGAAGCCTGTCCGTTACGAGGAAAATCAGCGGCGTGTTCGTTATTGTTCTGGCGCTTCACATGATCGAAGAATACGCCCTTCCTGGAGGATTCCATTACGTATTCAATGTGGTGCAGGGAAGCACGAACGGCAATGCGTATCCGCTCAATACGCTGTCTGCTATGGTAACGAACCTTACCGCGGAAATCGTATTCGCGGTGTTCATGTTCAAGGGCGTTGAAAAGCCATGGATCGAGCTCCTGATCGCCTTTTTCGGCATTGCCCAGACGATCATTCACGTGGTATTCGGCGTTATGGCCTTCGGCATGTTCCAGGATGCGGGCATGGCGTTTCCCTATACGCCCGGCATGGCGAATTCGGTTTTGCTCATGCTCCCGCTGAGCATCTACTGCATCGTGCGTTTGCGGAAGTCAGAGGAGTTGGACAAGAGACAGGTCCTTCTTGCCGTGCTCGCCGCAGCGTTTCTCATCATCGGCCTTATCAGGGTACCCGTCATGGTTCTGGGAAGCGACCCTTCGACTGCGTACGTGTTCGCGGACGCCGACTTTTACCAGCAGTTCCTGGGGTAGGGGGCTTGCGGGCCGGTAGGCGCTTGCGCGCTCTTGCTTGAGATGCCTGAATGGTGCGGATGCATTGGTTCGCCGACTGTCACCAGACTCTAGGGATCAGCCGCCAGGGATAAATACTAGAAGTGAAACCAGAACGACCCCTAGCGCGAACTTCCCCAGCGCCTGGACAAGCAGGTTGTTTTTCGGTGCCGTCATGGTGCCACCTCTCTATGCGAAGCGATTCATATGTTTCATACGATGAAGAAAATGATACGAGAGGTTGATGAGGCGGTCTATCAATCGAAGCGGACGGAATAGCGTTAGTTGTGTCGGCTCAAGACGACGTTTTGTGTGCTGGTCGGTTTTCTATAGCTTCGGTTAGAGAGATTCGGCTGATTGTCGTGAATGCTCCGTGAGGCAACAAGACTAATGGCTTTCTTGGGGCCAGTCTAAACAAGTTGTCTCTTGACGATGTCGCAATGGCGTAAAGTCTTTATGAGTAAAAATGTGTCGCCAAACTAGACACTTCGAGTGTCTTTCGCCACGAAGTGTCTAAAATCAGGCCAAAAATAGACACTAAATAGTGAATTTTACGATTGGTGTCTAAAAATATGCTAAAAATAGACACTAAGTAGCAATGAAACCATTTCTCGTCGGAGGAGGCACGGTGGCATATCTCGATCAAAAAACAGCTTTCCATCGGCAAGATGTGGATGACGCCGCTCTATATCAGTCGCGTTTTGACGGTCCCGATGCGGTGCACCTCGGAGTAGCGATAGCTGGTTCTCCTGGTTTTTTCGTTATGACATCGGATATATACCAGAGCATGGTAAGGGCGACGAAGGCCGATAAAGAACTCCTCAGGCTTGTTCACGCATTGCCAGGTAAAGCGATCGAGCAGTTTACAACGAGTTGCTTGATTGACGAAATCGTCCTGACGAATGAGATAGAGGGCGTTCGGAGTACAAGGCGTGAAATCGAAGTTATCCTTGAGAACCTGGAGAAAAAAGATCGTAAAATGAGATTTCACGGCTTGGTTAAAAAGTATGTGATGTTGAATTCTGGTAATTGGGATGCCGTTGATAATCCAACTGATGCGAGGCATCTCTACGATGAGCTGGTTTTAAAGGAAGTGCTTGAGGAGAAGCCCGATAACGCGCCCGATGGAAAGCTGTTCAGGAAAGACAGCGTGAGTGTATACGACGAAGGAGATCGGGAGATTCATTGCGGGCTTATGCCCGAGAGCGCCATTGTTGAGGCAATGGAAAAGTCCTTAGTTTTTCTCAACAACGAAACAGCAGTAGATGATTTTGTGCGCATTGCTGTGTTTCATTTCCTGTTCGGGTACATCCATCCTTTCTACGATGGCAATGGACGGACGAACCGGTTTATAAGCAGCCAATATCTTTCTAATTGCTGCGAGTCGCTTGCGGGGTATAGCTTGTCGTACACCATAAAAAAGCGCCTTGCAGAATATAATCGTGCTTTTGCGTTAGGGGAGCATCCGTTGAGCAAGGGTGACATAACCCCATTTGTCATAATGTTCTGCGACGTTATCGCGGAATCGCTAGAGCGCGTTTGCCGAGTGCTGGAAGAGAAAAAAGCAGCGCTTATAGAAAACGAAAAGTTGCTTTCTCGCGCCATAAAATCAGCAGGCGAAGTATCAGAAAAAGCATGCGATCTGGCCTATGTTTTTATACAGGCAGCTCTTTTCTCCGATTGTGGTTTGTCAGCCAAGGAGGCTGGCGGCATGCTTGGTGTATCGAAAGCGACGATATATAAGGTGATTCGGGAAATAGAGGACGTTATGCCGCTCAGCAAAAATCGAAGAGGGCGGGAGATGCTCTACGCTGCCGACCTAGGTGCATTCGCTGAGATGTATGGCACAAGTGATGGGTTTGCGCACGAATAGTGTCGCCAAACTAGACACTTCGAGTGTCTTTCGCCACGAAGTGTCTAAAATAGGCCAAAAAATAGACACTAAATAGTGAATTTTGCGATTGGTGTCTAAAAAGTAGACACATTTGCGCCTCGGCTACTCCCTCCCAATGCCGCGAAGATGACGAATGGCAGCGAGGCAGGCGATCAGCGCGAGAGCTGCAATAGCAGCGGCTGAACCCGCAAAAGCGACCGACGAGTCTCCCGTTTTAGCAAGCTCGCTTGCGGATGTGTCTGCATTGGATTCCTGATCAGGCGTAGTTTCGTTTCCGTTATTGGGGTCACTGGGGTCGGTCGGGTTCTCTGGCTCAGTTGGAGTGTTCGCTGTCCACTGAGCGGTCAGGGTCAGGTCGCTATCAATAAGTGTTGCGAAGTCGAAAGCGCTACCGTTGAGCGCCCAGCCATTAAACGTGTAGCCCGTGCGCGCGGGATCCGCGGGTTCGGCAACGGAAGAATTGAGTTTTGCAGATACAACAGTGGGCTCGCTGCCGTCCTGCGCATCGAAGGTCACCGTATAGGTGGGCACTTCGCCGTAGATCTCAACGAAAAGGTCCGTTAAGGTGTCTGCCATTTCGGGCTGACGGGATAGCGCGGTATACAGGTTACCCAGTGCTGCAGCGCGCGCTCCTTGGAAGGTCGAAGTGTCGCTCTTGGCAAGAGGGAGGAGGCCGATTTCCTCGCCACCTTGTTTAAGGAGGTCGGTAGCCTCCGGTTGGCGAGCAGCACCTTCAATTAGGGTGCGTGCTCCGCTGGCGCATGCTGCGGCAACGGTGGCGTTGTCTTTGTTGGTAATGGCGGGCGAGAGTTCTTTCGCGTCGTCGGTCAGCATTTCTGCGAACCCTGGTTGTCGAGCGAGGGCCGTGAAGTAGGCGGCGTACGATTCAGCGGCGGCTGCCTGTACCGCTATGCTGGGTGAATTGCTGACAGCGCCGTAGATATCAAGGAAGATGGCGTGGAGTTGGTCACGATCTTCGGGTGTGCGGGCAATGGCTTCGTAGTAAGTAGCTAATGCTTGCGCGCGGGCGAGCTGTACGTCTTCTGCGGTTTTGTTGGTGATAGATGGCATGAGCTGGGTATAGGCGTTTTGCACGGCGGTGATGTCCTGTGTGCGGGCGAGTGTCTGGATGTAGAGGGCGGACCCTTCGGCTGCGGCTGCTTGCACGGTAAGGCTGGGTGCATCGGTTTTTTCGCCAGTCAATGCGATGAAAACGTTGACCGCTTCCTCAAGGGCGGTTTCGTTAGACTCAACAAGGAAATCCCCAATGCCACGCGCACGGCCCGCCTGGGCGGCATCGCTATCCCAATCAGAAACGGTGGGCGTAGTGCGGGCAAGGAATTCTTCTATCTGTTCTTTGGTCCATCCGTCACCGATACCCTGGGCAACCACTGCTCCGTAGCATTCAGCAGCAGCTTCCTGTACGGCAGCGCTGGGGGTTTTGGTAACGTCGCCGAACAGCTGATTAAAGTTCTCGATGATGGTGTTGGCGCTATCTGGATCATCGGCTGCATTGCTGGTGATAATGTCGAACAGCTCGGGAATCAGTTTGCATCGTGCGATCTGCACTTCGTCCGATTCGGTGTTAGTGATGGGGCTTGCGGCTATGCGGAGCGCGGTCGTAAGGTCATTCGTTACGCCTTCGCTGGAAAAGATAAGCGACTCCAGGTTTTCCTCAAGAGCTTTGACGGTGGCCGCCTGTACGGCAACGCTGGGATCCGTGGCGGGCGCACCATTAAGGTTGTTGAATTGTTCTGCGAGGTCTTCGCTTGTGAAGGAGCTGCCGTAAGCAACTGCGTTCATGAGTTCCGTGAGGCCGTATGCTCGTGCGATCTGGGCTGCTTCACTCGTGGTATCTCCCGTGCCGGGTGCCAGGCGCTTGGCGGTGGCGTTAATTACTTCCATCGAATCGGCATTTGCGTATCTAGCCATGATATAAATGAGAGCGGCGTTGCTTTCGACGACTCCCGCAGTAATGTTCGAAGATGATTCGGTGGCGTATGCTTTCATGGGTGCACAGGTAAGTGCAAGCGGCATTGCGAGCATGCATGCCATGGCAACCGCGATAATGCGTGCGAGGCGCTTGTTCTGCGCGGCGGCCTTGTCGTAAAAACCAATAGGGGCGGTTCTCATTGGCGCGCTCCTCGTTTCGTGGTCGATTTAAAATCGCTTTGTCGGCAAATCCCGCGCGCCCCTCTGTTATTCAGCGGAACAAAGCGGGTTGGATTTTCCGAAAATCGCGTTCGCTGCAAATTTTATGTTGGTTGTAACATGATATCCGAAAATCGGGAGTTTCCTGCTGTCGCGAAGTGCTTTTGAGGGTGCTGCTGTGCCTTATTGCTCAAGGGTGTATCTATCGTCCTGCTCAACGAGGCGACTGTATCATTCAATGGGGAATCCTGTTCACCCCTTTACCTAGGCAATTCCTTTCTTCTCTTTTACATGCATCATTTTCACCATGCGCAATCGGTCGGATACGCTCATGCTGAGTTTCGTAGAGAGCTTTAGTCCGGCCTTGTCGATATGGTGATAATAAGGTTCCTCTGTAATGGTGCAGATATCATCGCCGATTTTCCTGGCAAGCTCTGCTGCGGAATCCACGTAGAAGAACATTCTTGCATCAGCATGCCCCATTTGCTTCATGTATTTCTTCCGCATCATATCCATTCCGATTTTATTCACGCTGTCGAACACCACCTCTACATTTCCGAGGCTTTGCAGCATCCGCAGAAGGTCAAGTACTTTTTCCTCTTCGAAATAGTGAAACAGGCCGCCGGCAGTAACCAGCATCGGCGCATTTGGTACATCAATGCGAATCCGTGTGATCCAGTCGTCTGCAAAGGCGTCGCCGACAAAGCATTCCTGTCGTTCCGGTTTCGGTAGTAGCGTATTGCGATACGCCATTACCTCCGGTAATTCGATGGCGTACCAGCGGGTATATCCATCGTCGTTTCTGTAATAGGTGGTCTCTAGCCCGCACCCCAGTTCCGCGATTACCCCGCCTGGCTTGTGGAGAAGGAAACGCTGGATGTATCGGTCCATATTGGCGGAGCGGGAGGCGGAAGCCAATAGGGTGTACTGGTTCTGGGAACCGTTATTCAACGCATCTTTTGGTAGGGCGCCTTTCAGCGATAGGGCTTTTTTGTCATATAAAATATTCGGGAAATGCTCACTGGCGTAGATCCTGCCCAGTAGCGGGATGAACAAAGTGTTTTCGATAGCGCTGAATTCCGACATGTGATCTCCCCCCCTGCAAATGATATTCATGACCGCTCGACTACCGATGCATTCAGAACCGCGTAGGCAAGCAGCCCTCATCTTTCTGGAGCGTCTCTGTGAATACGCTAGGTTCGGTGAATCCTGCCGCTCTGCCGAACTCAGCTATTGCGGTGTCTGTCTCGGACCACTGAGATCTTTCTCCGTTGATTATAAGCGAAAGTTACTTATGGCTAACACCCATGCGGCTTTTGTCATTTTTTCGAGGGAGGGGTATTCGTCGAACAGAGCGATGAGGCGATGCTTTCATTTTGCGTCCGGCCCCCCAAGCTCCAAAAGCCAAGGCGCGCCCATGCGAGCTATGTTCCGATCGAATTTGGGAATGCAGCTCCCAGGTTTCTCTATTTCCGCTAAGCGGTGCTGGTTCTACTCCCACTCGATGGTAGGATCGGTGCTTGTTTTCTCCAGTTTGAATCTCGGTTCGCCATTTTGCGGAATTTTACGCTGGGTTAAACAAGATTCACGAAAATCGATGTTGTCATTTCTCTGCCACGGAGCGTTTTGTCGTGACAATCTATAGGTTTTCACAATTGGACGGAGCGTCAGCCCATCCCGCTACTGTAGATCTTCATCGTTTTTCATGAAGTCGATCAAATTAAGATGCCTCACGCCTTCTCGCCTTTGCAAGAGCGGATCCAATGTGAAAAGGTAACGCGGGTATCCGTCTCTGATATGGCTGAACGGTCTGTACTCGCGCTCTTCTACATCACGATCAACGATCGTCATAGACACCTGGATATAAGCATAATGGTCATAGCTCCTGGCGATGAAGTCGCATTCCAGCTTGCCGATTCGCCCGACTGAGAGCTTGTATCCACGGGACTTGAGGTAGATGTAGAGAGCGTTTTCTAAAGATGGTCCGTAGTTCAAACGCACATCGACATTCCTCGCGAAGTAGATGCCGGGATCGGCCAGGTAGTACTTCTCCTCACCTCGAAGAGACTTCCTCGATTTCAGGTCGAAACGCTGGCATTTGTAGAGAATTTTCGCGTCGATCAACATCTGGATGTATGCAGAAACGGTTCTTCTTTCGATGGCGATGTTCTCGACGTTTCTAAAGTGATCAACCAGGTTGGTGAGGCTTGTCGGTGCGCCGTAATTGTTTATGACATAGCTCGTGACGCGCTCGAAGGCGTCGATGTTTCGTATCTTATTCCGAGATCTGATGTCCTTCTTGATGATTTGCCTCACGACATCCTCGATGTAGTGAGCCTTCGCCTCGACGTCGTCGTATTTAAGGGAACGGGGGAAGCCGCCGTAGCGAAGGTATTCTTCGAACTCAATCCTATCGTCCTTCGCCTCGACGCCAAGGAATTCCTTCATGGCTAGGAATTCGCTAAACGATAAGGTGAACATTTCGAACTCGATATAACGTCCCGTGAGCTTGGTCATAAGCTCGCCGGAGAGAAGGTAGGAGTTTGAACCTGTGATGAAAATGGAGAAGCCGCCGTCGGTGTTGAACGCGTTCACGACTTCCTCGTAATCGCGGACGTTCTGGACCTCGTCTATGAAGAGGTATTTGAAGTCGTCATCGACAAGTCGCGACTCGATTGCCGCCTCAAGCTGATCGGGGGTCTTGATAGAGCGGTTGCCGCGCTTGTCGAGGTCGAGGTAGACGACGTCTTTCTCTGGGACCCCTCGCTCTTTGAGCTCTTCGACGATGGTTGCCATGAGGCACGATTTTCCGCATCGTCGTATTCCCGTAATGACTTTTATCAAGTCATCATCGTAAAACGGGCGGATCTTCTTCAGATATTGTTCTCTGCGAAATAGCTTCATAGCAAAACACCTCCTAGCGAGATTATACGCTAGGAGGTGTTATTTTGCGTTTAAGGCACCAATTTTTTTAAAATTGTGAAAATTAGTGCCTTAAGTATGATTTTCGTTTATTCCCACTCAATGGTTAAGAAGTTCATCGGGTTTACCCCCGTCAATCTCAGTCTCTCCAGTTTTTCCAGAAACACCCCAGTCGCAATTTTTCAGAAGAACCCATGCGGTCAAATCTTGGTCACGGGTTTTGGGGTTTCCGCCGTGGTTTTGGAGGTCACGGAGGTTACGGCTGGTCACGGTTGCGGGAATAGTGCTCCTGCCCCCTGAATCAGCGCTCCCATTCCAGTTTGCTCGGGCTCCATTTTCTGACAACAACGGGTGAGCCCAAGATGGGATCGAAGAGTCGTTTCGCCAATCCTTCCGCGGAGTCCAACTCCCTGAACTCGGAATCGATCCCAGTCTGCCTGTAGAGCTTTCCGAACATGGGGCGGTAGCTCTCGCGCCACTCGATCGGAACTGAAAAGGAGACGGGCAGGACAACCCCGCGAAGCGCTGACTCACGCCTCAGTTTCGCTGCGAGCGCATCTCCGTCAATCGTGCAGGATGAAGCGTAGATGACGGTATCGACCAGGTCCTTCACCCTCGAGGAGTGGCGCCCGTCATGCTTTTCCGCGATACCGAACAGCTTGTCGGCCAGCGCATCCTCCACGCCGTAGACCATGTAGCTGACCGTTCTTATCCCTTCCACTTCAACGCGATCCACGGGGATGACCCGCTCTGCGGACACGCCTTCGACGAGATCCACGACGAGGTCAATGGAAACGGCCTGCACCATCTTCGCTCCCATCCACGCCGAGAATGTGACGGTGCAACCGCCCCTGTACTCGTCTTCTAGTTTGATAGGGCTGGCTTTCTCGAACTCGAAACGCACGTGATCGCCGAGGTCGATGGACGCGAGTTCCTCGAGCTCGGCGAGCGCAGCCTGCAGGTCGGAGCCCTTTGCGAGGAGGTCTATATCCCTTGTATAGCGCGCATCGATGGTTTTTGCGAGCATGCCCTGGCCGCCCTTTAGGATGAAGCGGCAGTCCTCGTCGTTGAAGACGCGGCAGAGCAGTCTGTGAAAGTAGAAGCCAGCGATGGCCCTGTTGGTGTCCATCGCTGGCTTCTACGTCGCTTCCCTCACTGTCATCTCAAGGGCCGCTGGCGTCTTGCACATCATCTGCGCGCCCGCAAGCCGGTACGCGCCGTGGAGGACCCTCTCCGCCCGACCGGAGGAGACGGCCTTAGAAAGGGCGTTGTCCGTCACGCCCAGGCGCTTCGCCTGCGCGGCTGTGAAGACGCCTTCGGAAGCCGAGAGCTCATTCATGATTGCTATGTGGTTCGTTCTTTTCATGTTGCGATTATGTCCTTATAGGGTAGTTTTGCAACAGAACAACGTTTTCTCAAAACTTGCAACTGCCTTTGCGATATTTCTTGCAATAGCCGATAATCGTCAAAGCGATTAGGTTCCAGATACCTGCGAAGCCTGGAATCGGAGGGAGGACCTTCGGGCCCTCCCTTTTACCGTTCTCCCTGCTTTCTATGCAAAAGGGCCGTCTTACCGTCGGCCCCGGTTAATTTCTTGACGCTTTATCGTGCGTGCGATATATTTGTGCTGTAGGTATAGAACAAATGTTCGATATTCCCACTCAATTGCTAAAGCGCCCCTCCTCCCCGATTGGCAGCCCGATGATCTGCGGGTTTTCATTTCCCGAGGTCTCAAAACTAGTGCCAAAACCTGCGCTCAGTTGGTAGTCATCCCCTCGTGCGGGTCGACCTGCGGTTTTCTTAAGTTACGGCCAATTTATAGCCGGAATACATGTCCTGAATGCGCTTGCGGCTAAGCCCGGCCGCTGAATCGCAGACGCCCTAATCGCCGCGTCCGTTGATCGCCTCGGCGAAGCGGTTCGCAACCGACCGTGGGAGCAGTCGCGCACCGACGTTCATGACCTTCGTCGCGGCAGAGTGATAGGCGATGGGACGGCCGGCCTCCATCGACTTGTATCCAGCGGCGGCGACCTGCTCGGGCGTTGCGGGGCGGAAGAAGGTGAACATCTTCGATCCGCCCATCTGCGCCGCCCTCTCGAAACCCGTCGCGGTCGGCCCGGGGCAGAGCGCGGTCACGGTGACGCCGCTGCCGCTCAGCTCGGCGTTAACCGCCTGCGAGAACGAGAGCACGAAGCCCTTCGTAGCGTAGTAGATGGACATGTAGGGGCCCGCAGAGAATGCCGCCACCGAGGAGAGATTCAGGATGCGCCCGAAACCCGCATCGCGCATGTCCAGACCATAGAGGTAGGTCATCTGCATGAGGGCAGTGACGTTGAGCTGCACCATATCGGCCTGTCGCGACCAGTCGGCGTCGAGGAATGCGCCCTGGTCGCCGAAGCCCGCGCTGTTGACGAGCCTGTTCACGGCGAGCCCATCGGTGCGGATGCGCTCGTAGAGCTCTATCGCCGCGTCGGAGACGGAGAGGTCGCATGCGTAGACGCGCGCGTCGACGCCGTGCTCGTTGTGCAAGCGGTCAGCCAGCTCCCCGAGTTTCCCCTCGCTGCGAGCGACCAGGACGAGGTCGTGCCCGTGGGCGGCGCACTCACGCGCCATCTCGCGCCCGATGCCGCCCGACGCGCCGGTTATCAACGTGTATGCCATGGTGTTCCCCTACAGCTCGATGATGTGCGGCACGACCTCGGGGTCGTGGTTGGCGAGCGATTCCACGCACAGCGGGTCTAGGCTCTGCTCGCTGATCCAGGCGAGGGACGTCTTCTGCTTTTCCTTGTCGAGCGAGATACCGCTCGTGATCATCTCCTGCCAGGACTTGGCCGCGTAGCCGCCGTCGCTGAAGAGCAGGACGAAGCGGCCGTCGGCCCCGTAGACCTTGACGGCGAAAAGACCGTCGGCATGCCCGGGGATGTTCACGCACACGATGGCGTCATCGCCGAAGGGGTCATAGCTCTTCTGGAAGGGGCCCTCCGTCCCGTTCCACTCGAACTGCTCCAAGTCCACGCCCTGCCACCAGCGCCTCTGGTAGCGGATGACGGCGTTCTTGCGGGCGCACTCGACCTCATCGACCGCGACCAGTATGCGCTTTGCGTCCCTGACCTGCCTGAGCCCGTTGGCGTGGTCGCAGTCGAGGTGCGTGAGCAGCACCATGTCCAGGTCGGCGGGGACGATGCCCATCTGCGCGAGCTGCTCGTCGACCGCCTCGCCCAGCGGCAGCACGCCCTGGTTCACCTTGTAGAGCAGCGGCGAGCCAAGCGAGTGGATCTGCGCCGCGCGGTCGAAGGTACCCTCCGGGCTCATGGAGCGGTCCCAGCCGGTGTCCACGAGGATGAGCCCGTGCTCGGGGTGCTCGATGAGATAAGCGGACACGGGCAGCCACAGGCGGTCGTCCCTCTTGGTGAAGAGCCCGGACGCCTTGACGATATTGGTCTCGTCGCCCCCGAAGGGGAGGTCGGGCGCCACGCAGACCTCGCCGGTGTGCAGGACGTGGATCTTGATCTTGCCGTCTGCCATGGTGCCCTCCTTCGTCTGCCGCCTGGCCGATGCAACTTGCCTTCAGCTGCATCGTACGGAGCAGAAGAGCAGCCCGCCAGAATCAATTTGCGCTGAAACATCGCTTATGCGACACTTTATCCCATATTGGTGCAGAACGGGAGGACACAATGGATGCGAGCAGGGACAGGCGCGTGCGGAAGACCGAGGCGGCGATGAGGAGTGCGCTCGTCACGCTGATGGAGGAAAAACCCCTCGCGCAGGTCACCGTGCGCGAGGTCGTTGACCTGGCCGACGTGAACCGCTCCACCTTCTATCGCCACTACCTCGACGTGCCCGACATGGCTGAGAAGATAGGCGCGGAGATAATCGCGGGCATGCTGGAGATCATGCTCGAGTATAGGGAGGAGGCACCGAGCGGCGTGCCGGCGGAGTGCGTCGGAAAGCTCGCAGCATTCCTCAGGGACAAACGCAGGGCCTTTCTCGCCCTCGACGGCGAGGGCGGCGACATCCGTTTCTCGCGATCGATCGACGCCATGTTCCGCGACTACGCACGCCGCTACCTGTGGCCGACATTCGGCGAGGGTGCAGACGACCCGCGCCTGCCGCTCCTCTTCTCGTTCTACTTCTCAGGTCTCTCGGCTCTCATGCGCGAGTGGCTCTCGGGCGGCTGCACGCAGGGCGAGCAGTATCTTGGGCAGGTTGCTGAAAGCCTGGATAGGCATGCGCAGCTCGCATTTGCCGAGGTCGGTCGAGATGGCGATTAAGAAATGGTTCATGGATCGCCATCTCGATTTGGAAGGTATCCGAGATATCGGTAAAGGACGCAACAGGATATGATTGTCCGTGTGTTTAGCCTAGAGTGCCTTAGAGGGGCTTGCAGCGGCTAGGCAATCGGCCTCGAACGGAATCGCTTGCTTTTTCGCGTATCATCTAGGTAATTTGGGATATTTTTGCGCGCAAACCCCAGGTCATTCCCACTCGATAGTGCCGGTGGGCTTTGGCGTCAAGTCGTACACCACGCGGCAGATGCCGGGAACTTCTGCCAGAATGCGGCTCGTGATCTTCTTCAGCACGGCCCAGTCGATCTCGGGCACCTCGGCGGTCATGGCGTCGACGGTGTTGACGGCGCGAATGATGGCGGGCCACTCGTAGGCGCGCTTGCCATCGCGCACGCCCGTTGCGCGGAAGTCGGGCACGCTCACGAAGAACTGCCACACCTTGCGGGTAAGGCCCGCGTTGTCGAATTCTTCGCGCAGGATGGCGTCGGCTTCACGCAATGCCTCCAGACGTTCGCGCGTGATAGCACCCAAGCAGCGAACACCCAAGCCGGGGCCGGGGAAGGGCTGGCGATAATTCATGGTATCAGGCAGACCCAGCTCATGGCCGATGACGCGGACCTCATCCTTATAAAGAAGCTTTACGGGTTCGCACAGCTCGAACTGCATGTCGTCAGGCAGGCCACCAACGTTATGATGCGCCTTCACGCCGTCCGATTCGATGATGTCGGGATAGATGGTGCCCTGGGCCAGGAAGCTCACTTCGTTGCCCACCTTGCGCGCTTCTTCTTCGAACACGCGAACGAATTCGGCGCCGATGATCTTGCGCTTGGCCTCGGGCTCTTCCACGCCGGCGAGCAGATTCAGGAAGCGGTCGGTGGCGTCAACATACACCAGGTTGGCATCCATTTCCTCGCCGAACACGCGGCATACTTCTTCGCTTTCGCCTTTGCGCATAAGGCCGTGGTTCACGTGCACGCAGATGAGCTGCTTGCCGATGGCCTTGATGAGCAACGCGGCGACAACGCTGGAATCCACGCCGCCGGAAAGGGCCAGCAGAACCTTCTTGTCGCCCACCTGGGCATGAATTGCTTCGATCTGTTCAGCGATGAACGCCTGGGCGAGTTCGGGGGTAGTGATTCGCTCCATGGTTTCGGGGCGTTTGTTGGGATCCATGCGGCCTCCTAAATTCGTTCCGTTCTGTCATGTATAAAGGCACCTGCCCGTCTTTGTTTCGGCACGGTTCGCATGCGGCCGAGGCGAAGACGTCCGCCCTCGCTTCGGCGTAGTCTGCGAGCGGCGAGGCGGTGGTGCATCATATGACGGTGACTGATAATTTTATACCGAATATCTTCGCGTACGAGCAAGACCGTGGGCGACGATTCGCAATAAAAAGCCAACTCCCCGCAAAAAGGAGTTGGCTTGTAATCCGCACGGTTAGCAACCGCAACGAGCGGGAATCGCTACGACGAACGAGAATCGCTACGGGCGAAGGCCCATGCCGCCTTCGAGGGTGAGGGTCTCGCCGCTCATGAACTTGAAGTCGGGGCTTGCGAGCTGTACGACTACGCGACCGATTTCGGTTTCGACGTTGCCGTAGTGACCCATCGGGGGCATATGGACGTTCTCTTCGTAAGCCTGAGGATAGGCGTCCTTGAAGTTCTCGAGCGCTGCGGTCCATGCCAGCGGGCATACCACGTTGACGTTGATTCCGTCGGGGCCCCATTCGGTCGCGGCAACGCGGGAAAGACCGCGGATGCCTTCCTTAGCTGCAGCGTAAGCGCACTGGCCATAGTTGCCGAACAGGCCAGCACCAGAAGCGAAGTTGATAACGGATCCCTTCGTCTCCTTCAGGTGCGGATAGCATGCCTGCATGTAATAGAACGCAGCGTACAGGCCTGAATAGAGAGCAAGGTCGAACTGCTCGGTAGTGTGATCTTCAATGGAAACGCCGGAAGCGGAAGCCTGAGCGTTGTTCACTAGAACGTCGATGCGGCCGAATTCGGCGATGGTCTTGTCGATAACGCCCTGTACGACCTCTTGGTTGTTGGCGCCTGCGTTCACGTCTGCCTGAACGATGAGGACTTTGATGCCGTAGGCTTCTTCGAGACGCGTCTTGGCGTCTTCGAGCTTTTTGACGTTACGACCCGTGATAACAAGGTTGGCGCCTTCTTTTGCGTATGCCGTTGCGATGCCATAGCCAATGGATCCGGCAGAGCCGTCTTTCAACGCAGCGAATCCTGCGCCGGTGATGATGGCGACCTTTCCGTTGAACAAGCCCATGCGTTCCTCCTTCAGTAAGGTGTTAGATCTACCGCTCACTTTAGCGTGAGCAGTAGAGCGCATTGTCGGTTTGTTCGCGTTATTTCGTTAGGTGGTGGAGGATTCTTCGGGGGGAACGACGGATTATCGTCGGTAAGCGGCCCCCGAAGAAGCATTGTTTCTCGTGTAGTAGTGCGGTCTATCCGCGATAACCGTTGGGGTTAGAGCTCTGCCAACGCCATGCGTCTTCGCACATGCGTGCCAGATCGTATTCGGCTACCCAGCCAAGTTCCTCGCGCGCTTTGTCGCACGCGGCGTAATTGGTGGCAATGTCGCCCGGGCGACGGGGGCAGATCTTGTAGGGAAGGGTCTTGCCGCAAGCCTTTTCGAACGCATGGACAACATCCAGAACGCTCGATCCTGTGCCGGTTCCCAGGTTGAAGATCGCAACGCCTGTGCGCGTGCCGTCTTCGGCGGGGGCGCCTTCAAGTGAACCGAGGCCAATAGCGCGACCCGTGCCTACTTTGCCACCCATGTAATCGAGCGCCTTCACGTGCCCGCGCGCAAGGTCGACCACATGAATGTAGTCGCGCACGCCGGTGCCGTCGGGGGTGGGGTAGTCGTCGCCGAACACCTGGATGCATTCCAACTTGCCCGTTGCGACTTGGGCAACGTAGGGAAGTAAGTTGTTGGGAATGCCCTTCGGGTCTTCGCCGATGCGGCCGCTAATGTGAGCGCCAATGGGGTTGAAATAGCGAAGCAGCACCACGTTCCATTCGTCGTCGGCGCGATAGAAGTCGGTCAGGATGCGCTCGAGCATCGCCTTGGTCTCGCCGTATGGATTGGTGGCTTCGTGCATGGGGCATTCTTCGGTGATGGGGATCATCTCGGGTTCGCCATATACCGTTGCCGAAGACGAGAAGATGACGTTCTTCACGCCATGGTTGCGGGCGACGTCGAACAGCACGAGCGATCCGGCTACGTTGTTCCAGTAGTACTCGAGCGGCTTCTGGGTGGATTCGCCCACTGCTTTGAAGCCAGCGAAATGAATGATGGCATCAATATCGTAGGTGGAGAACACCGTTTCGAGCGCCGTGCGATCAAGGATGGATGCTTTGATGAACGCGCAGTTCTCTTCGGTTGCGTTGGTCAGTTCGCGGATGCGCTCAACGGCTATTTCGCTGGAGTTGGAAAGGTCATCGAGGATCACCACGCGATAGTTCTGCTCGAGCAGTTCGACGCAGGTGTGGCTTCCGATGAATCCGGCACCGCCGGTGACCAGGATCGTTCGCGTTTCGTGTGCTCCGGCAAGGCTTTTGTTGGACATATGCATACCTTTCGAAGGATACGGACTTGTTCTGCGCCTGGCGTGAATAGATGCGTTGCAGGCGGCTTCGGGCTGCGCGCCTTCGACGAAGGGGGCAGCACGCAAGCAAGAATACCACCCGAGGAACAGAGTGGGTACATAACTAGTAAGAAACCATGAGGTATTGGTAAAAGACGCAGAGGTTAATGAAATCTGAGGTGGATCGGCGCGGCGGGTCCGATCGTTAGCCGAAGCAAGTTGGTAGTGTCCGAAGGCAGTTCCAGGCGGTGCGCTTCCCCTTTTCGCTCTCAAGTAGAGATCCAAAGTCCTCGAAACAGCAGCATCCTCGGCCAAGCAGAAGCTCTTTCGTTCCAAGGGAAAGAGGGGCGTTGTATCCCGCTGATGCTGTTTCGACGGCTTTGCGGTCGGTCAGGACAACGCAAAGCGGGTCGATCGCCTCGATCGCCTCAAGGAGCTGGCGGGGTGTGACGATCGATTGGTCCGCACTGGTCGTGGTCGCCGTTGTGGCCTGCTGGTCCGTACTGGTCGTGCTCATTGTCGCGGCCGACCGGTCGCCTTCGGCATCGGTTGCTGTCAAAGTGATGAAACATATTTGCTTAGGCGAATATTCCAGCCGCCCAGCCGAAGCTACCAGGGCATCGTGCGCCTGCTGCGACAAGGGGTGGGTGCTCACAACGCAGAACAAAGCCGTTTCGTTCCCCTCGATCGTTGCCGGGAACGAATCGAGGTGGCGATGGGTGATCCTGTCATAAGGCGATGTATGCACAAGAGGCACCTTTCTTAGTCAGGCAAATAATACCGATTGCAAAAAAATTCACACTGTTGTGCTATAACCATGGTATTACAAAGGTATTAAAAAGTAATAATGGCACGACGAAAAGATGCGCCTTGTTCTAAGGAGACATTATGTGCACTAACGGAGTGAATACTGGTCAATTCGAGCAGATGATCGAACAGATCGATGACCATATCAAGCTTGAGCGTCGCTGGACCCATACACTGGCGCATCAGGCATCTGATGCGGGCTTCGAAACCGTAGGAGAGAAGCTTCACGCAGTACAGGCATTGCTTGACGATGTTCGTGCTGCACTTGATGATGCGAAGGACGCGCTCGAAGATGACGCGCAGAACGCAAGCGGCGTCACTGTCAGCCTTGTCTAAGAATGTCACAACGACATATTAGGAACGAAGGGGTGCAATGGGTAATGATCTAATGCGCTTTTCCGTGGCGATGCCTGAGGACCTGCTGGTCAAGTTCGACCATTTGGTCGCTCGTCGTGGTTTGGCGAAGAACCGAAGTGAAGTGGTGCGCGATCTGGTTCGCGATGCGCTCGTGGAAGACGAATGCTCTATGCCGGGGCGTATCGTTATGGGTACGCTCACTATTGCGTATAACCACCATTCGCACGACCTGCAGGAAAAACTTCACCATATTCAGCACAACTATTTGGATACGGTCATTTCATCGCTGCATGTGCATGTGGATGAAGAGAACTGTCTTGAAGTGATCATTTTGAAGGGCGAAACCGGGTTGGTCCAAGATATTGCCAACTTGATCATCGGCACCAAGGGAGTAAAAACCGGGCGCCTTCACATGACGACAACAGGTGCGTTCATTTAACGCGTAATACTACAAAGTTCTAACCGCGGCTCGGTCAGTTACGGGGCCGCGGTTCATTTATAAGGAGAATGCGATGGACGAAACGGTCTTGCTCGGCCACGGAAGTGGCGGAACTATGATGAAGCGCATCATCGATGAAGTGTTCTATGAAACGTATGGCAGCAACGAACTGCTCGAGGGTAACGATGCAGCGTCGCTCGATGGTCCCGAAGCGGGTCAGCGCATTGCGTATTCGACGGACAGCTTCGTGGTCACCCCGCACTTTTTCCCCGGTGGCGATATCGGCAGATTGGCTGTTTGCGGTACCGTGAATGATGTGGCGACCAGTGGTGCGGTTCCTCGGTATCTTTCCTGTGGCTTCATCTTGGAAGAAGGCTTTTCGGTGGCCGACCTTAAGCGAATCTGCCAGAGCATGGCCGAAGCCGCCCGTGAGGCGGGCGTGCGTATTGTGACGGGCGATACCAAGGTGGTCAACCGCGGCCATGGCGATGGCGTGTTCATCAATACGAGCGGTGTTGGCTTCATTCCTCAGGGTGTACAGCTGTCGGGTTCGTTCTGCAAGCCCGGAGATAAGATCCTGGTTTCCGGCACTATGGGAGACCATGGCATTACGGTCATGGCATGCCGCGAAGAACTGTCGTTCACTGCTGACATCCGATCCGATGCGGCCCCGCTCAATCATCTGATCGCCGGAGTATTGGCGGCAGCGCCCGACACGCGTTGCTTCCGTGATCCAACGCGCGGTGGTCTGGCTTCAACGCTCAATGAACTTGCAGAGCAATCGGGTGTGGATTTCGTCATCGAAGAAGATGCGGTTCCCGTGAAAGATGCTGTGCGCGGCGCCTGCGAAATGCTGGGTTATGACGTGTACCAGGTCGCCAACGAGGGCAAGATGGTGTGCGTGGTGCCGACAGATCAGGCTGATGCGGCCCTAGAGGCCATGCGGGCGAACGAATATGGAGCAGATGCGGCCATTATCGGCGAAGTCGTGGAGACCCCTGACGATCGAGCGTCGCGCGTCTCGATCCGCACGGGCTTCGGTGCGTTGCGCATTATGGATATGCTGGTAGGTGAGCAGCTTCCCCGTATTTGCTAAAGAGGAGGGAGCGGTCGTCTGTTGGTACAACACGCTCAAAAATGACCGCTTTGTCGAATATTCGGAGAAAAAAAGCGCTTTGTGCTTGCATCTTAGTATCGCTATGGTATTTTCCCGTCATGGATTTGCACCGCAAAGACAATACAGAAACATCTCTACATAGCCCGAACTAAAGAGAGAAGAGGTATCTCATGTCCCATCCTGTGATTTTGGCTGACGAATGCATCGGCTGCGGTATCTGCATTGACGCATGCCCTCAGGGAACCATCGAAGTCGTTGACGGCGTATGCGCAGTGGTGAACGAAGAGTCCTGCATCGCTTGTGGCGACTGCGTTGAAGAGTGCCCCATGGGTGCTATCGAAGAGATCGTTGAGGACTAGTCCGACGGTTCTATTCTGTTTGCAAGTAACGTACATTAGCGACTAATTGCGTTTTCTTGTGGAGACCTGCGCCGTAGTTTTCGTTGAACGTAAGTTTTATCTGGTAAAACGCTAATACTATGGCTACAATGGGTCGAGCGATAAAGGGCGCAAGCGCCTTTGCGCCGAATAACAAGAAAAGAGGTAACGATGGCAGTTGTTGCATATTGCGTTAAGTGCAAGGAAAAGAAGGAAATGGTCGACCCTCAGGAAGGCGTAACCAAGAACGGTCGCGTCATCACCAAGGGTACCTGCCCTGACTGCGGCACCAAGATGTCTCTCATCGGTGGCGTTGCTAAGAAATAACTTCTCAATGGCCCGCATATGCGGGCCATTTTGTTGCCTGAAAAGCCTGATTGCCTATGGTGATCAGGCTTTTCTTTCGTTTTCACCCTAAATAAGGTGCCAATAAGTGTTTCCAGGCAATTTCCTTGAAATTTCTCAGGAATTGCTAAGGCGTTAAATGGTTTCAGTGAAACAAACGTGAAACGCGGGGTTTCTACTATCTGAGCATCCGCCGTGCACAGCGCGCGTATGTGCGGCGGATCGATCGGAACTATCCAGAACGAGGAAGTGAGTAGAATGACTCCACCATCTGAAGCAGCGGTCCTAGGGGGACGCGCTATAGGAACGGAAACGAGCGAGTATTTTGAAAAAAGAACGCTCAAGAAGGGCTCGGTAAGCTGGGTTCTGCTGATGAGCCTGGGTATCGCCTATGTGATATCGGGCGACTACTCTGGCTGGAACTACGGCATCGCAAGTGGCGGTTGGTTCGGCATGTTGATCGCCTTCGTGGTTATGGGCGCGATGTACTTCTGCATGTCCATGGGGCTTGCGGAAATGAGCTCCGCAATGCCAACAGCGGGAGCGGGGTATGGTTTTGCGCGTCGTGCAATGGGTAAAGTCGGCGGTGCGTTAACGGGCTTCGCTATTCTTATGGAATACTCCATCTGCCCTGCGGCCATTTCAACGTTCGTAGCTTCATACGTTCAAAGTCTTGGTTTGTTCGCCGATGTTCCTTCCGTGGTGATCATCGGAGTGTTCTTCGTGTTGCTCGTGGGTATCCATCTCGTTGGCGTTGGAGAAGCGCTTAAGCTCATCTTCGTAGTAACGGCTATTGCGATGGTCGGCTTGGCGGTGTTCGCATTCGGCATGATCCCTCATTTCGATGTTGCGAATCTGTTCAATATTGAACCGGCTGTAGCGGGAGCAACGACCCTGCTGCCTAATGGCACGGCTGGCGTATTGGCGGCTCTTCCTTTTGGCATTTGGTTGTTCTTGGCAATCGAAGGTGTTCCGTTGGCGGCAGAAGAATCTGCTAACCCGAAGAAAGATATGCCAAAGGGCATTCTTGGCGCGATCTGCGTACTGGTGTTCACGGGTGCTGCGGTTCTGGTTTTGACTGCAGGTGGTGCTGGCGCAGCTCTTATGGGTGCATCTGACGCTCCTTTAGTGGACGCTCTTAACGCAGTGGGTGAAAGTCAGTTCGCCGTGGTGGTTAACTACGTGGGCCTCTTCGGTTTGCTTGCGAGCTTCTTCAGTACGTTGTTCAGTGGGTCTAGGCAAGCGTTCGCCCTTTCCCGAGCAGGATATCTTCCCAAGTTCCTATCTATTACCGGAGAGCGAAAGACCCCGTACGTTGCTTTGATCGTGCTTGGTGTGCTTGGTTTCCTTATGGCCGCGATCGTTCAAGACGGTGCGATCCTTCTTAATATGGCCGTATTCGCAGCATGCGTCTCTTACGCAATGATGAATCTTTCTCATATCATCCTGCGCAAGAAGGAGCCCGAGATGGAGCGCGGCTTCAAGACCCCAGGTGGCATCATCCCTACAGTGATTGCTTTCGCTCTTTCTTTGGTGGCGATCGTTTCGACCTTCGTGGTAGATAGCTTTGCGGCGGGTTGCACCTTGGCGGTCCTGGTCGTATTCATGGCGTACTTCTTCCTATACTCCCGTAAGCATTTGGTGGGCAACGCCCCTGAAGAGGAATTCGCTGCATTGCAGGCTGCCGAAGCGGAATTGAAGTAGCGTATGACCTGGGCGAACGACACTATTAAAGGCGTACTTCTCGATTGCGATGGCACCTTGCTTGACACCATGCCGTTATGGCATGCGATGGAGCGAACGCTAGCCAAGCGAGCCGGCATTGAATTCACGGAAAAGCTTTCCGAGATGCTGAATGCCAACACGCTCACTCAAACCGTTACGTTCTTTCACGAAGAACATGGTGTGGGGTCGACGAGCGCAGTGCTTTTCGAGGAATGTTCGGCGGCTTTGCGTAATGCCTACCGAACGCGAGTGAAGCCAAAACCCGGAGCGCTTGACTTCATAGAATCCCTCAATAAAGCGCAGGTGCCCGTGGCGATAGTCTCATCGAGTCCGTGCATATTTTTGGAAGCGGGCCTGGAGCATACGGGGATCATGCCTTATATAACGTTGGTTTGCTCAGCTGAAGACGAAGGTAGAACAAAGCGGGATCCCGGGTATTTGATCGAGTGCGCGAGGCGGCTGAATGTCGATCTTGAAAATGCGTGCCTGATAGATGATTCCGCTTATGCCCTTGCGGCCGCCCGTGCGGCGGGAATGAGAACGCTGGGTGTGTATGACTCTGAAATTGCGGGCACCATGCATGATCTTCGCCAAGTTTCCGACATTGCCCTGCATACGTTAACTGAGCTGAATATAGATTGTTTTCTCGGAAGGAAAACGGATGACTTCGAATAATGTTCTTGATGAATCCAAGGAAAACGTGGGTATTCTTGAGTCGAATAGCTTCAATATGGCTAATTTGGACGCATTGAGTGGGGACCTGCAAAGCCTTGTTGCGCGCAGAGAAGCACTAGGCCCGTGCTATCGTCTTTTCTACCAAAAGCCGCTGCACTTGATCCGTGGTAAAGGTACGCGTTTGTTCGATGCAGACGGTACGGAATACCTGGACATGTACAACAACATCCCATCTATGGGGCACGGTAATCCTTACGTAACCGAAGCGGTCACTGAGCAGCTTCAGCTACTGAATACGCATACGCGCTACGTCCACGAGAATATCTTGGATTATGCAGAAGCGCTGCTGGACACCATGCCGAAGGAAATCAACCGTGTCATGTTCATGTGCAGTGGCTCGGAGGCAAATGACCTGGCAGTGCGTTGCGCCCAGCTGGCAAGTGGCGGCGAGGGGATCATCGTAACGGCCGAAGCGTATCACGGCAACACGGCCCTGATCTCGGGCCTTTCCCCTTCGATCGGCGCCGATGTTGCTATGAGCCGGACCATGCGTATGATCCCCACTCCTGATACTTATCGCTTGGGCACGGACGATATTGGCGGTTGGATGTGCGATCAGATCTCGAAGCAGATCGCCGACATGCGCCGCCATGGTATTAAATTCGCCGGTGTGCTGTTCGATAGCATCTTTTCTTCCGACGGCGTTATTTCTGGTAAAGCTGGGTTCTTGCGGCCAGTGATCGATCTGGTCCATGCGGAGGGTGGCGTGTATATCGCCGACGAAGTGCAGCCAGGATTTTGCCGAACGGGTGAAGGGTTCTGGGGATTTCAGCGGCATGGCATCGTGCCTGACATCGTGACCATGGGCAAGCCCATGGCGAACGGCATTCCCTGTTCGGCTATGGCGATCAAGGACGCGGTGCTGGCGCCGTTTGCTGCGGAGAATCCGTACTTCAATACGTTCGCGGGAAACCCCGTTTCTATGGCGGCGGCTCAAGCGGTGCTTCGCTACATCGAAGACCACGATATTTTGAGTCACACACAGGAAATGGGCGTGAAGCTGCGCGCGGCGCTGAATGAGCTCGCTCGATCGAATCCCGAACTGGGCGATGTCCGTGGAGCCGGTCTGTTCACGGGCGTCGATATTGTCGTACCCGGAACCACTGATCCGGACCGTGCGACGGCAGTAAGGCTCATAGAGGTCCTCCGCGAGAACCGAGTGCTTATTTCCTTAGCCGGTCCCTACGGCAATGTTCTGAAGATCCGTCCTCCTTTGGTATTCAATGACGATGACCTGGACTTTTTTATTGATGCGCTGTCGAAATCGTTGAATGCTTGCAAGTAGCGAAAGGTATTAATTATGGCTACGAATTTTGAAGATCCTGCGCTGTATCAGGCTGTGGCAGAAGAAGCCGCGCAGCGTTATCCCTATAGCCGAACGGCGGCCAAGCTCCTGGCTTTTTCCGAGAACGCCACCTATCTGATCTACGATCCCGAAACTGAAGAAAAGCTTTGCGTGATGCGCGTGGGTCGACCGGGCTACCATTCGCTTGAAGAATATGAGAGCGAAATCAACTGGCTGCGGCAGATCAATGACTATACGCCGCTCAAGGTCGCCAACCCTTTGCCCGCTGCTGATGATTCGTATATTCAGGGCATCGAAAAGGACGGGGTGACGTATTACTGCGTTGCAACGGAATTTTTGGAAGGCGTAACGCTAGAGCATGACAATAGCCCAGAAGTTGCTCCGGCGCATTTTGAAATGTTGGGCGAGATCACGGCATACCTGCATCGCCAAACGGAGATCTGGAACGGCACGAAAGATATCGTGCGTTGCCATTGGGATTGCGAGAATGTTATTGGGGAAAATGGCATTTGGGGCAACTGGCGTGACTATCCTGGCATAAAGCCCGCGGAAGAAGAAAAGATCGCTCGCTGTTGCGAGATCATCAAGCGACGCCTTGATCGCTACGGTAAGACGGAGCAGAACTATGGTGTCATCCATGCGGATCTGCGTGATACCAATATTTTGGTTGATGGCAACGATATTAAAGTCATTGACTTCGACGACTTTGGTTTTGGCTGGCATCTACACGATCTGGCCAGTGCGCTTACCTTCATTGAAGATCGCGAAGACGTTCCTGCCTTGGTGAACGCCTGGTTGGACGGATATCGAAAGGTACTGCCCTTTACGGACACGGATTTCGTGGAGATCGATACGTTCATCCTTCAGCGTCGTATTCAGATGCTGGCATGGATGGGCAGCCATCAGGATTCTACGCCGGTGCAGGGTTATATGGTGGGCTACATGGAGGGAACCATGGGCCTCGTGGATCGCTATTTGCGTTTGTTCGGGTAAAAGCGCGGTTGGAAGGTTAGAACAATGAAGGAAATCGAATTCATCATCAACGGCGACAAGATCGAACGTGTGAAGCGCATCCTTTCGGCTCACAGTAGTAACGGCGTGTTCGTGAGTCAGGGCTTTGGTTATGGGCATCAGCGCGGCGTCCATCAGGTTTATACGCGCGATGACAATGTTGGCGTCAATCTTTTGCCGAAGGTGTCCGTGCGCACGGTCGTTTCCGATGACTTGGTTGATGTGATAGTCGATGAAGCGGTGGCCGATCTGGGCCATGCGACATTTGGCGATGGGAAGATCTTCGTTAAAGAAGTGTATGAGGCCATTCGTGTACGAACGGATGAGCGCGGAGAAGAAGCGCTGTAATAAGAGACCGAAAATAGAAATGACCGCACTTAGCCCTTTCGCGCTCGAAAGGGCTAAGTGTTTCTTTGTTAGATCTTGAACCCGGCATACCATCAATATATGAAGAGCCAAATACATCAATGACCTGCGAAAACGCAAACACATAAGATAATCTTCAACAGGAAGGTTACAAAACTTGACAATGAAGCACTCAGATTTTATTATGGTTCAAGTCGTGAGGGTCGCGTATCAAGACACACTCAATAGGACCCACGCACGCATGGTAATAGCAGGGGGTTCGCTCGGAGCAATGAAGGGCGCACCGCAACTGAAAGGATAGGAAAAGATGGCAAAGATCATTGGCATCGACTTGGGCACTACCAATTCGGCAATGGCAGTAATGGAAGGTTCTGAACCTGAAATTCTGGTTAACGCAGAAGGCGACCGCACTACGCCATCCGTTGTCGGTTTCGGTAAAGACGGCGAGCGCACCGTTGGCAAGGCAGCTAAGAATAAGGCAGTCACCAACCCTGAGAACACGGTCGCTTCAGTAAAGCGCTTCATTGGTCGTTCCTTCTCCGAAACTTCCGAAGAGCAGAAGACGGTCGCATACAAGGTAAAGAACGGCAACGGCGGTCGTGCAGTCGTTGATATCGATGGCAAGGACTACATGGCAGAGGAAATTTCTGCAATGGTTCTCCAGAAGATCAAGTCCGATGCGGAAAAGCGCGTAGGCGAGCCTATCACTCAGGCGGTCATCACGGTTCCCGCATACTTCAATGACGCTCAGCGTCAGGCAACTAAGGACGCAGGCAAGATCGCTGGCTTGGAAGTGCTCCGCATCATCAACGAGCCTACCGCAGCAGCTTTGGCTTATGGTCTTGACCGTACGAACAAGGACGAAAAGGTCCTCGTATTCGACCTCGGTGGCGGCACGTTCGACGTTTCCGTCCTCGAGTTGGGCGACGGCGTGTTCGAAGTCTGCTCTACCGCAGGCGACAATCATCTGGGCGGCGACGACTGGGATCAGCGCGTCATCGATTGGATGGCTGACAAGTTCCAGGCTGAGAACCAGATCGATCTGCGCGCTGACAAGATGGCTCTTCAGCGTTTGAAGGATGCGGCTGAAAAGGCGAAGATGGAGCTTTCCTCCACCACGCAGACCAACATCAACCTGCCCTTCATCTCCGCAGGCGCTGCTGGCCCGCTGCACTTGGATTACACGCTGACCCGCGCAGAGTTCGAGCGCATCACCAAGGACCTGCTCGATCGCTGCAAGACCCCTGTTCAGCAGGCTCTGAAGGACGCTGGTCTTTCCACGGGTGACGTGAATGAGGTCATCCTGGTCGGCGGCTCCACTCGTATGCCCGCAGTTCAGGAACTCGTAAAGAACATGACCGGCAAGCAGCCCAACATGTCCGTTAACCCTGATGAAGTCGTAGCTATGGGCGCAGCGGTCCAGGGCGGCGTTCTCGCCGGCGACGTTGAGGGCATCCTCTTGCTTGACGTTACCCCGCTTTCTCTGGGCGTTGAGACCATGGGCGGTGTAATGACCAAGATGATCGAGCGCAACACCACCATTCCTACCCGCAAGACCGAGATCTACTCCACGGCTGCTGACAACCAGACTTCCGTAGAGATCCACGTTCTGCAGGGCGAGCGCGAAATGGCCGCAGGCAACAAGACCCTGGGCAAGTTCCAGCTCACCGGTATTCCTGCTGCTCGCCGTGGCGTTCCTCAAATCGAAGTCACCTTCGATATCGATGCGAACGGTATCGTGAACGTTTCCGCTAAGGACCTGGGTACGGGCAAGGAACAGCAGATCACTATCTCCGGTTCTACCGCGTTGAACGACGACGAAGTAGAGCGCATGGTGAAGGACGCCGAAACGCACGCTGAAGAAGACAAGCTGCGCAAGGAAGAGGTCGAAGTTCGCAACAACTGCGATTCGCTGATCAATGCGACCGAGACCACGCTGTCCGAGCTGGGCGATAAGGTTTCCGCTGACGTGAAGCAGCAGGCAGAAGATGCAGTTGCTCAGGCGAAGACCGCTCTCGAAGGAACTGACGTCGAAGCTGTGAAGACCGCTATCGAGGCACTTCAGCAGGCAAGCTACAAGCTGGCAGAAGTTGCATACAGCACCAATGACGCTGCAGCTCAGCAGCCTGGCGCCGCTGCAGCTCAGCAGCCCGCTGATGACGGTACGATCGAAGCCGATTTCGAAGTAGTCGACGACGACAAGAAGGATAAGTAATCATGACCACGTCTGAAAAAGACGAGGTACGTGAAGACCAGGTGGCAGAAGATACGCAGGCGGCTGAAGCAGCTGCCTGCGAAGCCGAAGATAAGCCCGCGGACGCCAAGGCAGAGAACTCGGATGCCGAAGCAGCAGAAGCAGCGGATGATCCGATCGCTGTAGCAAAGAAAGAAGCAGCGGCTTGGCAGGATAAGTATCTTCGTCTTCATGCAGAATGGGACACGTATCGCCGTCGCATGAATGAACAGCGCGAGGAAGAAAAAGCTCGCGCAGCCGAAAAGCTCGTTGAGGGCCTGATTCCCGTCATCGATGACTTCGAGCGAAGCATCGCTTACGCCGAAACCAACGGTGAAGAAGGACTGCTCGGCGGCGTGAAGGCCGTGCGCACCAAGCTCATCGAGGTGCTCGAAAAGCAGGGTGTCGAAACCATCGACCCGCAGGGCCAGGCGTTCAATGCCCTTGAGGCTCTCGCTGTAGCTACGGTAGACGATACTTCGGTGCCCGACGAAACGGTCGCCGAGGTATACCAGAAGGGCTATCGCATGGGCACCAAGGTCATCCGAAGCGCAATGGTAACGGTGACGCAAGGCGGCCCCAAGCGAGAGGTGGAGGAAGAGGGCGAATAGACTCGCTTCTTCTTTCGATCGGGCAACAATGAGGTAAGTAAGTATAAGGGCGGGCGACGATGGTCCGCCCTTGTTGTGGAGAACTGAAAGAGGTGGGACGAATGGCTCAGACTCCTGACTACTACAAGACGCTAGGCGTTCCACGTGACGCGGACGCAGATGCCATTAAGAAGGCGTTTCGTAAGTTAGCGCGCACGCATCATCCTGATGCGGGCGGCGACGAGGCCAAGTTCAAGGAAATCAACGAAGCCTACGAAGTGCTTTCCGATGACAAGAAGCGTAAGCTATACGACCAGTACGGCACGGCGAACGAGAACCAGATCCCCTTCGGTGGCGGCGATTGGCAAGGCCAGGGCGGCAATCCCTTCGGCGGCGCTGGGTTCGGCGGCGCTGGGTTCGGTAGCTGGGCGGATATTCTGGAGAGCATTCGCAGTGGTGAAGGCGCCTTTGGAACCGAATGGAACTTCGGTGGCGCGGGCGCGCAACAGCCGCGACCGAGCAAGGGTGCCGATAAGGAAGTCGGCATGACCATCACCTTCGACGAAGCGTTCAACGGGTGTGAAAAGCGCGTGCGCATCGGCAAGGCGGGTACCAACGAAAAGGAAGAGCTTTCCATTAAGATCCCCGCTGGTGCGATCGATGGTGGTCGTGTTCGCCTGAAGGGTAAGGGTGCGCCGGGCGTGCAGGGTGGTGCAGCGGGCGATCTGCTCGTGAACATCCACATTGCCGAGCATCCTCTTTATGCGCGCGACAAGGCCGACGTGTTCATGAACGTGCCCATCACGTTCGCGGAAGCGGCACTGGGCGATCATATTGTGATCCCTGCTCCTGACGGCACCAAGGTGCGTGTCAAGGTTCCCGCAGGATGCCAGAGCGGCACCGTGCTGACCGTACGTGGCAAGGGCGCGCCGCGCATAGGCAAGGGCGCCACGGGTAACGGCGACTTGAAGATCGAACTCACCGTAGCAGTGCCGAAGACCTTGAATGACGACCAAAAGGCTGCGCTGGAAGCGTTCCAGGCGGCTACCGAAGAAGAAGTGAGGGCATGGTGATGGAAGATAAGAACAGACCGCTATACATGATCAGTGTTGCGGCCGAACTTGCCGGGGTCCATCCCCAGACCCTGCGCATATACGAGCAAAAAGGACTGGTATCTCCGCAGCGTACACGTGGGAACACGCGCATGTATTCACAGGCCGATATCGAGCGGCTGCAGCTCATCAATGATCTGACCGACGAAGGCATCAACTTGGCCGGGGTCATTCGCATCCTGGATCTAAAGGGACGCCTTGACGAGCGCGACGAAGAGTTTGATGCGCTGCATCGTCGAGTGCGCCGCCTGGCTGATCGGGTGCATGAGCTCGAAACACGTGAAAGCGTGAATTCGCTGGTGAACGAAAGCAACGCCATCGTTCTTCGCCGGCTTTTATAGGGGAAATGAAGGCTTCGAGCGATAACGTCGGAGCCTTCTTTGAAATACGAGGTGAACCTCGCTCTTTCGTTACAAGACGAAAACGAAGGGAGTACATATGAGACTTGATAAGCTAGCGCTTACCGCACAGGAGGCATTACAGTCCGCGATGAGCATCGCGGGCGAGCAGGAGGCGGGCTCGGTCGAGCCGCTGCACATGCTCGATGCGCTTTTGTCGGCGGGCGAGAACAACATGAATGCGATCATTACGCGCATTGGTGCCGACCCGGCCATTTTGAAGGCACGGGTGGCAGAAGAAGAGGCGCGCCTGCCTAAGGTCAGCGGCAATGGTTTCATGGGCATGGGCATCAGTGCGCCTTCACCTGAATTCATCAGCCTGATCGACAAATCGGTCAAGATCGCCGAAAAGCTGGGCGATTCGTATGCGACCAGCGAGCACTTACTCATCGCGCTTTCTGAAGACAAGGGCACGGTGGGCAAGATCTTGGGTGATGCGGGTATTACGCGCAAGAACATCGAAGAGGCTTACGAGGAGCTGCGTGGCGATACGCGTGTGACCGATGCGCAGAGCAAGGTCGAATTCGAGGTGCTGGAGCAGTACGGCAACAACTTGACGCAGGCTGCACGCGAAGGCAAGCTCGATCCCGTTATCGGTCGCTCGGAAGAGATCCGTCGTACGGTCCAGGTCCTTTCGCGTCGTACCAAGAACAACCCTGTGCTCATCGGTGAACCAGGTACGGGCAAAACGGCCATCGTTGAAGGCCTAGCACAGCGTATCGTGGCAGGTGACGTGCCGTCGAGCCTGAAGGATCGCGAACTCATCGCGCTCGACCTGCCGGCAATGCTGGCGGGCGCGAAGTACCGCGGTGAATTCGAGGATCGCCTGAAGGCGGTTCTGCGTGAGGTCAAGCAGTCGGAGGGTCAGATCATCCTGTTCATCGACGAGCTGCACACTATCGTTGGTGCGGGTTCCACGGGCGATTCCTCCATGGACGCAGGTAACATGCTGAAGCCGGCGCTTGCTCGTGGCGAACTGCATGCGATCGGCGCGACTACGCTCGACGAATATCGTAAGTACATTGAAAAGGACGCGGCCTTGGAGCGTCGTTTCCAGCCGGTGCTCATCAATGAGCCGAGTGTGGAAGATACCATCGCCATCCTGCGTGGTTTGAAGGAAAAGTACGAGATTCATCATGGCGTGCGTATCACCGACTCTGCGTTGGTGGCGGCGGCCGAGCTTTCGAATCGCTACATCTCCGATCGCTTCCTTCCCGATAAGGCCATCGACCTGATGGACGAAGCGGCCAGCCGTTTGCGTATCGAAATCGACAGCATGCCTGAAGAGGTCGATCTGGCAGAGCGCAAGCTGACCCAGATGCAGATCGAAGAGCAGGCTCTCATGAAGGAAACCGACGAGCCGAGCCGTGAGCGTTTAGAGGCGCTGCGCAAAGAGATCTCCGCGGCACGTGAAGCGCTCGATAAGCAGAAGGCGCTGTGGAAGAACGAAAAGGATGTCATCGTCGGGGTGCAGAACCTCAAGGCTGACATAGAGGCAGCTCAACTGGAAGAGGAGCGTGCGACGCGCGAGGGCGATCTGGCGCATGCATCCGAGTTGCGCTATGGCACGATCCCCTCGCTGCAGGCGCAGTTGGCTGATGCGGAGGCTCTGCTGGAGAACCGCCAGCAAGATGGCGCCATCCTGAAAGAGGAAGTAGGCGAGGAAGAGATCGCGGAAGTGGTCTCGGTGTGGACGGGTATTCCGGTGACCAAGATGATGCAGGGCGAGATGGCCAAACTGGTCGATCTGGAAGCCAAGTTGCATGAGCGCGTCATCGGCCAGGACCAGGCAGTTTCTGCGGTCGCGGGTGCGATCCGCCGTAATCGTGCGGGCTTGTCCGATCCGAATCGTCCTATAGGCAGCTTCTTGTTCTTGGGTCCGACCGGTGTTGGCAAGACCGAGTTGGCAAAGGCACTGGCAGAGTACTTGTTCGATAGCGAAAAGGCCATGGTTCGCATCGATATGTCCGAGTACATGGAAAAGCATTCGGTTTCCCGCTTGGTCGGAGCGCCTCCGGGATACGTGGGTTACGACGAGGGCGGTCAACTGACCGAAGCAGTGCGTCGCAAGCCCTATAGCGTGGTGCTGCTGGACGAGATCGAGAAGGCGCATCAGGATGTGTTCAACATCTTGCTGCAGGTGCTTGACGATGGTCGTTTGACTGATAGTCAGGGTCGCGTGGTCAGCTTCAAGAACGCCATTATCATCATGACGTCGAATGTGGGCTCGCAGTCGATTCGCGAATACGCCAACCAGGCCGAAGGCGATTCGATGGGTCGCATGATGGAGGACATCATGAAGGCCGATGTGGCAACGGGTGCAAAGCGTTTGGCGGAGATGACCAGCAAGATCAACGAGGCGTTGAGTACGACGTTCCGCCCCGAGTTCTTGAACCGCATCGACGAGGTCATTACGTTCAATTCGCTTTCGATCGCGGCTATGGAGCCCATTGTGGATCTGCAGCTGAATTCGGTGAGCGAGCGTTTGGCTGATCGTCGAATCGATCTGGAAGTTACGCCTGCTGCACGTGAGCGTCTTTCGATCGACGGATACGATCCCGTGTTCGGCGCGCGTCCGCTACGTCGCTTGATTCAGCGTGAGGTTACCGACCGTGTTGCGACCGAGATCATTGAAGGCCGCATTGGCGATGGTGCGTATGTGACCATTGATATCGATCCGGATGGTAACTATCGTGCCACGGTGAAGAACAAGGCGTCGTTCGCCGCCGGCGACGATCCTGCTGCACTGGGTGCTGGTGCCGTGTCGGGCGCTATGGGTAGCGCAACGAACACCGCAACTGACGCCGATGATGTTCTTAAGCAGGCTGATGATATCCTGCGCGGCATGGACTTCGGAGAGTAGGCGCTTGCGCCAGGTCGTGGTTATACGGCGTGATACGTGATTCTTTAATGGGACCCCATGGTCGGGGTCCCATTTTTCGTTAGCTGTTCCATTTGATCTTTGACCAAGGCACCCTTGATTCTGGAAAAATGCCGAGAAATGGGCCTTCGAGCCAAGTTTTCCGTCTTTCTAGGAAGATGAGCGTCCTGGAGTGCGCAAGCGCCCTGAGTTCCAAATCGTTAACAGGCGGTGAAATCCACTTTGTCCGGGATGTATTACAATACCGCTTATGGATAAAGATGAAACAAAGCAACGCGTTCTTGTACCGCTTTTAGGATTCGCTGCTGTGCTGATGGGCATGGCGGCGTTTCTTCTTGTTCTTTACCTGATCACTATTGTTATTCGTTTCCTGTTCGTATTTGGGTAGGCATGGTTAATCTGCGCAGATATATTGTGTTGCATGCGCGTCAGCAGAATCGTGAGGCGAGACGCTAATGTGGCAGCGCTTCACATGGTATGACGTTCGCGTGATATGCCACTACCTTGGCGTATTGATCTCGGTGTTCGCCATTGCTCTTGCGGTGCCGCTTGCGGTGGCAGTGGTGTGCCAAGAGTGGGAGCCGGCGTGTCGCTATCTGCTGGCGGTCGGTGTGGCGCTCATCCTTGGCTCGCTTTTGCGTTTCATGCGCATTCAACCAGGTCGTTTAACGCATCAGCAGGCCCTTGCGGTAACGGGCTTATCATGGATCGTTCTGGCGTTTGTGGCGGCAATACCATTGGCTATGTCCGACCATTACGGATCGTTCCTTGATGCTCTGTTCGAAGCGACATCAGGGCTGACCACGACCGGCGCGTCGATGGCCATCGATCTCGAACACATGTCGTATGCCGACAATATGTGGCGTTTCACGATGCACCTTATCGGCGGCTTGGGTCTCATCGTCGTCGCTCTTTCGCTGGGTCTTTTCGGCAAGGCGACATCGGGTCTGTACTCATCGGAAGGGCGAAGCGAACACGTGCTGCCTAATATCGTCAACACGGTGCGCCTCATCAGCCAGGTGGCCCTGGTGGTGATCGGTGTCGCTACGATCGTACTTTTCACGTTCTGCCTTATCTCGGGATTCGAGCCGCTGCGAGCCCTGTTCAACGGATTATGGGTGGCTATTTCGTGCTTTACGACGGCTGGCTTCACCCCGACCAGCCAGTCGGCTATGTATTACCATTCGTTCCCATTCGAAGTGGTATGTATGCTGCTGATGCTGCTTGGTGCTGTGAACTTCGCGCTGTATGTGAAGATCCGCAAGGGCGAAACGCACGATTTCTTCAAGGATTACGAGATCCGCACAGGAGTGGTCTGGCTGGTGGTCGGCACTATCGTCCTGATGTTCTCGCTGTGTGCTTCGGGTGGGTTCTCGGACATTATGGATCTGCTGCGCCGCGGGGTGTTCATGGTGGTTTCCGCTGCTACGACAGCCGGTTTTCAGACCATCACTAACAATCAGATGACCACCGTGTTCTCTTCGGGGGCGTTCTTGGTCGTGGCTATTCTGATGGCCGTGGGCGGTTCGAGCGGAAGTACTTCTGGTGGTATCAAGTTCTCGCGTCTGGGCCTTATCGCGAAGTCGATGGTGTCCACCATCAAGGAAACGCTCGCGCCGAATACCGCTCGGGTTTCGGTTCGTTATTACCATCTGGGCAAGAAGGTGCTCACCACGGAAGTGGCGAAAGCGGCAATGACGGTATCGGCGCTCTTCGTGCTCACTTATCTCGCGGGTGCGCTGGTGGGTATCGCTCATGGCTACGATGCGCTTTCGGCCATTTTCGAATCGGTGGCGATGGCGTCGAATGGCGGCCTGAGCTCGGGCATTATCGCGCATGGCATGCCGCCGATGTTGGAATCAGTGTACATTTTGGAAATGTGGGCGGGTCGTCTCGAATTCGTTACGCTCATCGCCTTGATCGTGAAGGTCGTCGTGTCGTTCGGCTATCTGGCAAAGGATAAGATCCACAGCGAAAGCGCCGATGCGTAGGTGGGCGAAGTGAGATGTCTAGGTGATCACATAGTGAACAGCGCGAGAGCATACCGCGAAGCGGTTGCGCGAACGGTCTTTCGGAATACACGCCTCGGCGATGCGACCTTGACGAAAGCGCGCCTCGGCAGCGCGGTCTTAGAGAGCATGCGCCTTCGGGGTGCGGCCCTGGCGATCGTGCTCATTATCCTTGTGGCGCTGGTGTGCGCTCCGAACACGCTTTGGGCGGAAGAGAACGAATCCGAGGGGAACCGGGTATACGTCAATCAGCTCTCTGATAGCTCGTTCTTGTATGAAACTTCGATCGCGGACCTGGCGCAGGCGGATTCCTATTACGAAGGCCAGACGGTTCTGGTGAAGGGCGAGGTCGTGGGCGATCGCGTCAACGACGAGTTCCGCGAAGAGAACTGCTGGATCACACTTCAGGATGACGAGGAGTCTCCTAGCGTCTTGGCGGTGTCGCTCACCAAGGAGCAGACGAACGTCATCGATACATATGGGCAGTACGGCTCCACCGGTACGCAGCTGCAAGTAAGGGGCACGTTCCACCTGGAGTGCTCCGAACACCAAGGACTGTCGGATGTTCATGCCGATGAGGTATCTGCGCTGCAGCCTGGATCAACGACCCCAGAGCCAGTTAATTATCGAGTTCTCGTTGGGGCGATCATCGCATGCGTGATAGGGTTCGCCTTGCTGGTGATGTATTACGTTCGCCGTGAAAGGATGCTGTAATGGCCGATCAGAGTGCTCTTTATCCGGGAGTCGTTGTAAAGCTCGATCGTGGATTCCCGCTGGTGAGCCTTGAATCGGGTGAAGAACTGCGCTGCGAACACGCCATTTCGTTGGTGAAGGAAAGCGACTCGCGTGCAGTGGTGGGCGACAAGGTGATGGTGTCACTTCCTGAAGGACACGATAAGGGCATCATCGAAGAGACCTTGCCTCGCTCATCTGCTTTCGTCCGAAAGGATCCTACCGAACGAGCGCTCCCTCAAACCTTGGCGGCGAACTTCGATATCGTACTGGTCGCGCAGCCCATCGAGGAGATAAACGTACGCCGTCTCGAACGAGAGCTGGTGCTCGCGCACGAAACAGGCGTACAGGTCGCGGTGGTGCTCACGAAGGCGGATCTGCTCGCTTCGCCCGAAGAGGTTCAGGAAGTGCGCAAGCGCATCGATTCGTTCATTGGCGATGACCTGCTGTTGGTGGTATCGGAAAAGGACCCCGAAAGCATTCACGCGCTGGCGCATCTGATCGCAGAAGATAACAAAACGGCAGTGCTGCTGGGGCGCTCTGGCGTTGGTAAATCGAGCTTGGTCAACGTGCTGGTCGGACACGAACTACAAGCCACGACCCCGGTGCGGCAACGTGATGGCAAGGGGCGTCATACCACTGTTTCGCGCGAGATCATCGAGCTCCCTACGGGTGGGCGCGTTATCGATATGCCGGGCGTTCGCGGGCTCGGTCTGTGGGATGCCGACGAAGGCATTGGCGCTGCGTTCTCTGATGTGGAAGAGCTGGCTTCGTCGTGTCGCTTCCGCGACTGCACTCATACGAACGAGCCGGGATGCGCGGTGCGGCAAGCGGTTGAAGAAGGGACCCTTTCCCCCAAGCGCTTAGAATCGTATGTTCGCCTGCGTGAAGAAAGCCAGCAGGTAAAGGTCCGCCGCGAAGAAGCCGAGCGTATCCGCACGCGTCGTGGTCATCCGCGCCGCCGCAAATAGTCGAGGTAGGCGACGCACTGCAGCCGGGGCTTCCAACAGCACCAAGATCACCCGCGTCACGTGCAGGGTCCGTGAGTATTTCGGCGATTTCCGCACCGTAGGGTACAATAAGTAAAAACAAACACGATGACGAATACACATGCGATTTCCCAATCGCGGATCAGATCGGATGCGTGCTCGTATCGCGTGGTGCCGATGCAAGCAGAAGGGACATCATGAATCCTGCGGTAATCATTCCTACGTTCTACACTATGCCCATGCGAAAGCGTGGTGAGGCATCAAGCCTATACGATCACCCTACGCCTCTTAACTCAAAGGGCACGCTCGAGCGCTGCTTGGCGTCCCTCCAGAAGGTGAAGGGCCTCGGGCAGGTCATCATTCTCGTTGCAGTCGAGGGGGGCGTTGAAGCCGAAGCCGCTGCGAAGGTGAAGGATATTACCGACCGCTTTCCGCAGATGCACACGCTCATCATCGCTCAAGAGGAGGCCTCGATCATTTCCCGTCGCCTTGAGCAACTGAGCTTCGGCCCCCAAACCGACACGATCGGCCTGACCGGCTATTCGGCTGTGCGTAACCTCGGTTTGGTGGTAGCGCAAGTGCTCGGCTTCGATTCGGTCGTATTCATTGACGACGATGAAGTCGTTGAAGATGAGGAGTTCCTCGAGAAGGCCATGTACGGCCTGGGTAAGCTCACCAAGAAGGGCATTCCCATCTTGGCCAAGTCGGGCTTCTACTTCAACGATGAGGGCACGTACTATTCAAAGAGCCAGAACCGCTGGTACAACCACTTTTGGCAGCAGGGCCGCGCATTCAACAACTGGATCACCAAGGCAATGGCCGGCCCGCGTTTGTCGCGTTCGAACCATGTGTGCGGCGGCTGTTTGGCGCTGCATCGCGAAACGTACCGTCGCTTGAGCTTCGATCCCTGGATCATGCGCGGTGAAGATATGGACTACCTGTTGAGCCTGCGCATGTACGGCTCCGACATTTGGTTCGACAACCAGTGGTCGCTCACGCATCTGCCTCCGAAGGATCGTAATGAGGGGCACCGTTTCTACCGCGACATCTTCCGCTGGATCTACGAATACTACAAGATCGAATTCAGCCGCGCGCAGATCGACTTGCTTCAAATCAAGCCTTCCTCGCTCATGCCGTATCCTGGTCCGTTCCTCGAGCCGGGCATCACCAAGCGCATCAAGCGCACGGCGTTCTTGCGCTCCCTTGTGCGACCTGACAAAAAGGCATATCGCGAAGGTGCGAAGGCCGCTGCGGGTGAAGCGACCGATTATGCGAAGATCAATTGCACCAAGTACTTCGAGTTCCAATACACGTGGGGCGATATCATGGTGCGCATGGAAAGCGACGCAGGCCTTCGCCAGGCATTGATCCGTGCTGCAATGGCCCGTCAGGCAGGAGAGGAGATCGTCGTCGAGACGGCTGCTCCGTCCGAATCGCCCGCTGCGGGAATGCCAGATGCATTCGATGAAATGCCGAAGGCGAACTTCGATCCGGGCCTTACGGGTGAGATCCACTTAAATCTGAGTGATGAAGAGTAACACTTTTGCAAAAATCAATCAGTACAAGCCGTCGCAGAAGTGCGGCGGCTTGTAGTATAACTACGAAGTATTATGCCTGCGATATGTGGCAACGAGTAAAAGGTCCGTCAAAGAGGCCCCCTTTGCGCTGCTGGTGGGCGAGAGGCACTTGGAACACGTGGTAGGCAATACATGGAAACCTTTATCGTAGCAGCGCTCATTGGCGTAATAATCGGTGTTTTTTCGGGGCTATTGGGTATCGGTGGCGGTACGCTGATGGTTCCGATCTTTCGTTTGGGCTTCGGCATGAGCGCGATCGCGTCGACCGCGACTTCGCTTTTCACGATCATCCCCACATCACTTGGCGGCTTCATCACGCATATTAGGAACAAGACCTGCATTCCCAAAGTAGGGCTCGTATGCGGTTTGGCGGGGGCATGCACCAGCCCGCTCGGGGTGTACCTGGCTTCCATTTCTCCGTCTTGGTCCATCATGTTGGCGGCGGCGCTCATCATCGGCTACTCATCGGTAACGATGTTCCGTAAAGCGATCCGCATGCCGAAGATCCCGTCCCAAGGAACTTCAGCAGTAGTAGGCGTTGACCGCGAGCGCGCAGTTGAACAGGCGGCCAGCAAGGCGGCCAGCGAAGAGGGACCGTTCACCTTCACCCCTAAAAAAGTGGGTATGTGCATCTGCATCGGCTTCGTTGCCGGGCTTGCTTCGGGCTACGTTGGGGTAGGCGGCGGCTTTATCATGGTGCCGATGTTCATTTCGTTGTTGGGCGTAATGATGCGCCAGGCCTCAGGTACTTCATTGGTGGCCGTTACGATCCTCGCTATTCCAGGCGTGATCGAGCAGGGTCTGCTGGGTAACATTAACTATACGGCGGGCATCGCCATGGCGATCGGCAGCATCCCGGGTGCTATTTTGGGCGCGAATTTGATCCGCCGTGTTCCTGAGAGCAAATTACGCTTTGTTTTTGGTGCATTTCTCTTGCTATCAGCGGTTGTTTTGCTGTTGAATGAGTTCTTACCGCTATTCTTGTAAGTTCGCAGGGGCTATCTACTTAGAGGTTCTCCCGTCGCTTGCGAAATGGATCTTCGGGTTCTGAGGGCCTGGATACGAAAAAGGATTCGCCATGATGCGCCATAACCTATATATCTTCCTAGAGATCTTGTTCTTATGCCTTGCGCTGATCTGCGGCTGCGTGCTGGGATGGGCTATGTTCGGCGGCGAGAACAATTACACCGTGTTGGTAGTTTCGGGTGCGCTGTTCACTATTTTCCTGCTCATCACGATCGCGCTCATGCTCGACCCTGATCGTATTCGCGCCAACCAGTCCAATTCGGTGCTGCATTTGGCGAGCGATACGCTGGCCGCTATGCAGGGGGGCTTCAATTCCGAAAGCGCCCAGCGTGCTTGTGAAGTGCTGTTGCCTTCCACATCGGCATCAGCGGTCGCCATTACCGATCGCGAAGTTGTGCTGGGCTACTATGGTGCTGGTGCAGAGGAACTGGGCAAAGCGGGTACGAACATTCATACCATAGGCACCAAGAAGACCATTCAAGACGGTAAGACCCGCGTATTCAAAACGCAGGCCGAAGCGGGGTTCCCGGAAACCATCCGTAACATTCAGGCGGGTATTATCGTTCCCCTAAAGGTGGGAAAGTCCATTCAAGGAACGCTCAAGTTCTATTACCCCAAGCCTTCGCGCATCACTGAGACGCAGATCTCCATTGCTGAAGGATTCGGCCAGCTGCTTTCCACGCAGATCGCCGCCATGGAACTGGAGGATCAGAAAAAGCTGGCTACCAGCATGGAACTGAAGGCACTTCAGAGCCAGATCAATCCTCACTTCCTGTTCAACATCATCAATACGATGGCGTCGCTCGTGCGTACGGACCCCAATAAGGCCCGCGTGATGCTCCGTGAATTCGCGGTGTTCTACCGCCAAACGCTCGAGAACAGTTCTGACCTCATTACGCTTTCGCGCGAAATAGAGCAGACCGTGCGTTACTTGTCGCTCGAACAGGCGCGCTTTGGCGAAGACCGTCTTGCGGTCGAGGTGAACGTTGATGATGATATCCGCGCCATGTCGGTCCCGGCGTTCATGGTCCAGCCCTTGGTGGAGAACTCGGTCAAGCATGCTATGCCTGCCGAAGGCAAGTTGACCATTAGCATTTCGGGCGAAATGGATGGCGATGACGTGTATCTGCATGTGTCGGATGACGGCATCGGCATGGATGAAAAGGCGGTTCGCACTATCATGAACCCTCAGTCCCAAACCGGCTTGGGTATCGCGGTGAAGAACGTCAACGATCGCCTGCGTGGTTACTATGGCGACGAGGCTTATATGAAAATCGAAAGCGAACTGGGCAAGGGAACTCAGGTAACGCTGTACCTCTGCGACTGTGCGCACGTGTAAGCGTTTTACGTGCGCGAACGGGTACGCCGAAGGGGCTGTGCGCGTAGCGGCATGCAAGGGCGTGGCGTTGTTGCCCGCGAACGCTCATGATCGGCATCAATGGGCAGCGCGCGATATGGACCTCATATCTAGGCTGCCTTCATGTGCGAAGTAGTCTATAATGAGTTCCGATTCCTAAATTTGAGACGAGGAGGCTATGTTGCTGAAGGCGATTATCGTCGACGACGAAGTACCTGCGCGTTCCGAACTACGTTTTTTGTTGGGCGAGCTAAACCAAACAGAAGTTGTAGCTGAAGCTGCAAGTGTGCGCGAGGCTATTGAAAAGCTCAAGGAATATCCTTGCGATGTGATGTTCCTCGACATCAATATGCCCGAGGCAACTGGTATTCAGTTGGCAGAGGCATTGCAGCATCTTAAGTATCCTCCTGCAGTAGTATTCGTTACGGCATATAGCGAATTCGCATTGGACGCTTTCAAGGTCAACGCGATCGATTATCTGGTCAAGCCGGTTGAAACCGAGCGTTTGTCCCACGCGCTTGCTCGCGTGCGTGAACACGTGGTCCTTCATGCGAAGGCGCAGAAGGCCGAGCGCATTCCGGTCGAAAAGGGCGGCAAGAAGATCCTCATCAACATTGATGACATCCGCTTTGTCATGGCGCGCGACGATTATGCGTATTTGCAGACCGGTGCCGACCGCTTCTTCTCTACCGTAAGCTTGGCTCAGTTGGAAAAGACCCTGGACGGACACGGCTTCTTCCGCGTTCATCGTGGATACTTGGTCAATCTTGCGCTGGTCAAGGAAGTTGAGCCTCAGTCGGGTGGCACGTTGTTGCTCACGCTCGATGGGGTAGACGAAAAGATCCCGGTATCGCGTCGTCGCGTTTCCTCGCTTAAGAAAGCGTTGGGTCTGTAGGCGCAGAAAAGCTCGTGAACGGGTGAAACATAATGTTCTGGCGGCAGCGAAGCAATTCGCTGCCGTTGTTATATGGAGGGTACGTATATGGGATTCGCGACAGGATCATTCGGATCGGGCTCTATTACTCGTCGCTTCAGCAAGGCGGCACCCGATGGGCAGGCGGCATGTGGCGCGCGATCGGAGCACAGCGAGCGCTTAACGAACGGTGCGCCGATGGTGCGCGATGTGGTGCTGTTCGACTTGGATGGCACGGTGCTCGATACGCATGATGCCATCCTGGATAGCATGCGCTACGCCACACAGAAGGTCCTGGGCACGATCGTTCCCGATGAAGTGCTGGTCGCTGAAGTGGGGCAGCCGCTCGTTACCCAGATGCGCACGCTGGCTCCCGACGAAGAAACCGCCCAAGAGCTCTTGGTGACGTATCGTTCGTCTAACGAACAGGGGCTCGATCAGAAAACGGCGCCCTTCGCTGGCGTTGAAGAACTCATCCGCACTCTAAAGGACGAGGGTTTCATAGTGGCTGTCGTCACGTCAAAGCGCGAAGCATTGGCATCGAACAGTCTCAAGTCTTTCGGCATGTATGATCTGTTCGCGCTGGTCAATGGCATGGAAAGCAGCAAGGGGCACAAGCCTGATCCCGATCCGCTCATTCAGGCCGCTGCCGACTTGGAAGTGCCGCTCGAACGGTGCCTCTATATTGGTGATAGTCCCTACGATATCCAGGCGGCTCATGCGGCGCATGTTCCCTGCATAGGCGTAACGTGGGGCGGGTTCTTCAGTAGAGAGGTCCTGCAAGCAGAGGCTCCACAGATGATCGTCGACACGATGGCGGAGCTCCATGATGCGATCGTCGCTTTGTCGCAGGGGGCTTCTGCGTAGTGGCCTTAAGCAGACGGTGCGGTGGTTTGCTGAGTGATACAATGACCCTCATGTAATTCCCGTTGGTAAGGACGGTCATAAGCATGACGAACGAAACACCATTGGTCGGTATCATTATGGGCTCGGAATCCGATATGCCCGTTATGGAAGCGTGCATGAAGCAGCTCGAAGAACTTGAGATCCCCTATGAAGTGAAGGTGGCAAGCGCTCATCGTAAGCCCGCCCTCGTTCACGAATGGGCTTCCTCTGCAGTCGATCGCGGTATTCGCGTTATCGTTGCAGCTGCTGGCAAAGCTGCTCATTTGGGCGGTGTCGTTGCGGCGTACACGCCCCTGCCGGTCATTGCGGTTCCCATGAAGACGAGCGATCTGGGTGGTCTTGATTCGCTGCTTTCCATGGTTCAGATGCCCAGCGGTGTGCCGGTTGCAACGGTGGCTATCAATGGCGCGAAGAACGCCGCGATTCTGGCAGTTCAGATGCTGGGCACGGGCGATGATGAAGCACGCGCGAAGATCGAAAAACTGAAAGCTGATATGGCCAACGCATAATAGCGATGGCGAACCGCTAAAGAGCCAATTAAAGATCCCGCCGCATGACCAGGGGTTCGTGATGGCGGGTCTTGGGCGGTCGTCAAGCAAGTCGATGAAGACGAAAATGTAGGGTAGAGGTTACGCGAAATGGCAAAAGAGTTCCTAACGGGCAACCAGGCGTTCGCGCATGCGGCGCTTGAGGCGGGCGTGCGTGTGTGCGCGGGATATCCGGGTACGCCTTCTTCGGAGGTCATCGAGACCGTTGCCGCCGAGCATGCTGCAGGTCGCGCCAAGGGCGTTCATGTCGAATGGTCGACGAACGAAAAAGCTGCGCTTGAATTGTTGGCGGGTGCGGCGTATTCGGGTGCGCGGACCCTGTATACCTGCAAGCAAGTGGGCCTGAATGTTGCGAGTGATGCCTTGATGTCGCTTACGTATGTGGGGGTGAAGGGCGGCACTGTGCTGTATGTTGCCGATGACCCGGGCCCCATTTCTTCTCAGACCGAGCAGGACACGCGTCGTTTTGCGTCATTCGCTAAGGTGCCGGTGTTCGATCCGGCGACCCCCGAGCAGGGTTGCGCCATGATGGCGGCTGCTTACGAGCTTTCAGAGCGCTATCATACGCCGGTCATCATGCGTCCTACGACGCGCGTATGCCATGCGTCTACGTTCTTCGACGTGCAGGAAGAAACCACCGCCTTGGAACCCGAAGGGTTCACGAAAGATCCGCGCTGGGTCATTTTCCCGAAGCGCTCATTCGAAGCGCACGGTGAAATCAACGCCCGTCTTCCGCTGATCGCCGATGATTTTTCCAAGGGTGCCCTTGCTTCGTTCAACCCCATCACTGAATCGGGAGCTGATCCGCAGCGGGGCATCGTCACGGGAGGCATTTCGTACGCGTATGCGCGTGAAGCGCTCCGTATGCTGGAAGAAGAGGCGACGCAGGGGCTGCTCGTCGATGCGAACGGCACGGTCGTGCGCGAATTGCCCGCGTATCGCATCGTGCAGGTGGGTACACCCTATCCGTTCCCCGCAAAGCGCATGGCGGAGTTCTCCGCAGGTCTTTCCGACGTGATCGTGTTCGAGGAACTTGATCACGTGCTCGAAGACGAAATGCTGAAACTGGCAGGCAGGATCCACGCTTCCTATGAAGTGAAGGGCAAGCTCACCGGTCATACGACCGATCGCGGAGAAAACACCGTGGACGCCATTGCTGAACAGCTGCGGGTTTTCTTCGGCGTTGCGAAGGCGTCGGCCGCCAGTGACTCGGCCGATACTCCAGGCGATCTGCTTGCCGCCGATTCGACCAATGTTGATCATACGTCTGCTACGGATGCTATTGATGCAATAGAGCCTCCCGCGCGCCCACCGCTTCTGTGTCCGGGATGTCCTCATCGAGGGGCGTTCTATGCGGTCAAGGCGGCGCTTCGTCGTCCGAGCGATGGGATCTTCTGCGGCGATATCGGCTGCTATACCCTAGGTAACGCAAAGCCGCTCAATGCGGTGGATACCTGCTTGTGCATGGGTGCAGGCATAACCATCGCGCAGGGATTCAGTGTGGTCGAGCCGGGTAAGAAGGCCCTGGCGTTCGTAGGTGATTCGACGTTCTTCGCCAGCGGCATGACGGGTGTGGCGAATGCAGTGTACAACCAGCATGATGTGACTATTTGCGTACTGGATAATGCCACCACGGCGATGACCGGCTCGCAACCGCATCCGGGCACGGGCGTGACGCTTATGGGCCAGAAGAGCGCCCCTATTTCGATAGATGCTGTGCTGCGCGCATTAGGCGTGACGGTCATTATGCACGCCGATCCCCTTCGCCTGGATGAAGCGGTCGAAGCGGCGAAGACGGCTATCGATTTCGATGGGCCATCGGCGGTCATCTTCAAGTCACCTTGCATCAAGCTCATCAAGCCGGCCGAACCCGTATACGTTGCCGAACAGGCATGCACGAGCTGTGGTCGATGCGTATTGAAGTTGGGTTGCCCTGCTTTGTCATGGGATGCAGACGATCGTCGTCCCATCGTCGACGTGTCGCTGTGCAATGGGTGCGGGTTGTGCACTGATGTTTGCAACGATGGCGCGCTCGTGTGTCCGTCGCGAACGGGTGATGCTGAATCAACGCAAGGAGGTGCACGATGATCAATATCTCACTTGCGGGTATTGGTGGTCAGGGCAGTGTTCTGGCGGCTCGGATCCTTGCGGAAACGGCTCGCTCAAAAGGATGGCAGGTACGTACTGCCGAAACGACCGGAATGGCGCAGCGTGGCGGTAATGTTATGAGCCATGTGCGCATGGGTAACGCAGGGGAAGAAGTATTCTCTCCCTTGCCTGGTCAGAAGATCGATGATGTTGTGATCGCGCTTGAGCCGGGAGAGGGCCTGCGCGCGTTGCCGCTACTTAGATCCAATGGGCTCATGGTCACCGCATCATCGGGCGTTGCCCCTATCGTGGCTGATTTTAAAGCGCAGCCCTACGATCCCGATCGCATGGTGAAAGCGCTGCAGGCAAGTGGTGCGCATGTCGTTGTAGTCGATGACGCGGCGCTCTGCGAATCGATCGGTTCACGCAAGGCGCTCAACATCATCATGCTCGCCGTTGCTCTCCAGGCGGCGAATACGTTCGAAGAGGTGGCTGCTAATGGTCTTTCGGGACAGATCACCCTTGATGAGATGCGCAGCGCCATTGCAACGTGCGTGAAGCCGCGTTTCCAGGAAATGAACAACGCTGCCGTGTCCTTCGTGGAAGATCATATACGGGAATACGTGAAAGTTCTCTAGTCCGTTCATAAAACAGGCTTTTTCTGGCCGCCTTGATGTTCGTTCGGGGAGTCTTGCGTGATTGGATAATTTATTGCTCTTAGCTAGGCGCGAATACGCTTGCGCTATAGTTAGGAGGCTTAAATAATCGCATGGCAGGAAGTAGGATATGGGGCGTAAAAATGAAGTGGTGACTGGAGAAAAAGGTCACATCGCTAACGGATCCAAGAGCAAGTGGCGCACTGCGCTCAAAGTGTCATCCGTCCTCCTTTTGGTTCTGTGCCTTGTGGAACTTGTCCTTTGCGCCCTGTCCGCTTTAGGGCTATACGCGATGTTCGCCGATGATGTCCTTATGGCTCAGCTTAGCGAAGAGGGGGTCGATGAAGGCTCTCTCGTTCTAGTGCTTTCGGTATCCCTTGCGATCATGGTGGCAGAATCGGTTCTTCAGGCAGCGGCGTTCGTTTTCGGCATCCGTACGCTCAAGGGCAAATCTCGTGCTGAAAGCTGCCAGGTCATGGGCATTCTCTTGGTAGGCGCAGCCGTTGTTTCTTCGATAGCAACGGGTCTTACGAGTGAGTTCAATTCTGGGCTCGCTCTTTCTTTCGTTGTTTCTCTCGTCCTTCCCCTGGTGTATTATGCGGCAGCTCATCGCATTGCAAAGGATACGTTCTGGAAGGGAATCAAGAAGAGCGCCCCTGAGCAGATCGGAGATACTTCCGAAAATCGTGAGCTTATTTTTGAAAAGGAAGCCGCAGAAGCGAACCGTTCGTTCGTGCTTGATGGAAGAGTGCGGGCTATAGACCCTGCAGTGAAGGGCGATTCTCTCCCCGCCGTGAATATCGTAGGGTTAGATGAGGTTCCCCATCTGGGCAGCGTCCGCTTGGAGTCATCGGCTGAGACCCATGCGTCCATTCATCATTGTCATGCCGAACTTGAAGAAGGCCGCATCATAGGAACGATTGCTCTTCCCTGTGAAACGTTCGAACAATGGCCCATCGAATCTATTGCTTCGCGCGTTGAGGCGATGTTCGTACTGCAAGAAGATGGATTGACGTTCGCCACGGATGATGTCTTCTTTTTACTACTGTTCAACGATTATGTGGATAGTCAGTCCTTTGATAAGGCTACGCCGGCGGCTGTGCTCGCCGAGTTCTTAGAGTTCGCTATCAAAGATGATATGCGCTATCTCATAGATCTGCAGGAGCGTCTGGATCGTCTTGAAGAGAACATGTCGGAAGACGTAAATGAGATCCCGAAGGATTTCGACGACTACGTGGTGGGTGTACGAAAGACGCTTCGTTCATTGTTGCGGTTCTATAAGCAGTACGCTGATATGTGCCGTGTGATAGCTATGACCCGCGGTTTCGAAATGAGGGAAGCGGATCGTTCGATGTTCAGTGTCGTGGCGGATAGGGGCGAGCGGCTCTGTGCCGATGCTCAGGATCTATTTGACTACGCATTGCAGATCAAGGACCTGTATCAATCCAAGATCGATGTGCGTCAAGGCAAGGTGATGCAGATCCTTACCATCGTTACTTCCATTTTCATGCCGCTTACCTTGATAACGGGTTGGTACGGAATGAATTTCGAGAACATGCCAGAGCTTCATTGGCGTTTTTCGTATTTCGGCATAATCGCCATCGTTGTGGTCGTCGTTACTGCAGAAGTGGTCGTCTTTAAACGCAAGAAATGGTTCTAGGCAAATAGCAGGGATCAGAAGAGTCAACCTGGCATTGAGGCTAATGTCCCCACGTCTTCAGGTGGTCTGGTCTGGTATTTTGTAATAGGATCGATGATTTGCTCGAAAGGTGTTGGTTTATGAGCAAAGCGCAGAAGTTTTTGAAGATCCTTTCCGTTCTCGTAATAGTGGTTGCTTCGGTTCAGCTACTTGTCGGTGCGCTTATTGTCGCGTTGCCCTTTGTGGCGGAAGTGGAAATGACGGTTGATGTTGACGGCTCGCTGGTCGATGCTCGCAGTCTCATGGTGACCGCTGGATCCATGGTCGTATTTCTTTCGATAATTCAGTATGTGCTTGCAGCGCTTGGCCTACGTGGCGCGAAAGATCCTCGCAAGATCGGACCAGTGCTGGTTCTATCCGTCATCGGGCTGTTGTTCGCGTGCTTGAGTGCGATCAATCAGGCTTTCGTCGGTGCGTTAGATGCGTCGACGCTCGTTTCTGATGCAATCAACATTCTTGTTATCGGTAGTGTTCTGATAGCTGCCGTTGTTATCTATAGGAATCAAGATTCTTATAAACCTGAAGGAACTAAGGATTTCAGTGATCCTAAGAAACTCGGGTTCATGCGTTTTCTCGAGGTCTATTACCTGCTCCACATTGTTCTGGCGATAGTTTCTCTCGTTCTTTTCCATAAAGAAGATTGGGACCTTGGCTTCGATATGTGGTTGAACCTCATGTCCGTTGTGTTCGAGGGCATTGCGTTTTGGCTTATCTGGCGTCAGAAACAATATGGACGTCAGATCATTATCGGTATGTCTGCAGTGAATATCGTTGTCGGATCCGTTCATAATGCCATTGCGGGAACGTTCGATCCTGTCATGCAGATCGCTTTGTGCTCGTTCGATATCGTCATTATTTTGTACTTTGCGACATCGCGTCGCGCCAAGGCGCTCATGGTTCAGCCGTTCTCCATTGAATCTGCCCAGGCGGAACTTGAGGAAGAAGAGGGCTTCTTCAAACTCAAGGCCTTTGCTTTCTGGCGAAATCTTGCTATTTACTTTTGCGTTTTCTCCGTTGTCGGCCATTGGATGGAGGCGGCGTATTGCACGCTTATCAAGTATGGCTTGATTCCTGGTACATATGATCCCAATTCCCAGATCTGGAGTGATTGGCTCTATCCCTTCATGGTGTATGGCTTTGGTTTCGTTGCCTGTGTTCTGCTGCTGTTCCCGCTGAAGAACTGGCTGCAGGAAAAACTCAAGGGCAACGCTGCTCCTCTAGTGCTTTCGTTCATTGCGAACGCGCTGGTGTGCACTGCGATCGAATTGACCATGGGTTTGATGCTCAATACGCCCGCTGGTCCTGATGGTAAGTTGCCTTTGTGGGATTACTCCGATATTCCGTTTAACTTCATGGGTCAGGTATGTCTGCAGAATGCGCTTGCCTTCGGTATGGTAGCAACGCTTATGGTGTGGGTCGTGTATCCTGGCTTGGAAAAACTCATCGGCCGTTTGCCGCGCGATGTTATGAATATTGTATTCGTAGGTGTGCTGGTCGGATTTGCCGTTCTGTACTTCCTGTACTACATCAATGTGCAGGTTCCTGGCCTTGATTCAATGGTCGTCTATGATTCTTCAAGCTCAGGCGCGGATATTAGCTGAGAGCAGAGGTAATGACGAATAGCCCGAAAAAGAACCGCTTTACTGCAACCGACTATGATGATGTCGAGATCTCGCATGATGCGGTCGGTCGTGTTGACGGCGTAACGCTGCGTAGTTGGGAGCTCTGGCGTAACCTGGCAGTGTGCTTCTGTGTCTTTTCCGTTGTGGGACACTGGATGGAGATCCCCTACTGTCTGTTCAATGATCATGTTTTTGGCATCGTTGATCCGGAAACGCTCGTATATGACGATCCCATGTACCCGTTCTTGGTGTATGGGATCGGAGCATGTATTTGCACGCTGGTCTTCGTCCCTTTAAAGGAATGGCTTGTGCGCCGATGTGCCACTCTGCTCAACGCTTTGACGATCTTTTTTATGGCGGCTGTGTTCATGTGCATGGTGATGGAGCTGGGTATGGGCTTGCTACTCAACCAGCCGGATGCCTCTGGCGTGTATCCGCTTTGGGATAATTCCGAGCTTCCGTTCAACATTCTGGACCAGGCGTGGTTGGTCAATGATGTTCTCCTTGGCGTGGTCGCTTCGGTGTATTCGTGGATCGTGTGGCCTTTGCTTTCGTTCCTTTTCAAGAAGGTCCCTCCTCTTGTGATGAACGTGGGTTCCGTTCTTCTGGTGATCGCGTTCGTAATATTGTGCGTCGTGAAGTTCTCTGCGTGAGTTCTCATGGACGCCTGCGGTCCACTGCCGCATCTTAGGCGTGCGTGCGTTTAAGATGCGCGGCGAGCGGCATTCTTGTTGTGAAAGCCGTATGCGGATGCTTTAGAGTGGTAAAGTGTAGGGTGTTGTCTGCAGGCAACATACTTGTCTTTTCAAACCGGGAGATACATCGTGGAAATGAAGCTTGAACAGCTTGAGCAAATCAAAGCGCAATTCGAGACCCTGAAAGATCGCTCGCCTTTCTATGCGAAGAAATTCGATGGCATAGATCTGTCCGACGTGCAGACGCAGGAAGACTTCGAGAAGCTTCCGTTTTCCGAAAAGGCGAACCTGCGCGAAGTGTATCCCTTAGGTCTGGCTGCGGTGCCGGAAGAGAAGATCGTTCGCGTTCACTCTTCTTCGGGCACGACGGGTGTCCCTGTTGTCATTCCCTATACCCAGAAGGACGTGACCGACTGGGCCATTCAGTTCGCACGTTGCTATGAGGTCGCGGGCATTACTAACCGCGATCGCATTCACATCACTCCCGGATACGGCCTGTGGACGGCGGGTATCGGCTTTCAGCTGGGTGCGGAGCGCCTGGGGGCCATGGCGGTTCCGCTGGGTCCGGGCAATACCGAAAAGCAGCTGCGCATGATGGAAGACTTGCAATCGACCGTGTTGTGCGCGACCAGCTCGTACGCGCTGCTTCTCGCTGAAGAGATCGCTGAGCGCGGCATTCGCGACAAGCTCGCTCTGAAGAAGGGCGTCATCGGCTCCGAGCGTTGGGGCGAGAAGATGCGCCATCGCATCGAAACCGAACTGGGGATCGAGATCTTCGATATCTATGGTTTGACGGAGATCTACGGCCCGGGTATCGGTATTTCGTGCCACGAACATAACGGCATGCATATCTGGAGCGATTACGTCTATGTTGAAGTAGTCGATCCTAAGACGGGCGCTCCTGTGCCCGATGGAGAGATCGGCGAACTGGTCCTTACGACGTTGTGCAAAGAAGGCGCGCCACTGATCCGTTATCGCACGCATGATCTGACGCGTATCATTCCCGGTGATTGCGCATGTGGCTTGAAGCATCCGCGTATTGATACGCTGGTGGGTCGCACGGACGATATGTTCAAAGTCAAGGGCGTTAACATGTTCCCCGCCCAGGTGGAAGAGGTTATCGCTGCTACGTCGGGTACGTCGTCTGAATATCAGGTGATGATCGAGCACATCATGGGTCGCGATGTGCTGACAGTGCTGTTCGAGACCGCTCTTACGGGCGAAGAGCGTGAACGCTGCGAGGCGGAACTGGAACTTATCTTCAAGGCGAAGATCGGCTGTACTCCTGATGCGAAGGGTGTCCCTCTGGGCGAATTGCCTCGCTCCGAAAAGAAAACGCAGCGCATCTTCGATAGCCGCTACTAAAACACGCAAGGCGCACGCCCGGGGCGGCATGTTCCCGGGCGTGCGAACGAAAAAGCCAGGTGCCGTTAGAAAAATTTTACGTTCACCTATCGCTATAGTGTGATAAAGTGAGCGACATGATTTTGGAGAACGGACATATTAGTGCAGTAGATCAGGCTTCTGGTGCCTGCGATTTTGCTGCGTCCGTTGTTTCTCGTCCGGCATGCGTGACGAATGTTCTGTCAGGCTTGTCGGTGGCACAGGCTATGCGCTCGAAATCGTGCGCATGTGCACCACATTCGCTTTATTATTCCTATCGATATTAGAAGCACACGGGTTTCGCTCGGTGCTTTTTTATTTGTGTCTAAGCGCGAAGGTCGTGTGCGCCTCCATCTTGTGTAATCAGCTTTTCTCTTAATTAAAAAGGAGACGTATCGTATGGTCGCAAAAATTTGCATCATCGTTATTTTTATCGGCGTGGTCGTCGGAGTGGGTATTTATGCTCGCCAGCACACCAAGAGCGTCGACGGGTTCGTCCTTGGTGGGCGAAGCGTCGGACCATGGCTTTCGGCATTTGCATTCGGAACCAGCTACTTTTCAGCGGTTATCTTCATCGGCTATGCCGGTCAGTTCGGTTGGAAATACGGATTGGCGGCGTTCTGGATCGGTATCGGAAACGCCCTTATCGGATCGCTGCTTGCGTGGTGGGTGCTCGGTCCGCGTACGCGCGAGATCACTCAGCGTTTGAAGGCCACCACGATGCCGGAGTTCTTCGGCAAGCGTTACCACTCGAAGGCCCTGCGCATTGCGTCGGCGGCGATCATCTTCATCTTCCTTATTCCCTATACGGCGAGTGTGTATAACGGTTTGTCGCGCTTGTTCGGCATGGCGTTCGGTTTGCCGTATGAGGCATGCATCATAGGCATGGCCATCGTCACGTGCGTATACGTGGTTCTCGGCGGCTACATGGCAACCGTGCTGAACGACTTTATTCAGGGCATCATCATGCTCATTGGTATCGTGGCGGTTATCGCGGTGGTCCTTTCCGGTCAGGGTGGGTTCTCCGAAGCGATCATTTCCCTTTCGCAGATCCCTGCAGAAGGAACCTCGCTTGAAGGTGCGTTCGTGTCGATGTTCGGTCCGGACCTGTTCAACTTGCTTGGTGTCGTAGTGCTTACGTCGCTGGGTACGTGGGGTCTGCCGCAGATGGTTTCGAAGTTCTACGCTATCAAGTCGGGTCCTGCGATCAAGCAGGGCGCCATCATTTCGACGGTGTTCGCTATCGTGGTGGCAGGAGGCAGCTACTTCCTGGGTGGTTTCAGCCGTCTGTTCGGCGATCAGATCGCTTACGCTCCTAATGGCACGCCCATTTACGACTCTATTATTCCTACCATGCTCAGCGGCTTGCCCGATATCCTGCTGGGTATCGTAGTGGTGCTGGTGCTTTCGGCCTCTATGTCAACGCTGTCATCGCTCGTTCTGACGTCGTCTTCATCGCTGACGCTCGACCTTATTAAAGACAACGTGGTCAAGTCGATGAGCGAAAAATCGCAGGTGCGCTGGATGCGCGGACTTATCGTAGTGTTCGTTCTTATTTCGGCGGTCATCGCCCTCATTCAATACACGTCGACCATCACGTTCATTGCGCAGCTGATGAGTATCTCGTGGGGTGCTTTGGCGGGTGCGTTCCTGGGTCCGCTGCTGTGGGGCCTGTACAGCGGCAAGATCTCTAAAGCGGCTGTATGGGTGAGCTTCATCGTCGGCGTGGGCTTGACGGTCTCCAACCTGTTCATCGGTTTTATCGCGTCGCCTATCAATTGCGGTGCGCTTGCTATGCTGCTTTCTTTGGTGATCGTACCGCTGGTAAGTTTGGTAACGCCTTCGGTGCCCTTCGAGGTCAAACCTCCTTCGCGTGAAGGTGCGATCGATCGTGAGATCGAACGCGACCTGCGAGCCGAAGTCGAGGAAGCGCGCGGGGTGGCGCAGGGTTAGCGTTCCCGGCGACCTCATGGTCGGCAGGATCGATGTTCGCTCGGGTCCGTGCGAATACATAGCAAAGATCGAAAGCGGCGGGGCTATCTTGCTCCGCCACTTTCTGCTGTGCGCGCTTATCGGCATCATAAATAGACAAGGGAAAAACATGTGTGGGTTTTCCTGTAAAAATAACCGACCATTTTCAAGTTCGTTACTTTTGATGAACGTTGCAGTGTATAGAATGAATACGATTATCTGCTTTCTGTAGCCGAATAACGCACCATGCAAAAGATGAGTGCTCTTGCGAAACGAATCATAGGAGCTGCGCGTGCTTAGTCGCTTTAGCGTTAAACGCCCTTATATCATCATAGTGGCCGTCATCATCACGCTTATTTTAGGCGGCGTGTCGGTTTCAAAGATGAAGACCGACCTTCTTCCCGAAATGGATCTGCCTTATTTGGCGGTCATCACTACCGACCCCGGTGCCAGCGCTGAAAAGGTCGAAGCTGAAGTTACTGATGTATTGGAAGGATCCCTTTCGACTGTTAGTGGGGTTGCTTCGGTGCAGTCCCAAAGCTCCGATAATTTCTCCATGGTGTTCCTTGAATTCGAGGATGGAACCGACATGGATTCCGCCATGGTCAAGGTGTCGTCGGCGGTGAACGAAGTGTCGTCGCAGCTGCCGGAAACGGCGGGCGATCCCAATTATATGGAAATCAGCATGGACATGATGGCGACGCTCTATGTTGCTGCATCCTATGATGGTCACGATATTTACGACACTACGACGCTGCTCAATGATTCGGTGGTTCCCGCTATCGAGCGCGTTAGCGGCGTGGCTGATGTTTCCATGACGGGTGGGGTCGAGCAGTCGGTCGAGGTCCGCTTGTCCGATAGCAAGATCGAAGACATCAACAATAAGTTACTCAGCAGCGTTAATTCCGAGCTGTATGACGCGAAGAAGTCCATCGATGAAGGCGAAGCGCAGTTAGCGAAGGCCGAAAGCGAACTGGCTGCCCAGAAGAGCACGCTCGAGTCGACGCAGCAGGAAACCAGCGATCAGCTGGGCCAGGCAACATCGGCCCTTACGTTAGCGGTTTCGGGTAAGACGAGCGAGATCGCGGCCTTGCAGGCGCAGATCGCAGCATTGCAGGCGCAGGACCCAAGCGGGTCGAACCCGACGATACAGCAGAAGATCGCGGCTCTGACTGCTCAGGTCAATACCGCAACAGGTGAACTGACGGCCTATCAGCAGCAGCTTGCTCAGGCGCAGAGCGGCTCCATCACGGCGGCCAGCCAATTCGGTAGCGCATCGGCACAGCTTGCCAGCGCTCAGAGCACCATCGAATCGAATAAGTCGCAGCTCGCCGATGCGCGCAGTCAGTATGAATCATCACGCGATCAGGCCCTGTCGCAGGCGAACGTTGATGCGCTAGTTAATAAAGAAACGCTCTCTCAGCTCATTGCGGCGCAGAACTTCTCCATGCCAGCGGGGTATTTGGATAGCGATTCCGATTCGCAATGGTTGGTTCGCGTAGGCGAAGAGCTCACTTCGGTCGACGATCTGAGCGGTTTGCTGCTCACCGATATCGATGGGGTAGGCGAGATCCGCCTTTCCGACGTGGCCGACATTACGGTGGTCGACAATGTGGGCGACGCGTATACGCGCATCAATAACGCCGATGGAGTCGTACTGTCCATTTTCAAGAACTCGACTGCATCGACTAGTGAGGTGTCCAAAGCGGTCACCGCCGAATTGAAGAACCTCGAAGAAGATGAATCCGGCCTCCATTTGACGGTGGTGAGTGACCAGGGTTCGTATATCGATATCTACATCAACACTATCTTCCAATCGCTCATTTTGGGTGCGCTGCTTGCGGTCATCGTGCTCATCATCTTCCTGCGCGATTGGCGCCCGACGCTGATCGTGGCGTTCTCGATCCCGTTCTCTATTCTGTGTGCGCTGCTGATGATGTACTTCTCGGGCATCCAGCTCAACATCATGTCGCTCGGCGGTATTTCCCTTGCCATCGGCATGCTGGTGGACAACTCAATCATCGTGCTCGAGAACATCTATCGTTTGCGGGCACGTGGTATTCCAGCAGCACGGGCAGCTGTCCAGGGCGCCAAGCAGATCACAGGTGCGGTCATCGCTTCGACCCTTACCACTATTTGCGTGTTCTTGCCTATCGTATTCACGACAGGCATGGTCAATCAGCTGATGCTTCCGTTCGCGCTGACGATCGCTTATGTACTCACAGCTTCGCTGGTCGTGGCGCTGACGCTGGTGCCCAGCGTGTCGTCGTTCTTGTTCAAGAACAACATGCCCAAGCGCATCAAATGGTTCGAGCGCCTGCAAACGGCATATGCGCGTTCGCTCGGGTTCTTCCTGCGCCATAAGGTGATCCCGCTTCTAACGGCGACGGTGCTCTTTATCGTTGCGGTCGTCGGCGTGGCGAACATGGGCATTACCATGATCCCCAGCATGACCGCGAAGACCATCAGCGTTATGGCCACCCTGCCTGAAGGGGTGGATAAGGATACCGCCTACCAGACGGCTGATCAGATCATGGATGCAGCGCTTTCGATCGATGGTGTCGAATCAGTCAGCGGCATGGATGGGTCTGCTACGGCTTCGATGGTGTCGAGCGCGGCATCAAGTGCTTCGGACAGTAACGTGATGCATGAATCGTTCGCGTTCTATATCCAAACCTCCGATGCGGTCACTACTGAAGGCCAGGTATTCGCCATCGTCGATCAGCTCGAGGAAAAGACGGCGGGTCTTGATTGCGAATTGGTGAGCGATGCGAGCTCATCCGACGCTATGAGCTCCATGGTGGGCAGCGGCCTGTCGCTCACGGTAAAGGGTCCTGAACAGGATGAACTGGTGCGCCTGAGCGAAGATATTATGGGCATCATTGATGGCGTTGAAGGGTATACCGAAATCGAGAATGGCATGGAAGATGCCAGCACCGAACTCAACCTGGTGATCAATCGAGATGAACTGACCAAGGCGGGCTATACCGTCGCGCAGCTCTATAGCGATCTGTCGGCAAAGCTCTCCACTGAAGTCGAGGCAACGCAGGTGACCATCGACGGGCGCGCGATGGATGTCGCTATCATCGACGAGACGGATCCCGTTACGGTGGATAATCTGCTTGATACCGAAATCGATATCACCGATCAGCAAACGGGCGAAACGAAGACCTATCCTTTGAGTGATTTCGCAACGGTCGAGGAAAGCAAGGCCGCCCAGACTATCACGCATATCGATTCGACGCGTGCCATGACGGTAACGGCGGAAGTGGAAGAGGGTTACAACAATGCCCTGCTTGCGCGCGATCTGCAGACGCAGCTCGATGCGTACGAACTTCCCGAAGGCTATTCCATCGAGACCGCGGGCGAACTCGAGAACATTGACACTATGCTCAGCGAAATGCTGCTCTTGCTGATATTGGGCTTCGTGCTCATCTACCTGGTCATGATGGCTCAGTTCCAAGGATTGTTATCGCCTTTCATCATCATCCTTACCGTGCCGCTTGCCTTCACGGGTGGTCTCTTCGGTCTGATATGCGTGGGCGAACAGCTGAGCATGCTGTCGATGATGGGCTTTGCGGTGCTTATGGGCACGGTAGTGAACAACGGCATCGTGTTCGTGGATTATGTTAATCAGCTGCGTCGTGGTGGTCTTGATAAGCGCAATGCGTTGATCGCCGCCGGTCGAACCCGTATGCGCCCCATCATGATGACCGCGCTCACGACCATTTTGGCGATGCTGCCGCTTATCTTCAGCGATGCGATCGGTTCGTCGATGGAACGCGGTATGGCCGCGGTGGTCGTGGGTGGTTTGTTGTACGCTACCTTCATGACCTTATATGTGGTGCCGGTCATGTACGACATTCTGTATCGTCGCGTGCCGTATGAAGTTGATCTAGGTGATGAAAGCATCGACGAGGATCCGGGTGATGCGCAGGCATACCTGGAGGCGTTACATGGTTTCCAGGCAGCAGCCGATGCGCGTCGTCATGCGATGACGGGAGCAGGCGCTGGGGCAGGTCAAGGCACTAGTGCCCCGAGTCAAATGACGAGCCCGGTCGTCCCTCTTAACGATGAGGGGCCTCGCGGTAAGGGTAAGAAGTTCCGAGGAAGATTCCGCAAGTGATAAGTGAACGAATTCGCATAGTTGCCAAGTACGCATCTTTTATGTTCGCGAGCCTGTTGTGCGTGAGCATGCTTTCGGGCTGCGCGGCTCAACCAGAGCCCGAACCAGTCGAAGAAGTTCAATTCGAAGTGCGTGATGCCGAGGTTCAGGAGCCTCAGCCGCCGAGCTCCGATGAGCTTCGTGCGCAACTTGATCTGACCGAGGATTACCGGGCCAGCTTTGAGCATGGCTCAAAGGGTCCCGAATACCAAAAGTACATCGTGCTGCACGACACTGAAGGCGAAGGCAGTGCTTCCGGCGTTGTTAATTACTGGGATAGCAATGGTGCGGGTGTGGCGGCTCATTTCATTATCGACAAAGATGGCGGTATCACGCAGTGCGTCCCCCTTGATTCGATCGCTCATCATGCAGGATATGGCGATACGGGCCACAACGAATCGTATGGGGTGGTGGACGAATCGCGTGACGATAAGGTAGGCACGACCGGACCTCTCACTTACGCGAAAGATTACGGCATGAACTCCTATTCAGTGGGCATTGAAATGGTCCACGTCGGTGGTTCGGGCGATTATCCGACCGCGCAGCTCGAGTCGCTTGATGCGCTTATCGCCTACATCGATTCGTATTACGGCTTTGAGAGCGAGATCATCGATCATAAAGCTTGGCGTACGGGCAACTCCGACACGTCAAAAGAATTTGCGTCATATTTGGCGAACTACCAAGATCATCGCAGCTATAAGCAGGCTTGATTTAGGCTTCGGCATCTTCGGGCACGAAGTTCTTGCGAGCGCAGCGGATGACCATGGTCGAGCAGAACAGTGCCGCGATCGAGCAAACGCCTAAGATCGCGAAGATCTGTGGGAAGGCTGCGGCTCCTTGGGTGTCGATCATGACGCCGAACCACGTGTGGATGAAGGTGTCGGGCAAGCGGCCGATAATGGATGCGAGACCCGTTGCGGTTCCGAATACATACACGGGAACATGCGTTTCGGCGAGCTGGCCAGATCCGATGCCATAGAGGCCGTTCGCGATGAACGAGAAGATGCAGAGCACCACGATGCCTGCCACCAGCATGCTAGGATCGTGCGGCAGGAAGATCAGGCCGATCAGGCATATCACGATAAGGATGGCGCCTACGATAATGACCTTCGAAGGTGATTTGGTCTTGCCTGCGATCAATCCGAACAGAGGGGCGGATATCATGGTCATGCCCATGGTTCGGATGGTCGATATCACCGTTGCAAGGAGCACGGGCGCCGCCAAGCACATGGTCATGTACGGCGTAGTGAATGTGGATCCCTGGAACACGAAGTACACGAAGAACATTGCAAGCGATGCCCACCAAACGCCGGGGTTCTTCAAAGCGGCCCCGATGCCCTTGAAGCTGAAGGTCTCGCTCATGCCATCGCCCAATTCGCCCTTGAAGCGGGGGATGATGAAGAACGCGATAGCCGCCAACGCGAGCTGGATGGCGGTGTTGAACAGCAGCAGCGTCTGAATGCCAAGAGCAGCAGAGGCGAACATGGAAACAAGAGGGATGGCGATGACGCCGAGCACCAGGCCCGCGGCGCCGAAGATGCCATAAGAAAAGCCGATCTTCTTCGCGTATTCATCTTCGGAGCAAATAAGGCGGACTAGCTTGAAACGCGTGCCCCACCAAATGAGGATCGAGAAGATGGCGTAGCAGAAGAACACGACCAGCAGAACGTTGTAGGTGGGCAGGAAGGAATACACTAACGTGAGCAGCGCGGTTCCCAAGTAGCCGACCCACGAAAGCGTGCGGACCGATACCTTGTCGGCCACAACGCCAGAGAAGAAATAAAAGACGGTCGCAGCGATCGCATACACCGTGACGAGCGTGCCTAATTGTTCGTTAGTGCAATCAAGCGCTTGCATTAGCGGATCATAAAAGACCGTTTTCAGGTAGATCGGCGTGTAGATGGCCGAAGAGCCAACACTGACCAGGATGAGAAGTGCCAGACGATGACGTTTTGATAGTTCGGAATAGTGCTTTTCGGTGTTCAGAGATTCGCGCAGACCCATAGCAGTTCCTCCTCCATGGGCGAAAGTCCGGTCGAGGATAAAAACGTCCATGCCCGCGGTGGTGCGTGGCTTGGAATAACATGTTCAACCGGTACTTTCATTATACCCAAAGAACCTCTGGTCCCTCATACTGACCGATTGATAATAGCTATAGTGCGACGTCGTAAGCGTGCAGAATGAAATAAAGCCCCGTATCTGGATCGCTCCTCGTTCCTGCTGCTGAGGAACGAGGAGTCCAGTTTACGGGGCTTTAAGCGATCGATCGTAGTGGTGGATCGAGCGAACTAGTGCTGGTTCACGATCTGGTTAAGACGGATGTTGAAACCTAGTTCAGCATTGACCAGGTCGAACGCGGCATCGATGGCCTTATCCATGTCGTAGTACTTGTAGCCACCAAGGCGACCTGCGAACACCACGTTGCCTTCCTGCTTGGAAAGCTCGACGTACTGTTCGTAAAGCGCGGTGTTGCGTTCGTCGTTGATGGGGTAGTAGGGCTCGTCGCCCGGCTTCCAGTCGGCGGGGTATTCGCGCGTGATGATGGAAACGGGAATGTCGTTGCCAGCGGCATCTTTGCCGAACTCGAAATGCTTATGCTCGATGATGCGCGTCCAAGGCACTTCGTGGGATGTGTAGTTCACTACTGCGTTGCCCTGCCAGTTCTCGCTCTCGACCAATTCGGACTCGAAGCGCAGCGAACGGTATTCCAGGTTACCCAGCTTATAGTCATAGAACTCGTCGATGGGGCCGCAGTAGATGATGCGATCTGCGATGCCTTCGTTCTCTGCGATGAAGGAGCGGTATTCGGTGTTGAGCAGGATCTCGGTATGGCCGAACATACGCTCGACCATAGCGGTGTAGCCGCCCATGGGAATGCCCTGCCAGCGATCGTTGAAGTAGTTGTTATCATAGATGAAGCGAACAGGCAGGCGCTTGATGATGGAAGCGGGCAGCTCCTTACAATCGCGACCCCACTGCTTTTCGGTGTACTCCTTGACCAGCTTTTCAAAGATGTCGCGGCCTACGAGCGAGAGAGCCTGCTCTTCGAGGTTCTGTGGGTCGGTGATTTCTTCGGCAGCTTTCTGCTCTTCGATCTTTGCGCGAGCCTCTTCCGGCGTGCGAACGCCCCACATCTTCGAGAAGGTGTTCATGTTGAAGGGCAGGTTGTACAGTTCGTCGTGGAAACGGGCGACTGGCGAATTAACGTAGTTGTTGAATTCGGCGAACTGATTGACGTAATCCCATACCGACTTAAGCGAGGTATGGAAAATGTGGGCGCCATACATATGGACATTGATGCCCTGTTCGGTCGCGGTGTGAATGTTGCCGGCAATATGATCTCGGCGATCGATGACCAAGCAGGTCTTGCCAAGGCGGTGCGCTTCGTGGGCGAAAACGGCAGCGGTGATGCCGGCGCCCACGATCAGATAATCATAATGATCGTGCTGCATGAAAGATATGCCTTTCTGTGAAGCTATAGGTAATTGTGCTCTATTGTAGCCCAAGCGTAGGCACAAAGCAGCGCCCCTCATGGGAGGGGCGCTGACATGAAGGTCGCGTTGTAGATGTGCGTTAGTCCTGCTTCACTACCAGAACATCGCAACGCAGGTTGCGGATAAGGTAGGTGGAAACGCTGCCAACGAATACGTAGGTGATGTTGGATAGACCGCGCTCGCCGCAAATGACGATGTCGGGCTCGAAAGGCTTGATCATCAGGTTGTGGATGGTTTCCTGGATGCGACCGACTTTCACTACGACTTCGACCGAAGGAATGTTGGGATTGTTGCGCGCATCGGTAAGAATGTCGCCGAGCGAATCCTCAAGGCGCTTCTGAATGGTAGCGGCAAGTTCTTGGTAGTCGGTGCCGGTCAGCGAATCGGGAACCGAATCGATAACGTGGCCGAGCATAAGTTCGGCGTGGTTGAGCGCAGCGATCTGGATCGCGCGCTGAGCCACTTCCTCCTGAGTGCTTCCGCCATCAAGAGCTGCAAATACGCGATTGTATTGCTTCATTGATATCGCCCCTCTTTCTCCTGCGATCTCCCACGCAGGATAATAGTTTCAGGGCCCCAAACTGCCCTGTTCTAACCCGCTTTTATTCTAGCATCGTTTAGGGCAGATAAAAATGGAGACTCGCCATACAGATGACAAGTATTTTGTCGTGTGGGTGCCTAAATGACCTGGCAATGGGCGTGGTTTTGGGTGCCGACCGCTTGGGTGGTGGACCAATCAAGCGAGCTCGCCAAGTGTTCTGCCAGTCAGCTTGCTAATTGCTCGGCCGGTCATCTTGCCAAATGTTCGGCCTATCAACCGAGTATTTCGGCAACGTTCGTTCTTGGATGAAATCGCAAAGAACGATACACTGAATAAGCTTGTATCTTCTATGTGAATACAGGTAAAAATGAAGTGCATACATGCGTCTTGCTCTAAAAGGTTTTGATGCAATGAGAGGGGCGCGTTGAGCGATCGAGCGCGCGATGTTTTCGGAAGGGACTGGTTATGGCGGACAAAGTTGCTGTCCTTATTCCTTGTTATAACGAGGCGGTTACCATCGGCAAGGTGATCGATGATTTCAAACGAGTTCTTCCCGATGCGGATATTTACGTATATGACAACAACTCCAAGGATGGCACGTCCGAGATCGCTCGCAATCACGGCGCTATCGTCAAATTCGAGGGCCGCCAGGGCAAGGGCAATGTAGTGCGCAGTATGTTCCGTGACATCGAAGCGGATTACTACATCATGGTCGACGGTGATGACACCTATCCTGCCGAAGCTGCTCCCGATCTGCTGGCGCCGCTTATGGCAGATGAGGCCGACATGACGGTAGGGGATCGCCTGTCGAACGGTTCGTACGGTGAAGAGAACGATCGTGCGTTCCATGGGTTCGGCAATGACTTGGTCCGCTGGCTCATCAAGCACATCTACGGCTATGCGTTCGATGATGTGATGACGGGATATCGCGCCTTTAATCGCGTGTTCGTGAAGACGATGCCGGTGCTTTCCGAAGGGTTTCAGATCGAAACGGAGATCTCCATCCATGCGGTCGATAAGCGTTGGCGCATCAAGGATGTGCCGATCGATTATCGTGATCGCCCCGAAGGAAGCTTCTCGAAACTTTCCACTTTCGGCGATGGTGCCAAGGTGCTCAAGGCCATCACGGCGTTGTTCAAGGATTATCGCCCATTGGCGTTCTTCGGGTGGCTTGCGCTGCTGTTCGTGATCCTGGCTGTTGTTTTCGCGGTTCCCGTGCTGCTCGAGTACATTCAGACCGGGTTAGTGCCACGTATTCCGACCATGCTCGCTTCGATCGCGCTGGCGGGTTGCGGTGCGTTGTCGGTCGCTACGGGGCTGGTACTCGATACGGTAGCGAACAGCAATCGCCGTCAGTGGGAGCTGGAAGTATATAAAGCAAACGGCGGATTCTACTCCAAGCACGAATAGGCACAAGTGGCTCGCTGGGCTGACTGAGTCGGTGTGGCGCGCGGTATGCGTGATTGCGCGGGGCGCGTGACGCCCGAGAGGCGTGCGCCTGAATGGATTTGGCTCAGTGGGGGATGCGGATTAGTGCAGCGAGGCAAAACTTCGTAGTTGAGCGCTCTGCGCCTGCCGTCCCGTTCCCGAATGCAGAACACCCCGGCCCTGAAAGTTCAGGAACCGGGGTGTTATCGTGCGGAACGTATGCTCTACACCATGAATTTGTAGACCGCTTGGGTGTATGCCACGGGGTCGTCGATAGGTAATCCTTCGGTGATGAGCGCCTGGTCGTAAAGAACACGAGCGTAAGACGCGACCTTTTCATCGTCCTTTTCTTCGAAGGCCTTTTTCAGAGCGGCGAACACGGGGTGCTGTGCGTTCAACTCAAGTACGCGGTCGCTTTTCACTTGGTCGCCATCAGGACCAGCAGCGAGGATCTTCTCCATTTCGAGCGTGATGGGGCCTTCCGCAGTAACACAAGAAGGGGTATCGGAAAGGCGCGCGGAAATAGCAACGCGCTTCACCTTGTTGTCGAGCGCATCCTTCATTGCGGCGAATAGCTCTTCGTTCTCCTTGGTGATGGCCTCCGCAGCGCTCTTTTCGTCCTCGGTCTCAAGGCCAAGATCGCCACCGGCGACATTCTTGAACTGCTTTTCCTGGTATTCGTTCATGGACATGAGGCAGAACTCATCAATATCCTGCGGGCACAGCAGCACATCGAAGCCCTTGCCCAGGATCGTATTGACGATGGGGCGGTGAGCCAGGCGATCGACCGATTCGCCGGCAGCGTAGAAGATCGCATCCTGGTTCTCGGGCATGGCCTCCAGGTACTCCTGCAGGGTGACCATCTTCTTTTCCTTCGCGGAATAGTACAGAAGCAGGTCGGCCAGGGCGTCTTTCTTCATGCCGTAGCTGGCGTAAATGCCGTACTTCAAATTGCGTCCGAAGTTCTCGAAGAACGTCTCATAGGTCTCGCGTTCATTGTCGCGCATTTTGCTCAGTTCGCTGGTGATCTTCTTCTCCAGCTTGTTGGCGATGGCGCGCAACTGATTGTTGTGCTGCAGGGTCTCGCGCGAAATGTTAAGGGTCAGATCTTGGCTATCCACAACGCCGCGTACAAAGCTGAAATGATCAGGCAGCAGCTCGGCGCATTTTTCCTGAATGAGCACGTTGGAGCTGTAGAGCGCCAGACCCTTCTCGAAGTCCTTGCTGTAGAAATCGTAGGGTGCGCGGCTGGGAACGAACAGCAGCGCATCATAGGAAAGCGCACCTTCCGCATGAACCGAAATGGAGCGAATCGGGTCGGAGAAGTCGTGAAAATCGCTCTTGTAGAAGTTGTTGTACTCTTCATCGGTTACTTCTGATTTGCGGCGCTTCCAGATGGGAATCATCGAATTGATGGTCTGCGTTTCGCGTACGGTTTCGAACTCGGGAACGTAATCGTCGCCGGCGTCTTCGGGCTTAGGCAGGGGCGTGCGCGTCTCCACTTCCATGCGAACGGGATAGCGCACATAGTTGCTGTATTGCCTGATGAGTGCCTGCAGTTCGTATTGGTCGAGGAACGTATCGTAGTCTTCTTCGTCGGTGTTGTCCTTCAGGAACAGCGTGATATAGGTGCCGTGGCCGCTCGCCAGCAGAGCTGCCTGCTCGGGCGCTGCTTCCGCAATGGTGTAGCCTTCGATGCCGTCGCTTTCCCATACCCAGGTCTCATCGCTGCCATAGGAGCGTGAAACTACCTGGACCTTCTTGGCAACCATGAACGAAGAATAGAACCCGACGCCGAACTGACCGATAATGTCGACGTCGTCGCCCTGCGAATCGGCGTTCTCGGTCTTGAACTCGAGGCTGCCGGAATGAGCGATGGTACCCAGATTGGTTTCCAGTTCATCCTTAGTCATGCCCAAGCCGGTATCGGAAACGGCGATGGTGCGGGCATCTTTATCGTATGCAACATCGATTTCCAGATCGTCTTTGCCGATGGTGATGGACTGATCGGTCAGGCTCTTGAAGTACAGCTTGTCCACCGCGTCGGATGCGTTGGAGATGAGCTCGCGGAGGAAGATCTCCTTGTTGGTGTAGATGGAATTGATCATCAGGTCGAGAAGCTTTTTGCTCTCGGTTTTGAATTTGCGCATGAAGCAGATCCTTCTTTCAGGGCCGGCACGCGATTCGAGGATGCCGGCGAACGCTCGGGGATACAAATTAGCACTCTCAACTTGAGAGTGCTAGCCTTCATTCTAGTGAGCGAAAAGGGGCTGTCAAGCTAACGGCCAGCCCCTTCACGAGTGCTTCATGTTGTATGCGGCTCACGGCTCCTCTCCCCCCTTTTGCGAACGCCTCGAGACGACCTCCGCTGATTCGCCTTTTCAGACGGCTAAAGGGGCTTAGCGAAAACAACGCGCCGCATCGGTCGCCTTGTCCCTGAGCCCCTGCTCGCGCATCGGGGGCTAAGCCTTTGAATAGCCTTCTGAAAAGGCGGCGTCGGAAACGTCTCGAGGCGTTCGCAAAAGGGGGAGAGGAGCTATGCGGTTGTAATCGTAATGCCCTTGCGCGGGCCGCGGTGCGGTTCAGAGCCGTAAGCAAAGTGGCGCCCCGAGAGGAGCGCCACTTGACCTTCTATAACGTGCGGGATTTCGCGGTAGCATCGCGCAGGGCGCGGATGACGGTGCCGCGGAACGCGTGCTCTTCGAGTGATTGCACGCCTACGATGGTGGATCCCGATGGGGAAGTGACCTGGTCCTTCAGCTCGCCAGGATGCTTTCCGGTTTCCAGCACCATCTTGGCGGACCCCATGACGGCCTGCGCTGCTATCTGATAGGCCTGCTGGCGGGTAAGGCCTTCGGCTACACCAGCATCGGCGATAGCCTCGATGAACATGTAGGTGTACGCCGGCGTGCATCCGCCTACGGTGGCGGAAACATCGAGAAGCGTTTCCTTCAGCTCGACCGCTGAGCCGAATGATTCCAGAAGCGAAACCACGTAAGCAACTTCGTCAGCGGAGACGAGCTCGTTGGCGTGATAGGCGGTAAGGCCTTCGCCGACCAGTGCGGGTGTGTTAGGCGCCGTGCGGATGATCTTGATGGGCTTGCCGAACTGATCGGTGAGCCACTGGATGGTCTTGCCGGGCGCGATGGTAACGATGATCTGGTCATCGCGAACGCTGTCCTTGATCTCGGCGATGATCTGCTCATACTGATAAGGCTTTACGCTCAAGAAAATAGCGTCGCTATTGCTGACGACGGTGGCATTGCAGGTAGAAACCGAAATGCCCAGTTCTTCAGCAGCGGCCTTCGCGTGCGCTTCGGTGGCGTTCGATGCGCAGATGTCATTTGCGGGAACAAGGTTGCTCGAAAGAATGCCTTTGATGATGGCCTTTGCCATGTTGCCGCATCCAATAAACCCCAGTTTCATGGTATCCCTCCATACGATGTCGGCGATGATAGTAATAGCTCTTAGTGTAGTTGAGTATTCGTTAAAAGTAAGCCCGAATAAGGAATCAGCATACTGCAGGATCTTTTGCTTCGTTCGCTCGTCATCATGGTTGTCAGGGGTGCTCTTGAGCGCGTAAGCTGTAGGTGCAGCTTACGCGCGGAACTTATGCGCCTGAGGATGTTCGGGCGAACGAAGAGAAGCGGGTCGCGCATCAAGCAATGAGCGTATGGAAGATATGCCGAAATCAGCAGGAAGAGAAGGGCGCGTGATGGTATCAGCGATAACGGGACGTAATTGGCAATTGATCATAGCGGGGGTTCTTCTGGCATTGTTCGGAGTGGTAGCTCTGGTGTTTCCTGGGCTCACGTTGGCTTCGATGGCACTCATGGTGGGCGCCGCGTTCCTCTTCTCGGGCATCGTGAATATCGTCACCTATCTGCGCGATCGCGATTATCTTGATCTTTCAGGCTATGTGCTGGCGTATGGCATCGTCGATGTGCTAGTTGGTTTGATGTTCCTGGTGCATCCCGTCGTGTTCTCGGTCGTGCTCCCGTGGGTCGCGGGTCTGTTCGTCATCGTGTTCGCCGTCTATGAAATAGCGGGGTCGTTCGCCGTACGCCGAGGCGGATTCTCTTTGTGGGGATGGATCTTGGTGTCGGGTATCGCATCGCTGTTGATCGGCGTGTCGTTCTATATTTGGCCCGAGATGCTCGCTCTGTACGTGGGGCTTTTCGCCCTGCTGCGTGGCGCCTCGCTCATTATCCTGGGCGTGAACGCCGAGCGGTTCGTGTAAGACCGCACGATAATCGATCGCAAAATAAGCCACTCGCCGCAGACCGCGCACTTCTTTTGGCGGCACTGCGCTAGGCGCTTCGAACCTCTCCTATAATCTGCATATCATTATTCGCGTCCGCATGAATCGAACGAGCATGCGGCAGATCAAGGAGTATGCATGGAAGGCTTCGAATTGATCTCTACGGGAGCGTGGTCTATCCTGCCACCGCTTCTGGCGCTTGGCCTGGCGCTCATTACCAAGGAAGTATATTCTTCCTTGCTCCTTGGCGTGTTTTCTGGATTGATCATCTATGAATTCATGCTTGAGGGGGCTGGCGTAGAACAGTTGATCACGGCGTTTACGATGATTCCGCAGATCATGGCGGAACAGATCGCGTCAAACGGTGCGCTCATCTTGTTCTTAGCTTTATTAGGGGCATTGGTGGTCGTGGTCGCCGTCGCGGGCGGTTCGCGCGCGTATGCCGAATGGGCGGCGAAGCGCATCAAGAGCGCGCGCATGGCCTCGATCATGACTGCGATCCTGGGCATCGTGGTATTCGTTGACGACTACTTCAACTGTCTTACGGTCGGTGCGGTCATGAGTCCTGTGACTGACAAGTTCCGCGTGAGCCACGAAAAGCTGGCGTGGATCATCGACTCCACCGCAGCACCCGTGTGCATTATCGCCCCAGTTTCGTCCTGGGCGGTCGCCGTTGGCGGTTATCTGGGTGAAGACGGCTTCAATACGTTCGTCGCGTCCATCCCGTATAACTTCTACGCGCTGCTTACCATCTTGTTCGTGTTCGCGATGTGCATCTTCGGCAAGGATTTCTTCTCGATGGGCAAGGCCCAGCGTGCCTGCGAAGAGCGCGAATACACGTCGATCGTCAAGCCTGATTCCGCTCTTGAGGCGATCGCGACAGCGGGCATGCCTGCAAGCGAAGATTCGGTCGAAACCGTTGTGACTGAACAGTCCGACTTGCAAGGTGCATCGAAGGCGGTTGAGGAATACAAAGGCCTTCCCGTGTCGGATAAAGGCAAGGTGTACGACTTGATCGTGCCGATCCTGGTGCTGATCGTGTTCTCGATCATCGGCATGCTGTATGTAGGCGATTTCTTCTCAGGCACGGATTTCGCGACGGCTATTGGCGTCGATCCGGTCACTGGTCTGTGTATTGGTTCTACCGTGGCGTTGGTGGTTGCTATGGGCATGTTCATTCCCCGCAAGCTGACCACGCTCGTTGGCTTCACTGAAGGCATGTCAGAAGGTGTTCGCTCAATGGTGGGCGCCATTATGATCTTGGTGCTGGCGTGGAGCTTGGGCGGATGCTGCCGTTATATGTTGGGCACCGGCGAATTCGTTTCGTCGTTCCTCACTTCCGTTGGCTTTGAGCTGGCGTTGCTTCCTGCGGTCATCTTCGTGGTCGCCGGGTTCATCGGGTTCGCCATGGGTACTTCCTGGGGCACCATCGCGCTCATCCTGCCTATCGTGGTCGGTGTGTTCCCCGAAAACGATCCGCTGTTCTTGGTCACGGTCGGCGCAACGCTGGCGGGTGCGGTGTATGGCGATCATTCTTCGCCTATTTCCGACACGACCATCTTATCGTCCGCTGGTGCGAACTGTAATCACCTGCGCCACGTTGCGACGCAGTTCCCTTACGCTTCTACGATCGCGGTGATCTGCTTGGTCGCCTACCTGGTCGCTGGCTTCACGGGTTCACCTTGGCCATCATTGATCGGTGGCATCGCAGTGGTCATCGCCGTTGTGCTTGCATCGCGCATTTTTGCAGGCAAGAAACAGGCGTAGCCCGAACAAGGCATACGAACCATACGGAACGCGGCTCTCCTCGGAGGGTCGCGTTTTTGTGTCGTCTTCCAACCACCCGGCATTTTGTTTCTTTTGTTACATTTCTGCGAGAGGGTGGTTGTCAGCGAGGTCCATTTGCTTACAATCTAATGTGCTCAACAGTGCCTATGCACCGTGGAGCGCCCTTTTTGGGCTTGATGCTGATCTGTCGGGTAAGACCCCATAGGTTCGGCATCGGAGGAATAACACTTGATGGAAGGACATTACTTGAAGGTTCGAAAATCGAAACCTCACAGTAACTAACCTTCGACCTCCTTCATTTACGCGATTTCTCGCAGGTGTCGGTGGTCGAAGGGAGGCCACGACACGATAAGACCATTTACTCAGCATGCCTTTGTCGGCATCAGGTTGCTTTGCGTTGGCAACGCCGCCTTGTCGCCAAGGGAATCCCGGGCCAATGGTCTTGCTGGGAGAATCATATGCTCTATTTATCACAGATGCTGGGCGAGCCGGTAGTGGACGCTAATGGCGAAAAGATCGGCTCCATTTCCGATCTTGCCATCCAGACGGGCGAAGTATTTCCCCGCATCACGAGCCTAGCGTTCTTAGGACCGGGCAAAACGCCCTTCATGATCTCATGGCGCAAATATGTGGATAGCTTCACCGAAGAAGGCCTTCGCTTGAAGGTGGATCGCACGGCTATTCGCTTCAGCTATTTGCAGCCTGCCGAAGTGCTGCTCGCGCGCGATCTGCTCAATCGCCAGATCGTTGACACGCAAGGCATGAAGGTCGTGCGGGTAAACGACCTGAAGCTCTCCATTTCCGGTTCGCAGTTGCGTTTGTTGGGAGCGGAAGTCGGCATGCGCGGCATTCTGCGCGGGTTGGCTCCGTGGGTGGAAAAGGCGGTCTGCGCGGTATCGAAGGCGTTCGGTCGTCCCATTGACGAGCGCATCATCGCCTGGAACTACATGGACCTGCTCGATCGCGACCTGTCCAAAGTGCAGCTTTCCGTTACGCATACGCGCCTTGAGGAGCTGCATCCCGCTGACGTCGCCGATATTCTCGAACAGCTCGACCCCAAACAGCGCGCCAATGTGTTCAAGCACTTGGATGACGCGCAGGCGGGCGAGGCCATCACGGAAATGGAAGACGAGTTCCAGGCCGACATCATCGAAGGACTGGACGAGCGCCGCGCGAGCCGTTTGCTGCGTGACATGGACCCGGACGATGCGGCTGACATCGTGGGTGATCTTCCGTATGAAAAAGCCGAGACCCTGTTGCGTTTGATGGGTGTGGAAAGCGCCGCGGAGATCCGTCAGCTGCTCGGCTACAAGGAAGACACGGCGGGTGGCCTGATGACCACGCAATATGTCGCCATGCATGCAAGCGATACGGTCGAAGAAACGACCGAGGTGCTGCGTGCCCTTGAAGAAGACCACCCCACGGTCAGCTATGTGTACGTGCTGGATGAATACGACAAACTGGTGGGCGTACTGTCGCTGCGTACCTTGGTGCTCGCGCAGAGCCAAACTCAACTGGGCAACATCATGTTCGACGAATTGATCACGTCCTTGCCCGAAACACCCGAAGATGAACTGGCTGCCGATATTTCAAAATACGACCTGCTGGCTATGCCGGTTGTGGACGAGTCCGGCCGTCTGCTGGGTATCGTTACCGTCGACGATGCCATGGAAGTCATCGAAGACGACGCCGAAGAAGTGAAATCGCGCTGGGCGTGGGGTCAGTTCGCCATTACGACCATCGTGTTCTTATTGATGCTCATTCCGTACACCTTCGCCGTGCTCCACTTTTTCGGGACTCGTTAAACGAGGGCTGTGGGTATGACTGAAATGGAAAAGAAGCCTACCGAACTCGTTGCCGAAGAGGATACGACCAAAAAGCGCTCACGTGTGCTGCTCGTCCTTGCCGCTATGGGGCCAGGTATCGTGACCGCGATGGCGGGCAACGATGCCGGTGGTATTTCAACGTATTCCACCGTGGGAGCCAAATTCGGTTACATGACCTTATGGGTCATTCCGGTCATGTGCATCCTGCTCATCGTGGTCCAAACCACCGCTACCCGTATGGGCATCGTAACGGGCAAGGGCTTTTCGGCGCTCATTCGCGAACGTTTCGGCATCAGGTTGACGGCGCTTGCTATGCTCGCGCTGCTTATTGGCAACATTGCCACGACGTTCTCGGAATTCGCCGGCATTGCTTCGGGTATGGAAATGTTCGGTGTGCCGCGCTGGATATCGGTGCCTATCGCTGCAGCGGCTGTGTGGGGCCTTATCGTCGGCGGAAGCTATAAGCGCGTGCAGAACATCTTCTTGGCGCTGTCGTGTGTGTTCGCGACGTATATTGTCGCGGCCTTCCTGGCGCAGCCTAATTGGGATCTTGCCCTCATTCATACGGTCATGCCGCAAGCGAGTTCGGACCTTTCGTTCTTGTCTCTTACGGTGGCCATGGTCGGTACCACCATTGCTCCTTGGATGATGTTCTTCACGCAGAGCAATGTGGTCGAAAAGGGCGCGCGCGTCAAAGACATGCCTTATCAGCGCATCGATGCGGTGACTGGGGCGGTCGTAGGATGCGTCGTCGCTTGGTTCATCATCGTGACCACGGGTACGGTGCTGTTCCCGCAGGGCATTGAAGTGGAAAGCGCCGAAGCAGCCGCGGCCGCACTCGCGCCTTTCGCGGGCCCGTATGCTGAAGCGCTGTTCGCCGTCGGGTTGGTGGCGGCGAGCCTTTTGGCGGCGTGCGTGCTGCCTCTTACGACCGCCTTCGTTATCTGCGAGGCATTCGGATGGGAAGCGGGCGTTTCGTTCACCTGGAAGGAGGCCCCCACCTTCAAAGGTATTTTCACGTTCATCATCTGCCTGTCGGTCATCGTCATCATGGTCCCTGGTCTCGACCTTATGGGTATCATGCTGACCGCTCAGTTCGTGAACGGCGTGATCTTGCCCATTTTGCTCGTGTTCATGGCTATCATCTGTACTGACAAATACGTTATGGGCAAGTACTGCGTGCCGTTAGTTACGCGCGTTCTGCTCTATATCACCATTGGCGTGGTGGGCGTACTTTCACTTGTGTGCTTGGTAATGCAGATATTCGGGATCGGATAGGGCGGACATGGCAGATACGACATTCGATGCAGCAGCAGATGTGCGATCCGTGCGTGATCGTTTGCGCGCCGAAGCGCGGCAGATACGCGCAGAGCTCCCCGAGCCCTATCGTGCCCACAAGAGCGCTGAAATATGCAAGCAGCTCGTTGAATCGCTTACGTTGACGCTGGACATTACAGGGAAGACCCCCGCTGAGTGCACCATCGCAGTATACGCGGCGTTCCCTGAAGAAGTCGATCTGGCCGATTTCATCTCGCATGCGTATGAGCTAGGGTGCCGCGTGGCATTTCCCTGCATGATGCGCGATGCGCATGGCGTTACGGATATTCCTCGTCAGACCATGGAGATGCGTGCAGTTGCTGCGGAAGGATACGCGGCCTATGAGTTTTCTTCGGAAACGGATGATCCGGAGCCATCGCAGGCCCCTTTGTTCTTGGCTCATCCGTTGAAGTACTACACGCACGATCATGAGGACCTGGCTGCGTTTCCGTATGTTGGCGCCGATGAGCTGACCATGATCGTGGTGCCTGTAGTGGGCTTCGACGCTCAAGGTAACCGCTTGGGCTATGGGGCGGGGAACTACGATCGCTATTTGGCGCAAGTGCCCTCGTCGTGTCGCGTGGTGGGCGTTGCGTTCTCCGAGCAGCAGGTGGAAGCCGTTCCTACTGAAGCTCACGATATTCCCCTTGCTATTGTGGCCTTGTGAGGCTGCGGATCTGTTCGTGTCCATCGTTTAGTTCTTACTGAAAAGAGGCCGTGCTGCAGGAGCAACGCGGCCTCTGACGCCCTAGGATCTTTTCTGTTGTCTGACGGCAAGTGCAAACGCGACGCTACTCAGGGCGAAGAGCGCTAAGGCCCCCGCCGTGAAGGGGGCGGCGGCGTCGTTCGTTTTGGCGGAGTGACTTTTGTCATCAGAGCCATGGGCGGAAGTGCCCGCGGATGAGGATCCCTGGTCGCCTGATTCGGATCCACCTGACTCTGGATCGCCCGAACCAGGGTCGCTAGGGTCGGGGCCGGATGCCGCGGAAAAGCGCGCGGTCAATACGATGCTGTCACTTACGGGCATCGAATACTCTGCGCTCGCGCTTACCTGCGTGCCATCTTCGGTGAACCATCCATCGAATGCGTATCCCTGCGCGGGCGTAGCCTTCCAGGTGGCTGTGTCATGCAAGGAGGCGCTCACCTGCGCACTTGCTACCCCACGCCAGGTTTCCACCGTCACGGTTCCGTTCCCTTCTGCCTGAGCGCTTAGCGTACGTGCGAGTCCTTCGGCGGCACTTGAGGTATCTTCCGGGAAGACATACAAGCTCATGCCAGCGGCAGGTCCTGCGGCGCCTTCTTGCGTTGCCATGCTGCCAGCAAGGTACACCGTGTTGCCTACCGTAGCCACGCTGCATCCCGTAAGGCCCGAAGAGTTAAGACCGAAGTTACCCAGGTTCTTCCAGGAGAAATTTGTCAGGTCCAGGAGCACGGTATCGGTGCAACCAGCGGCGCTTACCGCAGTGTAGAGCAGTCCGTTCGAGGTAGTGGTATGAGTGCTTTTGTAGAAGGCCTTGGCTTCTTTTACCGATAGTTCTGGTTGGCCGGTGAAGGACGTGAGGTCTTTCCAAGAACCGGCTCCCAAGTCATAGCTCATGCCCAGCACTTGATCCTCAAGGAACGTGGTGCCCATGGCCTTGAGACCATCGGGCGTGCCGGAAAGAACAAGGGGATAGGGTTCATCCCAGTCAAGATCGCGCTCATGTACCGTGAATTCGCTCGATCCGGAAGCCGCGTGCACCATGATGCTCTTGTCTGTGCGCTTCGTTTTGTCTGCATTGGTGCAGCTGTAGGAAAGGGTGCAGAAGATCTCGCAGCTATATGCGGTGGCGCTTGGGGCAAGAACGTCATGGTTAGTGAAACCGCCCGCCTCCGTTTCCGCCGCTGTTTTCCAGCCGCTCCAACTAGCTCCATTGAGCGCGAAGGTGTTCACATAGAGACGCTGTTGGGCGGCGCCGTCTTCACCCATAAGGTCAGTGCAGAAAGCATAGATCACGCCATCCAGATACGCGTATTCGATGGCGCTGCAGCCAGTGCCTTGCTCGCTTTCGGGCAGACCCGCGCCAGGCAGCGTGCTCCATTCGGAAGATGCGGGGTCGGTCGTGCTGTGCAGGTACGTGCCCTTGGTGCAAGCGAAGAGGAGCGTACCATCAGCAGAAACGAGAGCGCCACTTGCCTGCGCGCCTTCGCTTTCGGGCAGCGTGCCTATCTGCTGCAGCGTGGTTCCGGGCGTGCTGGCGCTCGATAGCGTGTAGGCTCCTGTGTGCGTTCTGCCTGTGGAGGCATCGGTTACGGCGATGGTGTGCCGCTCACCATCGAAGACGCCGGGGTTAACAGCGAACGTGATGCTGTTCTCGTCTTGGCTCACGGGCACTATATCCGTATCGTCAAAGGAAACGCGGGCGTCTTCCAGGTAGGCTCCGTGCACGGTCACTTGGTTCAGGGCGGTGTTCTCTTCTGCGCTCCAGGTGTTGGCGTTGCGAGTGTCGCTACCCAGGAAAGCATCCCAGGTGAAGCGGCCGTTGGTCGCCGTTGGTTTGTCGCTGGCTGACGAGGCTTCAATGGGGGTGGTGCTACCCACGATCATGCCGCGCAATTCAAGGGCACTGGCTTTCGGGTAGAGTGCTGCCAGCTGGGCCACGGTGCCGCTGGCCGCGGGCGTCGCCATAGAGGTTCCGCTCATAAGTCCATAGGGGACATAGGCGTTGTCGTCTTCGGCGGTGTTCGGGCCGTCCGCTATCGAGCCGAGTCCCACGCCGCACAGTGTGCCAGAGGCGGAGGATGCGCTGTAATTGCCAAAAGTAACTTGAGCGGCAGCGTACAGGGGCGTTCCTTCGTTGCCTAAGGAAACGAGGTTCGTTCCGCTGATATAGGCGTTCTCGGCTGATGCGTTGCTGTAGATCTGAGATTCGGAAAGGTAGTTCGCGCTTGAGAAGTTCGCGCCATCGGTCAGGGCCAGCGAGCAATAAATGGAGTTGCCTGATTCAAGGCGCGGGGTCGAGGAGTAGGCGTAGTCCTGGACGGAAAGCCCTTTGGTGGTGGCGTCTTCCAGGAGCGCGTTGTCGTCGCTTACCTTCCAATAAACGGTGACGTAGTAATCCGAAGGGGATGTGCCTTCGAAGGGGCATTTATCGGACGTGGTATCGATGCTCACGCGCAGGCCAGGTTCGCCAAAGCCCGCGTCGTCGACTTTTTCAACCGTGAACCACCCGCCTTCGAGCTGCTGGGCGGTAAGTGCAGTGGGGGTCCACGTGTCGTCGTCTACGTAGTGGTATCTCAGGGCGAAGCCGTCTTCAGGTGCGACGCCCTCCGATTCGATGAGGGTGGCGTCATCGGGGTCGAAGGAGGCGAAGTTCTGGTAGTGGACGAGTGTTTTGTCGGAGGCCTTGGAGTAGAGGGGCTGGAAGAACGCCGCGCCCGCCGTGGTGCTCACGGTGGATAGGATGCGCGATCCGGGGAAGGCCACGTCGACGTCGGTCTTGTTGTAATTGCTGAAAGAAGCGTAGGTGTTGTCTTCGGTGCTCGCGGTAACAACGATCGCGTAGGGGCTTTCGGGACCGGTGGTGGTGCCGTAGTAAGAGGATTCTTGCGTGTCTACGCCATAATTTCCTGCTGCGAAGAGGGAAAGCGCACCCAGCCTGCCCGCTTGGTTCACCAGGTAGTCGACTACGGGCATGTACGAGCCCAGATGCCATGATCCGTTGATGGCGACAACGTTCACGCCGGCAAGCTTAGCGGCAATGATGTACTGGTAGGAAGAAACGACGGACGAGGCGGAAAGCGTTTCGCCTGTTTCGCTGTTGCTGCATTTCAAGGCCATGATCTGCGTATCCGAAGACGCGCCGGCCACGCCCTGATTATTGTTGGTCTGCGCGGCGACTATGCCCGCGCAATGGGTTCCGTGCGAAGACATCGTGTCAGAAGCGGGCATGGGGTCGTCATCGTTGTCGCCGTAGTCGTATCCGTGGCTGCCTACTGCGCCGGGAAGCACGTCCGCGTACTCTTCCGTGAGCGTCCACATTACGTCTTCGAGGTCGGGGTTGGTGTAGTCCACGCCTGTATCGATAACGGCGACTACGTTCTTGCCTGAAGTGCCCGTTGTGGCGCGTTCTTGAAGGGCCGCCTCAATATTGATGCCGCCCTGGCTCGACGGGTTCGTTTCGCTTGCTCCGGACGCATGCAGGTTGTACTGCCATTCGTCATAGAAGGTGTCATTCACTGCGGCGTTGCTGAGGGGGATCAGATAGTTGGGTTGGGCCGCTTCAACGTAGCTGAGCTCCTCGAGCTGCGACACCAGATCATCTGAAGAAGCCCCTGGCTTCGAGATCAAGGCCACGCGCAGATCTTCGCCTTCAGGGATGGTGGACGCATCGGCGTCCCCGTCTTCAAGTGAGAAGGTGGAGGGCTGGTTCGCTAAAGCCGTATCTACCGCGGAAAGATTCCACGTCTGGACAACTTCGAAGCCTTCTTCGGAAAGCGGCTCTGCATCATTTTGGGAAGCATGCGGCTCTTCTGCGAGGGAACGTGCGGTAGCGCTTTGGTTCTCTGGCACGGCAGTACGGTACAGAACGAGGACCTGACCTTCGGCGTTTTCGAGTGGTTCGGGCGTTGTTCGGGTATCTTCGTCCGCGGTCTTCGCGGGAGAGGTGCTTTCCCATTCCGACAGGGCGGCCTCGGGCGTTGCCAGTGCGGGTGCGGGTGCCAGGCTCATTGCGAGAGCAAGGCTGAAAAGCACGCAAAGCGCTTTTTGTCCGAAAGACGCATGGGCGTGGTGGTCGGCGTGCGGATGACAGATGCGGTGTTCGGTGACCATGGGAGCCCTCCGTAAGATCCTGCGTGGTGCAAGAGTCAGCGCAGGCAGGCGTGCGCCTGTGATGTGCGTCCATCCAGATTACCACGCGAAAAGGGCGAGACCTGGCATGAGGGCATTAAAAAAGCTGCGACCGAAGTCGCAGCTTGAAGTTTTAAGTGGTGCGCCGTGAGGGATTCGAACCCCCGACGTACTGATTCGTAGTCAGTCCCTCTATCCAGCTGAGGTAACGGCGCGTTTTCAGCAAGAAATATTCTCTGCGTTTTGCGGCGTGCTGTCAACACTTTTTTCGAACAAACGGCGTACTTTTTTCGGAATGTGATGATGATGTGAAGACGGGCGCTCTTCGCCCTTAAATGATAACGCCCCAGAACAATCGCTGCGGAGGCGTTGTTCTGGGGCGCGACGGGAAGTTCGCTAGCACAACTAAGCGCTCTGGCCTTCCTGGTAAGGGTAGCGGTTCAATAGCTCTTCTACGGTCACGAAGGTGTAACCCTGTGCTTTTAGTTTCGGCAGGGCTTGGCGAAGTCCTTCAACGGTTTGCGTGCGGTCGCCCCCCCCATCGTGCATCAGGACGATACCTCCCGGCCCTACGCTTTCAATGCGCTGGGCGATAGTGTCGGCTCCGGGGCGCTTCCAGTCAGTGGTGTCAATATTCCAGCCGATTTCGGCGGTGACCAGGCCGTTCAAGTCGGAAGCGACCGATTGATCGAAGTTGCCGCCAGGAGCGCGGAACATCAAGCTGGGTTCGGTCCCTGTCGCATCCCTGATGGCTTGAAGGCCTTTTTCGATTTCGGCCTTGCGCTCTTCTGACGACATGAGGATGAGGCTTACGCCCTGACCGCTTCCTTCGGCGTGGTCCCACGTATGAGTGGCGAGCTCATGACCTTCATTAACTGCGCGCTTAAGCAGGTCTTCGTGGCCGGAGATCATTTGTCCCACGGTGTAGAACGTTGCTTTTGCGTCGTTCTCCTTCAAGATATCCAAAATGGCTTGCGTGGTGGAATCCCAAGGTCCATCGTCGAAGGTCAGTGCGATCACTTTTTCACCATTGGAATTAACGTTGTAGTACTGGACCACGCCATTGACGGGTTCCTTGGTGGTGATTTCGGCGGTTTTCCCTGATTCTTTCCCAGTGCGGGTTACCTTTTCGCCTGCTTCGCTCTTCTGGGTGTATACATGGACGGCACCTGAGCCCTTTAGTTCAAGGGATGCTGGCAGAACCTGAGGATCGCTATCAGTGTATTCTTCGGTTATATCGACGCCATCAGTGAGTGAGATGGTATCACCTTCATTCAGGTGCAGCGAAAGGTCGGTTATATCGACGCCATTGACGTTGGCTGTCGCACGCGTGCCTTCTCCTTCGCGCATGACCGATCCGTCAACCGCAATGTAATTACCGGGTTTCACTGAGACCGTGTTGGTGCTCAGTAGCCCCTGAAGAGAGCGCTGGTCTCCTGCGATGGTCTGTTGCTGACCATTGATCGTGACCTGGACTTCTTTGGTGTTCTGCCATGTTTGGAACGCGAATACGCCAATGGCCACAACGGCAATGGTCGCCACGATGGCGATGATCTTGTTGCGCGCTGAACTCAAAGGGCCGCTGGGGGGGCGCTTGTTGTTCAAGTAACGGCTTGCTCCGTAATCGACGCTTCTAACGGGACCGGCTTCGTCCTGTTGGCGGGAACTGTCTCCACCACGAGAGTATCGCGATCGTTCGTAAGATCGCCTGTAGGGCGCTGCTTGGTCAGAGAACTGATCTGTAGAGCCGGCTGTGCGATAGGTGCTCGTGTGGGGCACATGGACATCGGCTGACCAGCTGTCCGTTGAAGCCGCTTGCGCGCGTGGCGTGCGTTCGTTCGTATAGCCAGCGTGTCCGCTGCGGTTCGCGTATGCATTGGGAACACGAGGCATTTCGCTGCTTGATGCAGGCGTGGCAACGCGCGGTATGCGGCTGCTCGAAGCGGGGTTTTCACGTAAGGTGCTGCTGCTTATCGAATCGGCCACGCGGGTAGTGCGGCGATGTTCGCTGGTTGAGAGGGGCTGTGATTCGGCGGCACGTTGAGCAGGTGATTTTGTAGATCTGTGAGGATCACGAGCACTGTATAGCTCGCGTTCGCGTTCGAGTTCGTCACGGGCGTGAGGCACGTTAACGCGTTGTGCGTTGCGTGAAGCGCGGGGTGAATGCGACTGGCGTCTGTTTGAGCGAGATGGTTCGTTTTGGTATGGCATTGTGGTTCCTCGCAAGACATTCGATCAGGAAAGAGCGGCTTGGAAAGCTGGCCTTTCTCGGGATTCTGCATGCGTATGGGAGATGTGGATCTTGAATGAGGTCCCTGTAAAAAAATAGTGCATTTCCCCTACAGCATCGCCCTATTGTACTTGCTTCTCTCAAGAAAGGAATCAACAGAATCGAAACGATGCGAAATTGTTGAGTGCTTCAATTTTTAGATGAGTGTCGCTCCCTTTTTTATGCGGGATAGGGGGTGTTTTCGTTTTGCGAAAGCGAATTGTCGCTCGCCGATCGGCAGCATCAGGCGTCGATTTCTATCACCTGTCGAGTAGCGGTGTTGGACATCGCTCTCTGTCGCCCGCAGAGCGCCAACGCCGGGCATTGCTCTCATGAAGGGGAGGTGAATTTCCTCCGTCGGGGGAAATGCCCATGAAAAATACCCCATAGGGGTATATAGTAGCGACAAGAAAAGAAACAAGGAAGGCGTGGGTTCATGAATAAGACGAATGCTTCTCATGAAGGGCGCTGCTGTGTGTCTCCCTCTTTTTCAGTTGAAGGCAATGCGGCTTCGTTCCGCTTGTCCGAACAGCACGACGAGGCGCCTTCTGAGATGGATCGTTGCGCCAACGCTTCTTCCCCGCGCGAGGGCCTAGAAAAGAAAACGTGCGATTGTCGATATAAGGAAACCGAGCGGGCCGAGCAATTCCAAGCTGACGTGCAAAAGAGGTTGAATCGGGCGATCGGGCAGCTCAATGGCGTCAAGGGAATGATCGATGACAACCGCTACTGCGGTGATGTGCTCACCCAACTGGCGGCAGCGGAAAGTGCGATCCGTAGTGCGGCGGAAATGATCTTGCGCGATCATCTGGAAACTTGCGTGAAGGACCGCATTCGCCGTGGTGATGACGAGGTCATCGATGAAGCTATGCGCCTGATAAAGAAATTCGCGCGTTCGTAAGGAACACGATATGGATACTTCGAAAACCACTCCAATTACTACGCGGTCGTTCGATGTGACCGGCATGACCTGCGCGGCATGTTCTGCTCGTGTCGAGAAGACCGCCAACGCCGTGACGGGGGTTCGTCGCGCTTCCGTGAATCTGCTGAAGAACTCGATGGAGGTCGAATTTGACGACGGCGTTGATGCATCTCAGGTGACGACGGCCATTGAGGCTGCGGTGGAAAAGGCGGGATACGGGGCGTTTCCGAGGGTGTCCGATCAGGATGCCTCGTCCGGTGGGGCCGCGCTCGGCGCTACGGGTGCGCAAAATGCGGCCGTGAATGCTGCGCAGAGGGAGCGTGCGCAGATGAAGCGCCGCTTGATAGCGTCGCTGGTGTTCATGGTGCCGCTTTTCTATATTTCGATGGGCCACATGCTCGGGTGGCCCTTGCCGTCAATGCTCATCGGCACCGAGAACGCGATGGTGTACGCCTTAACGTTGTTCTTGCTGCTCATACCTGTTCTGTTCGTCAACTTCAAGTTCTTCCGTGTGGGGTTCAAAGCGCTTATCAATCGCGCACCTAATATGGATTCGCTCATTGCGCTGGGTTCGGGTGCTGCAACGGTGTACGGCGTATACGCGCTGTATGGCATGGCCGCTTCCATGGGCCAGGGAGATATGGCGGCGGTTCATGAGTATGCAATGAATTTGTATTTCGAATCAGCCGCGATGATCTTGACGCTTATCACGCTCGGCAAATATCTAGAGGCACGCGCAAAAGGCAGGACGACCGATTCGCTTTCTCAGTTAATGGATCTGTCTCCCAAGATGGCAACACGCCTTGAAGGTGGCGAAGAGGTGCAGGTCGATGCTCAGAGCGTTCGTGTGGGCAATGTTCTGGTAGTGAAGGCGGGCGAGTCGATCCCTGTCGATGGAGCGGTGATCGAAGGGTCGGGAACGGTCGATGAGTCGGTCATCACCGGCGAGCCTCTTCCCGTTGCCAAACGTGCGGGTGATACGGTAACGGGCGCGACCGTGAATACCAGTGGCTGGTTCACCATGCGCGCTGAACGAGTAGGCGCCGATACGGTACTTGCAGGAATCGTAAAGCTCGTCGATGAGGCGACCAGTTCGAAAGCGCCTATCGAAAAGATGGCCGATAAGATCAGCGGTGTTTTCGTTCCGGTGGTAATCGGTATTGCGCTCGTGACTTTCGTTGTATGGATGGCCTTGGGCGCCGATCTTTCCGTGGCGCTGTCGTACGCGATCTCGGTGCTGGTCATCTCGTGCCCGTGCGCGTTGGGCCTGGCAACGCCGACCGCCATCATGGTCGGCACGGGACGGGGTGCCACTCACGGGATATTAGTGAAGTCGGCTGAGGCGCTCGAGGTGGCTCATGGTATCAGGACGGTGGTTCTGGACAAAACGGGCACCATTACTCAGGGGACGCCTCGTGTGACCGATGTTGTGTTCGCGCACTCCGAGGGAGCCCGCGTTCCCGATATGCTGACGATCATGGCGTCTCTCGAAAAGCGCTCGGAGCATCCTTTGGCCCAGGCCATGGTGAAGTACGCGCAGCAGCAACAGATCGCTCCGGTTGAGGTGGAAGAGTTCGTCCAGACACCTGGCGAGGGTGTATCCGGCGTGGTCGGAGGTGCGTGGTGCTATGCGGGCAATGCGCGCATGATGCAAGCGCAGGGGATCGCCCTCGATCCTGAATGGACGCGCGATCTGGCTGAAGCGGGCAAGACCGTGACTTATTTCGCGCGCGAAGGGGATCTGCTCGGGTATATCGCCGTCGCCGACGTGGTGAAGCCTACGAGTGCTGCGGCTATCGGGTGGCTTCGAGGTATGGGTATCAAGACGATCATGCTCACTGGCGATGCGCCCCGTACCGCGCAGGCTATCCATGAACAAGTGGGAACCGATGAGGTCATCGCGGGAGTGCTGCCCGCTGATAAGGAGCGTGTGATACGCGAATTGTCGGCGCAGGGGCGTGTTGCGATGGTGGGTGACGGCATCAATGATGCTCCCGCGCTTGCGCGTGCGGATGTGGGTATCGCCATTGGTGCGGGTACCGACATCGCCCTTTCGAGTGCCGATGTCGTCTTGATGCACAGCGACCTGCTGGATGTGCCGGCAGCACTCGATCTTTCGCGTTCCACGATGCGCAATATTAAGCAGAACCTGTTCTGGGCGCTGTTCTATAACGCGCTGTGCATTCCGGTCGCGGCGGGCGCGCTTGCCTACTGGGGCATTAGCCTGAATCCGATGATCGCCGCTGCGGCTATGAGCTTCAGTTCGGTTTGCGTGGTCAGCAATGCGTTGCGTTTGCGCAGGTGGAAGCCTCGAGCTGGCATGGTACCGAGCGCCGCGCAAGCGGGTGTCAGCGCAAAACGCGGAATCAACACCTCTGCCGCAGCTTCGTCCGATGCTGCAGAGCTGACTGCCGTCGCAACTTCGCTTGACGTTGTAAGGTCCGTCAATACTGCAGCTTTGCCTAACGTTGCCGGACTTGCTGATGCCGCAACTCTGCCTGACGTTGCGAGGCATACTAACACGAAGATTTCGCCTGCCATTGCGGGATCCGCCAATACTGCAACTGCGCCTACTATCGCAGGAGCTGCCAATGCCGCAACTCCACCTGCCATCGCTGCGAAATTCTCGGGCGACGTTACGAGTTCTCTTGCTGTCGGCGAAGCGCCCATTGAAGTGGTGATTCGTAAAATCGATCTTGCGCCGGATGGTCAGGCGAAAAAAGTTCAGGGTATTCAAGTTCCAGACAGAAAGGATCCACTAATGGAAAAGACGCTTTTGGTAGAAGGCATGATGTGCGAAAAATGCGTTGCGCACGTAAAGAAGGCGCTTGAAAGGGCTGAAGGCGTAGAAGAAGCGCTCGTCGATCTGGAAGGGAAGAAGGCGGTCGTGCGCGTAGGCGCCGATGTGGCCGATAACGTTTTGGTTGATGCGGTAGTGGAAGAGGGCTACGAAGCGCAGATGGCGAACTAGTAAGTACGGGCGCGCGATTGCGCTGCGTTTTGCGGGATGTGTTGGGTTTTGCGCAATCGGGCTTGCGGAGACGCACCTTTTCTTGCGTAGGTTTTTCGAGTCTCTATGGCAGTTTTTTCGTTTTTTGACGATTCTTGGAGCCGATGTAGTGCCATTGGGGAAAGTTACACCCCAAACCAACCGGATTTGGGGTGTAACTTAAGTTGCCTATGGTGGCGGGTCGTCAAAAAGCGAAAAAAATTGCCAAAACGCCCCCAAAATCTTGCGCGACCCCCGTGGGATGCTTTAAATCGTCCACGTCACGCCCGCGTCTCGGACCTCACAGGACGGATCGCCTTGCCGCATCGCTGGGCGATCCGCTGAGGGGGGTTTACGCTATTTCGCAGCGGCGCGTGCTTTCTTTGCTGCGGCCATGATCTCACTGGGTGATTCGAATTCGTTGAATCCGGCGCTTCCGCTGGCCACCATGCGGTCGAGCGGCAAGACGACCAGGCCGATGTTCTCGACGTACGCGTAGATCTCCATGCCGCGTTTGCAGCGGAACGTGCATTCAACGCAAGGATCCTTGTCGCAATAGGCGAAGGCGTCTTCGTCGGCCAGTGCGAACACCACGGGCGGCCATTTTTTGGGCTGGACATATTTCGTCATAACGCCGGTGAACGTCTTGAGCGCGAACCAGCGGGGTTTGCACTCCGCATCGATGCTGCGCCACTCGATCTTGACGGCGTTATTGTTCATGCCGCCCAAGATCTGATAGTCGAACTTAAAGCGATCTTCGACGTCAGCTGCGGGAACGAGCTCGAGCTGCTCCATGGGCTTTCCGCAGCAGGAGAGCTGGAAATCGACATGCGCGTAAGGCGGCTCGAAGATGAGTGAACGTTCGCCGTCGTTGGTCATGGTGATGTCGACAGAGCCATCGACACCCCTTACCACTGCACCGCATTCAGAGCAGCGATAGTAAGGAACATGAGCGGCAGTTACGCGTGGTTTCCATGTCGCATGGGTGCGTGTTGGACTGTATTCTGCCATGTGTACCTCTTCTTTCGGCAGTAATCGGACTCTTCGCAGTATAAGGATAAGTCCCGTTGTCCTTGACAGCAGGCCCAATGAAAAACTACGATTTACCTATATTAAACCACGTTTCCTATTTGGAAGGGGATGCGCATGAGCGTATATCAGGAGGCATACCATCTGCCTGAATTCAAGTATGAGTACGAGCGTCTTAAGGTCGATGTTCGTGGTGCTATCCACGTAGTCTCTTTCGATGACGCTGCTAACCTCAATGCTATGTCCTATCAGCAGATGGCTGATTTCAACGATTATCTGAAGAAGGTCCGCATGGACCCCGAGTGCCGCGCCATCGTTCTGACCGGCGAAGGCAAGTCCTTCTGCGCAGGCTTCAACCTGAACGAACTCAACTATGAGCCACCTGAGGATATGGGCCGCGCTCAGCGTGACCACGCTATCATGCAGACCATGTGCTCCGACCAGGCAGTGAACATGCGTGCTGCTATGCAGCCCATCATCGGTGCTCTGAAGGGCCATGCAGTTGGCGGCGGTCTTTCTCTCTCTTGCGCTTGCGACATTCGCGTTCTGGGCGAATCCTACAAGATGCAGGCTGGCTACCTCAACATTGGCCTGACCGGTACCGACATGTCCGGTTCTTACTACCTGCCTCGTATCGTCGGCTATGCTCGTGCAGCTGAGGCTCTCATGACTGCTCGTCGTATCGGCGCTGAAGAACTGCTCGAGTGGGGCTTCGCAAGCAAGGTAGTTGCTGACGAAGACGTCGTAGAAGAAGCAGTGAAGATGGCAGAGGCCATGGTAAAGAACTCCTCTCCTCTGGGTCTTCGCCTTACCAAGGAAGCTCTTCAGGCATCTCTGGACAACAGCTTCGGCTCTCAGATCACGCTCGAGAACCGCAACCAGGTTCTGGCTTCTCAGACCGAGGATGCTCGTCGCGGCGTTCGCAAGATGAACCCGAAACTGCGCGACGAAGTAAAGGCTCATCCCGAGAACTTTGCATTCACCAACATGTAAGTCAGAGGTTCCCTGCGCTGCAAGGAACTGCTTACGACTACGAACGCCGTCCCTTTCGGGGCGGCGTTTTTTGTCTTAGGGGACGTCTGAATATTATTCCTAAAAGGAAGGGTTTCGATATTGCGGGACGGATCCAAAGTGTTCGAAGAGCTATGGCCCCGGAGGAAGAGTCGAATAAAGGATCGGTCCCAAAGGGGCCTTCGAAAACGTTGGGAGATCTTCAAGGATCCGAAAAAGCTCATTTTCGCATTGGGGTATTTAGAAAAAACCGCCCCATGAGCAGGTATGAAGATATTGCCTGAACATGTTCCCGAACAGCTTCTATTACATTACGTAATGGTCGTTACGAAAGCGAATGAGTTCACTATTGGAAGCTTTCAAGGCTCTAGCCTGAAAATGTCTTCAGGAAGACACACTGGTGTCGAAAATGCGTTTGCCGCATTGTGAGCAGAGTGGAGCTGTTTGTAAGATGTGGCATTTCCGGAAGTGCTCCATCCGAATATGGGAGGGGACAATAATGAGGATGGCGGCGTTGATCCGGAGTGCAGTTTTCGAAGGAACGTGTGTCAAAGAAAGATGAGAAAGGAAGGGGTACGCATGGCATCTAATGCTCAAACGTCATTCCACGGTATCGCGGCACGTCTTGACCGTATGCCTATCTCTGGTTTCCACATGAAGATCATGTGGCTGCTGGCAGGTATCACGTTCTGCGACTCCGTCGACATGTCTATCGG